>NZ_CP083546.1:2225000-2926250 GCF_025144145.1 Leisingera sp. M658
GCGATCTTGCCTTTGACCATGCCCCTGTGGGCCTTGCCGTGCTGGAACGCCGCGTCATCACGCGGTGCAACCTGCAGTTTGCCTCCACCTTTGGCGGAACTCCCGGTGAATATACCGGCATGCCGATTTCAGGGCTGTACCCCAGCCAGGAGGATTTCAACCGTATCGGCACCCTGCTGCAACAGCCTGAGGCGCAAAGCGGCAGTTACAGCGACGAACGCATCATGCGCCGCCGCGCAGGCGCATTGTTCTGGTGCCGGGTGCGCGGCCGTTCAGTGACACCCGAGACGCCGTTTCAGACCGGCATCTGGTCCTTTGCCGATATATCCGAGGACCGCCCGGTGGTCTCGCTTACCCCGCGCGAGCGCGAAGTGGCGATCCTCACCTGCAAAGGGCTGTCGGCCAAAGAAATCGGCCAGCAGCTGGATCTGTCCTACCGCACAGTGGAAAGCCACCGGGCGCATCTGCTGCAAAAATTCGGCGCCCGCAAGCTGCCGGAACTGGTGGCCAAACTGACCGGCATGCCGCTGTAAGACAAAAAACAGTCCGGCAATTGCAAATCAGTTTATCTGCCTCCATGTTACAGCCCGGACCGACGGTGCTTTCCTTGCGGTAATCCTTGCCCTATAAGCGCCCTAATTTCCGGTCCGCCTGCCCTGGCGGGCCTGTCGGAATTGGCTGAGGAAAATATGACAAACAAATCTCACGAAGCTGACGTGGCATTCATCAAGGCGCTGGCGGAATTGCTGCGCGAAAACGATCTGACCGAACTGCAGGTAAAGCGGGACTACGGCGACGACGACAGCCTGAATGTGCGTGTCTCCCGCCAGACCGCCATGGCCGCACCGGTACAGGTTGCGATGCCCGCCGCCGCTGCTCCGGTTGCAGCAGCTGCCCCTGCCGCCGCCCCTGCCCCCGCTGCCGCCAGCGATGACCCGGCCAGCCATCCCGGCGCCGTGGCCTCGCCGATGGTCGGCACTGTCTATCTGCAGGCCGAGCCCGGTTCGCCCGCCTTTATCTCCGTGGGCAAGCAAGTCAACGAAGGCGACACTCTGCTGATCGTCGAAGCCATGAAGACCATGAACCACATTCCGGCGCCGAAATCGGGCACCGTGAAGCGCATTCTGGTTGAAGACGGCGCCGCCGTTGAATTCGGAACCCCCCTGGCCATCATCGAGTAAGGATCTGCAATGTTTGACAAGATCCTGATTGCCAACCGCGGCGAGATTGCCCTGCGCGTGATCCGTGCCTGCCGGGAAATGGGCATCAAATCGGTTGCGGTGCATTCCACCGCAGATGCCGACGCAATGCACGTGCGCATGGCCGATGAATCGGTCTGCATCGGGCCGCCGTCCAGTACCCAAAGCTACCTGTCGATCCCGGCCATCATCTCGGCGGCCGAAATCACCGGCGCCCAGGCGATTCACCCGGGCTATGGCTTCCTGTCGGAAAACGCCAACTTTGTGCAGATCATCGAAGACCACGGGCTGACCTTCATCGGCCCCTCGGCTGCGCATATCCGCATCATGGGCGACAAGATCACCGCCAAGGAAACCGCCCTGAACCTTGGCATTCCGGTTGTTCCGGGATCTGAGGGCGGCGTGCCCGACATCGCCGCGGCAAAAAAAGCCGCCGCAGACATGGGCTATCCGGTGATCATCAAGGCCACCGCCGGCGGCGGCGGCCGCGGCATGAAAGTGGCCTTGAACGAAAAAGAGCTGGCCAACGCCTTCTCGACTGCCCGTTCCGAAGCCAAGGCTGCCTTTGGCAATGACGAAGTTTATATGGAGAAGTACCTCCAGAAGCCGCGTCACATCGAAGTGCAGGTTTTTGGCGACGGCAAAGAGACCGGCATCCATCTGGCGGAACGCGACTGCTCGCTGCAGCGCCGCCACCAGAAGGTGTTCGAGGAGGCCCCCGGCCCCTGCATCACCCCGGAAGAGCGCGCCCGCATCGGCAAGATCTGCGCCGACGCAATTGGCAAGATGGGCTATTCCGGTGCTGGCACCGTGGAATTCCTCTATGAAGACGGCGAGTTCTATTTCATCGAAATGAACACTCGCCTGCAGGTGGAGCACCCGGTGACTGAGGCCATCTTTGGCGTCGATCTGGTGCGTGAGCAGATCAGGGTCGCCGAAGGGCTGCCGATGTCGTTCACTCAGGACGATCTGGAAATCAACGGCCACGCCATCGAGGTGCGGATCAACGCCGAAAAGCTGCCGAACTTTGCCCCCTGCCCGGGCAAGATCACCCAGTACCACGCCCCCGGCGGATTGGGTGTGCGGATGGATTCGGCGCTGTATGACGGCTACTCGATCCCGCCCTATTACGACTCGCTGATCGGCAAGCTGATCGTGCATGGCCGGGACCGGACCGAGGCGCTGGCCCGTCTGAACCGGGCATTGGGCGAGCTGATCATCGACGGCATCGACACCACCGTGCCGCTGTTCCATGCGCTGCTGCAGGAACAGGATATCCACACCGGCGACTACGGCATCCACTGGTTGGAACGCTGGCTGGAAGAAAACCAGCCCGGATAACTTCAGCGGGGCGCACCATTGGCTGCGCCCCGTTTTACATTTGCCTGCCTTTTCCCGTTATACTGGCCAGCACCATGAGCTTAACTGCGGACCTATTGCTGCACGCCTATTCTGCCGGTGTTTTTCCGATGGCCGAACACCGCGACGACCCCGAGATTTTCTGGGTCGATCCCAAGCGGCGTGGCATCCTGCCGCTGGATGGCTTCCGCATCTCCCGCTCGCTGGCCAAACGGATCCGCAATGGCGGCTTTGAGATCACCGTGAACCAGGATTTCGGCGGCGTCGTTGACGGTTGCGCCGACCGGGCGGAAACCTGGATCAACGGGGAAATCCGCGACCGCTACCTGGATCTGCACCTGATGGGCAACGCCCATTCGCTGGAGGTCTGGCAGGACGGTATTCTGGCCGGCGGCACCTATGGCGTCTCTCTGGGCGGCGCCTTTTTCGGCGAAAGCATGTTTTCGCGCCGCCGCGATGCCTCCAAAGTGGCACTGGCCTATCTGACGGACCGGCTGGTGCAGGCGGGCTACAGCCTGTGCGACACGCAATTCCTGACCACGCATCTTGCGTCGCTTGGCGGGATTGAAGTTACCCGCGCGCGTTACCGGGCCCTATTGCGCGAGGCCCTGAAAACGGATGCGGATTTTGCCCGGCCGGCTGTGCCCGCACCTCAGCTGCTGCTGCAGCGCATGACCCAGACATCATAGCGGTTGTGGTCCAGCGCGTTCAGCGCCGGACTGGACGCCACCATCCAGCCCTGGAAATGCGTCGCACCATCGTCGGGGTTCCGCACGGTCAGATAGGCATAGGCATCCCCGGTCGGGTTCTCTGCCGGAAAACGGCAGTCCGACACGGTCACCAGCAGGCCGAACATTTCCGAACTGCCGCCGATAGCCACTTCCGCATCCATGGTATGGCCGTTGACCTTGTCCAGCGCCCTTAGCACCGCAGCACTGCCCTGCGCCGCCGGCTGCTCCTGGCCCCAGGCCGGCAGGGCCAGCGCACAAGCCACGGCCGCCACCGTAAAGCGCATCAGGAATCGCCCTCGCCGCCGCCGGCGACAAATTTGACCAGCAGCGAAATCAGGCTGACCGCGCCCTGGGTGTCCTCGATCTCATCGCCTGCTTCAAAAGCAAAGGGCGAGCCTCCGGGCATGATCTCGACAAAGTTACCGCCCAGCAGCCCTTCGGAGGAGATCACCACCGCGCTGTCATCCGGGATTTCGATGCCCTCGTTGACAGAAAACATGGTATCTGCGCGGAAGGTTTCCGGGTTCAGGCCAACGCCGGTCACGGTACCGATCTTGACGCCGGCCAGCCGCACGTCGGTGCCGACACTGACCCCTTCCAGAGAACGGAAAGACGCGTTCAGGTCATAGGTCGCGCCGCCGCGCGACAGGCCGGCCGCTTGACCGGCATAGACGGCAAAAGCAACAGCAGCAGCCAGCACGACGCCGCCGGCAAAAACTTCGGTAGGATTGTGGGACATGAAATCAGCCTTCTGGCAGATGTTTTATTCGGGCACCCAGGCCTCATAATCGCGGCGTTCCTTGGGTTCGCCGCCTGCACGGATCGAACCCGCCGGCGCATAGGCCATCATGGTGCCGGTCAGGTTTTCCTGATGCGGCTTTTCCCAGGCCTTGTGCTTCAAGGGTTTCTCGCTGGGCAGCTCGTCAAAGGTGCGGTGCAGCCAGCCGTGCCAGTCCGGGCTGACGCGCGAGGCTTCAACCTCGCCGTTGAACATCACCCAGCGCTTGCTGTCATCGGCATTGCGGTAGAACACATTGCCCTGATCATCCTCGCCCACCTTGATGCCCTTGCGGGCGGTGAACATCCGGGTGTTCAGGGTGGCGCCGTTCCACCATGTCACAGCGCTCAGTAGAGTGTTCAGGATTCCCATCGGTGCCTCCGGATTTTTCCATTTCTGATATGGCCCAATTTCCCGCCAAGGTCCAGTGGCTTGCGCCCCTCTGGACGGGTCACGGCGGGAATTGGCAGTTTTGCCTGAGGCGCGTTTCCCGCGCCTGACAGGATCAGCCTGCCGCTGGGGCCAGCGCCGTCACTTCAATCTCAATGCGGAACTTGGGATCGATCAGGTTGCACTCGATCATTGTTGCCGCAGGCGGGTTGGCGCCAAAGACCTCAGCCAGAACCGGCCAGCAGGGTTCGAACTCCGCCGCATCCGGCAGGTAATAGTTCACCCGCACCGCATCGGCAAAGCCAGCGCCCGCCTTCTGCAAGGCACCGCCAATGGTTTCAAGCGCAGATTTGCACTGTGCCACCACATCATCGCCCTGCCCGACGGTGCCGGCCACATGCACGAAGCCGCCAGCCACAACAGTGCGGCAATAGCCGATCTTAGCCTCAAACTCACCGCCTGAAGAAATACGTTTGATCACTGCCCTGCTCCTTCCTCTTGCCCGAAATATCCCGGGGGCGCAGCGGCCTCCCGCTGCGGGGGCAGCGCCCCTATCAAACCCGCCCCCAAAAGCAAACGGCGCGGAAAGGACCGCGCCGTTTGTCTGAATCTCTATGAATTCACCCGGCCGATGCCGGCTCTTTCTCGGCATCCGCATGGATCATCAGCGGCTGCGCATCCGAGGTCACCGCCTCCTCATTGACAACCACCTTGGTCACGCTGTCCATACCCGGCAGATCGAACATGGTATCCAGCAGGATATCCTCCATGATCGACCGCAGCCCGCGGGCACCGGTCTTGCGTTCGATTGCTTTCTTGGCAATCGCACTCAGCGCCTCGTCGGTAAAGTCCAGTTCGGTGTCTTCCAGCTCGAACAGGCGCTGATATTGTTTGACCAGAGCGTTCTTGGGCTGGGTCAGAATGATAACCAGCGCGTCTTCGTCCAGATCTTCCAGCGTTGCCAGCACCGGCAGACGGCCGACAAATTCGGGGATCAGCCCGAATTTCAGCAGATCTTCCGGCTCCAGCTCCTGGAACACTTCGCCGACGCCGCGGTCATCGTTGTCGCGCACATCCGCGCCAAAGCCCATCGCAGACCCTTTGCCGCGGGCCGAGATGATCTTGTCCAGCCCGGCAAAAGCACCGCCGCAGATGAACAGGATATTGGTGGTGTCCACCTGCAGGAATTCCTGCTGCGGATGCTTGCGCCCGCCCTGCGGCGGCACCGAGGCAACGGTGCCTTCCATCAGCTTCAAAAGCGCCTGCTGCACGCCCTCGCCCGATACGTCGCGGGTGATCGAGGGGTTTTCCGACTTGCGGGTGATCTTGTCGACCTCGTCGATATAGACGATGCCGCGCTGCGCGCGCTCGACGTTGTATTCGGACGATTGCAGCAGCTTCAGGATGATATTCTCGACATCCTCGCCCACATAACCGGCCTCAGTCAGCGTGGTGGCGTCCGCCATGGTGAAAGGCACATCCAGGATCCGCGCCAGCGTCTGCGCCAGCAAGGTCTTGCCGCAGCCGGTGGGGCCGATCAGCAGGATGTTCGATTTCGCCAGTTCAATGTCCGACCCGGCCTTTTGGGCGTGGTTCAAACGTTTGTAGTGATTGTGCACCGCAACCGACAGCACCCGCTTGGCGGTGGCCTGGCCGATCACATAGTCATCCAGAACCTGGCAGATGTCCTTGGGCGTCGGCACGCCGTCGGTGGCCTTCAGCCCGGAAGCCTTGGTTTCTTCACGGATGATATCCATGCACAGTTCAACGCATTCATCGCAAATGAATACGGTGGGGCCTGCGATCAGCTTGCGCACTTCATGCTGGCTCTTGCCGCAGAAGCTGCAATAGAGGGTGTTTTTGCTGTCGCCGCCTGAATTCGTCGCCATGGTCTACCTTTCAGTCCGCCCGGTCCGCTGCTCCCGCACTGCGGGGCTACTCAACTTTCTGCCAGCTTAAGCGAGTGCTTAGGCCGCCACAATGTGAAAGTGCGCCCCATTTCAAACACGGGGCACACGGCTGTTCACAACGCCAGGCGTTACGCCTGCTCTTCGTCGCCTTTGGCGCGGTTTTCGACGATCTCATCGATCAGGCCGAACTCTTTGGCTTCTTCCGGCGCCATGAAATTGTCCCGCTCCAGCGCATCGACGATCTTGTCGTATTCCTGGCCGGTGTGCTTGACGTAGATCTCGTTCAGGCGCTTCTTCAGCTTCAGGGTTTCCTCGGCGTGGATCATGATATCGGTCGCCTGGCCCTGGAACCCGCCGGAGGGCTGGTGCACCATCACCCGGGAATTGGGCAGGCTGAACCGCATGCCTTTTTCGCCGGCGGTCAGCAGCAGCGACCCCATCGAGGCCGCCTGGCCGATCACCAGGGTCGAAACCTTGGGCTTGATGTACTGCATGGTGTCATAGATCGACAGGCCGCTCGTCACCACGCCGCCGGGGCTGTTGATGTACATGGAGATTTCCTTGGACGGGTTTTCCGCCTCAAGATGCAGCAGCTGCGCCACGATCAGTGAACTCATGCCGTCATGCACCGGACCATTCAGAAAGATGATCCGCTCCTTCAGCAGGCGGGAAAAAATGTCATAGGCCCGCTCGCCCCGGCTGGTCTGCTCCACCACCATCGGGACCAGGGTATTCATGTATGTTTCTCTGGGATCAATCATTTCGACCTGCCTGCGTTGTTTATGTCCGGCACCATACCCGACAGTGTGTTACCTGAGTCTTAGTATCGCCACTTTTGAGCTGCAAGGGGCGGCGGCCATTTTACGGTGCCGCAAAGCTGCATACCGTGTCGCAATCCGCTGGAACGCTGTCGCTATTCTCGGGCTGCGGCGCCCGGCAGCACCTTAGGAAACAAACTCAAGTCCGAATTCCACCCGGGGGGCCAAATCCCGGGTGCCGTGCTGGGGTTCCGCCATGGCTGATGACAGTTTCGTTCAGAAAGGCGCCGCCGCCAATCTCGCCGTTCCCTTTGAGGGCGAGCCGCAGGATTTTTATTTCCTGCTGCTGCCCAAGGCAACAATGCTGCCGGTGGCCGCCGCCATCGAACCTTTGCGCATTGCCAATCAGGTGACCGGCACCCGGCTGTACCGCTGGTACATCATGACCGAAGACGGCCAGCCGCTGCATTGCTCCAATGGCATGGTGATCACGCCGGACACACCGCTGCAGCCGCTGCCCTCGGATTCGCTGGGCTTTGTCTGCGCCGGCGTGGAGCCGCAAAATACGGCCAGCGAGATCACCCTGAACTGGCTGCGCCGCGAAAGCCGCTTTGGCCGCTCCATCGGCGGCATCTGCACTGGTGCCTTTGCCCTGGCCCAGGCCGGACTGATCAAGAACCACAAATTCACGCTGCACTGGGAAAACCAGCCGGGTTTCCTGGAAAGCTACCCGAACCTGGACCCCTCGCCCAACATCTTTGAAATCTCCGGCCCGCTGATGACCTGCGGCGGCGGCAATGCGGCCACCGACATGATGCTGCACCTGATCGAGGAGCGCCACGGCAAGCAGCTGGCGATCATTGTCGCCGACATGTGCCTGCATGTGCGCTCCGGCGGCCAGGCGGCGCCGCAGAAATCGAATTATGCGGTGGCCATCGGCAGCCGCAACCAGCGTCTGCTGAACGCGCTGCAGCTGATGCAGGAATCGATCGAGGAGCCGCTGTCGATCGGCGAACTTTGCGACCGGCTGGATATTTCCCGCCGCCAGCTGGAGCGGCTGTTCTCGCGCTACCTGAACCAAAGCCCGATGCATGTCTATTTCGACATGCGCCTCAGCCACGCCTTTGCGCTGATGAACGAAACCTCGATGAGCGTTACCGAAATTGCGCTCGCCTCGGGTTTCAATTCGGCCACGCATTTCTCACGCCAGTTCAAGCGCAAGTTCGGCGCCTCCCCGCATTTCTTCCGCAAAGGCTGGAGCTGATACCCGAACTCCGGCGGCCAGTCTTGCCCGGCCACCGGCCTGCGCTGCGGCTTTCTGCACCGCGCGGCTAGATTTCCCGGCTCAGCTATCTGCCGGCGGTCATCTCCCCTGGCCAGGAGTATGCAACCCCGCACCTTCTGGTCCGTTTGTGAGAGTTAGCGCAATACGCCTAAAATTTGCCGAATTCTCCCTATATCTGAAAAACACGCCTGGGGAGATTTAACTTCAGGGCAAAAACTCATAACAGGATTTACGCGGCGGCTCTCCTGCAACCAGGTTGCCGAAAAATTTCCAGGGCAAAGCCGCGCGCTAGGTCATTCAATGAACACAACTTTCGAAATCAGCACCACCGGGCGCAGAACAATGGCGCCACAGCACCATTTTTGGATTTTCGCATGACGCATTCTCCGCACCTTCATCTGCCGCATATACAGGAATTGGACACCGGCAGACTCCGGGCGTTCCGTATCTCTGCCGGTGTGGCGCTGCCGCTTATACTTGCCGTGTCCGCCGGAAATCTGCTGGATCCTATTGTCCGGTTTGACGATTACCCCGCTCTGCTGGCCAGGCCCGATGGGTTCTGGCCGAAGACCCTTCATGAAGGGCGCTGGTTGAATTACCTGTGGCATCTGCGCGGACTTGTAACACCGCCCTGGCTGAACTTCGCCCTGTTCCAGGTGCTGTGGGCGTTGACCGCAGCCGCCATTGCAGCCACGGCAACCAGAGACAATGACCGTACCTGGTTCACCATTGCCCTCACCCTCACCCTGCTGCCGGCCCCGCCTGTCTTTTTGATGGCAGGCTGGTCCAGCACCGTCATTCCGGGCTTTGCATTGCTGGCGCTCTACGGGTTTCTTGCGCTCACCCTGCGCCAAGCCACGCTGCGGCTGCTGCTGCCGCCGTTTACCCTGCTGGCCTTTACCGCCTACACAACTTTTCCGCTCATCCTGTTTGCGATCTGCCTGATCAGCACGCAGCAGCGCTCTATTCGTGACCTTGCGGGGCTGGTGGTTCTGTTCGGGCTCAGCTTTGCAGGTGCGGTGCTGGCGGTCTATGCGTTGAACTGGCAGGTGCATGGGGTGTTCGGCATCCCGCTGGCTCCGGCGCGCAGCCCGGACCCCGCGCTTGACCTGACCGGGTTCTGGTCCCATCTGCCGCAGCTGCGGGCGACGGTTTCAGTTCTCCTGGACAAGCTGAGCTTTCAGTCCGCCCCGGTTCTGCTGTTTCATGCCGGCATGCTGACAGCGGCCACTGCCGTGCTGTTGCGCCGGCAGCCGATGGAGACCCTGTACATCTGGGTTGCCTTATGGGCGGGCATGGCACTGATGACCCTTCAGGTGCTCAAGCTGGGAGTGACCATCCCGGCCCGCGCCTTCCATTTCACCTGGATCATCTATGCTGTGATGATAGTCAGGGCAGCACAGGAGCTGAGCCGCAAGCCTGGTTTGCCGGGCCGGCTGGCGCGCAATGCGGTGCTGCTGGTGGCCGCCAGTTATCTTGTGCAGACTGCCGTGCAATTCGCCCGCTTTCGCGACTGGCAAGTTGAAACCCGCGCAATGGCTGCTGCCATCGCAGTCAGCCCAAAGCCGGTATTTGTCACCGGAGACATTCTGAATTACCCCTCTGCCGCCAAAGCCGGCCTGCACATGTCCAGCAGTCTTGCAAACCGTCTTGAACTGCTGACTGGACGCGCCGTCATCCTTTGCCAGGCGGCACCGCAAACCTGCGCGGATCTGCCCGAAAGCCTGCGCCGGCCTGCCGCAGAACGAACACCGAAGGCCCGTCTTGAAGACATCACGGGTGCAATGGTCCTGGTGTTCCCGCCTCTCCCATAAGGGGCCCGGCTACTGGGCACATGCCCCTTGTGCAGCGAACACTAAAGAGAGGGGCGCCAGCCGCGCCCCTCTCTGCTGCAGCTCTTCAGGGCCGCGTTTACTGCGAATAGGATTGCAAATAGGCGATCACGGCTTCGATATCGCTCTCTTTCTTCAACCCGGCAAAGGACATCTTGGTGCCCTTCATGTATTTCTTCGGCTTGGCCAGAAAGGCCGCCAATTGCGTTTCATCCCACACAAGTCCGTCTTCAGCTGCGGTTTTCATTGCTTTGGAGTAGCGGAACCCTTCCGCATGGCCGGCCGGGGCGCCGATGATACCGTTCAGAACGGGTCCGGTCTTCGGCTTGGCACCGTCCCCGACCTGATGGCAGGCCTTGCACTTCTTAAAGGTCTTCTCGCCTTTGGCGACCAGTTCCGGATCCGGAATCGCAGCCACTTCAACGGGAGCCTCCGCTGGCTGTTGCGCAGCCGCTTCTTGTTCTGCCTCACCTGCGGCGCGCGGTTCGGCGCTGTCCTCATCCGGCGTCACATCCAGCACCATGGCCCGCATGGTGATCTCCACGCTCTCCTTGCAACTTTCCATGCAAGGTTCCGGGTTCCAGAAATGCGCCTCTGCCTCTTGCCGGTCATCCAGAATGAACCCGCCGGCATTCGGCAGCTTAACATCCGTGAAAGTCCCGTCCGAAAGCACAAACTCATCATCGACCAGATCATTGGAGTAAAGGATATAGGCCACGATGGCATAGACCTCATCCGCACTCAGCGACTGCGCATCGCCAAACGGCATCGACCGGTTCACATAGTCCCAGGTGGTCGACAGATACGGCCAGTAGCTGCCCACCGTCTTCAGCGGGTCGTCGTGATCCAGTGTATCCTGCCCGCCTGCCAGCTTGGGCCAGTTGCCGACGCCTTCGGCAAAATCACCATGACAGACGGCGCATTTCTCGGCAAAAACCTCCTCGCCGGTGAACACATCGCCCGATCCTGCGGGCAGGCCGGTGCCGTCGGGGGCAACGTCCAGGTCCCACGCCGCGATTTCCTCCGGCAGCGCCGGGCGGCCCAAGCCGAATTTCTCCGCATAGGCCGGTGCCGCACAGGCCGCCACAACTGCGGTTGCTGCCGCAAGCTTAGGAAACTTCAACATTTTCCGCCTCCCCGTTTGCCTTGACCCACCAGGTCTGAATGGCGTTGTTGTGATAGATCGAATTCAGCCCCCGCACTTCGCGCAACTGCGCCTTGGTGGGCTGCACATAGCCGCTGGAATCCCTGGCCCGGCTCTGCAACAGCATTTCCGACCCATCCCAGTTTGTGTCCAGATAGAACCGCGTCAGCGCCCTGTCGGTGCCGGGTGCAGCCAGCCGTGCCTCTGTCCAGGTCTTGCCGCCATCAACCGACACATCCACTCCGGTGATGGCGCCACGCCCCGACCAGGCCAGACCGGTGATCACCAGCGGTCCCGTGCCATGTTTGATCGGCGCTTGCGGGCTGGGGCTGGTGACAACGGATTTCGCGTCCATCTCCCAGGTCCATTTGCGGCTGACACCATTGGCCAGCGTATCAGTGTATTTTGAGGTCTCCTCGCGGCTTTCAATCGGCTGATCCGTCACCTCGATCCGGCGCAGCCATTTGATCCACATGTTGCCTTCCCAACCCGGCACCACCAGACGCACGGGATAGCCATGCTCCTTGCGCAGCGCTTCGCCATTGGCCTTGAAGGCCACCAGCACGTCGTCCATCGCCTTTTCCAACGGGATTGAGCGCCCGTTCGAGGATGCATCCGCCCCTTCGACATAAACCCATTTTCCTTCGGGGCTGACACCGGCCTCTTTCAGAAGCGTCCGCAGCGACACGCCGGAATACTCCATGTTGTGGATCATGCCATGGGTGAACTGCGCCCCGTTCAGCTGGGCGCCGGCCCACTCCATGCCGGAATTCGCCGCGCATTCGCAGAAATAGACGCGGTTCTCGCGCGGGAACCGCTCCAGATCCTCGTAGGTGAACACCAACGGCGTCTCGACCAGCCCGTTGATCATCAGCCGGTAGTCTTCCTTGCGCAGCTCAATCGCGCCCGAATGATGCCGCTCAAACGCGCAGCCCTGCGGCGTGATGGTCCCGTCCAGCGCGTGGATCGGCGTGAAATTGATCGAACTGATGGTGTCCGCCGTCAGCCACTCCACATTGCGGCGCACCACGTCGCTTTCAAACTGGACCGGCAGGCCATAGGGCGTCGCGTCCACGCCTTCACCCAGGCCGCTGGCCCAATCTTGCACCTCGGTAATCAGCGGATCCGGTGTTGCGGCCCTGGCAGCGCCTGCAGCCACCGCCCCGGCCCCGGCAGCCGCCGCCCCGGTCAGGAACTGGCGGCGCGAGGGCGCCAGGCTCTTGGCGTTATCACTCATCTGTCTTTGCCTCCTCACATAGATAAATTCACGTTCGTGAATTCAACTGCGCAAAATTTTTTACATATCCCTGCCTCAAGCAGGTTTTGTCAGCCCCGCCGGGGCGGGCGCCGTTTAAGCGCCCGCCACCTGCACGGAGGTATTCGGGTTCAGGCTCACGGTGCCGAGCTTGCGGATATGATCCTCGACCACATCCCAGATCATCGGACCCTCGGTGCCTTCATTTACGCTGGCCCAGCCGGCCACCACATAAGACTTTGCCGGATCAATTGCCTCGCCGGTCTTCAGCAAGGTCATCTCGCTGATCCGCTCGCCCTGCGGCTTGGTGATGTCGATCCGGTAGCCCATGCCGCCGATCCGCACCATGTCGCCGCCCTGCTGATAATAGGGGTCGGGGTTGAAGATGTTATCGGCCACATCCTCCAGAATCACCTTGATGAACTCGCCCGTCATCTCGGACCGGTACGCCGCGCCGTATGACATCGAGGTCACATTCCAGATATCCTCGCGGGTGATGTCGTCGCCCGGCACCAGCGACGGCCCCCAGCGCACACCGGGCGACATAGCGATATCCGCCTCCCGCTCGCTCAGCAGCGCGTCGCAGATCAGGTCATCCCAGGTGCCGTTGAAGTTGCCGCGGCGATACAGCAGCGTATCGGTCTTGCCGATCACCTCCTCCAGCTGCGCCTTATAGGGCGCGCGTTCGGCGTCAATCAGCTGCGCCACCATTGGGTCCGGCGCGATCACATCCGAGAACACCGGGATCAGTTTGTGCCGCAGCCCCATCAGCTGGCCGTCCCGCACATCCAGATCAACGCGGGAGACGAATTTGCCGTTCGACCCCGACGCAATGATATGGGTCCTGCCCACCAGCACCGGCTCGGGCAGCGCATCATGGGTGTGGCCCGACAGGATCACGTCGATGCCCTGCACCTTGCCCGCCATCTTCTTGTCGACGTCAAAACCGTTGTGGCTGAGGACCACCACCAGATCGGCACCGGCAGCGCGGACCTCATCCACCATGGCCTGCATGTTCTCGTCGCGGATGCCGAACGAATACTCCGGGAACATCCAGCCCGGGTTGGCAATCGGCATATAGGGGAAGGCCTGGCCGATCACCGCCACCTTGGCACCGCCGCGCTCAAAAAACTTGTAGGGTTTGAACAGCTCGGCCGGCTCGTCCCATTCCGCATCAAAGATGTTCTGGCCAAGGGCGGCAAAGGGCAGCCCCTCGACGATCTCGTTCACCCGCTCGGATCCCAGCGTGAACTCCCAGTGAAAGGTCATCGCATCCGGCTTCAGCGCATTCATCACATTGACCATGTCCTGACCTGCCGTGTGATGGCAGGTATAGGAGCCGTGCCAGGTGTCGCCGCCGTCGAACAACAGCGCATCGGGACGGTCGGCGCGAATCGCGTTGATGATGGTCGCCATCCGGTCCAGCCCGCCAACCCGGCCATAGCCCTGCGCCAGCGAGGCAAAATCGTCATAGGTCAGCGCATAGGCCGAAGGGCTGCCGTCCGCGATGCCATAGGCCTTGCGGAAATCGGCGCCGGTGATATGCGGCACATGCCCCTTGTTGGCGCCAACCCCCAGATTGACCGACGGCTCGCGGAAGTGGATCGGCTTCAATTGCCCATGAATATCGGTCACATGGATCAGGCTGATGTTGCCAAAACTGTCGAACTGCAACAGCTGGTCCTGCGTCAGCGACTGCTGCGCCGCCAGCCGCGCCCAATTGCCAAAGCCTGACGCCCCCACCATGGCCGATGCCGCCATGGAAACCTGCATAAAATCACGGCGCGAGATCATAAGTACCGGTATCCTGTGTGCCGCGCGATATATTCACGCGAATGAATGTTTAAAGTGAAATACGCCCCGCTCCTGGGTTCAGGAACGGGGCGCAAAGATCAGTTGCGGACGGAAGGCGCTTCGACCGACAGCCCGTTGCCGCGCGAGGCGACATACAGCTCCAGCGCGACAAATTCTGCCGAGCCGGGCTTGTAGGTCTCGGCGCGGGTGTCACGGATGCAGCCCTTGAAACGCGCATGCGCCGTGTTCAGCTTGGTGTTTTTCAAGCGGTACACCGGAAAGCCGTTGATCTGGCCCTGGCTCAGATGGTCGGCGCGGATCATGTTGCCATAGTTGTCTTCATGGCAATTGGCGCAGGACAGCTCCAGCTGGCCGGTGCGGGTGTAATACATCTCCTTGCCCTGCTCCCAGGTAGACTGGGCCGGGCCGTCGATGGCCACATTGACCGGCATGCCGCGCGACTGGACGGAAATCAGCGCTTCCATCGCCGCCATCTTGCCGCCGGAGTATTTCCACTTCTCGGCACCCATCTGGTTTTCGCGGCAATCGTTGATCTGCATGTTCAGAGTGCGGACCTCGCCGGCGGCCTCGTTCCACTTGGGATACACCGCGCGCACGCCGGCCATGCTGTCCTCCGCATCATCGTGGCAGGATGCGCAGGACTTGCCTTCGGACCCCTCGGCAGTGTTCCAAGTGTCGATCGCCTGATCGACAAAGATCATCGCCGGGTTTTCAAAGTCGTCCATCTGCAGCGACTGGGTTTCATCCTTGCGGAAGTGCCAGCCGGACATCACCTCATCGATCACATCCGCAATATGCGCGGGTGCGGCGGTCTTGGTGACCATCTCGATCTCTTCGTTGATCACCAGCGTGTCGTCGTCGGGGCCTGCGCTCGCGGCCATCGGCAGCGCCAGCACGGCGGCAATTGCTGTGATTGCCTTCTTGTTCATTCCCTGTCCTCCCTTGGGTGCCTGCCCTGCCCGGTTCACACCGGACAGGACGCGTGCCTGAAGATCCGGAACGGATCAGCCGATGGCGATATTCTTCTTGGTGTCGTAGACGGCGCCGTCGTCGTCATACCAGGTGAAGACAAATTCACCGGCTTCCGGCACGACAGCGTCGAATTCAAAATACGGGTTGGTCGAGATCGCAGGCTCCATCGCCACGTCCAGCACCATCGCACCGTTGAATTCGCAGGTGAAGCGGTTGATGATCGAGCGCGGGATCAGGTTGCCTTCCTTGTCCTTGCGCTGGCCGCTTTCCATTTTGTGGCTGATCAGGGTCTTGATAGTGACCGCCTCACCGGCGGCGGCTGTCTTCGGGACCTTGACGCGGGGTTTAACACCGGATGCCATGTCTTTAATTCTCCTTAAGAAGTCCGTTCAGGGTGCAAGCGGCCTCAGCCGCCACAGCCGCCGATGGTCACTTTGACGGTGGCGCTTGCCTTGGTGAATGTGCCGTCGGCCATCTTAGCAATCGCAACCACATCCTGGGTGCCCGCCAGACGGATCCGGGTCGAGGCCGATTGCGCCGCCGCACCGGGGCCGAAATTGAACGTCGCCACGCCCGGGGTCGGGTTGCCTGTGGCCAGCACCATAATCGCGGTGGCGCCTTCGGCCGCGACGGACACCGGAACGGTGTTGCCGTTTTCAGCGATTTCCGGCGCGGTCAGGGTTACGCCGCCCTCGGCGATATCCGCACCGCCGGTAAAGGCGGCAATCCGGTCATCCGCCGCCGCATTCACACGGAACGGCAGCACGGTTACCATGGCAGCGCCCAGGCCCATCGCCAGGGTCTCACGGCGTGAGAACTCCATCATATCTCTCCTTTGAATTCTCTAAAGGCGGCAGGGCACGCAAGGCCCCGCCCGCGCCTCACTCTTCCTTCAGTGTCGCAAGGAATGCGACCACATCTTCAATCTCCTGCGCCGTCAGGATCGGCGGCAGCGGCTCGGTCCCGGCATCGCCGGTATAGGCATCGCCCGGGCGGATAAAGCCATCGACCTTATAAAAGGCCGGCATCATGGTGCCCTCAAACGTCATCTTGGCGTTGGCCACCAGCCCGCGCAGCTCTTCTGCGGTCCAGCGATCGCCCGCGCCATCCAGCGACGGGCCGATTTCACCGTGGAACGGCACATCCGCCAGCGCGGTCAGCTGGTGGCAGGACACACAGTTGCCCTTGGATTTGGTGCCAACAACCAGCGCGCCATTGACGGCATCGCCGGCAACACCCGTCAGCGACGCGGCCACTTGGCCATCCTCGCCATACTGCACCGCTTTCGGAGCAACCTCCCCGGCCCAAACCGCACTTCCGGCCAGGCTCAGCACCAGTGTCAGAGATGTAAGCTTCATGTATCCTCCCAATGGCTGCCGCATCTGAGTGCGGTTGCTTAGCTGCTGCATACCGTAGGGCACGGCCGCCCTGCTACGCAACAACAAATTCATTATTGTGAATTTTTCCAAATTATGCGCCAGACACCTAGTCGGCAGACCCATTATTGCGCTCGCGAATCCGACGCGCGTGATACCGCTGGAAATCTTCCCCGTTATCAAGCGCATACCGCTTTTCGTTGACCCATGTAAACATGTCCAGCGTGGTGCCGCCGCCAAATGCGCCCGGCATCGTTGCAACCGCCGCTTCGGTGGCTGTGACGTTTTCGCCCACGTCCTCCGGCAGGAACAGAATCGTCGGCGTGAACAAGACGCCCCATTTGCGTGCCATGTCCTTTTCCGCCAGCGCCTCGCCGTCGAAATCAGTGACCTCCACATCCCCGTATAAGTTCAGCTGCACGACAAAAAAGTTCTCTTCAATGTACTGGCTGACCTCAGGACGGGGAAAGACCTCCTCATGCATCTTGGTGCAATAGATGCAGCCGCGCTGCTCAAAGATCAGCGCCAGCCGTTTGCCTTCGCCATTGGCCTCCTCCAGGTCTTCGCGCAGATCTTTGAAAGTGTCCCGCATCCAGGCTGTCTTGTGCAGCCCGTCATCGCCCAGCTCCGCCGCTGACAGGGGCGCGGCCAGCACCACCGCCATTAACACTTTCGCAATACTTCTCAGCATGTTGAACTCCTGACCTCATTTACCCAATCGAACCGAAACCCGGCATCCAGCGGATCATCGCCTCGGCAATCAGCCGCACCCCGCCGGTGGCGATCAGCGCCGCAAACAGCACCAGCATTGCGCCCATCCCCTTCTCCACCCAGCCAAAGGCGGTCCGGTGCCGCGCCACCCAGCCCAGGAACGGCTTGGCAAACAGCGCCGCCACCACAAAGGGCGCCGTCATGCCCAGCCCGTAAACCAGCAGCAGCACCCCGCCCCGCCAGATATCGCCCATACCTGAGGCGATCATCAGGATCGACGCCAGCGCCGGCCCCACACAGGGCGTCCAGCCAAAGCCGAATGCCAGCCCCATCAGATAGGCACCCAGCACGGTCGACGGCTCTGCAGAACTCTCCATCCGTGCCTCGCGGTACAGTAGCGGGATTTTCACCAACCCCAGAAAATGCAGCCCGAACAGCAGCAGCAAAGCCGCCGCGCCATAAGACAGCACCTCCAGATACTGCCCGAACAGCTGCCCTAGCGCCGTCGCCCCCATGCCCATCAGCATGAACACGGTGGTGACACCAGCGGCAAAACAGCAGGCAGATACCAGCAGCCGCCGCTGCGCCCCGGCAGCAATCGCCCCGTTCCCGCGCAGCTCGGCCATCGACAGCCCGCCCATGTAAGACAGGTAAAACGGCACCATCGGCAGAATACAGGGGGTGAAAAAGCTCAGCAATCCTGCGATCAAGGCGCCAAACAGGGATATTTCCAGCATCAAGTCCCCCAGTTGCCCCACAACAACGTTATCCGGGCCCGGCTTGTGTCATTCACATATTCGAATTATGTTGTTTCAATAGCAACCGTCAACAGATGGAATGACACACATGCGCCACCTTCGGCAACTGGCTGCAGCCGCAGCGGCGGTCTGCCTTGCCCTGCCCGCCTGGGCGGCTGAACTGGTGATGGTTGAACAGGCGGGCTGCGAATGGTGTGCCCGCTGGGACGAAGAAATCGCCCCGGTCTATCCGAAAACAGCCGAAGGCAAATTCGCACCCCTGCGCCGGGTCGACCTGCGTGCCCTGCCTGAGGATCTGCAAGTCGCCCGCAGGGTCATGTTCACGCCGACGTTCCTGATTGTTGAGGACGGAGAGGAACAGGCCCGGCTCGAAGGCTATCCCGGCGAAGATTTCTTTTGGCCTTTGCTGGCAGATTTGCTAACCGCCCATACAGGGTTTGTTGAAGATACGCACACTCAGGGCGGCAGCTGACCGACCCGGCGGGGTCAAGCAGAGGAGTGCGGCGTGCATGCGCCGCTCAGGAGATAACAGATGGCATTACCGCAATTTTCTGCCGACATCGAACCGGAAGAAATGGACAAGATGGTGGATAACGCCACCAAAGCCTCCAACTTCCTCAAGGCGATCAGCCACGAAGGCCGGCTGATGATCCTGTGCCACCTGGTCTCGGGCGAGAAATCCGTGACCGAACTGGAAGAGCTGCTGTCGGCCCGCCAGGCCGCCGTTTCGCAGCAATTGTCCCGCCTGCGGCTGGAAGGACTGGTCATTCCCCGCCGCGAGGGCAAAGCCATATTCTACCGCCTGGCCGACGACAAACCCCGCCGCATCCTGGAAGTGGTCTATGACCTTTTCTGCAAAGACGGCAGCTAAGGCCCGATTGAAATCCCCGCATGTTTGATTTCCTGACAGAACACCAGCTGGCCGCCTTTATCGGGCTGCTGGGCGGTGTTCTGCTGGGTCTTGCCGCGCGGCTGGGACGGTTTTGCACCCTGGGTGCAATCGAAGACCTGCTCTATGGCGGCTCCTCCCTGCGGATGCGGATGTGGGGCATTGCTATCGGCGTAGCTGTCACGTCCAGCTTTGCACTGATCGGCCTTGGGCTGGTCGATGCCGGCCAGTCCTTTTACCTGTCGATCCGCTGGATGCCCGCCGCCTCGATCCTAGGCGGGCTGATGTTCGGCTACGGCATGGCCCTCAGCGGCAACTGCGGCTACGGCGCCATCGCCCGTCTGGGCGGCGGCGACCTGCGCAGCTTTGTGATCGTGCTGGTGATGGGGGTCTCCACCTATGTCGTTCTGGTTGGCCCCCTCGCCCCGTTGCGCAACCTGTTTTTCACACAGCAGGACGTCACCACCGAAATCCCGCCGGGACTGGCCCATTACGCCGCCGCCTGGAGCGGTCTGCCGGTTGCCGCGGTCGGTATCGCTGCCGGCCTGCTGATCCTGCTGGCCACGCTTGCCAATGCGGAACTGCGCGCCGACAGGCAAGCACTGTTCTGGTCTGCCGTGGTTGGGCTGGCCGTCACCTCCGGCTGGGTCGGCACGACCTATGTCAACGCCGAAGGGTTCGACGCGCTGCCGGTTGTCTCGCATTCCTTTTCCGCCCCCTTGGGGGAGACGATCCTTTGGACCATGACCGGCAGTCTGCGCCCGCTGTCCTTTGCCGTCGGCTCCATTGCCGGGGTCTGGACCGGCGCCTTCGCCGGTTCGCTGATCAAGGGTCACTTCCGCTGGGAGGCTTGTGACGACCCGCGCGAGCTGCGCCGCCAGATTATCGGCGCCGCCATCATGGGCGCAGGTGCTGTGATCGCCATGGGCTGCACCGTCGGTCAAGGCCTCAGCGCATTCTCCCTTCTGGCGGTCTCGGCGCCCGTCACCATGCTGGCAATCTTTGCAGGTGCCGCAATCGGCCTGCGCCAGCTGATCGAAGGCTTCCGCCCGGCAGAATAAGCCGCTGCCCCCGCCGGGACTGGCGGGCAATTGCAGTCCGCTCCGCCGAATGTGATAGTTCGATTAACCCGCATCAACCTTTATGCAGCTGTTACACACCCGCCCATGATGATCCCGGTCCGTGTTTGGCCCTGCTGGCCGGCCGGCACCGATGGATGAGATTTTGGAGCCCGCCATGGACCGCAAGCAGATCATCGAAGACCCGCAAACCGGCAACAAGGGGGAAGCCTTTGAAGCCTTTGATGATATTCCCGCCAATCCGAACCTGACCCGCACCATCGGCGAAGTAATCGCCAGCCGTTATGGCCGCCGGGACATGCTGAAAGGCCTGCTGGGGGTCTCAGCCTCCACCGCCCTGTTCGGCGCCTCAGCCCTCACCGCGCCGCGCCAGGCTGATGCTGCCGGCACTGCTGCAAGCAGCCGCTATGCCTTTGACGAATTGGCCTGGGGCAACGACGGGACCCACCACGTGGCCAAAGGCTATGACGCAGATATCCTGCTGCGCTGGGGCGACCCGATCACGGCAGATGCGCCGGATTTCGACGTGTTGAACCAGACGGCCCAGGCCCAGTTGCAGCAGTTCGGCTACAACAACGACTATGTCGGCTTTACCCCGCTGAATACCGAAGGCACCCGCGGGCTGCTGTGCGTGAACCACGAATACACCAATGAAGAGGTGATGTTCCCCGCCCTTGGCCGCCAGGACAAAGCAGACTTTGCCGGCATGACACGCGCGCTGGTGGATATCGAAATGGCCGCACACGGCGGCTCGGTGGTCGAGATTACCCGCGGCACGGACGGCAAATGGGCGGTGGTCCGGGATGGCAGCAGGAACCGCCGCATCTCGCCGCTGAACACGGTGATGACCATCGACGGACCCGCTGCGGGCCATGCCCGGATGCAAACCAGCGCGGATCCCAGCGGGGCGCAGGTCATCGGCACATTGAACAATTGCGCCGGCGGCATGACCTCCTGGGGCACCTGGCTGATGGCCGAGGAAAACTTCCACGGCTATTTCTGGACGGACAGGCTGGACGCAGACGGCAAGCCGGACCTGTCGGATCAGCCCGAAGCGGCGCAGATGAAACGTTATGGCGTGCCGGGCCGCTGGTACGCCTGGGGCAAATACCACGACCGCTTCAACATCGACAAGGACCCCAATGAGGCCAACCGTTTCGGCTGGGTTGTTGAGGTCGATCCGCGAAACCCGGAGGCTGCACCGGTGAAGCACACCGCGCTTGGCCGCTTCCGCCATGAAGGCGCTGAAACCACCACCTCCACGGACGGGCATCTTGTGGTCTACATGGGTGATGATGCACGGTTTGACTATCAGTACAAATACGTCTCCAAGGGCGTTGTGTCGGACGACCCGGCGGCCAATTCAAAGCTGCTCAGCGACGGCACGCTGTATGCGGCGCGGTTTGACCCGGACGGCAGTGTTCACTGGCTGCCGCTGGTCCATGGCGAGGGCCCTTTGACGGCTGAAAACGGCTTTGCCAGCCAGGCTGACGTTCTGATCGATGCACGGCTGGCGGCGGATGCGCTGGGGGCCACGCCAATGGACCGCCCCGAGGATGCAGCCCCCCGCGGCGACGGCACTGCCTATATCATGCTGACCAACAACGCCCGCCGGAAGGCAGGCGAGACGGACGCAGCCAATCCGCGGGCAAAGTCGCGCTTCGGTCATATCATCGAAATCAAGGAAGACGGCGGCGACCATGCAGCGACCCGCGGCAGCTGGTCGATCCTGGTGAAATGCGGCGATCCGGGCATTGCCGCCGTCGGGGCCGAATGGAATCCGGAAACCTCTGACAACGGCTGGTTCGCTTCCCCCGACAACTGCGCCTTTGACGCCGAGGGCCGCCTGTGGGTCGCGACCGATCAGGGCAGCAAATGGGGCAAGACCGGCAAATCGGACGGGCTGTACGGGGTTGAGACCGAAGGGAGCCTGCGCGGTCACTCCAAACTGTTCTTCCGCTGCCCGGCGGGCGGCGAGCTGTGCGGCCCCTGTTTTGCACCGGACGGCGAGACACTGTTCCTGGCAGTGCAGCATCCCGGCACCGACGGCACCAAGGCGCTGACGGGGTTTGCGCGCGCATCGACTTTTGAAGACCCGGCTACCCGCTGGCCGGATTTCAACCCTCAAATGCCGCCGCGCCCCTCAGTGGTGGTGGTCACAAAACAGGGCGGCGGCAGAATCGCAGGATGATACCCGCACAGCTGTTATCAAGCGGAGCGCGCCCCAAACGGGGCACGCGCAGGTTTTTGCCCTAACGGGCGGATTGCCGCCTGATGCACGCAATTGTGAGCAACCAGCCCACCCGCGTGATTTAAAAAACCCGGTAAAGCCATTGGAGGGTCCCCATGTTTTTCAAACGCCTGACTGCCGCGCTCATTCTGGCAGCCTCTGCCGCATCCGCCGGAAACATTGCTGCACGCAACGGATGGGCAGTGCATGAGACGTCAAAGCCCTATGAGCAGCTGATCAAGGACGTCAAAGCCGCCGCCAAGGCCGAAGGCATGGGAGTGGTGACCCAGGCAGGCCCCACCAAGGCCGCTGCCGCCCGCGGCATCACCATCCCTGGGAACCGGGTGATCGGGTTGTTCAACAATGATTTCGCGGTGAAAATCCTGGCGCTGTCCACCGCCGCAATGATCGAAGCCCCCGTGCGCATCTATGTCACCGAGGAAGCCAACGGCAGTGCCACCCTCGCCTACAAGCTGCCCTCCCATGTCTTTGCGCCCTACACCGATGAGGGCGGTGCAGCGCTGAAAGCTCTGGCAGGCCAGCTTGATAATCGCTTTGCGCAGATCGCTGAAAAGGCTCGGCAATAGCCCCTTCCGCTTCTTTCTGGTTTAAATACCCGAAAGCGCATGAAATGCGCCGATTTCCGCTGCAACACGCCTCACACTGGCGTGAGAGGGCTTGCACGCGGGCATATCCTCGGCAATCTGACGGCAAATCAACGGATTGGACCGACAAGATGACAGAGATCCTGCGCACAGCTGACGTTCTGGCCCGGCGCCTGTATGAAGCGGGCTGCCGCCACGCCTTTGGCATGCCCGGCGGCGAAGTGCTGACGCTGGTGGATGCGCTGACACGCGCGGGCATCACGTTCCACCTGGCCAAGCATGAAAACTGCGCCGGTTTCATCGGCGAAGGGGTGCATCACGCTGACGGTGCACCGGTCATTCTGGTTGCCACCCTCGGCCCCGGCGCGCTGAACGGAATCAATGTGGTGGCCAATGCGCATCAGGACCGGGTGCCGATGCTGGTGCTGACCGGCTGCGTCGACGCAGCAGACGAGCAGAGTTATACCCATCAGGTGCTTGACCATCGCGCAGTGTTCACCCCGATCACCAAGGCAACGTTCCGTTTAGATGCCGAAGCTGCCGATCTGATCGCAGACAAGGCTGTTGCCATCGCAACCGAGGCTCGAAACGGCCCGGTGCATATTGATGTGCCGATCTCAGTGGCCGATGCGGCGGCCAGAGATCGCGGCCACCGCCGCGCGCCTGCAAGTGCGGCCGTGCCAAGCGGTGAAGCGCTGGCGCAGGCGCACTCCTGGCTGGAAGCGGCAGAACGCCCGCTGGCGGTGATCGGCCTCGATGCGCTGCAGGAAAACGCCGGCCCTGCAATCCGCGCCTTTGTGGAAAAACACCGGATACCGTTCATTACCAGTTACAAGGCCAAGGGGATCATTGCCGAAAACCATCCGCTCTGCCTTGGCGGCGCAGGCCTGTCGCCGCTGGCAGACACACATCTGTTGCCGCTGGTGCAGGAGGCCGATCTGGTCCTCTCCATCGGCTATGACCCGATTGAAATGCGCCCCGGCTGGCGCAATGCCTGGGACGTGAAACGCCAGAACGTGATCGACATCGCGCCGGAGGCCAACACCCATTACATGCACCAGGCCGGGCTGAACTTTCTGACCGCCATTGCGCCGACGCTAGAGGCCCTATCCGATGGCACCGTACCGCGCGAAACCTGGACGAACGGCCGCCCTGCCGCAGTAAAAACAGCCCTGGCCGACGCCTTCCCGCACGACGACGCATGGGGTCCGGCGGGCGTCATTGCAGAATGCCGCGCTACCTTGCCGCCGGAAACCCTTGCCACAGCCGACAGCGGTGCGCACCGGATCCTGCTGAGTCAGATGTGGCCATGCCATGAGCCGCGCGGGCTGATCCAGTCATCGGCGCTGTGCACCATGGGCTGTGCCGTGCCGATGGCAATCGGGCGCAAGCTGGCGCAGCCGGACCACCCCGTGGTCAGCTTCTCAGGCGATGCCGGTTTTCTGATGGTGGCGGGCGAGCTTTCCACCGCGGCGGAACTGGGCCTGGCGCCGATCTTTGTGGTCTTTGCCGATGCCAGCCTTGCGCTGATCGAACTCAAGCAGCGCCAGCGCCAGCTCGCCAACGGCGGGGTAGATTTTGCGGCGCATGACTTCGCTGCGATGGGCCGGGCCTTTGGCGGCAACGGGGTGACAGTAACCAGCCGCGCGGAACTGCGCGCCGCCCTGCAGGACGCGATGCAGGCAGACACATTCACCGTCATCTCGGCTGTGATCGACCGCGGAGGCTATGATGGCCGGATCTGATCTTCTTCCCCACGGCGCCCTCAAAGGGGTCAAGGTTCTGGATCTTTCCCGCATCCTGGCAGGCCCGACCTGTACCCAGCTGCTGGGCGACCTCGGCGCTACGGTGATCAAGGTGGAGAACCCCAAAACCGGCGGCGATGACACCCGCCAATGGGGTCCGCCCTATGTGGCCGATGCGGACGGAAACCGATCCGATCTCTCGGCCTATTTCATGGCCGCCAACCGCAACAAACGCTCGGTTGCCATTGATATCGCTGCAGAAGGCGGACAGCAGGCCATCCGCCGGCTGGCGGCAGAGGCCGATATCCTGATCGAGAATTTCAAACCCGGCGGGCTGGCAAAATACGGGCTGGATTACACCAGCCTCAAGGATGATTTTCCGGGCCTGATCTACTGTTCAATCTCCGGCTACGGCCAGACCGGCCCCAACAGCCACAAACCGGGCTACGACATCATGGCGCAGGGGTTCGGCGGCATCATGTCGCTGACCGGCGAACCTGACGGCCAGCCGATGAAAACCGGTGTTGGCATCGCAGACGTCATGTGCGGCATGTATGCCTGTATCGGCATCCTGTCGGCCCTGCACCACCGCGAAAAAACCGGCGAAGGGCAGCAGATCGACCTCGCCCTGGTCGATGCCCAGATCGCCTGGCTGATCAACGAGGGCACCGCCTATCTGAACACCGCGCAAACCCCCAAGCGCCGCGGCAATGAGCATCCCAGCATCATGCCTTATGGCGTCTATAAAACCTCGGACGGGCATGTGATCCTGGCGGTGGGCAACGACAGTCAGTTCCAACGCTTTATGGAATTCCTGAAACTGGAAGGCCTGGCAGAAGACCCGCGCTTTGCCACCAACCCGGCCCGGCTGCAGAACCGCGACGCGCTGAACGGGGTCCTGATCCCGTCGGTGCAGCGGTTCACCACGGAAGAGGTGCTGGCCGCGATGGAGGCCCGCAAGGTTCCCGCAGGACCGGTGCAGGATCTGCAGACGCTGTTTGCCACCGATCAGGTCGCGGCCCGCAATATGGCCATCAGCATGGACAGCGCGGCAGGCCCGGTCAAACTGCTGGGCAACCCGCTGAATTTTTCCCGCACGCCTGTAACATACCGGCACGCGCCCCCCGTTTGCGGTGAAGGAACAGAGGAGATTCTGGACGCCAGCGACCCCTTTGGGCCAAGCTAAGCACCGCCTTTCGCGGCGGCTTTCCGCCAAGTGTTACACTTTCCGGCAAATCACCGCCAAATCGGCGGTCATTTCGCCGCTCCTTAACCCTTTCGCTTGCAAAAATTTCCCCGGAAATCCTACACATCCGGCGAATTTGACTGTCAGGCACACACAGGCCATCACCAAACCGCGAGCGGGGTTCGCCCGGACCGATCCGATGAACTACTCTTTCATCAGGACACGGAACCCGCGCTTATTTTGAGAAAGATTGGACTCCTATGATGCATGATATTTTCGGCCAAGACAGCAGCCTGACCGATGCAGCGGCGCTGCGGGATTGGAATGCCGTGCAGATGGGCGTTCTGGCACATGCCGCAGTAACCGCCGATCACCTGGGCGCGGTGCTGAAATCGGCGCCGGAGTTTGCCCTGGCCCATGCGATCAAAGGATTGTCCCTATTGATGCTGGGCCGCCGGGAGCTGCTTCCCACAGCGCAGGAAGCCCTGCGCGATGCCAAAGCGCAGTACGAAGGTGCCCTGCCGCGGGAACGCAAATATGTCGATGCGCTGGAAAACTGGCTGGCAGGCCGCCCCAGCCAGGCCATCCGCCGGATGGAAGAGGTGCTGGACATCTTCCCGCAGGACACCTTGGCAATGAAGCTCAGCCACGGCATCCGCTTTATTCTTGGCGATCCTGATGGCATGCGGGCATCCGTTGAACGGGTGATGCCGGCCTATGCGCCCGACCACGCGGGCCGCGGTTATCTGTTGGGCTGCCACTCCTTTGCGCTGGAGGAAACCGGCGAGTTTGAACGCGCGGCCAATGCCGGCCGTCAAGCGCTGTGGATGGCGCCGGATGATGCCTGGGGCCTGCATGCGGTGGCGCATGTGCATGACATGACCGGCAATGCCAAATCAGGGCTGGAGTGGCTGCACGGCCGCGAAGAAGCCTGGGCGCACTGCAACAACTTCCGCTACCACGTCTGGTGGCACAAGGCGCTGATGCATTTGGACCTGGGCCAGATGGACGAAGCCCTTGCGCTGTATGACACCGAGGTGCGCAAGGACAAAACCGACGACTACCGCGACATCTCCAACGCGACGTCATTGCTGGTGCGGCTGGAACTGGAAGGCGTCGATGCCGGCAGCCGCTGGGAAGAGCTGTCGGAGCTTTGCGCCAACCGCACCGAGGACGGCAGCCTGATTTTCGCCGACCTGCATTACCTGCTGGCCCTCACCGGCCACCGCAAGGAAGACGCCCGCAAGCTGGTTCAGCGCATTCATGCCGACGCCAAACAAGGAGGGTCCGAAGCCTGCGCCCGCATGGGTGATCCCGGCTGCGCAGCCGCCGATGGGCTGGAAGCCTTTGGCGACGGCAATTACAAATCCGCCTTCAGCCATCTTGCGTCCGCCCGCGGCAGCATGCAGCTGGCCGGCGGCAGCCACGCGCAACGCGATGTTTTTGAACGCATTACCATAGACGCGGGAATCCGCTCAGGCCAGCTTGACGCGGTCGAGGCAATCCTGGATGACCGCCGTGCCAAGCGCGGCGGCGCCGAGGACAATTACGCGCTTGCCCGCCGCACCCTGATCGCCGAAGGCCGGAACGCTCCCGGTGCTGCAAGCGTTCCTGCCGAATAAGACTTTCAAGGACTAAAAAACACAAATGTCCAGCGTTGCGCCCTTCCCCGGGCCTCAGAACGATCCCGGTGTTGCCAACCGCGCAGCCCCCCCGCCGCAAGCGGCGCAGCCGCGTGTGCGCGACCCGCGGCTCGACTTCTACCGTGGCATTGCCATGTTCATCATCCTGGCCGCCCACATCCCGGGCAACCGCTGGACCGGCTGGATTCCGGCCCGTTTCGGGTTCTCGGACGCAACCGAGATCTTTGTGTTTTGCTCCGGCATGGCCTCGGCCATTGCCTTTGGCGGCTCTTTTGCCAAGCAAGGCTGGTGGCTGGGCACCGCCCGCGTCGCATTCCGCTGCTGGCAGGTGTTCTGGGCGCATATCGGCCTGTTTGTTTTCATTGCCGTCTCCATGGCTGCCATCGACCTCTATGGCGGGTTCGAGAAGAGCTATGTGAACTCTCTGAATCTCGGCCATTTCTTCAAGGATCCGATGACCCAGCTGGTGGGGCTGTTCACCCTCACCTATGTGCCGAATTACTTTGACATCCTGCCGATGTACCTGGTGGTGCTGATGCTGATGCCGCTGATGATGGGTCTGGAAAAGATCGGCCTTTGGGCCGTGGCTGCCGTATCACTGCTGATCTGGCTGACCGCCAACCCCTATATGATCGGTCTGGGTCCCGACGGTGTGTCACTGCCGGCGGAACCCTGGTCGGAACGCGAATGGTTCTTTAACCCGTTCGGCTGGCAGCTGCTGTTTTTCACCGGCTTTGCCTTTATGAAAGGCTGGCTGCCGAAGCCGCCGGTGTCCAAAGTGCTGGTCGTGCTGGCCGCCGCATTCCTGATCCTGTCAGCGCCTTATGGATCGTGGAAAGTCTTCACCTGGGTCAAGGCCGCCAGCCCCGAGCTGGCCGACCTGATCAAGCCAGGCCGCGATGCCATCGGCGAATGGCGCGAAAAAACAGACTTCGGCCTGCTGCGCTATGCCCATTTCCTGGCGCTGGCCTATCTGGGCTGGGTTGCTGCGGGCGAAGGCGGCAAACGGCTGATCGCCTCCGGCAGTTCCGCCGCAGCGCGGATCTGGGCGGTTCTGCTGCAGGTCATCACCAAAGTCGGCCAGCAATCGCTTGCGGTGTTTGTATTCTCAATGGCACTGGCGCGTTTCATCGGCTTTGCGCTTGACCAGACCGACCGCGCGGTTATGACCACGGCATTCGCCAATCTGTTTGGCTTTTTCCTAATCATTGGTTGCGCTTACGGCGCTGCCTGGTTCAAGTCCCAGCCATGGAGAGCCAAGAAATGAGCTCTTTCACCCGCCGTTCCTTTTTGGCCGCCGCACTTGGCAGCACAGCACTTGCCGCATTGCCGTCTGTGGCACGCGAGGCCATGCCCTTTACCCGCAACGTGGTGGTGGCCAAGGCCCGCGCGCTGGCCGCCAAACCCTTTGCCGATCGCCCGATGGTGCCGCAGGATTGGCTGGACCAGTCATATGACGACTATAAATCGCGCTGGTTCCGCACCAAGGACGCGCTGTGGGCGGGGACCGACCGCAGCTATAACGTCGATTTCTTCCTGCCCGGCCTTTATTTTCCGCGCGCCATTCAGGTGAACACGGTGGCGGACGGCATGGC
Source organism: Leisingera sp. M658 (assembly GCF_025144145.1). Classification (NCBI taxonomy): domain Bacteria; kingdom Pseudomonadati; phylum Pseudomonadota; class Alphaproteobacteria; order Rhodobacterales; family Roseobacteraceae; genus Leisingera; species Leisingera sp. M658. Next base: position 2,254,246 of record NZ_CP083546.1, read on the forward strand.
TGAGCGGATCGGCTTTGACCTGTCCCTGTTCGACAAGAACGACAAGGCGCCGGATCTGACGACCGAGGGCGACCTGGGCTATTCCGGCCTGCGCCTGCGCACCGATCTGGATCACCCGGACAAAAAGACAGAATTCTGCGTCTTCCAGGGCGCCAGCTATTTCCGTGCCATCGGCACCGGCAACGCCTATGGGCTGTCGGCCCGCGGCCTGGCACTGAAAACTGCCGATCCCGAGGGTGAGGAATTCCCCGAATTCATCGAATTCTGGCTGGAGGCCCCTGCCCCCGGCCAACGCTCGATGGTGGTGCATGCGCTGATGGATTCGCCGTCCGTCACCGGCGCCTACCGGTTCACCATCACCCCCGGCAGTAGCGCGGTGATGGATGTGGAGGCGACGCTGTTCGCCCGCGAGGAGTTAAGCCACGCAGGCCTTGCGCCGCTCACCTCGATGTTTCTGTTCGACGCCACCAACCGCAACCGTTTCGACGATTTCCGCCCCGCAGTGCATGACAGCGACGGCCTCTTGGTGCTGAACGGCAATGGCGAGACCCTGTGGCGGCCGCTTGCCAATCCGACCCGTCTGCAGGTCTCGTCCTTTGTCGATGAAAACCCGCAGGGCTTTGGCCTGATGCAGCGCCCGCGCAGACTGTCGGAATTCAACGACCTGGAAGCCTTTTATCACAACCGCCCCTGCCTGTGGGTCGAACCCAAGGAAGACTGGGGCAAAGGCGCCGTGACTTTGGTTGAGATCCCGGCGGACAAGGAGATTTACGACAATATCGTCGCCTACTGGCGCCCGCGCGACCCCTATGCCGCCGGGTCCGAGGTGAACCTGAATTACCGTCTCACCTGGGGCGAAGAACCGGTGCTGTCGATGCCGCGGGTGATCGACACCGCCGAGGGTGCGCGGATCTTTGGCGGGCCGGGCCGGATCATGACCATTGATTTCGATGCCCACCCGCTTTTTGACGGCGGGCCGGACACTCTTGACGTCCACATCCACTCTCCCCATGTGGCGACCAGCGAAGGCGTGCTGCAGCACAACCCCGAAACCGGCGGTCTGCGGCTGGCCTTCTATTTTGACCCCGGTGAGCGGGATCACGTTGAACTTCGCGCCCAGCTCAGGAAAGACGGCGATGCCGCTTCCGAGGTCTGGCTTTACAGGTGGACCGCATGACTGCATGTGATCTGATGCCCCCGGAACAGCCCCTGGCGATGCCGGAACAGGATTTCAGCAAGGACTTCCACGATGCAGACGCGCCCGGCGATGCCGCGCCGCGGCAGGTGGCGTTGTGGCGGCTGCTGGCGTTTTCGCCGGCGATGCTGGCGACCGGTGTCTTGACCTGGGTAATGCGGGGCTGGTTCACCGCTGACGGGTTCTCAGTGCTGGAGCTGGTGCTGCTGGCGCTGATCGCCTTCAACTTCTTCTGGATCGCCTTTACCGTCTCGACCGTGCTCCTGGGTCTCTATGGCCTCTCGCGCCGGGAAAAGACCGTGGCCCGCGGCGCGGCGCGCCCGATGAAGGTGGCGCTCTTGATGCCGGTCTATAACGAGGTGCCCTGGTACGTGCTGGGCAACGCCCAGACCATGCTGCAGGAACTTCACGGACGCGGCGGCCAGCACGAATACGCGATGTTCATCCTCTCGGACACCCGCAACGACGCCATCGCCGCACAGGAGCGCGCCAGTGTCGAGGCGCTGCGCGGCATGCTGCCAGAAGGCACTGCGCTGTATTACCGCCGCCGCGCCGACAATGAGGGGCGCAAGGTCGGCAATATCTCTGACTGGGTGCGCCGCTGGGGCGCGGATTACGAGGCGATGCTGGTGCTGGACGCCGACAGCCTGATGACCGGCCGCGCCATTGCCCGGCTGGCCGATGCGCTGGCCCGCGATCCCAGCGCCGGCCTGATCCAAAGCTACCCGCAGCTTATTGGCGCGCAGTCAGTCTTTGGCCGCATGCAGCAGTTCGCCAACGGCGTCTATGGCCTCGCCCTGGCCGAAGGCCTGGCCCGGTGGGCCGGCCACGAGGGCAACTATTGGGGCCACAACGCGATCATCCGCACCCGCGCTTTTGCCGCCTGTGCCGGCTTGCCGCTGCTGCGCTCGCGCTTTGGCGGCGGTGACAAGCTGATCATGAGCCATGATTTTGTCGAGGCGGGCCTGTTGCGCCGCGCGGGCTGGTCTGTGCGTTTTCTGCCCCGCATCCGCGGATCATACGAGGAAACCCCAGCCACCCTGATCGACCACATCCTGCGCGACCGCCGCTGGTGCCAGGGCAACCTGCAACACCTGAACCTGCTGCACGCCAAAGGTTTCCGCGCCATCTCCCGCTTTCACCTGTTTGCCGGCGCGATCGGCTATCTGATGGCACCGGTGTGGTTTGCGCTGCTGGTGCTCTGGGCCGTCATCGGCCGCAGCGACGAGGCGTCTGTGATCAGCTACTTCAGCGAGGCCAACCCGTTCCGCCCCAGCTGGCCGGATATGTCGGAACCCAAACACGTGCTGGTGATCATCCTGATTTACGCGATGCTGCTGGCGCCCAAGATGCTGGCCGCAATGGCGCTGCCGCTGACCGGCAGCCGGTTCTCGGAATACGGCGGGCCGGTGCATTTCGCGCTGTCCTTTGTCTCCGAAGTGCTGCTGGCAATCCTCTATGCGCCGATCCTGATGGTGCAGCAGATGATCGCGGTGTTCCGTACTGCCTTGGGGCTGCAGCGCGGCTGGGAACCGCAGGCCCGCGACGGCGGCAGCTATTCATTGCGCACGCTGATCACCTGCCACGCGCTGGAAACCGTCAGCGGATTGGCGCTCTGGGCCGGGATCCTTAGCGGCACCGTTTCTCTGTGGCTGGCGCCGATTGGGCTCTCGCTGGTGCTGGCAGTGCCGCTGTCAGCCCTGTCCGGGGTGAAGACCGTGAACCGCATCCGCAACTGGATGGCCACGCGCGAGGAATTCACTGAACCTCAGATCACCCGTGCCGCCCGCGTTGCGCGGGCTGACCTGAAGGCCCTGCTGGAAGGCAGCACCGCCCGCAGCACCCCGGCGGAATAAGCCCGCACGTCAGCGGGGAACTCCCGCGACCGCAGGATCCCCGGCTGCGCCGGGACACCCTTGGCGGTTTTGGGCCTAGCGCCGCGCTGACGCGCGGCGCGGTTGCGCAAATACCCGCCGCTATCCTCAAAAATACCGGCCTCGCGGTGGCATGCAACAGCAGCGCGCCCACAGGGCGCGCTGCCTGGCCCAACGCTTTGATGGAAATCTTTGATTTCTGTCAAAGGGGCGGGAGTGCTCCGCTCGTTGCAGCCCCCCCAAGGTCAGCGCACCGCCGGTTCATCCTCGAACCAGTCTGCCATCCAGCCCGCCCAGCCCTTGGGCACCGTATGGCCGCCGTCAAACAACACCAGCTCGATTTCTGCCCCCGGCCCGCAATCCCAGCGGCGGCGCAACAAGTCGCCCTCGCCCCAGGCCTTGGACGGCGCGTGCGACGCGCAGCCATTCGCCTCGCGCCAGACCTCCAGCCCGGCAAAGACATCGCCCTGTTCCCAGCGCCCGCCGCCAAGGATCCGGCCCTCCAAGGGCACTACCTCGTCGCGCCAGCCGTGGGTTTGCAACAGACGCACCGGCCCCTCGCAGGTCTCAGGCTGCGGCCGCCAGAACGCACCGGACACCGGCGCATAAGCTGCAAAGGCCGCCGGATCACTGCAGGCCAGGTAATGCACCATGAAGGCGCCGGCGGAAAAACCTGCCAGTACCGTCTGTGCGGTGGAGGTGCCGAACCGTCCCGAGGCATCCGTCAGCACCGAGGCAAAAAACGCCCCCTCATCCCGGCCTTCGGTGAACGGCCCGAAGCCCCAGGACTGCGGACCGCTGCCGCCGCGCTTGCGCCCTTCCGGGGCAATCACCGCATAGCCGCGCGCTGTCAGCCCTTCGGACAGCGCCCTGTTGCGCATCACCTGCGCGCCGCTGCCGCCGTAGCCATGCAAAAACATCACCACCGGCGGCGGCGTGTTCGCATCAGCGGGCAGCGCGATGTGATAGGCGCCATCCGCAACCTCACACGCGCCGGCCTCTGAACCGCAGCCCGCAACAGCCGCGCCGCTCCACACCGCAGACAGCAGCGCTGCGGCTGCGCCTGTTTTCCAAGCCTGCATCATCCCTCCCATCGGGCCACCGGCAGGTTGGCGGCAATCCAGCCTGGTCCTGCACCGGACCCCAGCATGCCCTCGGGCACGTCAATCACATTGCTGAAACCCGCCTGCGCCAGGGCCAGCGTCAGCCGGGCCGACCGCACGCCGCGCGCACAAATCAGCGCCACAGGCAAAGCCGGGTCCGGCCCCGCCGCGGTTTGCAAGGCTGCGATAAAGTCGTCGCGCCGCATGTCGATCTGATGGCTGCCCACCGGCACCCCCGAGGCGCGCCATTCCTGCGGCGTGCGGATATCCACCAGGGTAATCTCCCCGGCCTGCGCCTGGGCAAAAGCCTCGGCCACGGTCAGCCGCGGGTGATCATGATCCGGGGGCTGCCTGCGCTGCCACCAGATCCCCGCACCAGCCGCCGCTGCAATACCGCCGAGCAGCGCCAGCCGGCGGGACACTCCGCGTTTACCTATGTTTTCCTGCGCCGCCATCCCGCCGATTTCCTTTCAATCCGACCGCCCGCTGACTGCCCGGCCCCGGGCCCTTGCTCCAAGACCTAGCAGGCCATGAGGCCGCAATCACCAGAAACAGGCCAATACCGCCGGTCAAGTTCTTGTTATTGGACGGACACTGCCCAATTATGGCCCTAACGAGCGTAAGATTCCCGTCTCTGGCTGCGTCATTATTACCGCATCCAGGCCGGCGGGGGTGGTTCTGGGCAAGAAAATTGCTTAGCACTGGTCGAAAAACGACGCGCCAACCCGACAGGAGACCTGCACGTGTCCCTATTCCTGATTGCGGCCCTGCCCTTTCTCGGAGCCGTCTTCCCAGCGCTTTTGATCCGCGCGGGACGCAATGCGGCAGCCTCAGCCGCCGGGCTTACCACCCTGCTCGCCTTCATCGGGCTGATGCTGCATATCCCGGCCGTGTTCCGGGGCGAAACCATTCATGCCTCTGCAAGCTGGCTGCCAGCCTTGGGCCTGAATGCCAATTTCTTCCTCGACGGGCTGGGCTTCCTGTTTGCGGCAATGATCCTGGGGATCGGCCTGCTGATCATCCTTTACGCCCGGTTCTACCTGTCGCGCGAAGATCCGATGGGCCAGTTCTACAGCTATCTCCTGTTGTTCCAAGGCGCCATGGTCGGCATCGTTCTATCCGACAACATCCTGCTTTTACTGGTGTTCTGGGAACTGACCTCGCTCAGCTCCTTCCTGCTGATCGGCTATTGGAAACACCTGCCCGAGGGTCGCCAGGGCGCGCGGATGGCGCTGACAGTGACCGGTTCCGGCGGGCTGGCGATGATCGCAGGCATGCTGATCCTGGGCCATATCGCCGGCTCTTATGACCTGAGCGTGATCCTGCAGAACAAGGACGCCATTCAAGCCTCGCCGCTGTATCTGCCTGCACTGATCCTGATCCTGCTGGGCGCCTTCACGAAATCGGCGCAGTTCCCGTTCCACTTCTGGCTGCCGCATGCGATGGCCGCGCCCACGCCCGTCTCGGCCTATCTGCACTCGGCCACCATGGTAAAGGCCGGGCTGTTCCTGATGGCCCGCATGTGGCCCGTCCTCGCCGGTACGCCCGAGTGGTTCTATATCGTTGCCACCACCGGCCTTGTCACCATGCTGCTGGGCGCGGTGATTGCTTTGTTCAAGGACGATCTCAAGGCGCTGCTGGCGTTTTCCACCGTCAGCCACCTGGGGCTGATCACCATGCTTTTGGGGTTCGGCACCAAGATTGCCGCAGTGGCCGCCATCTTTCACATCATCAACCACGCCACCTTCAAGGCCGCACTGTTCATGACCGCGGGCATTGTCGATCACGAGGCAGGCACCCGCGACATCAAACGGCTTGGCGGATTGCGGCATCTAATGCCGGTCACCTTTACCATAGGCATGGTCGCGGCGCTGTCGATGGCCGGCATCCCGCCCCTCAACGGCTTCCTGTCCAAGGAGATGATGCTGGAGGAAGCCGCCCATACCGTCTGGAACGGCTCGCATCTGGTGATCCCAGCGCTGGCCTCCGTGGCGGCGCTGTTCTCAGCCGCTTATTCCTTCCGCTTCATCGCGCATGTCTTCTTTGGCCCCAAGCGTGACGACTACCCCGGCCATCCGCATGACCCCAGCTCCGGCATGTGGGTTGGACCGGCCTTCCTGGTGGTACTTGTGGTGCTGATCGGCTTTGCGTCGGCCAAGATCGCAGGTCCGATGGTCGCCACTGCTGCAAGTGCCGTTATCGGCGGCGAGAAACTGCCCTATTACTCGCTCAAACTGTGGCACGGGCTGACCCCGGCGCTGTATATGTCGCTGTTTGCCGTGCTGGGCGGCGCGGTGCTGCTGGCGCTGCATAGACCGCTGGAGCGGATCTGGAACGCCCTGCCCCGCCCCGAAGCCAAGGTCATTTTCGACGCCCTGATCGACGCCTTTACCCGCCTGGGCCAAGGGGTGACCGAAGGGCTGCACAATGGCAACCTGACCCGCTATGCGGCAGTTATGGTCACCTTTACCGTTGCCATCGCCTATTACGCCTATCAGGGCGGCACCATGGGCGCGGCGACGCGTGAGCTGCAGGAACCGGGCCTGCTGCCCGTGCTCGGCTGGTTTGCCCTTGTGGTGGCGACGCTGTTCATCGTCGCCAAACACCGCAACCGCCTGCTGTCGTTGGTGCTGATTGGCGTTGTGGGGCTGGTGGTGTCAATGTCGTTCAATTACCTTTCGGCGCCTGATCTGGCGCTAACCCAGATCTCGGTCGAGGTGGTGACGATCATCCTGATGCTCCTGGCGCTGAACTTCATGCCCAAGGAAACCCCGGTTGAAACCCCGGCCCTGACCCGCATCCGCGATGGCGCGATATCTGTGGTTGCGGGCTTGGGTGCCGGCGGGCTGATCTATGCGCTTTTGATGCGCGATTTTGCCTTCCCGACGATTTCGGACTTCCACCTCGCCAATTCCTACAAGGGCGGCGGCGGCACCAATGTGGTGAACGTGATCCTGGTCGATTTCCGCGGCTATGACACCTTCGGCGAGATCATCGTGCTGGGCATTGCCGCCATGGTGATTTTTGCCCTGACCGAGGCCGTGCTGAACAGCCGTGTGCGCGCCCATCTTCTGAACCGCAAACCCGACCTGCCGCAGGCCGGCGACGCGCATCCGCTGATGATGGTGGTGGCAACGCGGGTGATGATGCCGCTGGCGCTGATGGTGGCTGCCTATATCTTCTTCCGCGGCCACAACCTGCCGGGCGGCGGCTTTATCGCCGGGCTGATCGCGGCGATTGCGATCATCATGCAATACATGGCCTCCGGCTTTGCCTGGGCGACCGAGCGGCAGCGCTACCCCTATCACGCCATCATCGGCTCCGGCGTGCTGATTGCCGCCGCCACCGGCATGGGCGCCTGGTTCAACGGCATGCCTTTCCTGACCAGCGATTTCGGCTATCTGCACTGGCCGCCGCTGGAGGAATTCGAATGGGCCACCGCCGCCCTGTTCGACCTTGGCGTCTTCCTCGCAGTTGTCGGCGCGGTTCTGCTGGCGCTGGAAAGCCTGTCGCGCTTTGCCTGGCAGCCAGGAATGAGCACCGAGCACGCGATGGACATCAACCCGGCACGCGACGAAGCGGCCAAGACCGGGACGGAGGGATAGATATGGAACTTCTCGTCGCTTCGGCCGTCGGCATTCTGACCGCGGCCGGCATCTACCTGATCCTGCGCCGCCGCAGCTTTCCGGTGATCCTGGGTCTGTCGCTGATCACCTATGCGGTCAACGTTTTCCTGTTCGCCACCGGGCGGCTGGCAACCGCCGCGCCGCCGATCCTCAACAAGTACGAAGAGGTCGCCTATACCGACCCGCTGCCGCAGGCGCTGGTGCTGACTGCCATCGTGATCTCCTTTGGCATGACCGCCGTGGTGGTGATGATTGCACTGGGGGCGTACCTGTCGTCCCGCGATGACAGCACTGCGATGCCGGTTGAAACCGAAGGCGCAGGAGACGACGCATGATCGACCACCTTCTGATTGCGCCGGTGGTGCTGCCTGCCCTTGTGGCGCCGTTCATCATCATGGCGGTGCGCCACCATCTGGACCTGCAGCGGATCTTCTCGCTGGCCAGCGTGGTGCTGCTGGCCGCCGTGTCGCTGACCCTGGCCGCCCAGGCCCTGGACGGCACCGTCAAGGTCTATGAGCTGGGAGACTGGCCCGCGCCCTTTGGCATTGTGCTGGTGCTGGACCGGCTGTCAGCAATGATGATCGTGCTGACCTCGCTCTTGGCCCTGCCGGTCCTGCTCTATGCCATCGGCTCCGGCTGGGACACCCGCGGCGCCAACTTCCACGCGCTGTTCCAGTTCCAGCTGATGGGCATCATGGGCGCCTTCCTGACCGGTGACGCCTTCAACCTGTTTGTCTTCTTCGAGGTGCTGCTGATCGCCTCCTATGGCCTGATGATCCATTCCGGCGGCACCCGGCGGTTTCAGGCAGGCGTGCAATATGTGGTGTTCAACCTCCTCGGCTCCACCCTGTTCCTGTTTGCGCTTGGCACGCTTTATTCTGTCACCGGCACCCTGAACATGGCCGACCTCGCCGTAAAGGTTGCACAGATCCCGGCTGAGGATACCGCCCTGCTGCGCGTTGGTGCTGTGATGCTCTTGCTGGTCTTTGCCATCAAAGCCTCGCTGCTGCCGCTGCATTTCTGGCTGCCCTCGGCCTATGCCAATGCGCCGATGCCGGTTGCGGCGCTGTTTGCCATCATGACCAAAGTCGGCGCCTATTCGATCCTGCGCATCTACACGCTGATCTTCGGCCCCGAGGTTCAGGCCACCGCCGGCCTGACCGAGGCCTGGCTGCTGCCCGCTGCCCTCTTGACCCTCGGCGCCGGCGCCATCGGCGTGCTTGGCTCCAAGAAACTCGGCCGGCTGGCGGCCTTTGGTGCCATCGCCTCGATGGGCACGCTGCTGATCGCCATTTCGCTGTTCACCCAGACCGCCGCCGCAGCGGCGCTCTACTATCTGGTGCATTCCACCCTCGCGGCAGCGCTGCTGTTCCTGGTTGCTGATCTGGTGATGGAGCGCCAAGGCCCGTGGATCCTGCCGCAGCTGCCGATGCCGCAGACCGGGCTGATCTCGGCCCTGTTCTTTGCCGCCGCCATCGCGCTTGCGGGGATGCCGCCGCTGTCCGGCTTCCTTGGTAAACTGCTGGTGCTGGACGCCACCCGCGGCGTTGATCTGGCGCCGTGGATCTGGGCCGTGATCCTGCTGGGGTCCCTGATCACCATCATCGGCATGGCCCGCGCAGGCTCGCTGCTGTTCTGGAAAGGCCACGGCCTGCCGCCTGAAGATGCAGACACCAGCGCCGAACCGCCCGTGGACACCCTGCCCGCCAGACCAGCGCAGCTGCCCTTTGTCGCCTGCTTCGGCCTGCTGGGCGGGCTCATTGCCCTTACCGTATTCGCAGGCCCCGCCACCCGCTATGCCGAGGCGACGGCAGCCCAGCTCTTTACGCCAACTGCCTATATCGAAACCGTGCTGGGGAGGACGGCAGAATGAAACTGATCCGGCGGCTGTTCCCTCACCCCCTGCTCACGCTTCTGCTGACGCTCACCTGGCTGCTGCTGGTCAATGGCTGGTCGCTGAATTCGCTGGTCTTTGGCCTGCTGCTGGGCGTGCTGATCCCGTTTGTGACCCAGCCCTACTGGCCCAACCGGCCCAAGCTGCGCCGCCCGCTGAAGATCGCGGAATACATCCTGGTGGTTCTGCTGGACATCGTACAGGCCAACATCATCGTTGCCCGCATCGTGCTGTTCAAACCCAATGCCGACCGCCGCCCCAACTGGATCACCGTCCCGCTGGACCTGAAAACGCCTGAGGCGATCACCGCCCTCGCAGGCACCATCACCATGACACCCGGCACCCTGTCGGCAGATGTCTCGGACGAGGGCCACGCCCTTCTGGTCCACTGCCTCGATGCCCCCAACCCCGACGCGGTGCGGGACGAAATCAAACAGCGCTACGAGCGCCGGCTGATGGAGATTTTCGAATGATCGAAAGCGCTGCCACCTTCGCCTTTGCCTGCTTTGCCCTGGCAATGCTGATGAATCTCTGGAAAGTCGTCACCGCCCCGGATGTGGCCGACCGCATCCTGGCGCTGGACACCATGTTCATCAACGCCATCGCGCTGATGGTGCTCTATGGCCTGGCGCTGGGGAGCGAGATTTTCTTTGAGGCCGCCATGATCATCGCCATGCTTGGCTTTGTCTCCACCGTGGCCTACGCGCGCTTTATCCTGCGCGGCAATATCATCGAGTGAGGAGGAAAGATGGAAACCCTGTTTGAATTCCTCGTTGCCGCCTTTCTGGTGATCGCCGGGGTCTTCGGTTTTGTCGGCTCTTTCGGGTTGCTGAAGCTCAACGATCCGATGTCGCGCCTGCACGCCCCGACCAAGGCCACTACCCTGGGCGTCGGCGGCGTGCTGCTGGCCTCAATGCTGCATGCCGCCGCGTTTGAGAAATACTTCTCGGTGCATGAACTGATGATCACCCTGTTCCTGTTCCTGACTGCGCCGATCACCGCCAATTTCATTGCCAAGGTGCATATCCACCGGCAAGAGAGCCGCGACACCATGCCCTCGGCGGGCGAGGATGACCATTGGGCCACCCATGACACGCCCGAGGACGAGGAACGCCGCCACCCGACCCACACCCCGCCCGCCGAAGACTGAACGCAGACCACTCAGGAAGGCCTGAACCGTGATGGACACCTCCCGCTTGCCGCTGACCCGCGATCTGGTGCTGGTCGGCGGCGGCCACACCCACGCGCTGGTGCTGCGCAAATGGGGCATGCGGCCGCTGCCCGGCGCCCGGCTCACCGTCATCAACCCCGGCCCCACTGCGCCCTATTCCGGCATGCTGCCGGGATTTGTGGCCGGACATTACGCGCGTGACGAACTGGACATCGACCTGGTGCGCCTCGGCCGTTTTGCAGGCGCCCGTGTGGTTCTGGGGGCCGCCGGGCATATCGATACCGCGGCCCGCCTGGTGCATGTGCCGGGCCGCCCGCCGATTGCCTATGACGTGGCCTCGATTGATGTCGGCATCACCTCTGCCATGCCGGACCTGCCGGGCTTTGCAGACCACGGGATCCCTGCCAAGCCGCTGGGACGTTTCGCCGCCCAATGGGACGCGTTCCGCGACGGTGACACCCCCGCCCATGTCGCCGTGATCGGCGGCGGCGTGGCGGGGGCAGAGCTGATCCTGGCGATGGCCTTTGCCCTCAGATCCCGTGGCCGGCTGGCGCAGGCAACCCTGATCGACAGCGACCAGGCCTTGCGCGCGATTGGCAAAAAGGCCCGCCAGACCCTCCGCCGCGCTCTGGTCGAACAGGGCGTCCGGCTGGAGGAGAACGCGAAAATCGCGCGCATCTGTGACGGCTATATCGTGCTGGAAGACGGGCGCGAGATCCTGTCGGACTTTACCACCGGCGCCGCCGGCGCCCGCCCCTACGGCTGGCTCGCAGACAGCGGCCTGGACCTGCAGGACGGCTTCATCCGGGTCAGTGATACCCTGCAAAGCTCCGCCGCCAACGTTTTTGCCGCCGGCGACTGCGCCCATATGGACTTTGCCCCGCGCCCCAAGGCGGGCGTTTACGCAGTGCGCCAGGCGCCGGTGCTGTACCACAACCTGCGCAGCACCCTGACCGGCGATCCATTGCGCAGGTACCGCCCGCAAAAAGACTACCTGAAACTCATCTCCATGGGCAGTAAGGAAGCCCTGGGCGAACGCTTCAGCACCACCCTGGCCGGCCCCTTGATGTGGTCCTGGAAAGACCGTATCGACCAGGCCTTTATGGAGAAGTTCCGCGACCTGCCCGCAATGGACGCGCCGCCCCTGCCGGCCGAACACACACTGGGCATGGAAGCCGCACTTGGCGACAAGCCCATGTGCGGCGGCTGCGGCGCCAAGGTCGGCCGCGACGCGCTGCTTGGCGCGCTCGCAGGTCTTGAGCCTGCGGGCCGCACAGACATCACCCCGCTGCCCGGCGACGACGCCGCACTTCTGACCACCGGCGGCGCCAGTCAGGTTATCAGCACCGACCATTTGCGCAGCTTCACCAGCGACCCGGTCCTGATGACCCGCATCGCTGCCGTCCATGCGCTTGGCGACATCTGGGCGATGGGGGCAGACCCGCAGGCCGCTACCGCCAACCTGATCCTGCCGCGGATGTCACCCGGCCTGCAGGCCCGGACCCTGCAGGAGATCATGGCTGCCGCCTCGGACGTCATGCAGCAGGCCGGCGCTGCCATAATCGGCGGCCATACCTCGCTGGGGGATGAGCTGACCATCGGGTTCACCGTCACCGGCCTCTGCCCCCGCCCTGCCATAACCCTGGCGGGTGCCAAACCGGGCGACGCGCTGATCCTGACCAAACCCATTGGCTCCGGCGTGCTGATGGCCGCGGAAATGGCCGGTTTGGCCAAGGGGGAATGGGTCGCCGCCGCACTGGTCCAGATGAGCCAGCCGCAGGGCAACGCCGCCCGCATCCTGCAGGACGCCCGCGCAATGACCGACGTGACCGGCTTTGGCCTTATTGGCCATCTGCTTGGTATCTGCGAGGCCTCAGGCGCGGGCGCAGAAATCTTCACCAGTAAGGTTCCCCTGATGCAGGGCGCTGCTGAACTGGCGGACCGCGGCATCCGCTCCTCGCTGTTTCCCGCCAATCAAGCCGCTGTACCGGAGCTGAAAACCACTGGCTGGCAGGACCTGTTGTTCGACCCTCAAACCGCGGGCGGCCTGCTGGCAGCGGTCGCCGCAGATCAGGCTGATGATTTGCTGAACCGGCTGCGCGCTGCCGGATACCCGGCTGCGCGCGCCGGCAAGGTAACGTCAAGCCCCGGCGCCATCACTCTCAGTGCCTAGCGGCGCCCGGCGCACAGGGGCCAGCCCCTCTTGGCCCTTCGGACCAATTCACCCCGGGGTAGTTTCAACCAGAAAGAAGCCCGGTTCCGGTGCTTCACCTTTGTGAAAATACTCCCGTCCCGCTGCCTGGCAGGCGGCTTTGCCGCCGGGAGCGGAGGCACGCTGCGCGCCAGCGCAGCGCCACGCCCAACGGGAGCGGGGCATCGCAGATGCACCGGCGACGGGCGGGAGAACTTCTGTCAGAGACCGGACATGAGCGCAGCCACCTGCGCCGCGGCGGCATCCAGGCCCGCGTCATCCAGCGCCTCTGCGTCGACAGTGGCGGCAACCTCTGCGCCGATTGCCGTGCGGGACTTGCGGTAGGCGGGGTCATAATGCTCGGCCATCAGCGCCTCGGTCAGCCCGGCTTTGTCGCCCTTGGCAATGCTGGTGAACCACCCATCAACAACCGCGCCTGAGCGGTACGCGCGCAAGGGGGCCAGTTTTTTGCGCAGGCCGTCCGCGTCTGACAGGATGTCGTCATAAGCCGCCACCAAATAGCGGCAGCGGGCTGCAACCGGCACCTGCAGGTCAATCCTTGGTGCCTGCTTCATTGCCGCCCAGATCGAAGGCGGAATGATCCGCTGGCCAACTTTGCTCGATTCCGCCTCCACCAGCACCGGGCGGCTGGGGTCCAGCCGCATCAAGGCGCCCGCCAGGGCGGATTCAAACCCCTTCTGCGACGGTTGCGGCGTCGGCATGTCCCCCAGAAGCGAACCGCGGTGATTGGCCAGCCCCTCCAGATCCAGCACCTGAACGCCCAGAGCACCGGCCCGCTTCAGCACCTCGGTCTTGGCCGATCCGGTATAGCCGTCCAGCGCCACCATCCGATGCGGCAATGCAGTCTGATACAGCGCTGTATTCACCAGACGGCGATAGGTCTGATAGCCGCCCTCCACCACCTCGGCGCGCCAGCCGATCTGTTGCAGCATCCAGGTGAAGGACCCCGACCGCTGACCGCCGCGCCAGCAATAGACCAGCGGTTTCCAGCCGCCCTCATGGTGGCTCAGATGCTGCTCGATGTGATTTGCGGCATTGCGAAACACCAGCGCCGCGCCCAGCTTGCGCGCTTTGAACGGGCTGTCCTGCACATAGATGGTGCCGACCTCGGCGCGTTCATCATTGTCCAGCACCGGCAGGCTGATTGCACCCGGCACATGGTCCTCGGCATATTCCGCCGGGCTGCGCACATCGATCACGGTGTCGAACCCGTGGGCATAGAAGTCTTGCAGGGAGGTGAATTTCAGCGCCATGGCTCATGCCTACCCCGCGCCTTCGGCAAGGAAAAGCCGCAAATGCCGCAGTTGCGGCAATAAAACTTGCACGTACTGCGCACAGGGCAGTATGGCAGTCAAGGTGAACAGACCCGCGGGCAGAAGGCCCGAACCAGCAAACCGGCACCAGCAAACCGGCCCTTACAGGCCGGCAAGGACCAGAAGGCCATGAATAGCGACCCTTTGGACATTCACACCCTGCCCGGCCACCTGATCCGGCGGCTGCATCAGATCTCGGTCGCCCAGTTCATGGAACGGATGGCCGAGGAGGGTGCCGACCTTACCCCGGTGCAATTCTCCGCCATGGCCGCGATCCACCGCCATCCCGGCATCGACCAGGCCTCGGTTGCCGGGCTCATCGCCTATGACCGGGCCACCCTGGGCAAGGTGGTGGACCGGCTGGTGGAGAAGGGGCTGGTGGCCCGCGGGATCTCCAAGGCAGACCGGCGGGCGCGCGAGGTCAGCCTGACCGGTGAAGGCGAAGCATTGCTGGAACGGATCCTGCCGGTTGTGCGGGCCGCGCAGCCCGGCATCCTGACGGGCCTTACCGATTCAGAACAGGAGATCTTTGTCGCCCTGCTGCAAAAGGCGGCCATTGCGGCCAATGGCCTGAGCCGCGCGCCGCAGCGCGACCTGCCGTCCCGCCAAGCAGCCGAATAACCTCATCAGATCAGGTGGCCGCGCGGGATATCCCCGTCCTCAAACGGCTCAATCAGCTCCGGCCCGCTGGCCCGGTTGGAATTCACCGCCGGATCCACCCGGTGGAAATCCAGAACGCCCGCCGCCCCCGGCTGCATCAGCCGCGCGGCGCCTGGCCCGTCCTCGCCCAGCCATCTGCCCCAGTCCTGCGGCTCCAGGATCAATGGCATCCGGTGGTGGATGGCCGACAGCGCCTCATTTGCCGCGGTGGTGACAATAGCGCAGGTCTTGACCGGATCCGCCGCGCCCCAGCTCTGCCAGATGGCGGCAAAGGCCAAGGGGGCTGCGTCGCTGCGACGGATGTACCAGGGCAGCCGGGCGCCATCCCCTGCTTTGGTCCATTCATAGAACCCCGTGGCCGGGATCAGACAGCGCCGCTCGCGGCAGGCGGCGGCAAATGCGGGTTTTTGCGCAATGGTTTCCGCGCGGGCATTGATCAGCAGCGGCCCGGCGGTCTCAGCCGTGTACCACTGCGGCAGGAATCCCCAGCGCATAGGCACCAGCTGGCGGTCCCCCTCCCCGGCCTGCACTGCATGCACCGTATTGGTGGGGCAGACATTAAAATCAGGCACATCCGGCAAAGTGTTCGCAGGCTGCGCCGCAAACAGCTGCGCCATTGCATCATTGGGCAGGGTTATGGCAAATCGTCCGCACATGCTGATTTTCTAACCCAGGACTGCCCCCGCGCAAAGTGCCTGCGCACACCCGGGAAGCAGCCGCCCTGACACAACGAGACGGATAGGCCACATGACACTTCAGAACGACCTCCAGGCAGCGTTCGGCTTTCTCAATCAGGGCAAGTTCAAACAGGCGCTGAAACAGTCCAAAGCCGGGATGAAACGGCACAAGACCCATCCGGATTTTCCCAACATCGCGGGCATCTCCCTGTCCGGGCTTGGCAAACACCGCGATGCGGTGCCGCATTTCAAGAAAGCGCTGGCCCTGGCGCCCGGCTTTCATGACGCCCGCAAGAACCTGGCGCAGACGCTTTTGTTCCTGCAGCAGGGCGGGACCGCAATGAAACTGCTGGACCGGGTGCTGGCGGATCTGCCCGCTGATCAGGGCGCGCTGTATCTGAAGGCACAGGCGCAGCTGGTGCAGAATGATCCCGAAGCGGCTATCGCCACGGCAAGCGATGCGCTCGCCCGCGATGGCAAACAACCGCGGATGCTGCGGCTGCGCGCCATGGCCTGGAAGAACCTTGGCGATGAAAAAGCAGCGCTGGAAGACTATCAGGCCACCCTGCGCCTGAACCCCGATGACGTGGACGCGCTGACCAATATCAGCCTGCCGCTGGCCCGGCTGATGCGGCAGGACGAGGCCACAGAAGCCGCGCAAAAGGCCGTTGCCCTGGCGCCCGAGAACCTGGAAGCGCGGCGGCGTCTGGCCAGCCAGCTGATCTCCAACGGCGCGCCTGAAGCCGCGCGCGGGCATTGCCTGGCGATTATGGATCTGGACCCCAAGGACAGCCAGGTGCTGGAAATGCTGGCCCGGCTCAACAGCCGTGAACAGAATGCAGAGCTGCTGCCGGTGGCGCAAAAGGCGCTGAAAGCAGCCGCGCCGCGCTCGCTGGACCGGGCCAACGCCAGCTTTGCCCTGGCGCGGATATCCGACCAAGGCGGCGACAAGGACGCCTTTGCCGCCCACAACGACGAGGCAAACGCCTGTATGGCGGCGCAGAACCCCTATGATTACGAGGACAGCGAACGCCAGTTCAGCCGCCTCATGGCTGCCTTCCCGGAGGCGATCACTCCCGCGGACACCGCCCCCGAAGGCCCGCGCCCGATTTATGTGGTGGGGATGCCGCGCTCCGGCACCACGCTGACGGAAACAGTGATCGGGTTGCACCCCGACGTGTTCCCGCTGGGCGAGCGTGGCGTGCCGGCCTTCCTGCTGCATCCCTATCTGGACAAGGATCAGGACTTCACGGCTGAGGCCGCCCGCAGTTTCGTGGCAGAGGACATCAGCCGCCTGCCCGCGATGCCCAAGGGCACCGCAGCCTATGTCGACAAAATGCCCGACAATTACCGGCTGCTGGGCCATCTGCTGACCGCCTACCCGGATGCACGGTTTGTTCATCTTTGCCGCGACCCGCGCGATGTGGCGCTGTCGATCTGGCGCGGCTATTTCTCCGGCAGCTCGCTCACTTATGCCTATGACCTCAAGGCCATGGCGCACCGGTTCAACCTCTATGGCCGGCTGATGCAGCACTGGCGCGGGGTGATGCCGGGGCGGATTTATGATCTGCGTTATGAAGATTTCGTTGCCGATATCGAGGGTGAAAGCCGCAAGCTGGCAGATTTTTGCGGGCTGAACTGGGTCGAGGATATGGCCCACCCGGAACGGCACGAGGGCCAGGTGCTGACACTGTCGAACACCCAAGTCCGGCAAACGGCCCACACGCGCTCAATCGGCAAGTGGGAGAAATACGCCGATGTACTGGCGCCGTTAATCGACGGGCTCAATCCGGAGATATGGCCTGAAATCAAAGGGTAACAGGGTCTACTTGGTGTAGGTCTTGCGCGCGATTTCCAGCCGCGCATCCATCATCGACATCTCTTTCAGGATCTCCTGCCGGCGGCTGCGGTCGCCGGCCTCGCGCAGCTCCGCCCGCAGGCGCTGCAGCTGGCGCGACAGGCTCACGAACTCCGGCACCCCGCCGCTTTCGCGCACCAGCCGGTTGACCAGCGCGTTTTCCGGATCGCCGCAGTCCGGCAGCGGCTTGCCCGCGCCTTGCAGATTGTCAAAGGCGCCGTCCTTTTCAGCGGCTTCAATGCGGGCGTTGATAAGGTCGATCAGCGGGTGGTCCATGACCCGCATTCTGCCATGCCCCCCAGCCACCCGCCAGCCCGTTTACGAACCGCCGGCA
Source organism: Leisingera sp. M658 (assembly GCF_025144145.1). NCBI lineage: Bacteria > Pseudomonadati > Pseudomonadota > Alphaproteobacteria > Rhodobacterales > Roseobacteraceae > Leisingera > Leisingera sp. M658. Next base: position 2,272,163 of record NZ_CP083546.1, read on the forward strand.
AAGGTTAACAATCTCCGAACATAATGCGGCAGCCTCCCTGCCTGAATGTTTCGCGCGCGAAACATTCAGGCCGCTTCGGACCTATATTTCCCTGTCTATTTCACCCGCGAAATCCGCCCGTCGGTATAGGGCGTATAAGGGCCCTGCGCCGCCAGATATTCTGCCAGCACATCGGCCACATCCGGGCCGAAATCATAGGCGTTCTTGTCGTCGCCCTCGAACATCGCATAACCGTCGCCGCCGTTGCGGACATAGTCATTGGTGACCACAAGGTATCTCTTTGCCGGATCAATCGGCACAAGGTCCCCGCCCTCGGCCACCATCACTTGCCTGATGCGGCCCTCGTTCGGCGCAGCTGAGGCGTCCCAGCTGAATGTAAGGCCTGCGACCTGCGGAAAGCGGCCCTTGACGTCCTCCACCTGGCTGACCCCGTTTTCCAGCGCTTGGATGAGGGTTCCGCCGCTGATCTCAAAGGTCGACAGCGTGTTTTGAAACGGCAGGATGGTCAGCACTTCGCCCATGGTGACGGCGCCTGCATCCAGGCTGGCGCGAATGCCGCCGGAGTTGGCAATGGCAATGGTCACGCCCTGATCCCGCACGTGGTCCAGCATCGCATCAGCCACCAGGTTGCCCATCGGACATTCCTGCACCCGGCACACGTCGCGGCTGCCTTCGACCGGCTCCGCGGTCTCCGCCACCACCTTGTTACGGATCTCATCCAGCGGCTGTGCCAGTTCGGCAATGCGGCCCAGGGTGGCCGAATCCTCGCTGACGGCGGCATCCATGATCAGCGGCTCGCCTTCCGCGCTGACCACAGTGCCGGCATCGTCAAATGTCACATTCAGCTCCCCCAGAAACTTGCCATAGGCATAGGCCTGCACGATCTGCACCCCGTTCACCACGGTCGGGTACGGGCCGGCAGCCTTCTCCGACACATTGGACAGGTAAGTGTTGCTATGGCCGCCGACGATCACATCCACCCCTGTGGTTTCCGCCGCCACCCGCTGATCGACGCCATAACCGGAGTGGCTAAGCACCACGATCTTGGTCACGCCTTCCGCGGTCAGCCTGTCCACCTCCGCCTGCACCGCCGCCACAGGATCGGAGAACTGCACGTGCTTGCCGGGGCTTGCCAGCTCATGCGTATCTTCGGGCGTCAGGCCGATAAGGCCGATCTTTTCGCCGCCGCGCTTGATCACTGTGGATTTTTTCAGCACATCCGCCAGCGCCGGTTCGCCCGAGAAATCCGCATTGGACATCAGAACCGGAAACCCCACCGCATCCATGAACCCGCGCAGCACCTCCGGACCGTCGTCGAACTCATGGTTGCCCACGGTCATCCCGTCATAGCCCAGCTGGTTCATGAACTCCGCCGCGGCTTTGCCTTTGTAATAGGTATAAAACAGTGAGCCCTGGAACTGGTCGCCGCCATCCACCAGAATAGAATTCTCCGCCCGCGCCCGCGCGTCGGCAATCGCTGTCACCAGCCGCGCGGTGCCGCCGAAACACTTGCCTTCGGCCTGGTCCTCCGCGTCGCAGGTGCTGTCGTATTTGTTGATCGGCTCGAACCGCGCGTGGAAGTCGTTGGTGTGCAGGATGGTCAGCTTGTACTCCGCCGCCGCCGCGCCGGCAGTCAGGGCCAGGGCTGCAACCGAAGTGAGAATGCGTGCAATCATGAGGAGCGCTCCTGTTGATCTGTTTTAGACAGAGCCTGCGCCCAAAGCCCGCGCCGGTCAAAGGGGAAAAGCCACGCCGCTGCCTCCCCTCGCGTCAGCTCTGCGCGGCTGCTGCCGTCAATCCCCCTTGATTCCGCTGCAATCGCAGGGCATCAGGCCGTCATGCTGATTTACAAGATTTTCCGGGCGGACGAATGGGCCGCACTGCAGGCGGCGGGCGAAACCACCGGCGCGCCGATTGATGTGGCGGACGGCTATGTCCATTTCTCCACCGCAACCCAGGCGGCGGAAACCGCGGCCAAGCATTTTGCCGGGGCCGAGGGGCTGACCCTCTTGGCCTGCGATGCGGTTGCAATGGGGGCTGATCTCAAGTGGGAAGTGTCCCGAGGCGGCGCCGAATTCCCGCATCTTTACCGCAATCTCCGCATGTCGGACGTGGTCTGGTCCAAGCCGCTGCCGCTGGCGGAGGGCTTGCACCAGTTCCCGGAGGAGATGGCATGAAGCTGACAGAGAAGCTGGCACTGGCTGCAATGCACAAGGTCGATCCGGAAACTGCGCATGGGCTGTCCGTGAAAGCGCTGACCATGGGCCTGGCCCCAGCGCCCGGCCCGGTAACTTCTGCCCGGCTCAAGACCACGCTGGCGGGCATTGAATTGCCGAACCCGGTGGGGCTGGCGGCAGGCTATGACAAAAACGCCGAGGCCCTGGCGCCATTGTCCAAATCCGGATTTGGTTTTATCGAGGTCGGCGCCACCACCCCGCGCGCCCAGCCCGGCAACCCCAAGCCGCGCCTGTTCCGCCTGACCGAAGACAAGGCGGCAATCAACCGCTTCGGCTTCAACAACGAGGGCATGGAGGCAATCGGCGCGCGTCTGGCGCAACGTCCCCGCGAGGCGGTGATCGGGCTGAACCTTGGCGCCAACAAGGACAGCGCGGACCGCGCGGCGGATTTTGCCAAGGTGCTGGCCCATTGCGGCGCACATCTGGACTTTGCGACGGTGAATGTATCGTCTCCCAACACCGAGAAACTGCGCGATCTGCAGGGCAAGGCGGCGTTGTCGGCGCTGCTGGCGGGCGTGATCGACACCCGTAACGGCCTCAGCCGCCGGGTGCCGGTGTTCCTGAAAATTGCCCCGGATCTGGACCGCGAAGGCATTGAGGACATCGCCGCCGTTGCCTTGGAGACCGGCATTGACGCGGTGATCGCCACCAACACCACCCTGTCGCGCGACGGTCTGCGAAGCGCCCACAAGGGCGAGGCCGGCGGTCTGTCCGGCGCACCTCTGTTTGAGAAATCCACCCGCGTTCTGGCGCAGTTGTCGGAACTGCTGGACGGCAAGGTGCCGCTGGTGGGTGTGGGCGGCATCAGCACGGCGGAGCAGGCCTATGCCAAGATCTGCGCTGGGGCGTCAGCGGTGCAGTTCTACACCGCGATGGTCTATGGCGGGTTGTCGCTGGCCGGAGACATCGCCCGCGGGCTGGACGCGCTGCTGGCGCGGGATGGCTTTGACAACGTCGCACAAGCGGTTGGAACCAAACGGAAGGATTGGCTGTGATTACTTATTGGCATTACCCGAAATGCTCAAAATCCCGCGCAGGGCTTGCGCTGATTGAGGAGAGCGGCGCGGATGTGCAGACGCGGGTGTATCTGGAAGATGCGCCCTCGGTTGCGGAGTTGAAGACGGTTCAGACCGCCCTTGGCACCCCGGCGATTGAGATGGTGCGGACCAATGAGAAGGTCTTTAAGGAGCTGGGCCTGACCAAGGACAGCACCGAGGAAGAGCTGCTGGCAGCGATGGCCGCGAACCCGATCCTGATCGAGCGCCCGATTGCGATCAAGGGCGGCAAGGCCGTGATCGGCCGCCCCACCGAGGCGATTGAAACGCTGCTGTAATCGGCTGCGGCGGGCCAATAGGCCCGCCTTGCACATTCAGGCGCCGACCTGCGCCTCCAGCCGCGGATAACGCAGACCCAGTGTGACGCCGCGGGCGATGTTCAGGACTATCAGCGCGGCCCATAGGCCGTGATTGCCAAAGGCTGGAACCAGCAGCAGCAGCGCCGCCACATAGATGGCCACCGATTGCAGCATCGCCCACCGCATGTCGCGGGTCCAGGTGGCCCCGATGTAGATGCCGTCAAACATCCAACTGGCAATTCCCAGAACCGGCATTGCCACGGCCCAGATCAGGAACACCCGCCCGGCTGCGCGCACATCCTCCGAAGTTGACATCAGGTCGATCAGCCAGGGGCCTCCGGCGGCAAAAGCCAGCCCCAGCAGGACTGCACCGCCAACGCCCCATTGAGACGTCACCACGGCAGCCCGGCGCACGCGCGCACGCGCCTTTGCACCAACAGCACCGCCCACCAGCGCCTCAGCCGAGAAGGCAAATCCATCCAGCGCAAAGGCGGTGATCTCGACAAATTGCAGCAGGATCTGATTGGCGGCCAGGTTCACATCGCCGATGCCCGAGCCGATGAACAGGAAAGTGGTGAAGGAGCCGGTCAGCAGCACCGAGCGCACCATGATGTCGCCGTTCACTTGCATCATCCGCTTCAGCCGCGCCGGGTCGAACACCCGCGCCCAGTCGCGCCATTGATCGCCGGCAAAGGCATCGCGGCACAGATACAGCCCCAGTGCCAGACCGGTCCATTCTGCAATCAGCGTGGCGATGGCGACGCCCTCCACACCCCAGCCGAGGCCCAGCACGAACCACAGGTCCAGCGCGATGTTCAGCCCGTTCATCCAGACCTGCAGCAGGAACACGCCGCGGGTGCGCTCCACCGCGATCAGCCAGCCGGTGACCGCATAAAGCGCGATGGTGGCAGGCGCGCCCCAGATGCGGATCTGCAGGTAGTCGCGGGCCAGGCCTTCGACCTCGGCACTGGCGGGGGCCAGCGCAAAGGCACCCCAGAACACGGCTCCTTGGGCAATGATGAAAACGGCACCGGCAGCAAAGGCCAGCAGCAAACCGCGCATCAGAAGGGCGCCGGTTTCACCCCAGTCCCCTGCCCCGCGGGCCTGTGCCGCCAATCCCGTTGTGCCCATGCGCAGGAAACCGAAGATCCAGTAAATCGTCGCCAGGATCACCGCGCCGATACCCACTGCGCCGATGGGGGCGGCCAGGCCCATCTGGCCGACCACGCCGGTGTCCACCGCGCCAAGGATCGGCACGGTGGCATTAGACAGCACAATCGGCAATGCGATCTTCAGCACCCGCTTATGGGTGATGTCTGTGTCCGCGCTGGTCATCACATCAGCCGTCGCCGTTCTGGTCCTGCGGCATCAGGAAATGGCCGGTGGCCTGGGCGAACAGCTTGTCCTTGTGATCCTGCCAGGCCTCAACATGCACCGAAGCATAGCGCCGCCCGGAGCGGTTCACGCGGGCGCGGGCATAGGCGTCGCGCGGCAGGCCCGAGCGCAGGTAGTCGACGGTAAAGTCGATGGTCTTAGGCTGGCGCGGCAGGTTGCCTTTGGCCATCTCAGCCGGGTCCAGATCACCGGATTCGATGCGCTGCCAGAGGTGCGACCAGTTAAGAGTGATCATCGCGGTGATTTCCAGGAAGGCCGCGGTCACCCCGCCGTGGATCGCAGGCAGGAAGGGATTGCCGATCAGCTTGTCGTCGAAATTCAGCTGCGCTGTCAGCTCATCCCCGCGGCGCTCAAAAGTCACGTTCAGGAAGCGGATGTAGGGCACCGAATCCACCAGCGCCGACAGGGCTGCATCGCGGCGCTGCTTGACCACCTGGATCGGTTCAGGACGGGGGCGGCTCAAAACTTCTTCTCCACGGTAAAGGCGCCCGCGGCTGTGGCGACGGGACGGTCCGTGTCTTCGTCCATTGCCACGGCGCGGACAAAGGCGACGCTGCGGGTGATCTGGTGGCAGGTGGCGCGGGTGGTGATCATCTGTCCCGGGGTGGCCGGGCGCATGTAGTCGATGCGCAAGTCAATCGTGGCGGTGCCGCCGGGGGCCGAAGGGTGGCTCATCACTGCGGCGCCGCAGCAGGTGTCCATCAGCGCCGACACCGCGCCGCCGTGAATGACGCCGGTTGCTGGATCGCCGATCAGCTTTTCATCATAGGCCATGCGGATTTCGGCAGTACCGTCGCCGATCTCAGTCAGCTTCATGCCCAATTGCTGGGCATGGGGGATCGCTTCGATGAACTGGCGCGCGAGGTCGGTCTTGTCGGCCATGGGGCTGTCCCTTTGGTTTGTCTGGTCCATCTTTGGCCCCGCCCCGGCGAAAGCGCAAGAGTGCCGCCGCGGAGGTTGCACTGTCCGCTGCAAGTGCATAGGTTCCCGGCAAGGGAGAAGACGGATGACCGACAACAGATTGTCATTCAAAGAAATGTGCGCCGAGTTCGAGGTTACGCCTCGGACGCTGCGCTACTATGAATACATCGAATTGCTGCAGCCGGACCGCGAAGGCCGGTCGCGTTTCTATGGCGCGCGGGAGCGGGCACGGATGAAGCTGATCCTGCGCGGGCGCAAGTTCGGCTTTCAGCTGGAAGAGATCCGCCAGTGGCTCATGATCTATGAAAAAGAGAGCAATGACGCCCAGAACCATGCGTTCATGGATATGGCAGACCGTCAGCTGGCGGAGCTGGAAAAGCAGCGTGAACAGATCAATGAGGCCATTGAAGAGCTGAGCGAGCTGCGCGAAAGCACCCGGGCGCTGCTGAAGTAAGCCGAACACCTGTTTTTGGAATTTGAACCCCGCCCCCCGTGGCGGGGTTTTCCTTTTTCAGATCTGGCAACCGGATTCGCCGGTTTCCAGGTCAGATGCGGTGTCAAAACCCGCCAGCACCCCTTCCGCCAGACTGCAACGTTACGTCATTTTATGTGCGTTTTACGAACTGGTAACAGCTCGCAAAGTGACGCAACGTACAACTTACGTAAACGTAAAGTCAGTCTTGATCGAAAAGCCGGATGCGCCCAGCTTGGTCCTGCACCAAGCCGTAAGAGTAACGATGATGACTGAAACAACCATGACCATCCGGGAGATGTGCGAGGCATATGATGTAACCCCCCGCACGCTCCGGTTCTACGAGGCCAAGGAACTGCTGTTCCCGATCCGCGACGGCCAGAAGCGGCTGTTCACCAAACGCGACCGCGCCCGGCTGAAGCTGATCCTGCGCGGCAAGCGGTTCGGGTTCAGCCTGGAAGAAATCCGCCAGCTGCTGGATCTGTACCATGCCGGTGACCAGCAGGTGACCCAGCTCACCAAGACCTATGAGGTCGGCCGCGAGCGGCTTGCCGATATGGAGCGCCAGCGCGAAGAGCTGACCGAAGCGATTGAGGACCTGAAAGACCAGCTGGCCTGGGGCGAAAAGATGATCGCCTCGATGCGGGCCAAGCAGGAGGCGGCTGAATAGGCCGCCGCCCCGCCCTATACCGCCGGCCTGCCCGGCACCGATCCTAAGCAACAAGACCCCTGAAGAGGACCGCAATGCCTTCTTATACAGCCCCCGCAAAAGACGCCCAGTTTATCCTGCATGACGTATTGAAGGTGTCCGGCAGCGGCATCCCCGGATACAGCGAACTGGAGCCGGATTTTACCGGCGCTGTGCTGGAAGAAGCCGGCAAGATCGCCAGCGCAGTGCTCCACCCGCTGAACGTGGTGGGCGACACTGAGGGCTGCCGGCTGGAAAACGGCGTCGTCTATACGCCCAAGGGCTTCAAAGACGCCTTTGAACAGGTCAAGGAAGGCGGTTGGACCGGGCTGGACATGCCGGAGGAGTTCGGCGGCCAGAACATGCCCTATGTGATGGGCACCGCAGTGGGGGAGTTTTTCTCTTCCGCAAATCAGGCATTCACCATGTATCAGGGCCTGACCCATGGCGCCGCTTCGGCTATTCTGGTGCATGGCACGGACGAACAGAAGGCCACCTATCTGCCCAATATGGTCAGCTGCCAGTGGACCGGCACCATGAACCTGACCGAACCGCATTGCGGCACCGATCTGGGCCTGATGCGCAGCAAGGCGGAACCGCAGGGCGACGGCAGTTTCAAGATCTCGGGGCAGAAGATCTTCATCTCCTCCGGCGATCACGACATGGCGGAAAACGTGGTCCATCTGGTGCTGGCCAAGATCCCCGGCGGCCCCGAGGGCATCAAGGGCGTCAGCCTGTTCATCGTGCCCAAGTTCCTGGTGAAAGAAGACGGCTCGCTGGGGGAGCGTAACGGAGTCTCGGTCGGCAAGATCGAAGAAAAGATGGGCATTCACGGCAATTCGACCTGTGTGATGGATTATGACGGCGCCACCGGCTGGCTTCTGGGCGAAGAGCATAAGGGCATGCGCGCCATGTTCACCATGATGAACGAGGCCCGTCTGGGGGTCGGCATGCAGGGTCTGGCGCAGGCCGAGGCCGCCTATCAGAACGCCGTAGACTACGCCAAGGACCGGCTGCAGGGCCGCGATGTGACCGGCGCCAAGAACCCGGACGGCCCGGCGGACCCGCTGATCGTGCACCCGGATATCCGCCGCTCGCTGATGGATCAGAAAAGCTTTGCCGAGGGCGCGCGCGCGTTCCTGCTGTGGGGTGCCACCCTGATCGACCAGGCGCACCGTGCGGACGACAAGGACGCAGACGGGCTGATCTCGCTGATGACGCCGGTGATCAAGGGCTTCCTGACCGATCAGGGCTATGACATGACCGTGCAGGCGCAGCAGATTTACGGCGGCCACGGCTACATCGAAGAATCAGGCATGTCGCAATACACCCGCGATGCCCGTATCGCGATGATCTACGAGGGTGCCAACGGCGTGCAGGCGCTGGACCTGGTGGGCCGCAAACTGGGCCAGCACGGCGGCAAATACGTCTTGGCGTTCTTTGATCTGGTAAAGACCTTCTGCCAGGAAAACAAAGATGTTTCAGAGGCTTTCACCAAGGACTTCATCAAACCCCTGCAAGCGGCATCCAAAGACCTGCAGGCGGCAGGCATGTATTTCATGCAAAACGGCATGAAGGATCCCAACCACGCGCTGGCGGGTTCTTACGACTTTATGCATCTGTTCGGACAGGTCTGCCTGGGCCTGATGTGGGCAAAGATGGGCAAGGCCGCGCAGGAAGCGCTTGACGCGGGGTCCTCTGACGCGGCGTTCTATGAGACGAAACTCGCAACCGGCCGGTACTATATGGCACGGCGGCTGCCCGCGACCAAACTGCACCTGGCCCGCATCGAAAGCGGTGCAGAAACAGTGATGGCGCTGAACGCAGACGCTTTCTGATGCCTTCCGGGCGCCCCTTCCGGGGCGTCTCCCCGGCTGGTGCTTTGACATGCAAAGGACCACATGATGCCAAAACGTTTCCGCCTGACCCGCCGCTTTCCGGTTGCAATGACCGAGGACGGCTATCGCAAGCTAAAGAAGTTTGCCCAGGAGGCGGGGCTGGATGAAGGCGAAGCGCTGTCATTCCTGTTCGAGAATTTCGACAGCGTGACGGACTTTGAAAACCTGAGCCACCGGCTGCGGCTGTTCAACGCCGAGCTGGAGGCGCGCAAAAGATAAGGCCCGCAAAGCGGCCAAAGGGAGAAAGATGACCGAGACGCGCTCCGCATGGATGACGGATGAGCATCAGATGCTCGCCGGAATGACGGCCCAGTTCATCACCAATGAATGGGCGCCCAAGTTCGAGACCTGGCGCAAGCAGGGCATGATGGACCGGGAGACCTGGAACCAGGCCGGGGACCTCGGCCTGCTCTGCCCCTCAATCCCCGAAGAATACGGCGGCGCCGGCGGCGATTTCGGCCATGAGGCGGTGATCCTGATGGAAGGCAGCCGCGCCAATCTGGCCAGCTGGGGCCAGGGCATCCATTCCGGCATCGTCGGCCACTATATCCTGGCCTATGGCACCGAAGAGCAGAAACAGCGCTGGCTGCCCAGGATGGTCAGCGGCGAACTGGTCGGCGCGCTGGCGATGACCGAACCCTCGACCGGATCAGATGTGCAGGCGATCAAGACCAAGGCGGTACGGGACGGAAATGCCTACCGGCTGTCGGGGCAGAAGACCTTTATCACCAACGGGCAGCACGCCAACCTGATCCTGGTCGCCGCCAAAACCGATCCCACAGCAGGTGCCAAGGGTGTTTCGCTGGTGGCGGTGGAAACCGACGGCGCAGCGGGCTTCAGCCGCGGCCGCAACCTCGACAAGATCGGCTGCCACGCGGCGGATACGTCCGAACTGTTCTTCAGCGATGTGGAGATCCCGCCGGAGAACATTCTGGGCGGTGCCGAGGGCCAGGGCTTTTATCAGATGATGAAGCAACTGCCGCAGGAACGGTTGATCATTGCCTGCGGCGCAGTGGGCGCCATGGAAGGTGCCGTGGACCGCACCATCGCTTATTGCAAGGAGCGCGAAGCCTTTGGCGGTCCGATCCTGCAGTTTCAGAACACCCGCTTCAAACTGGCGGAATGCCTGACCAAAGCCAAAGTGGCGCGCGCTTTTCTGGATGACTGCATTGCCGAGCATCTGGCGGGCAAGCTGACGGTTGAGAAGGCTGCGATGGCGAAATACTGGATCACCGATACCCAGGGCGAAGTGCTGGACGAATGCCTGCAGCTGCATGGCGGCTACGGCTATATGCAGGAATATGCGGTGGGTGAGATGTGGGCAGACGCCCGGGTGCAGCGGATTTATGGCGGCACCAATGAGATCATGAAGGAACTGATTTCAAGGGCGCTGTAGGCGCAGGGGCCGCGGCGGAGCGGCGGGTGGCTGATGATAGGACTTGAGTATTTGGGGAAAGATGAAGGCGAAAGAGTGCCCCTGCCCCCAAGGACAGCGCCAAATGGGCAGGGACGTCTTCAGCTTTCACGGCCATCGGCTCTCCAGCCTGTACCGCAGGTCCAAGATAGCAAACAGGAGGATGCGGCGGGTTAATGCTGCATCATCTTTCCAAAAATACTCCACGGGGGTGCGGGGGTGTGAAACCCCCGCTCCGCCAGCAGACACAGGGAACAGCAGATGACAATAAAACTGCATTGCTTCGGCGAAAGCGGTCATTCCTATAAGGCGGCACTGGCGCTGGAGCTGTCGGGCCTTGCCTGGGAACCGGTCTTTGTCGATTTCTTTAGCGGCGCGCACCGCACCGACGATTACCGCGGCCTGAACGTGATGGCCGAGGCGCCGGTTCTGGTGGACGGCGATGTGACGCTGAGCCAGTCCGGCGTGATCCAGCAGTATATCACCGACAAGACCGGCAAATTCGGCGGCGCGCCAGAAGACAAATACGAAGTGCTGCGCTGGATCCTGTGGGACAATCACAAAATGTCCAGCCAGGCAGGCATGACCCGCTTCCTGATCAACTTCCTGCCGGAAAAACACCGGCCGCCGGAAGTGATCGCTTTCATGCAGGGCCGCCTGAAAGCCGCATACGCCACATTGGAACACCATTTGAAGGGGCGCGAGTGGATTGCGGGAGAGGACCTTAGCAATGCCGACATCAGCTGCTGCAGTTACCTGTATTATCCCGAACCCTTCGGCTTTGACCGGACCGAGTGGCCCAATATCGACGCCTGGCTGACCCGCATCAGCGCGGTTCCAGGCTGGAAACACCCCTATGATTTGATGCCCGGCAACCCGTCGGACCGGGCGTGAGGAGAGCAAAATGACTGATGCATATATCTATGACGCCCTGCGGACCCCGCGCGGCAAGGGCCGCAAAGACGGCTCCTTGCATGAGGTGACCTCGGTCCGCCTGTCGGCCCTGACGCTGAACGCGATCAAGGAGCGCAACAACCTGGAAGGCCACGTGGTCGAGGACGTGATCTGGGGCAATGTCACCCAGGTAATGGAACAGGGCGGCTGCCTGGCGCGCTCGGCTGTTCTCGCCTCGGACTTGGACGAGCGTATTCCCGGCCTGGCGATCAACCGCTTCTGCGCCTCCGGCATGGAAGCCGTGAACCTGGCCGCCAACCAGGTGAAGGGCGGCGCGGGCGATGCCTATATCGCAGGGGGTGTTGAAATGATGGGCCGCGTGGCCATGGGCAGCGACGGCGCAGCAATTGCCGTGGACCCGAGCCTGGCGATGGACACCTATTTTGTGCCGCAGGGCATTTCCGCGGATATCATCGCAACTGAGTATGGCTTTACCCGTGATCAGGCCGATGCACTGGCGATGGAGAGCCAGCGCCGGGCCAAAGCCGCGTGGGACGATAACCGCTTTGCCAAATCGGTGATCACGGTGCGCGACCAGAACGGGCTGGCGATCCTGGATCACGACGAATACATGCGCCCCGGTACCGACATGCAGGCGCTGGGATCACTGAACCCGGCGTTCCAGATGATGGGCGAGCAGATGCCCGGTTTCGACAAAGTGGCGATGATGAAATACCCGCATCTGGAGCGGATCAACCATATCCACCATGCGGGCAACTCATCCGGTATTGTGGACGGCGCCGCGGCCTTGCTGATCGGCAACAAGGAATTCGGTGAGAAGCACGGGCTGAAACCGCGGGCCCGGATCAAGGCGACCGCCAAGATCGGCACTGACCCCACCATCATGCTGACCGGCCCGGTGCCGGTGACCGAGAAGATCCTGGCCGACAACGGCATGAAGATCAGCGATCTGGATCTGTTTGAGGTGAACGAAGCCTTTGCCTCCGTCGTGATGCGCTTCCAGCAGGCGTTTGATGTGGATCCGGAACTGGTCAACGTCAACGGCGGCTCCATCGCCATGGGCCACCCGCTGGGTGCGACCGGCGCGATCATCATCGGCACCCTGCTGGATGAGCTGGAGCGGCAGGACAAGGAAACCGGCCTCGCCACCCTGTGCATCGCATCGGGCATGGGTGCTGCCACCATCATCGAGCGCGTCTGATGCCGAAGCTGGACCTTTCCCAACTGCCCTGGCGCACCGGATCGGGCTATCCCGGTAAGCTGGCGGCCTCGACTGAAGGCCGCAGCGTGCAGCCCTTGGGCGACCCCGGCGGCCTCACCCAATACGGGGTCAACATCGTGCGGCTGGAGCCGGGCGCGGCCTCGTCATTGCGCCATTATCACATGCAGCAGGACGAGTTCCTGATGGTGACCGAGGGCACCTGCACCCTGATCGATGATCAGGGCGCGCATGAGATGCAGCCCGGCGACTGCGCCGCCTTCCCTGCAGGGGACGAGAACGGCCACCATCTGGTGAACCGTTCCGATAAACCCGCGGCGTTTCTGGTGGTGGGCACCCGCACCCCGACAGAGACCGGCTATTACAGCGATTTGGACATGATGGTGAAATTCGCAGGCGGCGAGTTCACATTCACCCGCAAGGACGGCAGCCCCCTGACGGCTGACCAGACCGGAGAAGACACATGAGCGATTTCAAATACAACGTGGACGCAGACGGCGTCGCAATCATTACCTGGGACGCGACCGGCAAGTCCATGAACGTCCTCACCCGCGAGGCCTTTGGCCTGGTGGAGGAATACGTGGACCGCGCCTTGGAAGACGAGGGTGTCAAGGGGATCGTGATCACCAGCGGCAAGAAGGATTTTGCCGGCGGCATGGATCTGAACGTGCTGGCGACCATCCGCGAAGAGTCTGGCGAAAACCCGGCGCAGGGGCTGTTCGATTTCACCATGGGCGGCCATCGGATCCTGCGCAAACTCGAACTTGCCGGCATGGACCCCAAGACCAAGAAGGGCGGCAAGCCGGTGGCCTGCGCCATCAACGGCACCTGTGCCGGCATCGGCACCGAAATTGCGCTGGCCTGCCACCACCGGGTGATGACCAGCAATCCCAAGGCCAAGATCGGCCTGCCGGAAATCATGATCGGCATCTTCCCCGGCGGCGGTGGCACCACGCGGTACTCCCGCATGGTGGGTGCCATGGCGGCAGCGCCTGTGCTGCTGGAAGGCAAGATGCTGGACCCGAAGAAGGCCAAGGGCGCGCAGCTGATCGACGCGGTTGCAGATGATGCGCTGGCCGCAGCCAGGGACTGGGTGCTGAATGCCAAACCTGCCGATCTGGTCAAACCCTGGGATGCCAAGGGTTACAAGATGCCCGGCGGCGCGCCGTATCACCCCGCTGGTTTCATGACCTTTGTTGGCGCCTCGGCGATGATCAACGGCAAGACCCAGGGCGCCTTCCCGGCGGCCCAGGCACTGCTGTCGTCGATCTATGAGGGCGCGCTGGTTGACTTCGACACCGCGCTGAAGATCGAAGCGCGCTGGTTCACCCATGTGCTGATGAACCCGTCGTCCTCGGCGATGATCCGCAGCCTGTTTCTGAACAAGCAGGCACTGGAAAAAGGTGCCGTGCGGCCCAAGGATGTACCGGATCAGTCGGTGAAAAAAATCGGCGTTCTGGGTGCTGGCATGATGGGCGCAGGCATCGCGCTGGTCTCGGCCCAGGCCGGCATGGAAGTGGTTCTGATCGACCGCGACCAGGAGGCTGCCGACAAGGGCAAGGCCTACTCCGCCGCCTATATGGACAAGGGCATCAAACGCGGCAAAGCGACCGAGGAAAAGAAAGAGGCGCTGCTGGCGCAGATCACCGCCACCCCGGATCTGGACGCGCTGAAAGGCTGCGACCTGATCATCGAAGCGGTGTTTGAGGATCCAGGCGTCAAGGCCGAGATGACCCAAAAGGTCGAAGCGATTATCCCCGAAGACTGCATCTTTGCCTCCAACACCTCGACCCTGCCGATCAGCGAGCTGGCCAAGGCATCGAGCCGGGCGGATCAGTTCATCGGCATCCACTTCTTCTCGCCGGTTGAGAAGATGTTCCTGGTGGAGATCATCAAGGGCAAGGAGACCGGCGACCGCGCGGTGGCCAAGGCGCTGGACTACGTGCGCCAGATCCGCAAGACGCCGATTGTGGTCAATGACGCGCGGTTCTTCTACGCCAACCGCTGCATCATCCCTTACATCAACGAAGGGGTGCGGATGATCGCCGAGGGTGTCAGCCCGGTGCTGATCGACAACGCTGCGCGCCAGCTGGGCTTTCCGGTGGGGCCGATCCAGCTGACCGATGAGACCTCAATTGATCTGGGCGCCAAGATTGCCCGCGCCACCAAAGCAGCGATGGGCGACGCCTATCCCGAAAGCCCGTCGGATGATCTGATTTTCTGGATGGAAGAACAGGGCCGCCTGGGCCGCAAGGCCAATGCCGGCTTCTTCGACTACGACGACAAGGGCAAACGGGTTGAGTACTGGAAAGGCCTGCAGGAGAAATACCCGCAGGCGCCCGAACAGCCCGAGCTGATCGAAGTGCAGGAACGGCTGATGTTTGCCCAGGTGCTGGAAGCGGTGCGCGCACTGGAGGAAGGTGTGCTGATGGACATCCGCGAAGGCGACGTGGGCGCGGTTCTGGCCTGGGGCTTTGCCCCTTGGTCCGGCGGCCCCCTCAGCTGGCTGGACATCATTGGCACGCCTTATGCAGCTGAACGCTGTGAT
Source organism: Leisingera sp. M658 (assembly GCF_025144145.1). Taxonomy (NCBI): domain Bacteria; kingdom Pseudomonadati; phylum Pseudomonadota; class Alphaproteobacteria; order Rhodobacterales; family Roseobacteraceae; genus Leisingera; species Leisingera sp. M658. The sequence continues at coordinate 2,287,224 of NZ_CP083546.1, forward strand.
CAGCTGACCGCGCAGTACGGCGAACGCTTTGCCTGCCCGGATCTGCTGCGCGACATGGCGAACAAGGGCCAAAGCTTCTATGGCCGTTTCGACCCGGAGAAATCCGCCGCCGCCTGACGGCAACGGAAAACACAAAACGGCCAGGGCATTCCCTGGCCGTTTTCATTGCTCCGAATGGAGTGCCGTCCGCTCAGTTCAGCGGTTGCTGATGCTGGGCTGCAGCCGGGGCTGCACCAGGCGCGTCCCAGCATTCTTCCCCGGCTATCATCGACAAGACCAGGCCGCGCGCCTCATCCGGCGGCAGCACACGGTAAGTGCCTTCTTCGGTAAAGATACGCCCGCACATCAAGTTGACCGGGGCGGCTGTGAAACCCAGCATTCCGGCTTCCAGGTAAATCACCTGATCCTGGGCAAACCGCGGCGTGACCAGCTCCAGCTGCGCGCCGGGATGCATCCGGCGGATACCCCGGTAGCCCTCCAGCGCGGCGGCGGGCACGACGGCAAAGGGGTCGCCCTGAACATCCTCCACCAGATCGCTCTCCAGCAGCACGCCCTGATCCGGCATCAGCCACAGCGGCACCCGGTTCATCAGCGCATCACGCGGCACCAGCAGCGGGCAGCGGGCCGGATCCAGATCGCCGTCGCCCGGAAGGATGGTTTCGCGCTGCAGTTCCACAACTGTTTGCATGCCATGATCAAATGTCAGCACCTTGTCGCCCGGCGTCAGCGCTTCAACCGGGCGCCAGCCCAGGTTCGAGGCCACGTGGGTGCCAGCCAGAAACCCGCCCTGCCCGACGAAAACCAGTGGAAAACCGCTGTTCAATGCCTGTCCCAGCGGGATTTGCGAACGTTTCAGAAGCCAATCCAGCATCCGGTTTCCTTTCCTGCGGCCCAGGCATTCCCAGGCTGGCCTCAACTCTCACGCCTTGGCAAATCCCCGTTGGCCGATCCGCCCCGGGGCCGCAAAAGCGCCTTTCCCGGTCACCTGGATAGAGGGGAATCATTAAAAGAGTATTCAAATTGCGCGATATCCTGCGCGCAGGCTTTTGCCACGGCCCCGGCTGCACGATCATCGTAATAGGCCCGCCAGTCCCGCTGCCGGCCGCTGTCGTTGACCCGCGGCAGGTCCAAGGAAAACCCGAGATGGCTGAACAGAGGCTGGGCGTCGTCGTGAAAATGCTCCAGCCGGATGTAAAGCCGGCACTGCTCTGCCCCGTCCGCGTGGCGCATGTATGAGGCCGCCGGGCTGCCGCGGAACGCGCTGATGATCTCCGGGTGCTGCACAAAGCCGCGGAACTCCAGATCTTGTGCCAGACGGATTGCCGGGTGGCTGAAGCTCTGCCCGCGCAGCCAATGGTAATAGCTCACCGCCCGGTCCCACGGGTTGCGCACCAGGGTAAAGGCAAACAGCGACCGCAGTGCCGGATCCGGCACCAGCCCTTCGATGTCAGCCAGCGTCGAGTGTTTCCACAGCCGCCCGCGTGTCTGCGCGTCCTTCAGACGGCGGCGGCGTTTCAGCGCTTTTGGGGTGTCCCCCAGCATCATGTCATTGGCCATGGCGCGCGCCTCCAACGCCAGGGCCAGCGCTGTTCCGCCGGTCTTGGGGATATGGATAAAGACGTATTTACGGCCCGGAGACAGGATCATGAGCCGACCCTAGGCCATTGATCCGCTGTTGGAAATGCTGATGTGCACGGGTCTGCAGACCGCCCTGCCCCGGTGAACGGCAGACCCAAAGCAACCCCGGCCCATTTCACCTTTGCGCAAATACTCCGGGGTGAATTGGCCCTTAGGGCCAAGAGGGGCAGCGCCCCTGCCCGGCTACCTTGAGCGCACCGCAATGGTGGTGCCAGCGGCAATGATCAGAGTAATCCCCAGCATCTGCCAGATGTTCAGCGCCTGGCCCCAATAGGCCCAGGCAACACCCGGCCCGACGATCATCACCGAATATTCAAACACCGCAACATAAGAGGCCTCGCCCAGTTGATAGGCCTTGGTGATCAGAAACACACCGCCCACCGCTGCGCAGCCCTGCAGCAGGATCAGGTGGGACATCTCCCACAGCGGCCAGATCCAGCCGCGGGTTATAAAACCGTCGGCGCCTGCTGGCACGGATTGCGGCCAGATTTCAAGCCCGGCCAGCAGCAGCGCCCCCAGCACGCCCTGGGCAAGCAGATAGATAAAAAGCATCGCCACAGTGCTTTCGCCCTGACAATAAAGACCAGTGGTCAGCGACCCGAGCGCATAGAACAGCCCGCCCGCAATCGGCACCAGAATCAACCAGTTGAACGACGCCGGATCTGGCTGCAGCACCAGCAGCACTCCGGCAAAGCCAATCAGAGCGGCACCGATCCGGACCCAGCCGATCCGCATCCTCAGGAACAGAACCGAGATAATCACAATGATGATCGGCGAAGTGAACAGCCCCGCCAGCGCCTGTGCGATCGGCATCAGCGCGACTGCGGCAAAGTAGAAAATCATTGCGACTGCCACCAGTACTGCCCGCAACAGCACCGCCCCCATCCGGCGCGGTGCCAGGCCGCCAAGCCCCGCCCGAGCCATCAGCCACAAAAAAGGCAGCGCTACAAAGGTTCGCAACAGATAGAATTGGCCCAGCCCGATCTGTTCGGCCATCAGCGGGACCGCATTGTCGGTAATGCCGATAATCAGCATGGCTGCCAGCATGGCGTGCGCGGCTGCCGTCTGGCTGCCGGTTTCTGCGGAAAGGGTCGCTGTTTGTTTCATACCCTTCCCATTGCCCGCAACTTTCCGCAATATCTGTTCTCTAAACGACACCAAAGTGATTCAGGGGAGGAAACTGATGGGGTGGATGGCGGATGAAACCGGTCTGGAGAAGACCGCCGCGAATTATGTGCCGCTGACACCGCTGTCGCATCTGCAGCGGGCGGCGCAGGTGTTTCCGGAGCATCTGGCGGTAAGCTATGGCAAGCACCGCAAAACTTATGCCGAATACCACGACCGCTGCAGCCGGCTGGCTTCGGGACTGGCCAATCTGGGGGTAAAGCCCGGCGACGTGGTGGCCACCTTGCTGCCGAATATCCCGGCCCAGGCCGAGGCGCATTTCGGCGTGCCCGCCTGCGGGGCGGTCTTGAACACCATCAACACCCGGTTGGACGTGGGTACGGTCTCCTATATTTTTGACCACGGCGAAGCCAAGGCAGTGCTCGTTGATCCGCAGTTCCTGGAACTGGCCGAAGCCGCCGTCGAGGAAATGGAAGGCCCGGCCCCGGTTTTGATCGAAGTGGCAGATGATCAGGCCACCTGGCACGCCACCGGCCGGCATATGGAATACGAGGCGCTGCTGGCGAGCGGCGACCCGGACTTCCAATGGATCATGCCTGGGGATGAATGGGAAAGCCTGGCGCTGAACTATACCTCCGGCACCACCGGGCGGCCCAAGGGTGTGGTTTACCACCACCGAGGCGCCTATCTGATGACCACCGGCACGGTGATCTCATGGCGGATGGTGCTGCATCCCGTCTACCTGACCATCGTGCCGCTGTTTCACTGCAACGGCTGGAATCACACCTGGATGATGCCGGTCGTGGGCGGCACCCTGGTCTGCTGCCGCGATGTCACAGCGCAGAACATCTATAACGCCATCCACTATGAGGGCGTCACTCATTTCGGCGGTGCGCCGATTGTGCTGAACATGCTGGTCAATGCGCTGGACGAAGAGCGCCGCACCTTTGACCACACGGTGGAGGTCTTCACCGCAGGCGCCCCGCCAGCGCCCGCAACCCTGTCCAAGATCGAGGATCTGGGCTTTAACATCACCCATGTTTACGGGCTGACCGAAACCTATGGCCATGTCACCGAATGCTACTGGAAGGCCGCCGAATGGGACGGGCTGGACAAGGCCGGCATTGCCGCCAAGAAATCCCGCCAGGGCGTCGCCATGCCGATGCTGGAGCCGGTGGTGGTGCGCGACAGCGACCACAACGTGCTGCCGATGGACGGCCAGAGCCAGGGCGAGATTGCCTTGCGCGGCAATGTGGTGATGAAGGGGTATCTGAAGAACCCGGAGGCCACGGCAGAGGCGTTCAAGGACGGCTATTTCAACTCCGGCGACCTGGCAGTGCAGCACCCCGACGGCTACATCCAGATCGCCGACCGGGCCAAGGACATCATCATCTCAGGCGGCGAGAACATCTCCTCGGTTGAAGTGGAGGGGGTGCTGATGGCGCATCCGGATGTGCTGCTGGCAGCGGTGGCCGCGATGCCGGACGACAAATGGGGTGAGGTTCCTTGCGCCTTTGTCGAGCTGAAAGCCGGCGCCAAGGAAGACGCGGCAGCACTGATCGCCTTCACCCGCGAGACGCTGGCGGGCTTCAAGGCGCCTAAGAAAGTGGTGTTCCTGGAGCTGCCGAAAACCTCCACCGGCAAGATCCAGAAGTTCGAACTGAGGAAAATCGCCAAGAACCTGTAATTTTTCACGGCGAAACAGCATCCGGGGGCAGCAAAGCAATTTGCTGCCCCTGTTTTATGTGATTATTCTGGCGGCAACGATAAGAACGGGGGCCGGGCTGGCTGCATGACGGCATTGAGGGAATTTGAGCGGCTGGAGGCTGCGGGCTTGTGGCGCGCGGACCGGGAGGCGCAGCGGCGGGATGTAATTATCTCGCTGGGCGATGCGACGCTGACCATCGCAAGCATGAATGACCTGCCGCTGGCCCATTGGTCGCTGGCAGCGGTCGAGCGCGCCAACCCCGGAGCGTTCCCGGCCCTGTTCCACCCCGATGGCGACCCCGGCGAGACGCTGGAGCTGGGTCAGGATGAAACCGCCATGCTGGAGGCAATTGCCCGGGTGCAGAACGCCATCGGCCGTTCCCGTGCGCGGCCCGGGCGGCTGCGGGCTGTCAGTATCCTGGGCACCTTTGCGCTGGTGCTGGCGCTGCTGGTTTTGTGGCTGCCTGGTGCTGTCACCCGGCATGCTGTCAGCGTGGTTCCTGACATTAAGCGCAAGGCCATCGGCCAAGCCTTGCTAGGCCGGATCGAGCGGGTCTCGGGGCCGGCCTGCGCGACGCCGGAAGCCGCTCCGATCCTGCGGGATCTGGCAGCGCGCACCGGGGTGCGGCAGCTGGCGGTGCTTCGCTCAGGCATTCCCGGCAGCCTGCATCTGCCTGGCGGCATCGTGCTGCTGAACCGGTCGTTTGTTGAGGATTTCGAGGATCCGGCAGTTGCGGCCGGCGCCATCCTGGCGGAACGTGCCCGGGCTGAGGCCAGCGACCCGATGTTCGAACTGCTGGAGGCCGGCGGTGTAATGGCCGCCTTCAAACTGCTGACCACGGGCGAGCTGGACCGCGCTGCCCTGGATGCCTATTCCGAGGCCACCCTGGCCAGTCCGCGCCCGGCACTGCCGGATCAGGTGCTGCTGGCCGAGTTCGCCCGCGCAGCGCTGCCCTCATCGCCTTATGCCTACGCGCTGGACATCACCGGCGAGACGGTGCTGGGGCTGATCGAGGCGGACCCGATGGCAGGCCGCGACCAGAAGCCGCTGCTGAATGACCGCGACTGGGTTCAACTGCAGAACATCTGCGGCTAGACGCCCGGTTTGGGGTCCCGGCGCAATACGGGCAGCGCAGTTGTTCATACAGAAACTGGAGCAGCTGCAGCACTAAAGACAAAGCCCGCCCCTGATGCTGTCAGGAACGGGCTGTTATGCGCACACTGGTGCATTCCGCCTTCGGGCCACAGGGGGTGCCAACCGTTTTTGCAGAGGCCGGGACAGGCACTGCCCCGCCCCTGCCCTGATGTTATTTACTGATCCGGGCGCCGGTGAAACCAGCATTGCGGGCCTTAGCCAGGGCTGCGGCGGCTTGGTCATCGGCTTGAAACGGGCCCGCCAGAACCACCTTGTAGGGCTGTCCCTTGCGGCTGACCGCGCCAAGGCGCACCGGCAGACCGGCAGCGGCAAGCCGCTGTGCTGCGGCCTTGGCCTGACCAGCGTCGGCATAGGTTGCGGCGCGAATATACCGCCGCGGTGCGGCCTGCTGCGGCACCGCCGCATCCGGTGCCGAGCGGGAGGACAGACGCAGTCCCGACGGCTGCGCTTCGGCCGGGCTGCGGCGCACATTGCGCGGCAGTGTCAGCGTGGCACGGTCCAATGGCAGCTGCACCAGGCGGCGCGGCACCCCATTGGTCCAGATCTGCGCCATCTGCGCGTCGCCCTCGGGCGTGCGCACGCCGCGCATCGCATTCAGGCGGCCATCCTCACGTTCCACTGTCAGATAGCCGGCCGGGGCCTGGGCAAAACCGGTCACCACTGCCGGACGCACGGTACGCACTGCACGCTGCGGGTTCAGCCGCCCGTCGGTCCAGACCGGGCGATAGCCTTCGGGCACCGTGAAACTGTTGCTGAGGCGGCGGTCCTGGTAGATGTGCGTCTGCACCACACGTGTATTCGGGGTGAGGCGCAGAGAGGACTGCGCGCCGCTGTCCTGCCCGCCGTAGGTCACCGGCGAAACAGTTTGCGGGCCGCAGCGCGCACCGGTGGCATTGGAGTACTGGCGGCTGATATCAGATAGCCCGGCGCAAGCACCGCTGCCTGCAGGCTGCACTGCTGCCGGAGCGGGCGCTGCCGGGGCTGGTGCCGGGGCCGGTGCTGGCTTGGGCGTCACACGCACGACCTTTTTGACTGCCGGTTTCGGCAATGGCGCCGGAGCGGCTGCAGGCCGGGCGCTGGTGGATTGCGGTGTGCGGCGCGGTTTGGCCGTGGTGACAACCCTGGGGGCCGCGGCGCCCGCATTCGATTGTGCCGGCTGCTGGCCCGGGTCAAGGGTGATCAGTTCCGGTGCCGGGGCTGCCTGCTGCGTCCGCGTGGCGCCCGCCAGCTTGGTTGGTGCATAGCCGCAGATCTGCTTGCGCGAGCGGGAAACCCGCGGCACCCAGGTGACATTGCCGTCAATGCCAGCACGGATGTAGACGCAGCCGCGGCTGTCCACATATTGCTTGCCCGTGTAGGAGGCAGGCGGAAATTCGGCGGGCGGGCTGGTTTCACGCAGGGTTTGCGCCTGTATACCTGCTGCCCCGGTTGTCCCCGCGATGATGGCCAGTGCAATAATTCTAGTTATTTTCATTCCTGAGCCCCACAAAATATGGCTGCAGGATGCCTGAATCCGGCCTGTGAGTAAAGATTCTGCGGCAACAATAAGGCCGCAAGGCGGCAATTTTTGCGCAAATTGGAACTTGTTTTCCTGCCGCGGACGGCAGCCGGGCAGTCCGGCCAAGGTGCTGAGGGCTGCCTTGGCCGGTTCCAATCAGATCATTTGGTGCCGAACATCCGGTCGCCGGCATCACCCAGACCGGGCAGAATGTAGCCCTTCTCGTTCAGCTGCCGGTCCAGCGAGGCGGTGACGATCGGCACATCCGGGTGCGCTTCCTTCATCCGCGCAACACCCTCGGGCGAGGCCAGCAGGCACAGGAAGCGGATGTTGTTGGCGCCGGCCTCCTTCAGCAGATCAATGGCCGCGGCAGAGCTGTTGCCGGTGGCCAGCATCGGGTCCACCGCGATCACCAGCCGGTCTTCCAGCGCTTCAGGCGCTTTGAAGTAATATTGCACCGGTTCCAGGGTTTCCTCGTCCCGGTAAAGGCCGACAAATCCGACACGGGCCGAGGGGATCAGCTCCAGCACCCCGTCCAGCATACCGTTGCCCGCGCGCAGGATCGACACCAGCGCCAGTTTCTTGCCGGCCAGGATCGGCGCGTCCATTTCCTCCATCGGGGTTTCGATGTTGGTTGTGGTCAGCTCCATTTCCCGGGTGATTTCATAGGCCAGGAGCTGGGTAATCTCGCGCAGCAGGCGGCGGAAGCCGGCCGTGGATGTGCCCTTGTCCCGCATCAGGGTCAGCTTGTGCTGCACAAGCGGGTGATCAACAACGGTCAGGTGGTCGGTCATGGGGCACTCCTATGGTCTGTTAGCGGCGGTTCTGTTTGCAGCGCTTTTACGGGCCTGGCCGCGGCTGGCAAGCGGGTTTTGACCATAAAGTCAAAGAAAGCTCTTGCCAGGCCCCTGGGCCGGGACGTTCAAATGGGCCGCAATAGAGGCGCCCACGTCGGCGAATTTGACCTGCCCGACTGGGCCGGCGTCAAGCCCTGCGACCAGAACCGGCACCTGTTCGCGGGTGTGGTCACTGCCGGGCCAGCTGGGATCATTGCCGTGATCAGCGGTGAGCACGAGCATGTCATCCGGTCGCAGCTTTGCCAGCAGCCGGCCCAGTTCCGCGTCGAACCACTCCAGCGCGCGGGCATAACCGGCGATGTCGCGGGTGTGGCCGTACATGCTGTCGAACTCAACAAAGTTGGCAAAGGTCAGACTGCCCTCCTCTGCCATCTCCACTGCATCAAGAAGATGCTGCATCAGCTTGGCATCAGAGCCTTTTTCCAATGTATCGATGCCGGACATAGAGAAGATATCACCGATCTTGCCGATGGCATGGACCTTGCCGCCGGCGTCCTGCACCCAGTTGGTCAGCACAGGTGCCGGCGGGGTGATCGCATAGTCGCGGCGATTGGTTGTGCGGATGAACCCGTCCTCTGCCGAGCCAAGGAAAGGCCGCGCAATTACCCGTCCCACCATCATCGCGTGCAGGCGCGGAGCGATGGATTTGCACAAGGCCAGCAGGCGGTCGAGGCCAAATGTTTCTTCGTGCGCCGCAATCTGGAAAACGCTGTCGGCAGAAGTGTAGCAGATCGGCTTGCCGGTCCGCATGTGTTCGGCGCCAAGATCGTTTAGGATCACCGTGCCGGAGGCGTGGCAATTGCCGAGGATGCCATCGGTGCCGGCCTGCTCCGCCACAAAGGCCGTCAGGTCTTCGGGGAAGGACGGCGCTTGATCAGAGAAGTAATGCCAGTCCCAGGGCACCGGCAGGCCCGCAAGTTCCCAATGGCCCGACGGCGTGTCCTTGCCGCGGCTGAGTTCGCGGGCACAGCCCCACAGGCCCTGCGGCTCTGCATTCAGCCCCGCAAACGGCACTGAGGACGCCAGCCGCATCGCTGCGCCTAGGCCAAGGCGCTCCATGTTGGGTACGTGCAGCGGGCCGCTTCTGCCCGCCTCGGCCTCACCTGCAGCACAGGCCTGGACGATATGGGCCAATGTGTTGGCGCCGAGATCCGGCAGATCGCCGTTGAAGAACGTCCCGGCGTCCGGCGCGCCGCCGATACCGGCGGAATCCATCACAATCAGGAAGGCACGGGGCATCAGGAGATCCTTTCGTGAACCAGCGGCGGCAGCGCATCCGGCGCATCGCCGATGGCAATGGCGGCCAGGAGAGAAGCCTCGGCCATATCTGCCGCATCATCGCTGGCCGCGTGAATGCGGGCCAGGATATCCCCTGCCCCGACCTGCTGTCCCAGGCGGGCAATGTCAGAGATGCCAACGCCGGGATGGATTTTGTCGCTCTCCACCATGCGGCCGCCGCCAAGCCTGACAACTGCCAGGCCCAGGGCTTCGCCGTTCATCGCGGAGACATAACCGGCGATTGGCGCTTTCACATCACGCACGACCTCTGCGCCCGGCAGATGATCCTGCCATTTGGCCGCGAAATCCGCAGGGCCGCCCATGGCGGCAATCATACGGGCAAACCGCTCAGCCGCGCGGCCATCGGCAAGGGTTGCGGTGATCTTTGCCGCGCCATCCCCTGCATCGGCAGCCAGCCCGGCATGGGCCAGCAGATCGCCGCCCAGAACCGCGGAAATCCCGGCCAGGGGGCCAGCCGCCTGCCCTGTCAGAACCCGCATCACCTCGGCCACCTCCAGCGCATTGCCCAGGGCAGGCGCCAGCGGCTGGTTCATGTCGGTGATCAGCGCCGAAGTGCGGCAACCGGCGGCATTGGCGGTATCGCAGAGGGATTGCGCCAGCGCACGGGCGTCATCGGCTGTTTTCATAAAGGCGCCGGAACCTATCTTGACGTCCAGCACCAGCGCATCCGGGCTGGCGGCGAGTTTTTTGGACAGGATCGAGGCGGTGATCAGGTCGAGGCTGTCCACCGTCGCGGTCACATCCCGGATCGCATAAAGCCGCTTATCCGCAGGTGCGATCCGCGCAGTGGCGCCGGCAATGGCGCAGCCCATGTCCTGCATCATGTGGCGCAAGTGGTCTTCGCTGACGCTGGTGGAAACACCGGGGATCGCTTCCAGCTTGTCGAGCGTGCCGCCGGTGTGGCCCAAGCCGCGGCCCGAAATCATCGGCACATAGGCGCCGCAAGCTGCCAGCGCAGGCGCCAGAAGCAGCGAGACACAGTCCCCCACCCCGCCGGTGGAGTGTTTGTCCAGAACCGGCCCGTCCAGATCCCACGCCAGCACATCACCGGTGTCGCGCATCGCCAGCGTCAGGGCGCGGCGGCCCTCAACGCTGAGGCCCTGCAGGCAGACCGCCATGGCAAAGGCCCCGGCCTGCGCGTCCGAGACCGCGCCATTGGCCAGCCCTTCGGCAAACCAGCGCAGTGCGTCCTCGCCCGGTGTTTCACCGCGCCGGAGCGTGGCATTGATGGCGCGGGCGTCCATCAGCTGCGCTCCATATGGTCCGCGTCAAAAGCGCCCGGCAGCAGATCGCCGATTGTGGTGTCCTTCTCAGCGCCGTCAGTGGTTGCCAGGGTCACTTTCACCTCGCCTGTGCCAAACTCCTTGAGCTTCTGACGGCAGCCGCCGCAGGGCGGGATCGGAGTGGGGCAGTCGGCAATCACATAGACCTCTGCCAGTTCTTTCTCGCCTGCGGCCACCATCGCAGCAATAGCCCCGGCCTCGGCGCAGGTGCCCTCCGGGTAGGCGACGTTTTCAACATTGCAGCCAACGTAAATCTGGCCGCTGGACGAGCGGATTGCGGCGCCAACCTTGAAATTGGAGTACGGCGCGTGGGCGTTTTCGCGGACGGCGGTTGCGGCGGCTTTGAGGCTCATGGGTGTTTCCCCGGTTTTTGATCATCTGGTCAGAATGCCGCAGCCTAGCTGATATGCCCCGCGGAGCGAAAGCCCTGCTGTGCTGTTCACGTGGTATCCCAGCATGAAGCTGAACAAGCAAAACCAATCCACGTTCAGCAGTTTCACGTCGTTTCAGGGGCCGGCCAGGCGGCGGGCCTTCGTAAAACCAACTAAGATCTTCAGTCAGAATACAGCGGGCGCCAAGGAAGTCTTTGGTTTTCTTGCAGCCCGCAAGACACCCGGCGGCTGGAAAAACCCGCAATCCGCAGATCATCCGCCGTTTGATTATGCCCGCTATCTTCGCCAAGGCTTTGGCAACGAGCATTATACCAGTGACCAGCTCCAGCCTGCGCAGGCAAAATCCGGCAACTATACGCCCCGATTTTATTCCCTTTTCATTTGCCGCCAATGGCGTCCGCAAGGCAGAGTTCATGCAAGAAACCGCCGCTTGCCAGCACGGGCGTTCATTTGCGTCAGTTTGGACTAGGTTTCCGGCAAGAAAAATGGTTTAACACTAAACAATACTGATCTTCAGGAGCGCCAGATGTCCGATTCACAGAACTTGCGCCAAGCCGCGCTCAACTATCACGAGTTTCCGCGGCCCGGTAAGCTGGAGATCCGCGCGACCAAACCGATGGCCAACGGGCGCGATCTGGCACGCGCCTATTCGCCCGGTGTGGCAGAGGCCTGCACCGAGATCAAAGCGGACGCCGCCAATGCGGCGCGCTATACCTCGCGCGGGAATCTGGTGGCGGTTGTGTCGAACGGTTCAGCGGTTCTGGGGCTGGGCAACATCGGCGCGCTGGCCTCGAAACCGGTGATGGAAGGCAAGGCGGTCCTGTTCAAGAACTTCGCGGGCATCGATTGTTTTGACATCGAAGTGAATGAGAGCGATCCGGAAAAGCTGGCGGATATCGTCTGCTCGCTGGAGCCGACGTTCGGCGCCATCAACCTCGAAGACATCAAGGCGCCGGACTGTTTTATCGTCGAGAAGATCTGCCGTGAGCGGATGGGCATTCCGGTGTTTCATGACGACCAGCATGGCACCGCAATTGTTGTGGGGGCGGCTGCCAAGAACGCCCTGCATGTGGCGGGCAAGTCGTTTGATGAGATCAAGATCGTCTCCACCGGCGGCGGCGCGGCGGGGATTGCCTGCCTCAACATGCTGGTGAAGCTAGGGGTGAAGCGCGAGAATATCTGGCTCTGCGACATTCACGGCCTGGTTTATGAAGGCCGCGAGGAGGACATGAACCCGCAGAAGGCGGCCTTTGCCCAGGCGTCGGACCTGCGCGCGCTGGACGAGGTGATGGACGGCGCGGATCTGTTCCTTGGCCTGTCCGGCCCCAATGTGCTGAAGCCCGAAATGGTGGCAAAGATGGCGGACCGACCGATCATCTTTGCGCTGGCGAACCCGACGCCCGAAATCATGCCGGAGGCGGCGCGCCAGGTGGCGCCGGAGGCGATCATTGCCACGGGCCGCAGCGATTTCCCCAATCAGGTCAACAACGTGCTGTGCTTTCCCTTCATCTTCCGCGGCGCGCTGGATGTCGGGGCAACCGAGATCAACGACCAGATGCAGATCGCCTGCGTTGACGGCATTGCCGAACTGGCCCGCGCCACAACCAGCGCTGAAGCCGCGGCTGCCTACAAAGGGGAGCAGCTGAATTTCGGCGCCGACTACCTGATCCCCAAACCGTTTGATCCGCGGCTGGTGGCGGTGGTGTCCTCGGCCGTGGCCAAGGCGGCAATGGACAGCGGCGTGGCGACCCGGCCGATTGAGGACATTGAGTCTTATAAGCAGAAGCTGAACCAGACAGTCTTTAAATCCGCCCTGCTGATGCGTCCGGTATTCGAGGCCGCCCGCGCCGCGGCCCGCCGGATTGTCTTTGCCGAGGGCGAAGACGATCGGGTGCTGCGCGCCGCCCAGGCGATCCTGGAAGAGACAACCGAGACCCCGATCCTGATCGGCCGCCCGGAAGTGATTGAGCGCCGCTGCGAACGGCTGGGGCTGGATGTGCGGCCGGGGCGCGATTTTCAGCTGGTGAACCCGGAAAACGACCCGCGCTATTACGATTACTGGAACAGCTATCACAAAGTGATGCAGCGGCGCGGGGTGACGCCGGATCTTGCCAAGGCGATCATGCGCACCAACACCACCGCAATTGGCGCCATCATGGTGCACAGGGGCGAGGCCGACAGCCTGATCTGCGGCACCTTTGGTGAATACCGCTGGCATATGAACTATGTTGAACAGGTTCTGGGCGGCAACAGTTATGCGCCGCACGGGGCGTTGTCGCTGATGATCCTGGAAGACGGGCCGCTGTTCATTGCCGACACCCATGTGCGGATCGAGCCGACGCCGGAACAGATTGCAGAAACCGTGATCGGCGCCGCCCGCCACGTGCGCCGCTTCGGCCTGGAGCCGAAGATCGCGCTGTGTTCGCAGTCGCAATTCGGCAATATCGCTTGCGACACCGGCAGCCGCCTGCGCGCCGCGCTGGAGATCCTGGACGAAAGCCATCGGGATTTTGCCTATGAGGGCGAGATGAACATCGACAGCGCGCTGGATCCCGAACTGCGCGAACGGATTTTCCCCAATTCGCGGCTGGAGGGCGCGGCCAATGTGCTGATCTTTGCCCATGCCGATGCGGCCTCAGGCGTGCGCAACATCCTGAAAATGCGGGCCGGCGGGCTGGAGGTCGGGCCGATCCTGATGGGCATGGGCAACCGTGCCCATATCGTTTCCCCTTCGATCACCGCGCGCGGGCTTTTGAATATGGCTGCCATTGCCGGCACCCCGGTGGCGCACTACGGTTAATCCTGCGGCTGGGAATTACCGCTGGCCGCCTATCCAGGGAAGCCAACAGCGAGGGACCAGCCATGAGAGGGCATTGCCACTGCGGCGCCGTGCATTGGGAGAGTGAGGCCGAGGCGGCCTGGAGCTGCTATTGCCACTGCGCCGATTGCCGCCGCAATTGCGCGGCACCTGTCACCGCATTTTTCGGACTGCCGCATGCGGCAGTCGCGTGGTCCGGTGCAGAGCCGCAGATCTACAACTCCTCTGACGGTGTCGAGCGGCTGTTCTGCGGCGCCTGCGGCACCCAGATGGCCTATCGCACAGCACGGGATGCGGTGAATATCCACATGTACACGGCGACTTTGGAATGCCCCGGGGAGATGCCGCCCAAGTTCCATGTCTTCCACTCCGACCATGTGAGCTGGCTGGAGCTGAAAGACAGGCTGCCCCGCTACGGCCGGAGCAGCGGCCAAGATCCGCGGTAGCCAGGCCGGGTCGGCGGCCGGACATAGTGTTCCCTGCGCCGCTAGGAGATCGCGGGGATTTCCCAGCGGCTTCTATGCAGGGAACCGGCCTGCGCTTAGCTGGCGTAACCGATGGTTTGCAACGCATCTTTGATTTCGTCCAGCACAGCCGGATCGTCAATTGTGGCAGGCATCTTCCACGGGGTGCCATCCGCAATGTTCACCATGGTACCGCGCAGGATCTTGCCGGAGCGGGTCTTGGGCAGCCGATCCACCACGACCGCCAGTTTGAAGGCGGCAACCGGGCCGATCTTCTCGCGCACCCGTTTGACGACCTCGGCCACCACCTCGCCATGATCGCGGCCGGCGCCGGCGTTCAGGCAGAGGAAGCCAACAGGCATCTGCCCCTTAAGGCTGTCCGCCACGCCGATCACGGCGCATTCGGCGACATCCGGGTGGCCCGCCAGCACTTCCTCCATGCCGCCGGTGGAGAGACGATGCCCCGCCACGTTGATCACATCATCGGTGCGCGCCATGATATAGAGATAGCCGTCCTCGTCCTTCATGCCGGCATCGCCGGTCTCGTAGTAGCCGGGAAAGGTTGTCAGGTAGCTTTTCTTGAACCGCTCTTCGGCGTTCCACAGCGTCGGCAAGGTCCCCGGCGGCAGCGGCAGCTTGACCGCAATTGCGCCCAGCTCGCCCGGTGCCACCGGGTTGCCGGCCTCGTCCAGAATGTCGACCTCATAGCCTGGCATCGGCACCGCAGGCGAGCCAAGCTTGGTCGGCAATTCTTCGATCCCCAGCGGGTTGGCGGCAATCGACCAGCCGGTTTCGGTCTGCCACCAATGGTCCACCACCGGAACCTTCAGCTGATCCTGCGCCCAGGTGATGGTGTCAGGGTCGGCGCGCTCGCCGGCCAGGTAAACCTGCTGCAGGCAGCTGAGGTCATACTTCTTGACGAATTCACCCTTGGGATCCTCGCGTTTCACTGCACGGAACGCAGTCGGCGCGGTGAAGAAGCTTTTGACCTTATGTTCCGAGATCACCCGCCAAAAGGTGCCGGCATCCGGGGTGCCCACCGGCTTGCCCTCAAACACGATGGTGGTGTTGCCGTGAATGAGCGGCCCGTAGCAGATATAGCTGTGGCCCACGACCCAGCCCACATCCGACGCCGCCCAGAACACATCGCCGGGATCGACGTTGTAGATATTCTTCATCGTCCAATTGAGCGCCACCAGTTGGCCCGCGGTGTGGCGGATCACGCCCTTGGGCTGGCCGGTGGTGCCGGAGGTGTAGAGGATATAGGAGGGGTGGTTGCCCTCGACGGGCACGCAGTCGGCGGGTTCCACACCGTATTGGAACCCGTGCCAGTTCACGTCGCGGCCCGGGATCAGATCCGCCACTTCCTGTTCGCGCTGGAAGATCACGCAGAATTCCGGCTTGTGCTCCGACAGGTCGATGGCGCCATCCAGCAGTGGCTTGTAATGCACGGTGCGGCCCGGCTCAATCCCGCAGGAGGCGGCGATGATCGCCTTGGGCTTGGCGTCGTCAATCCGCACGGCAAGTTCATTGGAGGCAAAGCCGCCGAACACCACCGAATGCACAGCGCCAATACGGGCGCAGGCCAGCATCGCCTCCAGCGCTTCAGGGATCATCGGCATGTAGATGATGACCCGGTCGCCTTTTTCGATTCCTTTCGCACGCAGCGCCCCGGCCAGCGTGGCGACCCGGTTGCGCAGCTCGACATAGGAGATTTCGCGCTTGGTATGGGTGACCGGGCTGTCATAGATGATCGCGGTCTGTTCACCGCGGCCCTGTTCCACATGGCGGTCAACAGCGTTGTAGCAGGTGTTCACCTTGGCATCGGAAAACCATTCATAAAGGCCATCGCCCTTTTCAAACAGCGCTTGTTTCGGGGCTTCGTCCCAGCTGATCGCCTGTGCGGCCTCCATCCAAAACCCTTCCGGGTCCCGTTTCCAACCGGCGTAAATGTCCTGATATCCCATGGTGTTCATCTCCTCCTGCTCTTTGCGTAGGCGAGAAAGCGGCAAACGGGCAAGTTTTGCTGCCCCTGCACGCGAGGTTAGTCACAGAATTTACACATTAGAGGCCAGGAAGCAGCCTGACTTTACAAAATTTACACATGGTTTGCGGTTTGCATCCAAACCACTTTGCAAACAGGTCTTTGCCGGAGAGTATTCAGGAAAGCCCCGCCAGAATTGCAAATCTGCAAACTTTTTCGCCAAGTATGGCGCCAGTGATCAGGGAATCACCCGCAGCGGCAAGACCCATGACAAAGAAAAGACATTCTGGCATTTGCCGCGCCGGCTCGCCGTGCACCGCTGATCCTTCCTTCCGCCAAGCATGATTTCGATCCGGCTTTGCCGCTTTCGACTGCGCTTATCGCGTCGCGCTGACAGACATACCTGACAGGTCCTGAACCTTGGTGGAGTTCGCGCAGAATTCCGGCCCTTTTCCGTCCGGTTTTCCTTGCAACTCAGCCCTGCCCTCCTAGGCTGCGACCAGGGAGGCTTGAGCATGACAAAACCGGATCTATGGCGCCTGAGTGCAACGGAACTGACAAAACGGACACGCACCGGAGATCTGAGCGCCGAAGATGCCGTGCAAGCCTCCATTGACCGGATGAATGCGGTGAACCCGGCGCTGAATGCCGTGGTTGAAGACCTGAGCGCCGAGGCACTGGAGCGCGCCCGCGCGCTTGACACGGCACGCGCAGGCGGTGCTGTTCCCGGCCCGCTGCATGGCGTGCCGGTCACCATCAAGATCAACGTGGATCAGAAGGGCCATGCCACCTCCAACGGCGTCCCGGCGCTGAAGGATTTGATAGCGCCTGCAGATGCACCGGTGGTGGAAAATCTGCAAAAGGCCGGGGCGGTGGTGATCGGGCGGACAAATACGCCGGAGTTTTCCTTCCGGGCTGACACCGACAACCCGCTGCATGGCCGCACCTATAACCCTTGGGGGCGGCATATCTCGCCCGGCGGATCCTCTGGCGGCGCAGGGGCTGCGGTGATGGCGGGGATTGGCGCATTGGCGCATGGCAACGACATAGGCGGATCCTTGCGCTTTCCAGCAGCCGCCAACGGCGCGGTAACAGTGAAACCCGGCCTGGGCCGGGTGCCGGCCTGGAACCCCAGCCAATCCGCCGAACGCGGGCTGCTGGCGCAGCTGATGTCAGTGCAAGGGCTGATTGCGCGCTCGGCAGAAGACCTGCATCTGTCGATGCCCTCCTTGATTGCCGCAGACCCGCGCGACCCCTTCCATGTGCCGGTGGCCTGGCGCGGTGAAGCGGTGAGCGGTCCGGTTAAGGTCGCATTCACCAAGAACACCCATGGCTATGACCTGCACCCCGAAGTCGAGGCCGCGCTGGATTTTGCCCACTCGGCGCTGACCGACGCAGGCTATCTGGTTGAGGACGCGGAACCGCCGAATGTGTTCGAGGCCGGGCGCAACGGTTACCGCGCACTGATGGGCGAGGTCTATGCGCTAATGAAGGATGACGTGGACGCGGCAGGCTCCCAGACCGTACGCGATATCTTTGCCGTCTATTTCCAGGAGTTCCCGCCCTTTGCTGGCGATGAGCTGCTGCGAATGATGGCCAAGCGCACCCATTACGCGCGGCAATGGTCCCTGTTCATGGAAGAATACCCGCTGGTTCTGTCGCCGTTCCTGCCGCAGCCCTTTTTCAAGCCGGACCGCGACACCGAAGGTGCCGAAGGCGTGCATGAGGTGCTCGGCTGCGCAGTTTATTCCTATGCGATGAACTTCCTCGGCCTGCCTGCCGCCTCGGTCCCCGCCCGGCTGGCGCAGCTGCCGAACGGGCCGCAGCCCATCAACGTGCAGATCGCCGCCCGCCGCTGGCGTGAGGATCTGGCAGTGGACGCCTGCGCCGCGATTGAAGCCCGTGCAGGCCGCATGTGCCTGCCGCTGTGGGACCAGATACAGGCCGGCGGAAGCGCCTGATTTCACAGTCAGCCGGTGAACGGCAGCATCAGCGGGTCCCAAAGGTTCAAATTGGAGATCACCCCGAAGCAGTCCGGATGGGCGCAATGGCGGGAGTATACATCTTCACGCACCGCCTGTTCACGCCGGTTTTGCCAGTTCATGCCAGTTTTGCGAATGGTCCCGGGGAACGGGTTGAACCGCCCCCGGGGAACTTCCATACCGAGATCACTCACTACAAACAGCGGTCGCCGCGCCGCGTTCAGCGAACCTGGCGTTCTGGCGCAGGTTTCGTGGGCATGACCGGCAGGAAACTAAATAAACAGGAACGTACAAAACACGCCGGTACGGCACTGTGGCATTCTGCCCTTGGGCAATCACCACCCACATCCGCCTGTGGGTAAACCATCGCATATAATCGTTACCGGGATGTTCACAAATCCGTGAACTCTTCGTTAAACGGTTACGTAAACTGCTCGGATATAAGTCTTTCTTCCAGGCCATGACCCGGGTCGAACAGGATTTTATGGCGTATTTGCGGATCGGTGCGGATCTCAACCCAATCAATATCGGCCACAGAATTCGAATCCGCGTCAGCCATCACCGGACGTTTACCGGCCTCCAGCACATCAAAGCGCACCATTGCGTTGCTGGGCAAAAGCGCTCCGCGCCAGCGCCGCGGCCGGAAAGCGGCAATCGCCGTCAGCGCCAGCACATCCGCCCCGATCGGCAGGATCGGCCCATGGGCAGAATAATTATAAGCAGTGGAGCCCGCAGGGGTGGAGACCAAGGCGCCATCGCAGACTAGTTCCTTCATCCGCACGCGCCCGTCCACGGATACTCTGAGCCGCGCCGCCTGCGGTCCTGCCCGCAGCAGAGACACTTCGTTGATGGCCAGCGCCTTATGCACCGCGCCGCGACGGTCCATTGCGGTCATCGACAGCGGATTGATGATTTCCTGCACCGCTTCTTCAAGCCGCTCGATCAGCCCGTCTTCGCGGTACTCATTCATCAGAAAGCCAACGGTGCCGCGGTTCATCCCGTACACCGGCGCCGGGTGATCCACCATCGCAAGCAATGTGCGCAGCATGAAACCGTCGCCGCCCAGAGCCACAACAATACCGGCTTCGGCGGGCGGCACATGCCCGTATCTGTTACGCAGAGTGCCCAGGGCCTGCTGCGCAATATCGGCCTCACTGGCCAGAAAGGCGATTCTCAAACTCATGAAATCTGTTTCCGGTGTTAGGCATCTGGTTCCGAAACAATCACAGCTTTCCGGCAAAGACCATAGTTGCCGTTCTGTCGCAGGGAAATGTCGCTTTACAGGCTTCCTGCGCAAGGAAGTTTCCGATAGGAAATCCCTCAATTCTGATCCTTACTCAACGGAGCCACCATGACTGAAGCGACCCGTGACCCCGGCTTTTTCACCCAACCCCTCTCCGAGCGCGACCCTGAGCTTTATGCGTCGATCACCGCCGAGCTGGGCCGCCAGCGCGACGAGATCGAGCTGATCGCCTCCGAGAACATCGTCTCGGCGGCGGTGATGGAAGCGCAAGGCTCTGTGCTGACCAATAAATACGCCGAAGGCTACCCGGGTCGCCGCTATTACGGCGGCTGCCAGTATGTCGACGTCGCAGAAAACCTGGCCATCGACCGCGCCAAGGAACTGTTCGGCTGCGAATTCGCCAACGTGCAGCCGAACTCCGGCAGCCAGGCGAACCAGGGCGTGTTCCAGGCGCTGATCCAGCCCGGCGACACCATCCTGGGCATGGATCTGGCCTCCGGCGGCCACCTGACCCATGGCGCGCGCCCAAACCAGTCCGGCAAGTGGTTCAACGCGGTGCATTACGGCGTGCGCGAAAGCGACAACCTGATCGACTACGACCAGATCCAGGCGCTGGCCACCGAGCATAGCCCCAAGCTGATCATCGCCGGCGGCTCCGCCATCCCGCGCCAGATCGACTTTGCCAGGTTCCGTGAAATCGCGGACAGCGTCGGCGCCTATTTCATGGTCGACATGGCCCATATCGCAGGCCTGATCGCCGCCGGTGAGCACCCCTCGCCGTTCCCGCATGCGCATGTGGCCACTACCACCACGCATAAAACCCTGCGCGGCCCCCGCGGCGGCATGATCGTGACCAATGACGAAGCGATTGCCAAGAAAGTGAACTCGGCGATCTTCCCCGGCATCCAGGGCGGTCCGCTGATGCATGTGATCGCAGGCAAGGCGGCGGCCTTTGGCGAGGCGCTGAAGCCGGAGTTCAAGACCTACCAAAAGCAGGTGCGCGCCAACGCCGCGGCGCTGGCGGACCAGCTGATCAAAGGCGGCCTGGACATCGTCACCGGCGGCACCGACACCCATGTGATGCTGGTCGACCTGCGCCCCAAAGGTGTGACCGGCAATATCGCCGACAAGGCGCTGGGCCGCGCCCATATCACCACCAACAAGAACGGCATCCCGTTCGACCCGGAAAAGCCCACCGTGACGAGCGGTTTGCGTCTGGGCACCCCCGCAGGCACCACCCGCGGCTTCGGCGAGGGCGAGTTCCGCCAGATCGCCGACCTGATCATCGAGGTGATCGACGGCCTGGCCGCCAACGGTGAAGACGGCAATGCCGATGTGGAAGCCGCGGTGCGCGCCAAGGTCGCAGATCTCTGCGCCAGGTTCCCGCTGTATCCGAACCTGTAAGAGACTGAAGAACATAAAAAACCAAACGCCGCGGCTCAAATACCGCGGCGTTTCTTATTGACGGCACTTCTGTCAGCCACCACTACTCCCCTTTCGCGTATGCAGTATGGGAGAGCCTGTGATGGACAATGGATGGCAGGCCTCTGCTGACGCCTGGATCACACTGATGGGGGTAAGCGGCGACTTCAGCCGGCAACATGTTCTGGATCACCCGATGCTGAACCGTGTGCGTCTCCGGCCAAGCCCGCGCATTCTCGACGTCGGGTGCGGCGAGGGCCGGTTTTGCCGGATGCTCGCGCCCTTCGCAGGAAACGTAACCGGGCTGGATCCGACAGATGCCCTCCTCCGGCATGCGGAAGACCTGTCTGATCAGAGGTTTGTAAAAGGTACTGCAGAAGCTCTGCCATTTGAAGACGCCAGTTTCGACATCGTCGTCAGCTATTTGACACTGATCGACATTCCAGACACGAAAC
This sequence comes from Leisingera sp. M658, assembly GCF_025144145.1. Classification (NCBI taxonomy): domain Bacteria; kingdom Pseudomonadati; phylum Pseudomonadota; class Alphaproteobacteria; order Rhodobacterales; family Roseobacteraceae; genus Leisingera; species Leisingera sp. M658. The sequence goes on from NZ_CP083546.1 coordinate 2,308,547, forward strand.
GTGCAATTGCCGAGATGACGCGGGTGCTGGCGCCGGGAGGTCATCTGCTGATTGCCAACCTCAACAGCTGGATCACAGCCTCGCAGTCCAAAGGCGGAGGCTGGACACGTGATCAGGACGGCGCGGCGAATATGTGCATCGACCGCTATTTCGAGGAACACCACCATTGGGGCGAATGGAATGGGATGCGGATAAAGAACTGGCACCGGCCGCAGGCGTTCTACATGCAGGCATTGCTGAACGCAGGGCTGCAGCTGACCCATTTTGACGAACCCATGGCGACGGGCGGCGAGCGGGCGGACAGCTACAACCGGGCTCCCTATCTCTACCTGATGGAGTGGCAAAAGCCGGCTGGCTGAATACGGCGGCACGGCAAACGCCCGCCAATAGATGGCGGGCGCCGGGCCTGTTTCACTTAATGCGGATCAAAGATCCTGTTTCGCGTCCAGCAGCGCGTCTTCCAGCAGCTTTTCGTTGCGGGCATCTTCGATCTTGCGGATGCGGTCTTCACTGGAGCGATGATCGAACCGGTACTTCACCACGTTGATCAAGCTGAGCGTCAGCAAGAGCACGCCCATGCCCCAATAGCCTTTGGTGGCAAGCGGTACTTCGGTGGAAAGCCACAGGGACACCCCCAGCATCGCATAGGCGATGGCCACGCCGGCAACGTTCAGGAGGATAATCAGTTTATTGTCAGTGCTGTCGGTAAACATGTCTTTGCTCCAGTATTCAAAAATTGTTTGAGGTCACCCGGCGGTCCGGGAGGTGCCTGGGCTGTGCCCGGTCAGTCTTTAACTTTCAGCCGGTTCAGCACATCAGCAGCGGTGCTGCGGCTGCGGGGGCCGAAACCGGCGTCTGCCAGATCATCGGCGATGGTGCTGCTGTTCAGCTCTCCGTCGATTTCGCGCAGGATCTCGCCCTGCTCGAACGGGTCATCGCGCTGCAGGACCTGGCTGATCAGCGCCTCGGCCTCTTCGGCCGGGCTGTCACCGCCGGTGTGGCGGCGCAGGCGGCGCTGGATGTCCTGCTCGCGCCGCGTCGCACGGGCAGCTATGGCGCCCTGTTTCAGATCGGTGATGCGGCGGCTGGCGGTTTCCACCGACTGGCGCAGCTGCAGGATACGGGCTTCCAGCCGGTCCAGGGTCTGGCGGCGGACTGTCAGCTCATTCTCCATCTCGGCCACTGCCTGTGCCGCAGTTTGCGCCAGGTCCTCGCGCCCGCCTTCCAGCGCTTCACCGGCCCGGGCCATCAGGTCCCCTACGCGGGTTTGCAGGGTTTCGATCTGGCGCTGTTCGGCGCGCTGACGTTGGATCAGGCTGGCCAGGGTCAGCTTGGCCGCCTTCAGATTTCCTTCGGCCTCGCGGATCTTCTGGGTGATCAGCTCGATCGAATAGGTCTCCCGCAGCTGTTCTTCAGCCCGGGCATTGGCACCGGTGATCAGGGTCTTCAGAGTGGCGAACATCTCTTCCTCCATCTTGAACATCGTTCACAAGGGGAGTGATCGCACAATTTTGAACGCCGTTCAAGAATTATTTTGAACGATGTTCAAAAATTACTGTTTGCCGATTTGATTAAGAACCTGGGCTATCATCGTTTCGATCTGTTCCGGGGGCACCCCCGAGATACGCCGTTCCAGCCCCAAGAGCACAATGCCATGCACAGAGGAGAACAGCGCCCGCACCATCAGGCCGGTTTCCTCTGCGCCCATCCCCGGGAACAATTCCCCCACCGGGCGGGCGATATTGGCAAAGAGCCCCTCCAGCGCGTCCAGATACCAGCCGGGCACCGGCCCCTCTGCGGTCATCTGCAAATCAAACAGCGCCCGCCACAGGTTGGTGTTGCCGATGGCAAAATGCAGGTAGGCGTTGCTCATCAGGATCAGGCGGGCAGTAGGAGGTTCCGCACCGGCATCCGCCACCGATGCCCTGACCGCAGCGCCCAGCCTGCAGAAGGTGCGCCCGTTCACCGCCATGATAATGGCATTCAGATCGTCGAAAGCGTTATAGATTGCCCCCAGCGCACAGCCCGCATCCTGGGCCATGTCACGGGCACGCAGCGCCCCTGCCCCGTCGCGGGCAATGCGGATCTCTGCCGCTTCCACCAGTTTTTCCCGCAGCGCCGCCTTGCGCGCTTCCACCTTGCCTGCCATGGCACCCTGCCCCTTCTTGAACCGCGTTCAAAATACCGCAGGCAACAGCGGCGTAAAGCAGGAAATCAGATCAGGCCGCGCCAGCGCAAGACAACGACCAGCAGAATCAGCACCACCAGAAGGGAAAACGCCACACTGCCCAGTACCCCCAGCCAAAAGCCCTTGCGCCGGTCGGCCAGGTCGATTTTCTGCAAATGCGCCTTCACTTCGCGTGCGGCGCCGCGCAGCGGTTTCTCGTCCACCGTCGGCCGCAACTTGGGGTGCTCCAGCATCGGCAGCGCATCGGCAAGTTTCATGCCCTGCTTGTAGATCCGGCGCGGCAGGCGGCGGCGCGCCCGTTTCAATGCGGCGGCCAGATCGCCGGAGGCCTGTTCGCGCTCCTTCAGCAACGTGCGGATGTCTTCGATATCCTGGTCCAGGCTGGCGGCCATTCCGGCACTCTCCCTCAGCTGCTGTTCACCGCTACCCTAGCCTGCGCCTGCGGCTGTCTCAATGGGGGTGGCAAGCCTTTGCCTGCGCGGGTATCTAGAACTTATGCTGAACACGATCACACATGGCACTGCCACAAACAAAACCCCGCTGCTGATTGCCCATGGCCTTTATGGCTCGGCCCGGAACTGGGGTGTTATTGCCAAACGCCTGTCGGATGAGCGGCTGGTGGTTGCCGTTGATATGCGCAATCACGGCGACAGCCCGCGGACCAAAAGCCACAGCTATCCTGAACTGGCCGAAGACCTGGCCGAAGTGATTGCCGCGCAGGGCGGGCAAATGGATGTGATCGGACATTCAATGGGCGGCAAGGCGGCAATGACGCTGGCACTGAACCACCCTGATACGGTACGCCGCCTGGTAGTGGCGGACATTGCGCCGGTTGCCTATGGCCATACCCAGATCCAATACATTCACGCCATGCGCACAGTGGACCTGGAGACGGTCGAGCGCCGCCCGGAAGCCGCCGCGCAGCTGGCCAAGGCCGGAGTGGAGCCTGCGCTGCAGAGCTTTTTCACCCAATCGCTGGATATTGCGAACAAGCGCTGGAAACTGAACCTGGACACGCTGGCGGATCAGATGCCGGACATCATGTCCTTCCCTGAGACGGATGCCGCCTGGGAGGGGCCTGCGCTGTTCCTGTCCGGGTCTGAATCGGACTATGTGCTGCCCGAACACCGCGACGAGATCCGTGCGCGCTTTCCCCCCGCCCGCTTTGCCAAACTACCCGGTGCGGGCCATTGGCTGCACGCCGAAAAGCCGCGCGAGTTCGAAGCCGCCGCGCGGGTGTTCCTGAGCGCCTAGGCGCCGCGGGCGTAAAGCTGCTTGGCCACCAGCCAGGCAACCGGCACCCCCAGCACAGCCCCAATGGCCGCCGAGGCCAGGATGGCCGGAACATTGGTCATGCCTGCGACCAGAACCACAATGACGCCAATGCCCGCCAGGCTGCTGCCGATCAGCGAGTAAAGAATGGATGCAAGGCGCAACATGGGGTTTCTCCTATAACTGCCGAGTCTGTTTGAGTACTTGCATAGGGAGAGTGAGAATCTGCCGCCTTGATCAGGATCAGATTGCAAGCCAATCAAAAGGGCGGCCCCAATGGGGCGCCGGCGGCTTACTTTGCGGCGAAGCACTGGCCGGGGAGACGCGGGTCAGGCGATGTTCACAAAAACCCGGCCGCCCTCGACCTTTACCGGATAGGTCTTAAGATCAAGATGCACCGGCGCCGACAGCGCCTTGCCGGTGCAGATATCAAACCGGCCGCCATGCAGCGGGCATTCAATGACACAATCAATCACCAGCCCGTCCTCCAGACTCTGCTCTTCATGCGTGCACATCAGATCCGAGGCGAAGAACCCCTTTTCAGTGTTGTAGATCGCGTATGATTTACCTCCGTGCTGCCAGGCGATCAGGTCCTCCTCGTCGATGTCATCGGTGGCGCAGGCGTCTATCCATTGGCTCATGCTGTGGCTCCTGATTGGTGTTTTCCGGCATAACTCACATTGTCCGCTGCGCGACACGTTCCACCGGGCCGCCCCCGGTGATCATATGCGGCGCCTGGCGGATGCTGGCGGCCTTGGTCGGGCGGCCAAGCGAGCGGCGCAGCACCACCGACAGCACCTCAATATTGGTCTTGCAGAAGCCCGGATCCGGCTCTGGCAGCTGATCCTGCACCGCCTCGGCCAGTTTGGGCAGCGCGTGGAACGGCACCTGCGGATACAGATGATGTTCGACGTGGTTGTTCATCTTCATATAGAGGAATTCGGCCAGCCAGTTGCTGCGGAACGAGCGGGTGCTCTCCAGTATCGAAGGTGAATTCTCCTGCAGCTCCACGTGCTGGATCAGGGTGAACAGCAGCATGACGGGAGCACCCAGGATGCGCGGGATCACCAGGAACCAGACCACCCACCAGATACCAAAGAACGGCGCCGCGGCGATCAGCGCATAGATCATCAGCATAATGCGCGCGTTGCGGGTCATCCTGGCGAACTCGCCTTCCGGCGTGACCATCTTCATCGTATCAGTGTAGCGGCCCGCCGCCAGATGCACGAACACCTGCATGTGGAACCGCAACAGCGCAAAGCCGGTGATCTCGGCCAGCCAGCCGCCAAAACCCATCGGTGTATCGAATGGCATCTGGCTGTCCTTGCCCACCCACCAGGTATGGGTGTGGTGGTTGGTGTGGGTGTAGCGGCGGTGCAGCGGCTCCTCCATGTAAAGGAGCGAGGTCACCCACAGCACCGCCTCGTTCAGCCAGCGGCTGCGGAAGGCGGTGCCATGCGCGGTTTCATGGCTGAAGGAATAGGCCGGCACGGTCAGGAAGATGCCATGCAGCAGCATCGCAGGCCAGACCCAGAGTGTGCCGAGCGTTGCCCAGACCAGCGCGCCGGTGGCCGCCAGATAAGCAACCCATTGAGCGATATAGATCAGGCCGGGCCTGTCGCTGCGGGCAGCGATGGATTTCAGCGTTTTCTTGTCGAGCTTCACCCCGGAAGACGCGGCATTTGTGGGGATATAATCAGGCATCTGTAACCTTCCGGATGGCTGAAGTGATGTGTCAGACGGGTGCAGAAAACCTCCGGGCCGTCTGCTGACCACCCGTGGCTTCCGCACCTTCCAGGACTGCCTGCTCAGCTCGCGTAATTGGCGCCTTCGTCGTCGAGGATCGCCTTCAGCTCGGCTAGGTGGCGTTCGGCCTGGCTGGGATAATCCTCCAGCTCCTGCGCGGTCTTCTCGGCGATCTCGTCGCTCAGCACCCGCAGCTTCTGGCCGGTCTGCAGCGCCCGGATATAAGTCTCGGCGGCGCGCTCAAAGTAATAGAGACGGTTGAAAGTATCCGCGACATCGTCGCCGATGATCAGCACCCCGTGGTTGCCCATGATCATGGTCTTGACCTTGGGGTCGGTCAGCATCGACGCGCAGCGCGCGCCCTCGTCGTCAAACGCCAAGCCGCCAAAGCCGTTGTCTATCACATAGCGGTTGTAGAAGGTCGCTGTGTTCTGGTCGATCGGCGGCAGGGTGCTGTCGGCCAGGCAAGCCAGCACTGTGGCGTGGATCGAATGCACATGCATCACGCAGCGCGCATGGGGACACAGGCGATGGATCGAGCCGTGCAGCCCCCAGGCGGTCGGGTCCGGCGCATCGGGGCGCTCCATCGTCTTGGGGTCATTGGCGTCCAGCAGCAACAGGTCCGAGGCCTTGACCCGGGAAAAATGCACCTGGTTCGGGTTCATCAGGAACTGGCTGCCGTCCTCGTTCACCGCCAGGCTGAAGTGGTTGGCCACCGCCTCATGCATGTCCAGCTTGGCCGTCCAGCGGAACGCAGCAGCCATATCGACACGCTCCTGCCAATGGGTGAGGTTCGGGCTGAGATCCGCTTGCTTGTTCATTCTGACGCCTCCGAAACTGTTGATGCACAAGTGGTGCCAGCAGAATTGCCGGCTGACAAATGATTGATTCAGCGCTAATGCATTAATTGAATTAATGCATAGGTCGTACGTCCGTGTCTTCTCCTGTCTCGCCCTCTTCTTCGCTGCCCCCGCTCACCTGGCTGCGCGCATTTGAGGCCAGCGCGCGGCATCTGTCCTTCACCCGCGCCGCAGGCGAGCTGAACCTGACGCAATCGGCGATCAGCCAGCATGTGCGCAGCCTGGAGACTTTTCTGGGCCGCGAGCTGTTCATCCGCAAAACCCGCGCGCTGGAACTTTCCGAAGCCGGCGCCAATTACACGCCCATCGTGCGCGAGGCCTTTGACCTGATTGCAGCCGGAACGCAGGCTTTCACCGGCGGCGATCAGGGGCGGCACCTGGTTTTGCAGTGCAATATGGCCTTTTCGGTGTTCTGGCTGTCACCCCGCCTGCCCCGTCTGTACCAAAAGTTCCCCTGGCTGGTGCTGAACATCGTGACCCCGATCTGGGATCCCGAACGCCATGCCGCCAATGCAGGCACCGAGATCCGCTTTGGCCGCCCTGCCGACATGTCGGCCGCCGCCGTCCGGCTGACGCGGGACCGGTTCTACCCTGTCTGCGCGCCGGGCTATCAGGACGGCAAAGTTGATTTCGAGACCGGGACCCTGTTGGATTGCGGCGGTGTGACAGGCTCTTGGGGGGCGTGGTTCAAATCGCAAGGGCGCATGTTTGAACGCAATCACGAGATCAACCTGGCCTCCACCTACGTGATCGCCATGACGGCGGCGGTGAACGGCGCCGGTATCTCCATGTCGCACGACACGCTGGCCGGCGGGCTGCTGGAAAGCGGCCAATTGGTCAAACCCAGCGGGCATTCAGCGGAATTGCTGGAGAACTATTTCCTGATGCCGCCTCCCAGCCATGCCAGCACCCCGGCGTCGCGGGCGTTTCTGGAGTGGCTGGAGGGTGAACTGCCTCCTGTATAGCACCAACATGAGGCCCGCGCCTGACCTTCTGTAATGGGGGCAAAATCAAGACAAAATATTCATCTCAGTTAAAGGCCCAACCGCCCCAAACGTGCACAGATGGGGATTGTGAGGAACACAAGGAGAACACACGATACAGTGGCCATTCGCTGCGCGTTGTTCGAACTGGTGAAGAGCGGATGGAGTGGATGGCATCTGCACCGAACCGTCGCGCAATGCGGCATAGTGCAGATGTTTTCACCAGCTAGGAATGGAGCTCCGCCTTGGAAGTTACGACAATAGGATTGGATCTTGGAAAGGACGTTTTTCAAGTTCACGGTATCTCCGCTGACGGAACAGTTGTTTTCAATCGTTCGATCCGGCGCAAACAAATGCTCAATTTCTTTGAGGCGTTACAAAACTGTCTTGTTGGGATTGAGGCCTGCGGATCCGCACATCATTGGGCGCGTGAACTAACTGCGATCGGTCATGATGTGCGGCTAATGCCAGCGGTCTATGTGAAGCCGTATGTGAAGCGCGGAAAGACAGACGCCGTCGATGCGGAGGCAATCTGCGAGGCCGTCACACGACCGACCATGCGGTTTGTTGCTGTGAAGTCGAAAGAGCAACAGGCCCTGCTGACCATCCATCGGGTGCGACAGCTTATCGTCCGCCGAAAGACCCGGATGTTGAACGTAATCCGCGGTCTTCTTCGTGAGTTTGGCCATGTGATCGGGAACGGACCGGTTGCTGCGATGCGTTTCATTAAGACATTTCAGACGGACGGCTGCCTAGACATGCCTGATGTGGCCAAGAGCATGCTCAAAACACTCTGCGAACAGGTTGTTGCTCTCGATGAGCGGGTGACCTTTTATGACAAGCTGATTGAGTATCATTCCCGGATCGATGAGCGCGCCAAACGGGTTAGGAAAGTGCCAGGCGTTGGCCCCGTCACCGCTTCGGCCATTGTGGCCACCACCGGTGACGGTCGCCAATTCAAGAACGGACGTGAGTTTGCCGCCTGGCAGGGGCTGACACCCCTTAACAGATCGAGCGGTGGCAAAGAGCGTTTGGGGCGTATCAGCAAGAAAGGTGATCGCTATCTTCGACGATTGCTCGTGATCGGCATGACCTCTCAAGTACAGCGTGCACGTGGATACCCGGAACGTGTGCATCCATGGATCAAGCAGCTTCTTGGACGCAAACCCGTCCGCCTCGCAACGATTGCTATGGCGAACAAGGCGGCCAGGATCATCTGGGCGATCCGCACCAAAGATACGTACTACCGCCAATCAGCGGCATAGAAGGAGCCGAACAAAACCGAATTGCAAGACGAATGCCCCCTCTCGGCAGATTTGCCGTGCAAATCGCCTGCCGGGCAACGGATGGCACGTGCGGTCATCCGAAAACCTGAAATCCCGTGCTTTGTCCTGAACTCACAGGTTCGCGTCGCCGATTGGGAGCAGGTTTGCGGAACCCGTCAAGGCCAGCGGCAAGTATCGACGCCACGATCAAAGGCCGGACACAGGACTGTACTGACCAACCGCGCAATCAACGCATTCTTTCCTTGCAAAGCAGACGCCATCCACACAGGACAATCCGGACTTATGCAACTGCGGAGAATGCGCTTGCAGAAAACGCGAGAACTTCTTTGAACCTGCAACAGCAGCCTTTCTGCAATGCAGCGGGTTTCACCGAACAGGCCATCCAGTTCCGCAGCTTGGCTGCGTCTTCCATAACCTCAACTGGCTGCTGCCAGGCTCAACATTCGAGACGCAAGGTCTTGCAAGAGAATCGCACAATTTCTGGTACTCGAGCCCGAAGTGCAACGTTGCCGTTATTGAGATGCGGCAGACACAGCCAGCACATATAGAAATTAAATCGGCAAAGCGCCAATCGCATCCGCAGCTGCCACAATTTCCCGACTGAAGGAAACAAGAGGCAATTCCTGGAGAAGGCATCAGTTCTTGCCCGCAGCACATTCAGTGATTCCGGCTCGGTGCAGCCCTGAGGGATATCAGGCTTCCCGCCTCTGCTCTTCCCAGCGGCGGCATAACAGCAATCCTAGTGCTTCGTTTTTCTAGCGGCTGTCTCGCAGCCCTGTAGAATGAGACAGTTTTTCACGAACCGTCGACGAGCGCCTGAAAACGCTGTCAACGGTGTCGGCAGCGCGGCAGCCTTTTCTCTGACAAGGAGGAGAGGAATTATGCAGCCAGCAAAAGGCACCTTGGCGTGGATGTATGAAAAGATGGTGACAAGCCGTCGTTTCGAGAACGCCATCGAAAAGATCTATATGGAAGGCAAATCGCCTGTCTTCAACATGGCGGACGGCCCGATCCCGGGTGAGATGCACCTGTCGGACGGTCAGGAGCCCGTTGCCGTGGGGGTCTGCGCCCATCTAGAGGCCGGGGACGTGGTCACGGCCACGCACCGCCCGCATCATCAGGCGATTGCCAAGGGCGTAGACCTGAAGAAGATGGCTGCCGAGATTTTCGGCAAGGCAACCGGCCTGTCCGGCGGCCGCGGCGGCCATATGCATATCTTCGATGCCGAGGTGAACTTCGCCTGTTCCGGCATCATCGCGCAAGGCATGGGACCCGCCGCCGGCGCGGCGCTGTCGCGCCAGATCCAGGGCAAGCCGGGGGTTGCGGTTTCATTCATCGGTGAAGGCGCGGCAAACCAGGGCGCGTTTCACGAAGCGCTGAACCTGGCGGCGGTCTGGAAGCTGCCGATGGTGGTGGTGGTTGAGGATAACGCCTGGGGGATTTCGGTCTCCAAGGAAGCCTCCACCGCGATCAAGCGCAACTCGGACCGGGCGGCGGCGTATGGCATTCCCGGCCATTACATTCCCGGCAACGACCCCCGGAAGATCTACGAGGTGGCAGGCGAAGCCATCGCGCGGGCGCGCCGCGGCGAAGGCCCGACGCTGATCGAGGTCGAAACCTACCGGCTGGCGGGCCACTTCATGGGCGATGCCGAGGGCTACCGCCCCGATGGCGAGAAAGACGGGCTGTTCGCCAAGGACCCGATCCCGGTGATGCGCGCCCGGCTGCTGGCTGGCGGCAGCTTTACGGATGCCGAACTGGACGCGCTAGAAACCGGCGCCCAGGCGGCGGTGGATGAGGCGATCCGCTTTGCCCGTGGCAGCGCCGATCCGAAACCCGAAGACGCGCTGACAGCCGTTTTTGCCTGAAGGCTCTAGGGAGGAAAACACATGGAAAATGAACGGAAACTGACAATTGCACGGGCGATGGCCGAGGCCACTGCGCAGGAAATGCGTGATGACCCGAGCGTGTTCGTGATGGGTGAAGATATCGCTGAACTTGGCGGTGTCTTTGGCAACACCCGCGGCCTGCTGGAGGAATTCGGCAAGGAACGGGTCCGCGATACCCCGATTTCCGAGACCGGGTTCATCGGCGCCGCGGTGGGTGCGGCGCAGGATGGCATGAAGCCGGTGGTTGAGCTGATGTTTGTGGATTTCTTCGGCGTCTGCTTTGACGCGATCTACAACCTTATGGCCAAGAACACCTACTTCTCGGGCGGCAACGTCAACGTGCCGATGGTGCTGATGACCTCCACCGGCGGCGGCTATTCGGATGCGGGGCAGCATTCGCAGTGCCTTTACGGCAGCTTTGCGCATTTGCCCGGCATGAAGGTCGTGAGTCCCTCCAACGCCTATGACGCCAAAGGGCTGATGACGGCGGCAATCCGTGATCCGAACCCGGTGATTTACATGTATCACAAGGGACTGCAGGGCATGGGCTGGCTGGGCACCGAGGCGGGCGCAATTACCCATGTGCCGGAAGAAAGCTATGAAGTTGAGATCGGCAAGGCGGCTATTGCCCGCGAAGGGCGCGATGTGACCATCGTGTCAATTGCCCAGGGCGTGCATCACGGGCTGAAGGCCGCCGATGCGCTGGCCCAGCAAGGCATTAGCGCCGAAGTGGTCGATCTGCGCTCGCTGGTGCCATTGGATCGCGAAACGGTGCGCGCCAGCGTCGCCAAGACCGGGCGGCTGATTGTGGTCGATGAGGATTATCACAGCTACGGCGTCTCGGGTGAGATCATCGCCACGGTCACCGAGAGCAACATGGCAGACCTGAAGGCGCCGCCGCGGCGGATCGCCTATCCGGATGTGCCGATCCCCTTTGCTCGGGTGATGGAACAGCACTGCCTGCCCAATGCGGACAAAATCGCCGCAGCCGCCCGCGACCTTTGCGGGGCGCCGGTTCCGGCCTGAACGCACTCAAAATTCCTAGAAACAATCAGCTGCCCCGCGGTGCCGGGGCGGCGCCAAGAGGAGATTGCCAAGTGGCAAACGATATCATCATTCCATCCGGCTTGTGGGAGGGCGATGACGAATGCGTCATCACCGCCTGGCTGGCAAGTGACGGCGCACAAGTCACCCAGGGCGCGCTGATTGCCGAGATCATGACGGCCAAGGTCCAGTACGAAATCACCGCACCGGTAAGCGGCACCCTGAGCATCGCAAAGCAGCAGGACGAAGTTGCGGCCAAGGGCGACGTGATCGGGGCGGTCTCATGACCGTGCAGGCGGCAAGTCCTGCTGTGGTTCCCCTGCGCGGGGCACGCGGGATGATCGCTGACAAGATGTGCGCCTCGCTGCGCGACGCGGCGCAGCTGACCCACCATGCACGGGCAGACATGACTGCACTGCTGGCGGCCAAGGCGCATCTCAAGGAAGCGGGCACCGCGCTGTCGGTCGAAGACCTGCTGATAGGTGCGGTGGTCCGAACTCTGCGGCGCCATCCGGACATCAACGGCACCGTGCAGGACCGCGCTGTGCATCTGCCGGATGCCATTGATCTGGGGGTTGCCATCGCCCTGCCGGGCAACCTGCTGGCGGCACCCGCGATCTTCGGGGCGGAAAGCCTGGACCTTGAAGGCCTTCGGGCTGCGCGGCGGGATCTGGTGGCCCGCGCAAGGACAAACAAGTTGACAGTGCCGGAGATGACAGGCGGCACATTCACGGTCTCCAACCTCGGCCTCAGCCGGGTGGAGCAGTTCACGCCGATCCTGAATGCGCCGCAGATTGCCATTCTCGGCATCGGACGCACGGTCGAAACCGCGGTGCGCGACGGCGATGCCATCGCCTGGAAGCCTTATGCGGGCCTGTCGCTGACCTTTGACCACAGGGCCATTGACGGCGCCCCAGCGGCGAAGTTCCTGACGGATCTTTGCGAGGCGATCGAAGGTTTCGCGCCATGATCACCCCGCCGTTTTCCACCGCTGCAGACGGGATAGCTCGCGAAGCCACCCTATTGCAGAAGGGTAAGCCTGCGCTGATGCTGTGGCAGGCGGCAGAAACCGCACTGGTGGTTCCGGCTGCCGTAGCACGCAGGGATGGTATGCAACGCTCGATGGCCGAAGCAGCCGAACAGGGCTGGCCGGTCACCGTGCGCGGAAGCGGCGGCGGCATTGTTCCACAAGGACCATCTACCCTGAACCTTGCCATGGTGCTGCCCTGTGCGGCGGGTTTCACGGTGGAGGACGGCTACCGGATGATCTGCGGCGCGGTGACTGAGGCGCTGACCCGATTTGACATCACCGCAGAAACCGGCGCCTGCCCGGGCGCCTTCTGCGATGGCGCCTGGAACGTTCTTGCAGGCGGCCGCAAGCTGGCTGGCACCGCACAGCGCTGGCGCGCCGCGACGCGGGAGAGGGTTGTGCTGGCGCATGCCGCGATTCTCGTCCGGACGCCGCAGCCGGATCTGTGGCCGGTGCTTCGGCAGTTGCAGGCCGCCGCCTTTGCAGCAGAACCGCCCTTACGGACGGGTGCTCATATTGCCCTGGACGCGCTGTTACCCGGCAGCATGGGCCAATCAGCCTTTCCCGGCGCCCTGATCAGAGCCGCGGAGGACCGGCTGACTGCTCTGACGCGCCGCGAAAAACAAGCGGCCTGACCGCATCAACACCACTCACTGGGAGGAGAGTAACCATGACAATCAGATTCCACCGGCGCGGCAAGGAGAAGGGCGGCAGTGCCGCCATGAACCGCCGCATGTTCCTGATGACGACCACACTGGCCGGCGTCACCACCAATGCCATGCTCGGAAGCGCATCCTTTGCGTCATCAGCGGTGCTCGACGAGGCGCAGGGCGCCAGCCTGCTGCGGATGATCCAGGATATCTACCCGCATCCGGATGTGCTGCAGGTTTCACACTACGAGGCGATTGCTGCCACAGTGATGAAGAACGCCGAAGCGGATGCGGCGACCGCCAGTGGGCTGACTGATGGCCTGGCGCGGATCGACGCCAAGGCGCAGGAGCTGTTCGGCACCCCTTACACTGGCATCGAAGACCCGGACGCGCGTGAAGGCCTGCTGCGCCATTTTCAGGACGAGGGCTTCTTTCAGGGGGTCCGCTGGACCGCCTACTTTGGCATCTACGACAACAAGGAGGTCTGGCCGCTATTCGGCTACGAGGGCTCCTCAGTTGAGCACGGCGGCTACATCGACCGTGGGTTCTCCGACATCACCTTTGTTCCCGAGGGGCCGACCCTTGAGGAACGCATGGCCGACGTTCAGGCATAAGGGGAGGCTGACATGACAAAATTCGACCTCAACGACGACAATGTGGTTGTCATCATCGGCTCCGGCGCGGGCGGTGGCACCCTGGCAAACGAACTGGCCCAGAAGGGTGTCAAATCGGTTGTTCTGGAAGCTGGCAAGCGGTTTGACCTGAGCGATATCGAAAACGACGAATGGGCAATGTTCCAGAAAATCTCCTGGCTGGATAAACGCTATTCCGGCGGCGGCTGGCACGGGGCGGTGAACCACCCGACGCTGCCTGCCTGGATCGTCAAAGGCTATGGCGGCTCGACCATCCACTGGGCGGGCGTCGCCCTGCGGTTCAAGGATTTCGAGTTCAAGACCCGCAGCACCTATGGCGAAATCGACGGCGCCAATGTCGAAGACTGGCCGATCGACCTGGCGGAAATGACGCCCTGGTATGAAAAGGCCGAGCTGAAGATGGGCGTCACCGGCAGAACCACCGGCATGCCGCATCTTCCCTGGAACAACGGGTTCCGGGTGCTGGCCGAAGGCTGCCGCCGCACCGGGCGCAGCGATTACCGCTCGGGACCGATGGCGATCAACTCGGTTGAACGTGACGGCCGCCCGGCCTGCCAGCAGATCGGGTTCTGCATGCAGGGCTGCGCCATCGGCGCCAAGTGGTCGACGATGTACACCGAACTGCCCCGCGCCGAGGACACCGGCAACTGCGAGGTGCGCACCGATGCGATGGTGCTGCGGATCGAGCATGACGATGCAGGCAAGGTGAACGCGGTGGTTTATGCAGACAGCGAGGGCAACCAGCACCGCCAGAAGGCGCGTGTTGTCTGCGTCGCGGGCAATTCCATCGAAAGCCCGCGGATGCTGCTGAACTCGGCCTCCGCGATGTTCCCGGACGGCCTTGCCAATTCCTCCGGCCAGGTGGGCAAGAACTACATGAACCACACCACCGGCGGGGTCTACGCGGTGCTGCCGGAGAAGGTGCATATGCACCGCGGCACCTCGGTGGCCGGGATCGTCGGCGATGAGGTCTACCACGACGCTTCGCGCGGGTTCAGCGGCGGTTACTACCTTGAATTCCTATCGCTTGGCCTGCCGTTCATGGCCGCCTTCCTGGAACCGGGAAACACCGGCTGGGGCCGCAGCGTGGCAGGCGCGCTGGAAAACTACGACCGGATGTCAGGAGTCTGGGTGCTGGGCGAGGATCTGGCGCAGGAGCGAAACGCGATCACCCTGCACGGCAGCGAGACCGATCAGTACGGTCTGCCGGTGCCGGTCGTCTCCAAGACCCCGCATAACAACGACTACGAGATGACGGCACATATGTACGAGACCTCGGCGCAGATTTACGAGGCCGTCGGCGCCACTGATGTCTATGAGCTGCCCGCCTATCCGGCGACCCACAACATGGGCACCAACCGGATGCACGCCGATCCCGCCAAGGGCGTCGTCAATGCCTACGGGCAGACGCATGACATCGATAACCTGTTTGTCTCGGATGGCAGCCAGTTCACCTCCTCGGCGGCCTGCAACCCGACGCTGACCATCGTGGCGCTGGCCATCCGCCAGGCGGAATACATCGCACAGGAAATGAACGCGCAGAACATCTGACGCGGCACGTTTTCTCCCTGGCGGCCCATTCTTTCGAGGCGGGCTGCCCCTGCCGCTTCGGGAGTTTCTTATGCCCCCCCGAAGCGGCGACAAAACAGAAGGAAATCGACATGTTCGGAAAACTGAAAAGTATCACCCTTATGACCCTGCTGGGATTGAGCATACCGGCCGCGGCTGTGGCCCAGATGCCCGGCATGCGCGGCACGCAACATATCGGAATTACGGTGCCGGATGTTGACGAGGCGGTGGAATTCCTAGTCGACGTGCTGGGCTGTGAGTCATTCTTTTCGTTCGGTCCGTTCGGCCCGTTCGAGGATGACTGGATGACCAGGAATCTCAATGTCGACGCCAATGCCGTGATCGACATCATCACAATGGTGCGCTGTGGCAACGGCCCTGCACTCGAGGTGTTCAAATACGCTGCTCCGGATCAGAACAAGACCCCGCCGAAGAACAGCGACATCGGCGGCTATCATATCGCGCTCTATGTCGACGATATCAACACGGCGACGCAATACCTGCGCGACAACGGTGTTCAGGTCCTGGAGGCGCCCCACCCGCTGCCCGGAACGGAACTGGAAGGCCTGGAATGGGTGTATTTCCTGTCGCCTTGGGGCATGCAGATGGAAATTGTAAGCCATCCCGACGGCATCGCATTCGACCAAAGGGGCGATAGCCGTCTTTGGGACCCGCGTTCCTGAAAACCAGGAAATCACAACAATCCGGACCTCTGCAATCGACATCAGGGGTCCGGAAGATGGGGGAATTTGATATGACGGAGCCAAGATCTTCCGGGATCGTTCCATTCCGAAAAAGCCTGTTTATCGCCTTACTGTCGCTTGCCGTGCTTTTCTGCGGCCCTCAGGGTGCCCGTGCGCATTTCAGCAACGCTGATCCGCGCATCATCCATATCGCGGCGCAAGGCAATGATCGGGCGATGATCCTGATCCGCATGCCCGCGCCCCTGGCGCTCTTGCCCGATGACTGGCAAGGCAGAGACGAGGTTCGGCTTCCTCCTTTTGCTGCCGAAATGAACGGTGAGCCGGTTCTTGACACCGCTGCCATCGCAAAGTCAGACGAGGCGGTGAAACTGCGGCTGCGCGATGTTGTGACACTATGGGTCTCGGGGCAACGCCAGGAAACCCGGGTCGAGAAGTTCAGGTTCTGGGAAGACAGCGCACGTCCTTCTTTTGGCACCCTCAAGTCCGCGCTATCTGCCTATGAGGCTCCGTTTAGCAAAGACCGCGAGACACCGCTGCCTTACTTCGATCTCACGCTTGATGTTATGATCTCCGTACCCTCCGGCATCCTGGCGCAGGAAATACGCCTGGACTCCCAGCTTGGCCGGAATTTTCGTGTGATGGAGAGTCTCGGAACAGTGACGAAACTGCACCGGGAAACAGGCATCGAAACAAGGGCGACAATGGGCGTGCTGCAAGTGTCCTTTCCAGCCTTGCCGACGACAACCAAGATCCTGCTGGACACCGCCAAGTCGGGGGCCGAGCATATTTATCGCGGGCCCGATCACCTGGCCTTGATCACCCTGATCGCCATCGCGGCACAGCACTGGCGTCAGGCACTTTCCTGGGCCTCAGCCTTCACTGTCGGGCATATGATCACCCTCGTGGCCGGCCTTTACGGTTTTGCACCGTCAGCGTCCTGGTTCGTGCCGGTGGTCGAAACCGCGATCATCTTGTCGATCATCTACGCCTGCGCCGCTGTTTTCCTGCGGCAGGGCCGTGCGTTCGGCTGGGCAAGCCTTCTGATTGTCGGATTGTTTCATGGTTACGGTTTTGCCGCTTCGGCGTCCGAAGCGCTTTTCACGGGCCAGTTTGATCCTCTGGTTCTGATTTCTTTCGCGATAGGGTTGGAGCTATGTCAGTTTGCCATTTACGCAATGGCTCTGCCATTGATTGTGATTGCTGACCGTATCCCGCCCAAAATCCGAATCTCGTGGCGCAAAGCAGTAGTGCTTGGCATAATGGTCTTCGCAATTTCGGCGGCGATCTCGCGCCTGTCCGATACGGCCAGCGCTTTCGCCGTAGCGTGATTTCAGAAGGGTTGAAGACCTGTTCGCACCGGGTTCCTGATCGAAATCAAGGCACGCTGCTTTGCCGGGTTCCTGGGCGCACTTGGTTGATCGGGTGCAGGTCCAAGAAACTATTCCGGACGCTGCAGCCCTTCCGAGGCAATCCAGCGGTTGAGCGTTGCGCGGCTCTTGCCCAGCAGGCGCGCGGCCTTTGTCACGTTCCAGTTGGTGCTGTCCAACGCGTCCCGCAGCGACGCCCGCGTCAGCGCTTTGGAACTTTCCTCCCGCGGCGCCAGCAAGCGTGCCGGAAGGTCGGTCACGTTGATCCGCCTGCCGTTGCCGCAAATCACCGCCTCGCGCAGAACAGCCAGCATTTCCCGCCTGTTGCCTGGCCAATGGTAACCGGTCAGCACATCCAGGGCGTTTTCAGCGATCTCGATGGCAGTATCAAAACTCTCCGCGATGACATTGGCCAGCACCGTCTCGCAATCCCGCTCGGTAACCGGCGGCAGTTCAACAACTGACTGTGCCAGAAGATACAAGAGGTTCCTGGGAATGCCCTCGTCACTCTCAAGCTGCAGCCACGGTTTGCCCGCGGTGAACAGCACCACCGGAGGATGCGCCTTTGAGCCGCTGTCTGCCCGGCTGCTGTCAAGATAGCGTTCGAGGACTGCTTGCGCTTCTGCCGACAGAGTTTCGACATTCTTCAGGATCAATGTCGGAGCTATGTCGCAAACCGGGTAATCGCTGAGGAAGTCCAGGCTTTTCAGTGCCTCTGCGAGATCGGTTTCGGTGCCGCTATGGGCCGCATCTAGGGTGAGCGTCATTGGAGTGTCGAGGTTCTGGTCTTCCAAAAGCGCCCGGGCAAACCGTCCGGCCCCTGTGCCAGCCGCGCCGCAAATCAGCAATGGCACCCGGTGCGCCACCAGTTTGCGGGCCCGCTCCGCCAAGACCGGCAAGCCGCCGCCCTCCGCAATCAGCCGCCCCAGTGTGGCGTCCTTGTCGATCCGCGCAGGAAGGCGCGGCTTATCGGGGTGCAGCACCTTGCGCTTGGGCGGAACCACAGCCGGCCCGCGCAGGCTGATTTTAAGGTTTTTCAAATCGGAAATGTAACGCCCTGCAAGACCCTGGTGTTCGGTCGGCCGTGCGGCATCGCGCCAGAGCGGCAGGTGCGAGATGATGACACCGTCTTCATCGCAGGCCACCAGGGTTTCAAAGATGCGGTTCTGCTCCAAGTCCTGCGACAACACGCGCCCGGTGAGCTTGTCCGCGTGAAAATTGCGAAACAGGCGTGTTTGAAACTGACGGGAGGCTCGCCGCACGACCTGCTCGCACAAGGCGTGTTCCTCGGGACGCCGATGCAGAGATCCCACCAGCGTTATTGTTCCGATCAGGTTGTTCTGGGCATCGGTCAGCGGCGCTGAGCTGCAGCTGAGCTGGTGAAAGCAATCGTAAAAATGCTCGCCTCCGCGTACCGTCAGGACCCGGCCGGACTGCATCGCCATCGCGATCCCATTGGTGCCTGCAACACGCTCATCCCATACCGCCCCTCTGACAAGGCCGCTTCTTTGAAATTCCGCCTCCACCCCCTCGGGCGCATAGGATTCAATTACAATTCCGTCTGCATCAGTGATCAGCAAGCAATACCTAGAGCGGCTGGGCAGCAGAGCGGATTTGTCTACCTCTGCCGCCGCCCCGCCAGCCTGATCCAGAAACCTCTCATTGCGGTGGATGATTTCGTCGGCCTGCAGCCGCAGGATCGGGTTTCTGGTGCTTGACGTCAGGCTGTGCTTGGATTGGCTCCGCTCCCGTGAGGACCGGATCAGCTTGTCCACGGATGTCCTGTCCAAAAAAGCGGACATTTCTTGCACCTCCTGTTCTTCAGCCTTTCCGTTGCTTACCGATTGTCAGGCGAGTTTCGCTGAAATCATGCTCTGTGTCCAACCTGGTCAAACCCGAACGACAGTCAAAGCAAGCCTTCCAGCGCTTCCAAAGCCCGTCCACCGTAAACCACTGACGGCCCGCCGCCCATCTCGACCGCAACAGAGATCGCCTCGACCACCTCTTCCCGGCTGGCCCCATGCTTGAGCGCAGCGCGCAGGTGGAACAGGATGCAATCCTCGCAGCGGATAGCAATGGAGATCGAAAACGCCATCAATTCCTTGGTTTTGCTGCTCAGCGCCGCCTCAGCTGAAGCCGCTTTCACAAGCTGGCTGTAGGGTGACATGACCCCTGGTGCCGCTTTGAACAGCGCTCCTGCGCGCTTGTCGATTGCTGCGGCTTGGTCCTTGTAAGCTGTCGTCAATTTCCGGGTTCTCCGTCAAGTACTATGGGACGGCCGGTTCACGGATCTGCCCGCTGCCGGCTGCGTCTGTCTATTGCTGGGTGGCCGGGGAAAGTATTGCTGCATTCAACGTGCTTAGAAAGCGCTAGGGCCGAACTCTCTTTCGAGACGGAGAAATTGTCTCATCGAGCATGCAAATGAGACAGTTGCAGTCTGCTAGCTGCCTGCCTGCACGGATTTCAAAGGTTTTCGGGCTTTCCTGCCCAATTAGATGCTGCGTGGGTCCTGACCCTAAAACACTCCGGGCCACCACAGAGCGGCGATACGCCGAGAATCCTGTTTGCTGCCGCAGTGTCATTGGACGGAACCCGTCTAACCAAATAGGCAGAGTACTCCAGGATGATCACTATGTGCGGTATTTCCGCCTTTAGAACCGCTGTGCGATGCTCAATCAGTTGCAACGCCACAGACGGATCCGCCCTGCACTGCAGGAAAGACCGCTTTTCCTTCTGCAATGCGGAGGGAGAATCTCTGCGGCACAGCGCATCAGCGTGTTGCGTGCGCGCGCAGCATGATTTTGACAGCTCTGCTGTGGGCTCTCCGCCAGCTTTCGCCGCGTTTTACTCAAACGGCTGCTTCGCTGAATCGGCAAGGGCATTGAGCATTCAGATATTTGGTGTCTCCACGCTCAATGCCCTTGATATCGTCGCGCCAGGATGTTGGCCAAAGGTCCACGGTAGATATTGGCAGCCAGAAGAATACAGGATCCCCCTGTTCATCTGGCCGGAAATATCCCGGAGCGCGAGGCAGAGCCTCGCTGAACATCATGTTCAGAGGCCACCCCGGCCAAGCGGAATAAAATCCTCAGGCGAGAGCGGCCCGCGCGCCCAAGGCCGGAAACGCAAGCGGACAGCGGCCAGCAGCGCTTTGTCATCCGCCGGCGCTGTGAAGCCGGCCTTGCGGGCGGCCTTGCGGAAGTGATCAAACGTCCGGGTTTGCGGCCTCTCGCCGTTTCCGGCGTCTTCAGCCAATCCCTGGCGGGCCAGCCGGGCCCAGTCGAACCGCGGGCCGGGGTCGGCCTTGCGCCCCGGCGCCATGCAGGAATGGCCGATGACCCCGGCCGGAGCGATAGACCAGCGCTGCATGATACCCTGCATCAGATCTTCCAACGCTGCCATCTGCGGCGCGCTGAAGGGGTGATTGCCGCGATTATCCAGTTCGATGCCGATGGAGCGGGAGTTTATATCCGCCTGGCCGCACCACTCCCCTGCCCCGGCATGCCAGGCGCGGCCTGCCTCAGCCACCAGTTGCCAGAGGGTGCCGTCCGCTCCGATCAGGTAGTGGGCGGAAACCTCGGCAACCGGGTCGCAGAGCCGTTTCAGTGCGGCCTGTGCGCTTTTCATCGCGGTGTAATGCAACACAATCAGGGACGGCGTCAGACCGTCCCTGCGCGGCCCTGAATTCGGGCTGGGGTGCCAGATGGCGCCCGGATGATCAGGCCCGCACTGATCCGGCGCCATCAGTTCTGGACGGCCTGCCGGTACGGTGCCGGGTCCCAGCCGCAGGCAAAGCCGTCGCCGTCCGGATCCAGCGCCTTGCGGTCCCGCTGCGGGCCGCCTGCGTCGAGGAAGGCGGTCTGGGCCTGATCAGATGAGGCAAACTCGGCGCAGTTTCGCTTGCTGCGGGCCTGCAGGTTGATGCCCGCACGGCTGTAGAGGCGGGCACCCTTGGGGTTGCTGGTGCTCAGCGCGTAACGCACGATGTTGGGACTGGCAGTATCGGTCCGCTGCGGCACGGCAACCGGCTGCACCTGCTGGTATTGCGCCCGCTGGCGCTCCAGCCGGGCGGCATCGCTTTCGATCGACTGACGGGAGGAGACCGCCTGGAAGTCGTTCTCATCCGAAATACTGGCATTCCCGCCCGGCTGCGGCGCCGGGTTGGAGGGGCTGGCCTGCAGCGGCGCGATCCCGGAATTCGACTGTGAAGCAGCAAGGGCCGCAGCCGTTTCGCGGGCAATATCGGCATCGCTGCCAGCGGCCGGCACAGACGAGGAGAACGTGCCTGCCGCCGCAACCGACCCTGGGCTGCGCGGCGCCGGGCTTACCTGATAGGGTTCGGTCGAGACCCGTGCAGGCGGCACCAGCGGCGCCCCTGTAATTGTGGTGCCCGCTGCGGGCGGCGGTGCAAACGGATCGCCGTCAATGCCGACGTTTGCGGCACTGTCGGGGACCTGAGGGGAACAGGCAGCCATAACCAGAAGGCTGCCTGCAGCGGCGTAAGATGCGAATGCGCGCATGGGGTTACCTGTCAGTTCTGCTCAACTCATTGAGCTGAGCATTACCACCATTGCTGCGGCTTGGCTACAAAGCCGGCAGCATTCTCCAGCGCATAGGCAGTGTTCAGCAGATCGCCCTCATCCCAGGGCTTGCCGATCAGCTGCAGACCCAGCGGCAGGCCTTGGGCATCCAGCCCCGCGGGCACCGCAATCCCTGGCAGGCCTGCCAGGTTCACGGTGACGGTGAAGACGTCGTTCAGGTACATCTGCACCGGATCGGCATCCGTCATCTCACCCAGGCCAAAGGCCGCGGACGGGGTGGCCGGGGTCAGAATCGCATCGACGCCAGCGGCAAAGACGTCCTCGAAATCTTTCTTGATCAGAGTGCGGACGCGGCGGGCGCGGTTGTAATAGGCGTCATAGAAGCCTGCCGACAGCACATAGGTGCCAACCATCACCCGGCGCTGCACCTCGGGACCAAAACCTTCGGCGCGGGTCTTTTCGTACATCTCGGTGATGCCGTCGCCAGCCTCCAGCGCGGCGCGCTGGCCATAGCGGACACCGTCGTAGCGCGCCAGGTTCGAGGACGCTTCTGCCGGGGCAATCACATAATAGGCAGGCAGCGCGTATTTGGTATGCGGCAGCGAGATATCCACGATCTCGGCGCCTGCGGCCTTCAGCATGTCAGCACCATCGGACCACAGCTTTTCAATCTCGCCCGGCATGCCATCCATCCGGTATTCCTTGGGGATACCGATCTTCTTGCCCTTGATGTCGCCGGTCAGCATCGCCTCGAAATCCGGCACTGCCAGTTCGGCGCTGGTCGAATCCTTGGGGTCATAGCCGCACATGGCTTCCAGCATGATCGCCGCGTCGCGCACCGATTTGGTCATCGGCCCGGCCTGATCCAGCGAGGAGGCAAAGGCAACGATGCCCCAGCGCGAGCAGCGGCCATAGGTCGGCTTGATGCCGACAGTGCCGGTAAAGGCGGCAGGCTGGCGGATCGAGCCGCCGGTGTCGGTTCCGGTAGCCGCCAGGCAAAGGTCTGCTGCCACAGCCGAGGCCGAACCGCCGGAGGAGCCGCCGGGCGTCAGCTGGGCCTCGTCATTGCCGCGGCGCCAGGGGCTGACGGCATTGCCGTAAACCGAGGTCTCGTTGGACGATCCCATGGCGAATTCGTCCATGTTCAGCTTGCCCAGCATGACGGAACCGGCATCAGCCAGCTTTTGCGAGACAGTGGATTCGTATTCCGGCTTGAAGCCTTCCAGAATCCCCGAGGCCGCCTGCGACGGCACACCTTTGGTGCAGAACAGATCCTTGATGCCGACCGGCAGGCCGCACATGGAGGGGGCATTCCCCGCCTTGATACGTTCGTCTGCGGCCTTGGCGCGGTCCAGCGCAATCTCCGGGGTCTTGTGCACAAAGGCGTTCAGCGCAACTGCGGCGTCAATCGCCTTGAGGCAGGCTTCGGTCAGCTCAACAGAGGTGGTATCGCCCTTGCGCAGCGCGTCGCGGGCCTCTGCCAGGCCCAGTTTATTCAGATCGCTCATGTCTCTTACTCCACCACTTTGGGCACTGCGAAGAAGCCTTCGCGGGCATCGGGGGCGTTGGCCAGCACCTTGTCCTGCTGGCTGCCATCGGTGACTTCATCCACCCGGCGCTTGAGGCGCTGCGGGGTGACCGAGGTCATCGGCTCGACGCCGTCAACATCCACTTCGTTCAGCTGTTCGATGAAGCCCAGGATCGTGTTGAACTCGTCCGCCAGCGCCGGAAGTGCTGCGTCTTCAACCTTGATCCGGGCCAGTTTGGCCACCTTGGCGGCGGTGCTTTGGTCAATCGACATGGGAACCCTCATCTGGTGTTGGATAGGCATTTACCGCCGCACCGCCCCGCCTGCAAGCCTGCAAGGGTCCTTCGCTGCATCCTGGCCTGACCTGCCTGGCGGGCGGGCAAATTTTCCGCAGGCTTCAATTCCATTTCGCAGCAAGCCTGTTAGGCTTCGGCCAAAAGCCACGGGAGGAGATTTGAGATGAAGATTATTTGGCTGGGACACGGATCGTTCCGCATCGAAACAGGCGGCCAGGTGCTGCTGGTGGACCCTTGGCTCAGCGGCAATCCGGTTTTGCCGGAGGATCAGCATGACGCCGCCATTACAGGCGCCACCCATATCCTGCTGACCCATGTGCATTTCGACCATGTGGTGGATGTGCTGCCGCTGGCAAAACGGCTGGAGGTGCCGGTGATCGGGCAATACGACCTGATGGGGCTGTGGGGCGAGACTGAAGGGGTTGAGACCGTGGGCTTCAACAAAGGCGGCACGGTGGATCTGGGCGGGGTGAAGGTTGCGATGGTGCCCGCCTCGCACAGCTCAACCTTCAACACGCAGGACGGCTTGCGCACTGGCGGATCAGAGGTCGGTTACATGCTGATGGCAGAAGACAAGACAGTGTACCTGTCCGGCGACACTGCGATTATGGCCGACATGGACTGGATGGCGGATTACTACAAACCCGATATCGGTATCCTGTCCGCAGGCGGGCATTTCACCATGGACATGAAACAAACCGCCTATGCCGCCAAGCGCTATTTCCGCTTCAAGACGGTGATCCCCTGCCATTACAAAACCTTCCCAATCCTGGAGCAGGACGCATCGGATCTGATCGAGGGACTGCCAGGGGTCGAGGTCATTGAACCGGAGGTCATGAAAGCAATCGAGCTGTAACCGCTTTGGGTCGCACCGGGGCACTCCCGCCCGTTGCAGGATCCGCAGGGCGGACCCGCGCCCGTTGGGCCGGGCGCCGGGCCTGCGGCCCGGCGCAGTTGCGCTTCACTCAGACGTTTCCAGCCCTGGCGCGGTAAAGGTCTTTCTCGCCTCGGCCGCTTTCTCCCGGCAAATACAGCCGTTGGCGTGGTCGTTGATCAGACCCATCGCCTGCATAAAGGCAAAGGCAGTCGTCGGGCCGACAAATTTCCAGCCGCGTTTTTTCAGCGCCTTGGACAGGGCCACGGAATCGGGACTGGTTGAGGCGGTCTGCGGTTCCGGAAGATCTTCCGGTCTTGGCTCGAAACTCCAGAAAAACGCCGCAAGCGAGCCGGCCTCAGCCACCAGCTCCTGGGCGCGGGCAGCGTTGTTGATCACCGCTTCAATTTTACCCCGGTGGCGGATGATGCCCTTGTCCTGCAGCAGCCGCTCCACGTCCCGTTCGCCGAACTTGGCCATTTCGTTGAAGTCAAAGCCGGCAAAGGCGGCGCGGAAGTTCTCGCGCTTATCCAGAATGGTGCGCCAGCTGAGGCCGGACTGGAAGCTTTCCAGGCAGACCTTCTCAAACAGCCTTATGTCGTCGCCGACCGGATACCCCCATTCCTCGTCGTGGTAACGCAGAAAATCGGGCGCCGAGGCGCTCCAGGCGCAGCGGGGGTGGCCGTCGGCGGCGGTGATGGTGCCGCTCATTCCCCGCCCCGCAGGAAGTCAAGCCGGGGGTCCATCATTGTGGGTGCCACGCCGATGATTTCCGGTTCCACCACGCCGCCGGTCACAAAAGGATCCTGCGCGACGCGGGCGGCCAGTTCCTCTTCGCCTTCGCCCACGGCAAGGATCGCGCCGCCTTCGCCATCGGTCATGGACCCGGCAGCAAGGAACACCCCGTCCTCGAACCCCTGTTGCAGCCAGGCCTTGTGGCCTTCCAAAAACTCGGCAAGGCGATCCTTCTGCGCCGCAAATGAAAGCAAAATAAAATACATGCGTGTCTCCTGTGATGAAGGTTAGGCGGGGTGATCCCCTGGCAGCTGATCGCCGAGCCAATCCAGCATCAGCGCCACTTCTCTATTGATGAATTCCACGTCGCCAAACGCCTGCGCCAGCGTTGCCGCCCCCTGGCTGCGGGCCAGCAGGTGCATGGCCAGGGAGTCCGCCGCTTCGCCGCAGCCCGCCTGCTCAAACTGGCGGCACAGCCAATCGCGGAACAGGGTGAAAATGGCATTGGCCTGTTCCCGGGCGGCGTGGTCCAATTTGCCCAGTTCCGCCACCAGCGTGCCAACCGGGCAGCCGTAGAGGGTGATCTTGGCCTGATTGGCGATCAGGATGCGGATAAAGCAGGCAATCCGCTGCCCAGGGCTGCTGCCCTGGGCCTGCCAATCCTTCAGCATGGTGCAGGTCCTGGCCATGCGGCGCGCGATCACCGCTTCAAGGATCTCGTCCTTGGTCTTGAAATGATAGTAGAAATTTCCGCGCGAGATGCCAACTGCAGCGGCGATATCCGCGAATGACGTCGCCTCGAACCCGCGCTCATAGAACAGCTGATCGGCGGCTTCTGCAATCCGGTCTCTGGTTGTTTCCTGCGTCATCCAAACCTCTAGGACAATTGACCTACATCACAAATAGGACAAGTGACCTAATATTGCAATCACCAAAAGACGGGCGGAAAATTATCGTTATCTGCTTAGCGTTTGCCCGCGAAGAAGTCCTTGAGCAGTGCGCTGGCCTCGCCTTCAGCAATGCCGTCATAGACTTCAGGCGCGTGGTGCGCCTGCGGATGGGAGAACACACATGCGCCATGCGCCACACCGCCGGACTTGGGATCGGAGGCGCCATAGTAAACCCGGCGGATGCGGGCAGCGGCGATGGCGGCGGCACACATCGCGCAGGGCTCCAGCGTCACATATAGATCAAAGCCGGTCAGCCGTTCGCGGCCCAGCGCCGCGCAGGCCGCGCGGATGGTCAGGATCTCGGCATGGGCGGTTGGATCGTTCAGCTCGCGGGTTCGGTTGCCCGCCAGCGCCGCGACCTGTCCGTCCGGCGCGATCAGCACAGCGCCGACTGGCACCTCGCCGCGGTCTGCCGCGGCACGCGCCTGCTCCAGCGCCTTGTCCATATGCGATTTGAATGCCATGCCCCTTCCTGCCCGCGATTGCGCGCTTTCGCAAGGCGGCGGAATGCTCTATGGCACGCACATGAGCAAAGCACCCGCATCCCCCAAGGGCAAACCAAGCCCGAAACCCCAGCCCCGCAAAGCTGCAGCCGCCGCCCCTGCCGACGGCGCCCCTGTCGGCGGCGACCGCATCGCCAAGGTTTTGTCGCGCGCAGGCGTCGCCTCGCGCCGGGAGGCGGAACGGATGATCGCCGAAGGCCGCGTGTCGGTGAACGGCGAAAAGATCGACAGCCCGGCGCTGAACGTGACTGCCGCGGACCGGATCAGCGTCGATGGCAAGCCCCTGCCTGAGGCAGAGGCGCCGCGGATGTGGCTGTATTACAAGCCGATCGGCCTGGTCACCTCGAACAGCGACGAAAAGGGGCGCACGACGATCTTTGACGAGCTGCCCGAAGACATGCCGCGGGTGATGACGGTCGGGCGGCTTGATATCAACTCCGAAGGCCTGCTGCTGCTGACCAACGACGGCGGCATCAAACGCAAGCTGGAGCTGCCCTCGACCGGCTGGCTGCGCCGCTACCGGGTGCGGATCAATGGCCGCCCTAGGGACGAGGATTTTGCCCCGCTGCGCAAGGGTCTGGTGATCGAGGGCGAACGGTTTCAGCCGATGACCGTTGCTTTGGACCGCCAGCAAGGCGCCAATGCCTGGCTGACCGTGGGCCTGCGCGAGGGCAAGAACCGCGAGATCCGCCGCGCGATGGAGGATATCGGTTTCAACGTGAACCGGCTGCTGCGGATTTCATACGGTCCGTTCCAGCTGGGCGAGTTGAAACCCGGTGCAGTCGAGGAGCTGCGCTCGCGCGTCGTGCGCGACCAACTGGGGCTTGCTCCGGAAGAAGAACAGCCCCAAGCCCGCCCGGCCCGATCGCGCGGCGGCAAACCCGCAGGCAAGCCTGGCGGCAAACCGATGGGCAGACCAGCGGGCAAACCGGGTGGAAAGCCGGGTGGAAAGCCAATGGGCAAACCGGGTGGAAAACCCGGACAGAACGTGCAAGGAAAACCGGGCAAACCCTCCGGAAAACCGTCAGCCCCCCGCGGCGGCGGGGACGCTCAGCGCGGGGGCGGAAAGCGTCCGATCGGCAAGAATCCCCGCCGCTGAGCCATTTCCCGCAGACTTCCCCCTAGCAACGCCGCCAGCTATCCCCTAGATTTCCAATCAGTTAATCTTTGCTGGCCGTTCTGGGGGGACCTGCGTGCAGAAACTTGCCTATGCCGCCCTGTTGATCCTGATGCTTGGCCTCAGCACCGGCTGGATTGTAGGGGGCTGATCCCATGGCACAGCGTTACGGCGGCAAATACAGCCCCGATGGAAAACCCGCGCAGCAGCCCGCAAAGCCCGCGCAATCCTTTCGCAATGCGCAAGTAGATCCTGTTGGCATGCGCGCCAACCTGATGTTTGTGCCGCCCGCGATCCTGACGCTTTTGTCCTTGAATGACGGAGCAATAGGGCTGGCGTTGGGGCTGGCAGGCGCAGGCCTGTGGACCGGCGGCGCCTTCCTGCTGCGCGAAGGGCTGAAGGCCGAGGCCGCCTTTGCCGCCCGCAAGGTGGCCCGCAAACCCGCCCTCCCCCGCAAGATCCTGGCCGCCTTGCTGGCAGGCACAGGCGCGGCCCTGGCGGCCTGGAAGGCCGAACCCGGTATTCTGATTGCCGCCATCTATGGCGCCGCAACGGTTGGATTGCATTTTACCGCATTCGGGATCGACCCGCTGCAGGATAAAGGCGCCGAGGGCGTCGACGATTTCCAGCAATCCCGAGTGGCCCGCGCCGTGGACGAGGCCGAAGCGAATCTTACCGCCATGAAAGACGCCGCCCTGCGCGCCCGCGACCGCAAGGTTGAGGCGCGGGTGGAGCAGTTCCAATCTGTCGCCCGCGACCTGTTCCGCACGGTTGAGGAAGACCCGCGCGACCTGACTGCAGCGCGCAAGTATCTGACCGTTTATCTGCAGGGCGCCCGCGATGCGACGGTGAAATTCGCCGATATCTATGCCCGCAGCCAGGACGCCCAGGCCCGCACCGATTATCTGGCGCTGCTGGACGATCTGGAACAGAATTTTGCCGCGCGCACCCGCAAGATGCTGGTCGAGGATCGCGCGGATCTGAGTATTGAAATTGATGTGCTGCGCGACCGTTTGCAGCGTGAAGGGGTCCATCTGGACCAAAACTGATTAGCGAGGAAGCCGTTCATGTCCGAAGCCGTGCAACAGAAAGCCGCCCAAGCCGAGGCCCTGGTCAATGAGGTCACGGCGATCGAACTGCCCGAACCCGCCGCAGAGATCCAGCCGCTGGCGCAGGCCGACGCCCCCACCAGCGAGGCGATCCGGGTGCGGATGGATCAGATCGACATGGGCGACACCAATTCGATCATTCATTTCGGCTCGGCCGCGCAAAGCGAGCTGCAGACGATCAGCCAGGCGATGCTGGCCGATGTGCGCAACAAGGACGTGGGGCCTGCGGGCGATTCCTTACGCAATATCGTGACCGCCATCCGCGGCTTTTCAGTGTCCGAGCTGGATATCCGCCGTAAGCCGACGTTCTGGGAGCGGCTGCTGGGCAAGGCAGCCCCTTTTGCCAAATTCACCGCGCGGTATGAAACCGTGCAGGGGCAGATCGACAAGGTCACCGATGACCTGCTGGGACACGAGCACACCCTGCTGAAAGACATCAAATCTCTCGATATGCTCTACGAGAAAACGCTGAGCTTTTATGACGAGCTGGCGCTGTACATCGCCGCAGGCGAGGCCATGCTGGCCAAGCTCGACGCCGAAGATATCCCCGCCAAGGAAGCCGAAGTGCAGGCAGCACCCGAAGATGATCAGGTGATGAAGGCGCAGGAGCTGCGCGACCTGCGCGCCGCCCGCGACGATCTGGAACGCCGGGTGCATGACCTGAAACTGACCCGTCAGGTCACCATGCAATCGCTGCCCTCGATCCGGCTGGTGCAGGAGAACGACAAATCACTGGTGACCAAGATCAACTCGACCCTGGTGAACACCGTGCCCCTGTGGGAGACCCAGTTGGCCCAGGCGCTGACCATCCAGCGTTCGGCCCAAGCGGCAGCGGCGGTGCGCGATGCCAATGACCTGACCAACGAATTGCTGAAGTCCAACGCCGCCAATCTGCGCCAATCAAACGAGATGATCCGGCAGGAGATGGAGCGCGGCGTCTTTGACATCGAAGCGGTAAAGCAGGCCAACGCCGATCTGATTGGCACCATTCAGGACAGCCTGCGGATTGCTGACGAAGGCAAAGCCAAACGCGCCGCTGCCGAGGCCGATCTGCAGAAGATGGAAGCTGATCTGCGCGATACGCTGGCCTCTGCCAAGTCGCGCCGCGATGGGGTTGGCGATAACGCCGGCACCGCTGTGCCGACCTGAGCGGAGTGGCAGGCGTGCAGGCATTCAGATCCGTTTGGACAAGCGGGGCGGTAGTTGCCGGGCTGACCGCGCTGTCTGCCTGCCTGCCCTTCGACCAAGCAGAATCGCTGGTGCCGCAGGCCCGACCCGCAGTGCCTGAACCTGCGGTCTACAAACCCTCTTCCGACAGCGCCCAGCTGTCTTATTATTATAACGCCCTGCAACGCGACCTGCTGACCCGCGGGCTGCTGCGCACCGATGGCGGCGGCCCGGACACGCCCTATGATGCCGAGGACCTGGCTGAAAGTTTCGAGGCGCTGGCGTTTTATGACGAATACGGCGGATCGGGCATTTCCGGCGGCTTGGGCCGTTGGGCCGGGCCGGTCCGGATCGCTGCCGAATTCGGCCCCTCGGTGCCGGCGGCCCAGCGGGCGGCGGACAAGGACACAGTCACCGCCTATGCGGAACGGCTGGCCAGGATCACCAGGCACCCTGTAACAACAGTGGCCTCCCGGGCCAATTTTCACGTGATCTTTGCCAGCCTTGATGACAGCGCCTTTGTCGCTGAGCGCGTGCGCGAGCTGCTGCCTTCGATCAGCGCCAAAGACCTGTCGCTGCTGGCAGCCCCGCCCCGCAGTTTTTACTGCCTTGTGGTTGCCGGCGGGCCGCAAAGCGATCCACTGTCCTACACCCGCGGCGTGGCGCTGATCCGCGCCGAACACCCTGATCTGGTACGCAAAAGCTGCGTGCATGAGGAAGTCGCGCAAGGGCTCGGTCTCAGGAATGACAGCCCGCGGGCGCGGCCCTCGATCTTTAACGACGACGACGAATTTGCGCTGCTGACCAGCTTTGACGAAAAACTGCTGCAGATGCTGTATGATCCAAGACTGAAAACGGGGATGGGCGCCGGCGAGGCCCGTCCCGTGATCCGCATTCTCGCCCGCGAGGCGATGGGCCAGGAGCTGTAGGCCAGCAAAGAAAGAGGACCTGACAGATGGGTATTTTCGATTTTCTCAAAGGCGAATTCATTGACGTCATCCATTGGGTGGATGACACCCATGACACCATGGTCTGGCGGTTTGAGCGCGAAGGCCATGAGATTAAATACGGCGCCAAGCTGACGGTGCGCGAGGGCCAGGCGGCGGTATTTGTGCATGAGGGCCAGCTGGCGGATGTGTTCACACCCGGTCTTTACATGCTTGAGACCAACAACATGCCGGTGATGACAACGCTGCAACACTGGGACCACGCGTTCCAGTCGCCGTTTAAATCGGAAGTCTATTTTGTCGACACCACCCGGTTCAGCGATCTGAAATGGGGGACCAAGAACCCGATCATCTGCCGCGATCCGGAGTTCGGCCCGGTGCGGCTGCGGGCCTTTGGCAGCTATACCGTGCGCGTCGCTGACCCGGCCCGGTTCCTGACCGAGATCGTCGGCACCGATGGCGAATTCACCATGGACGAGATTTCCTATCAGATCCGCAACATCATCGTGCAGGAGTTCTCCCGCGTGGTCGCCGGCTCCGGTATTCCGGTACTGGACATGGCTGCCAATACCGCGGACCTGGGCAAGCTGGTGGCGGCTGAGATCTCTGGCACAATCGCCGAATACGGCCTGATGATCCCTGAGCTTTACATTGAAAACATCTCGCTGCCGCCCGCGGTGGAAGAGGCGATGGACAAGCGCACCCAGATGGGCGTTTTGGGTGATCTTGGCCGCTACACCCAGTTCTCCGCTGCCGAAGCAATGACCGCTGCAGCGCAAACCCCGAACAGCGGCATGGGTGCTGGCATGGGAATGGGCATGGGGTTCGCGATGGCCCAGCAGATGGGCAACCAGTTCGGCAACGGGGCAGCGGGTCAGCCCGCAGGCCCCTGGGGCGCCCGCCCTGCCCCCGCTGCAGCCGCACCGGCAGCGCCTGCCGCAGCCCCGCAGGCCGCACCTGTTGCCCCGCCCCCGCCGCCGGTCGAGCATGTCTGGCACATTGCAGCGGACGGACAGACCTCCGGCCCCTACTCAAAAGCAAGAATGGGACGGATGGCGCAGGACGGCACGCTGACGCGGGAAAGCCATGTCTGGACCCCGGGCCAGGATGGCTGGAAGCGGGCCGGCGACGTGATGGAACTGGCGCAGCTGTTCACCATCCTGCCGCCGCCTCCCCCGCCACCGCCACCTGCCGGATAACGCCGCGCCGGGGCAGCAACCCCCAAGCGGTTTGCTGCCCGCCCCATCCCCTGACCCCCTACCTGACAGGTTGCCGCACGTGACGATGCCCCCGCCGCCCGCTGAAACCATGCCCGCCGCCGAGGAAGAAACTCATCGCTTCCCTTGTGAACAATGCGGTGCGGACTACTCCTATGACCCGGCCGCGGGCACCCTGACCTGCGGCCACTGCGGGCATTCCGAAAGCATCCGCAGCGGGCCATGGAAAGGGACTGCGCTTCAGGAACTGGACTTTCGCACGGCCGCCGCAGACCGGCTGCCAGAGGCCGAAATCGAAGTGACCCGCGTTTCCACCTGCCCCAATTGCGCAGCACAGGTTGAGTTTGACCCCGACACCCATGCCAAGGAATGCCCGTTCTGCGCCACACCGGTGGTCACTGGAACCGGCGAAAGCAGGCATATCAAACCCAAGGGCGTGCTGCCCTTTGCAATACCCGAGCGCGCCGCGCATAAGGCAATGACCGACTGGCTGGGCGGCCTGTGGTTTGCGCCTAGCGGCCTGAGGGAATACGCCCGCAAGGGGCGGCGGATGCAGGGGATCTATGTGTCCTACTGGACCTATGACGCCCAGACCCGCAGCCGCTATTCCGGTCAGCGCGGCACGGTTTATTACGTGACCGAGACCTACCAGCAGGATGGTGAGACCAGGACCCGGAGGGTGTCCAAGGTGCGCTGGACGCCGGTGTCAGGCCGGGTGCAGCGGTTCTTTGACGATGTGCTGGTACTGGCCTCCAACAGCCTGCCCAAACGCTATACCGAGGCCTTGGAACCCTGGGATCTGTCTCAGCTGGAACCATACCAGCCGCAATACCTGGCGGGTTTCCGGGCCGAGGCTTACACCGTGGATCTGGAAACCGGTTTCGCCGAAGCGGGCCAAAAGATGGACCGGGTGATTGAGCGCGATGTGCGATTTGACATCGGCGGCGACCGCCAGCGGATCGGCAATATTGACACTCAGGTTTCAGAGGTGACCTTTAAACACATCCTGCTGCCGGTCTGGCTGGCGGCCTATAAATACCGCGGCAAGACCTATCGGTTTGTAATCAACGGGCAATCCGGGCGGGTGCAGGGCGAACGGCCCTATTCTGCGGTCAAAATCGCGGCCGCTGCGCTGGCCGCCGCCATCGTGATTGCCGCCATCGCCTATTTCGCCGGGCAGCAGTAAGGCCCGCCGGCCAGCGACAGGAGAGACCTGCATGACACCCGATCTGCCCAGCCTTGATGATCTGTTATTCACCCGCCACAGCTGCCGCGCTGCGCTGCAGGATTTCATGGGCTGGCGCGGCTGAACCGAAGCAAGGACAAGACAGATGCGGGCATTGATACAGCGGGTCAGCGAGGCCTCGGTCACTGTTGAGGGCACGGCCATCGGCGAAATCGGCCCCGGCTTGCTGATCCTGATCTGCGCCATGGAAGGCGACGGCGAGGCGCAGGCGGATCAGCTGGCGGCCAAAATATCCAAGCTCCGGATTTTCAAGGACACGGGCGGCAAGATGAACCGCTCGGTGCTGGATACCGGCGGCAGTGCGCTGGTGGTCAGCCAATTCACCCTGGCCGCCGACACCCGCCGCGGCAACCGTCCGGGGTTTTCCACTGCCGCTGCCCCTGCCGACGGCGAACGGCTGTACGAGTATTTTGCGGAGCAATTGTCCCGGCTAGGTTTGGAAATTGCAAAAGGACAGTTCGGAGCCGACATGAAGGTCCGGCTGCTGAATGACGGCCCGGTGACGGTCTGGATGGACACAGAACAGCTCTGATCCGGCGCCAACAGGCAGCCATCTGGCGTGCCGCAAACCGTTCTTAGGGATTGGCCCGGACGACCCCGCCTGCCGCTGCGGAAAAAGGTCAGGAATTGGTATTTTGCGGTGCGGAAGACGTTTTTGGACCTCAAAGCATCGATTCTTTCCGAATTCAAACCCGGCGGCGTACGCAATCGCGGCAGATTCATAAAAATTCCGTCATTCCGGAGCACAAAAATTTCTTGTCGCATTCCGGATGTTTTTTTGATTTACACGCGACATTACCACTGAAAACGGCACCTTACCTAAAAAAGACGACACCCCCTTATCCGGCCTCGCAAGTGCTCGTTCCCGCCCGCCAAGGGTTTGGCGAATAACGCTTGCGAGGTGGCAGTAAATGCGCAAATCTTGAACCACCAATCAAAAAACGGGTGCTTGCAGCACCGCAATCAATCGGGAGAAATCAATGAACAAGCATATGCAGTATCTGGCCAGTCAGGCCGTGGCAGGCAAACTGACGCGCCGTGACTTCCTGGGCAAGGCCGCCGCACTGGGCTTTACCGCTGTGTCCGCAAACCTGCTGCTGTCCGGCGCAGCCAAAGCCGCCGGCCCGCAAAAAGGCGGCACTTTGCGCCTTGGTTTGCAGGGTGGCTCCACCACCGACAGCCTGGACCCGGCGCTGGTTACCAACACGGTTGGCCTGATGGTCACCCGCCTGTGGGGTGAAACCCTGGTGGAACTGACCGAAGACGGCGGCATCGAAGGCAAACTGGCCGAAAGCTATGAAGCTTCTGCAGATGCACGCACCTGGACCTTCAAACTGCGGTCCGGCGTGACCTATTCCAACGGCCAGAACGTCACCACAGAAGACGTGGTCAAGACCATGGAGCGCCACAGCGGCGAAGACACCAAGTCCGGCGCCTTGGGCATCATGCGCGGCATCAAGGACGTGCGCGCAGACGGCGATACCGTTGTCTTTGAACTCGACAGCCCGAACGCCGACCTCCCCTATCTGCTGGCGGACTATCACCTGATCGTTCAGCCGGGCGGCGGCAATGACGATCCTGCGGCTGCCATCGGCACCGGCCCCTACATCATGAAGTCCGCCGATATGGGCGTGCGTTTTGTGGCCGAGAAGAACCCGAACTACTGGGGTGATCTGGGCAATGCCGAGACCGTTGAAATCATCGTTATCAACGATGACACCGCCCGCGTTGCAGCGCTGCAATCCGGCCAGGTGGATGTGATCGACCGGGTGCCCCCGCGCACCGCAAAACTGGTCGAGCGCGCGCCCAATATCACGGTCCATTCGACCTCGGCGGCCGGTCACTATGTGTTCATCATGCACACCAACACTGCACCGTTCGACAACTACGACCTGCGCATGGCGCTGAAGTACGGGATCAACCGCGAGGAAATGGTCGACAAGATCCTGAACGGCTATGGCACGGTGGGCAATGACAGCCCGATCAATGCGTCTTACCCGATGTACACCGAGCTGGAGCAGCGTCAGTTCGATCCGGACAAAGCGATGTTCCACATGAAGAAATCCGGCCATGACGGCTCGGTGCTGCTGCGCACCTCGGACAATTCGTTCCCCGGTGCACCGGATGCTTCCGCATTGTTCCAGCAATCCTGCCAAAGCGCCGGCATCAAGCTGGACGTCAAGCGTGAGCCGAACGACGGCTACTGGTCGGAAGTCTGGAACAATCAGCCCTTCTGCACCAGCTACTGGGGCGGCCGCCCGACCCAGGACCAGATGTTCACAACCGCCTACCTGTCGACCGCGGACTGGAACGACACCCGTTTCAACAACGAGCAGTTCGACCAGATGCTGGTTGCAGCCCGCGGTGAGCTGGACGTCGCCAAGCGCACCCAGATGTATGCAGACATGTCGACAATCCTGCGCGATCAGGGCGGCCTGATCTGCCCGATGTTCAACGATTTTGTCGAGGCAACCACCGACAAGGTTGACGGTTTCGTCGAAGGTGTCCCGGGCCAGGTTCTGATGAACGGCTATGCTGCCAGCAAGCTGTGGGTCAAAGCTTAAATGTCCCCGATTATAAAACTCCTGGCTCAGCGCATCGCGCTGAGCCTCCTTCTTTTGCTGCTTATCTCAGTGGTGATCTTCGCGGGCACGATCGTGCTGCCTGGCGATGTTGCCCAATCGATCCTGGGGCAATCAGCAACACCGGAGGCTCTTGCCAACCTGCGGGCCGAACTTGGGGTCAATGATCCGCCTGTGGGGCGCTATTTCGCCTGGCTGTTCGGCGCCATGCAGGGTGATCTCGGCACTGCGCTGACCAGTGGCCAAGACATCACCTCTGCACTGGCCGGTCGTTTCTGGAACACTATGTTCCTGGCATTCTGGGCTGCTGTGGTCGCAGTTCCGCTGGCGATTTTCCTGGGCCTGCTTGCCGTTCGGTTCAAAGACCGCTGGCCCGACAAACTGATTTCGGCCGTCACCCTGGCCTCGATCTCGATCCCCGAATTCCTGATCGGCTATGTGCTGATGTACGTGGTCGCAGTGAAACTGCGCTGGTTTCCGTCGGTCGCCATGATCAATGATGGCATGACCCTGTTTGAAAAGCTGAACGCCATCGCCCTGCCGATCACCGTGCTGACGCTGGTGGTTCTGGCGCATATGATGCGGATGACCCGTGCCGCAATCCTGAACGTGATGCAGTCGGCCTATATCGAAACCGCCGAACTGAAGGGCCTCAACGCCTTTCAAGTTATCTACCGCCACGCTTTTCCCAACGCGATTGCGCCGATCGTCAACGTCGTGATGCTGAACCTCGCCTATCTGGTTGTCGGCGTCGTGGTGATCGAGGTGGTGTTTGTCTACCCGGGCATGGGCCAGTATCTGGTGGATCACGTGTCCAAGCGTGACGTGCCTGTTGTGCAGGCCTGCGGCCTTATCTTTGCCGCCGTCTATATCGGCCTCAACATGATTGCCGATATCGTCGCCATCCTGAGCAACCCGCGCCTGAGGCATCCGAAATGAAGAACATCCCCATTTCCGCACTCATCGGGCTGTTCTTCACGGCCCTGTACTTTCTTGGCGCCATCTTTGCGCCGCTGCTGGCCCCCTTTGGCGTTGGCGAAATCGTCGGCGATGTGTGGGAGCCGTCCAGCGCTGAATACCTGCTGGGCACCGACAACATCGGCCGCGACCTTCTCAGCCGGATGATCTATGGCGGCCGCACCACCATCTTCATCGCCACCGCAGCAACCGTCTTGTCGTTCACCCTGGGGTCAATCCTCGGTTTCTTTGCCGCCGTTGCCGGCGGCTGGGTTGATCAGGCGCTGTCGCGCTTTGTCGATCTGGTGATGTCGATCCCGACGCTGATCTTTGCGCTGGTTGTCCTGTCGGTTGCGCCAGTGACCATTCCGATGCTGATCATCGTGATGGGCCTGCTGGACGCCACCCGCGTCTACCGTCTGGCCCGGGCCGTCGCAGTGGATATCGAGGTGATGGACTACGTCGAAGCAGCCCGTCTGCGCGGCGAGAAAACCGCCTGGATCATCTTCCGCGAAATCCTGCCCAACGCGTTGTCCCCTTTGATTGCCGAAATGGGCCTGCGGTTCATCTTTGCGGTTCTGTTTGTCTCCACCCTGTCCTTCCTGGGCCTGGGTGTGCAGCCGCCTGAGGCTGACTGGGGCGGCATCGTGAAGGAGAACAAGGAAGGCATCGTCTACGGCATCCCCGCAGCCCTGATCCCGGCCTTTGCCATCGCCACCCTGGCGATCTCGGTCAACCTTGTGGCTGACTGGGTGCTGAACCGGACAACCTCGCTGAAAGGAGGCCGCGGATGAGCGATACTCTGTTGAAAGTCCGCGACCTGAAGATCGGCGCGACTGTCTATCCGCCCGGGGAACGCCCCCGTGATATCGAGATCGTGCACGGGGTCAGCTTTGACCTCGCGCCCGGCAAGGTGCTGGGGCTGATTGGCGAATCCGGAGCAGGCAAATCCACCATCGGTCTGGCGTCCATGGCCTATGGCCGCGGCGGCGTGAAGATCACCGGCGGCGAGGTCTGGGTCAACGGCCGCGACGTGCTCAAGGGCAGCCACAAGGACATCCGCAAACTGCGCGGCGCCGAGGTGACCTATGTGTCGCAATCGGCAGCAGCTTCCTTCAACCCGGCCAAGAAGATCATGGACCAGGTGGTCGAGGCGGCAGTGGAGCAAAAGAAGTTCTCCCGCAAGGACGCCGAAGCCCGTGCGCGGGTGCTGTTTGCCAAACTGGGCCTGCCGGACCCGGACAATATCGGCGAGCGCTTCCCGCACCAGGTGTCGGGCGGCCAACTGCAGCGCTGCATGACCGCGCTGGCGCTGTGCCCGGAGCCGGATCTGGTGGTGTTCGACGAGCCGACAACGGCACTGGACGTGACCACCCAGATCGACGTGCTGATGGCGATTAAGGAAGCGATCCGCGACACCGGTGTTGCCGCGCTCTACATCACCCACGACCTGGCGGTTGTGGCGCAGGTGAGCGACGACATCATGGTGCTGAAGATG
This sequence comes from Leisingera sp. M658, assembly GCF_025144145.1. Classification (NCBI taxonomy): domain Bacteria; kingdom Pseudomonadati; phylum Pseudomonadota; class Alphaproteobacteria; order Rhodobacterales; family Roseobacteraceae; genus Leisingera; species Leisingera sp. M658. Next base: position 2,347,055 of record NZ_CP083546.1, read on the forward strand.
GGCAACACCGTGGAATACGGCAGTGTCGATCAGATCATCAACACCCCGCAGGAGGAGTACACCCAGGCGCTGGTCTCGGTCCGCTCCATCGAGCATGAGGAGAAAGCCCCGACGCCGGACCCTGTGCTGAGCGTGCGCAATATCACCGCGCGCTACAAAGGCACCCAGTTCGACGTGCTGCACAATGTGAATGTTGATCTTTATCCCGGCCAGACGCTGGCGGTTGTGGGCGAATCCGGTTCCGGCAAATCCACCCTGGCCCGCGTCATCACCGGGCTTCTTCCACCGCGCGAGGGTGAGATTGAATTTGCAGGCCGCACTCTTTCAGGCGACCTCAAAGGGCGCAGCCGCGAGGACCTGCGCGAGCTGCAGATGATCTATCAGATGGCGGATGTCGCGATGAACCCGCGCCAGACCGTCGGCACCATCATCGGCCGCCCGCTGGAGTTCTACTTTGGCATCCGCGGCGCGGAAAAGAAGAAGCGGATCATCGAACTGCTCGACGAGATCGAGCTGGGCGAAAAGTTCATGGACCGGTATCCGGCGGAATTGTCAGGCGGCCAGAAGCAGCGTGTCTGCATTGCCCGCTCGCTGGCGGCCAAGCCCAAGTTGATCATCTGCGACGAGGTCACCTCGGCGCTGGACCCGCTGGTGGCGGACGGCATCCTGAAGCTGCTTCTGGACCTGCAGAAGATCGAGGATGTCGCCTATCTGTTCATCACCCACGATCTGGCAACCGTGCGAGCCATCTCGGATAACATCGCGGTGATGTATCAGGGCAAGGTGCAGCGCTACGGCGGCAAGTCCAAAGTGCTGAGCCCGCCATTTGACGATTACACCGACCTGCTGCTGAGTTCCGTCCCCGAGATGAAGCTGGGCTGGCTTGAAGAGGTGATCGCCAACCGCAAAATGGAAAGCGCCGGCAACTGATCCCGTAATCTTTTGCGTCATCTTACGCCCCTGTCCGGTTCCGGGCGGGGGCTTTTTCTTTTCTGCCCCGGTTATTTTATGATAGCTTGACGGAACCGGGGAAATGCGGCGGGTCCAGCCGCAAATAAATGTTCTGTTTCTGAGTGCAGCTGTTTTTGCTTTGCAGGTCAACCTGAAGTCATCGGGCAGTTTTGTTTGACTGCAACAGGCTGGAGGGGCTGCTATGACAGATTGGGCCATTCACGGACAGGAAATCGGCAACTGCAATTGCAATCCGGGGTGCCCGTGCCAGTTCTCACAGCTGCCCACGGACGGCACCTGCGAAGCCATGCTGACCTACCGTATCGACAAGGGGCATTATGGCAGCGTCCAGCTGGACGGGCTTTATGCGGCGGTGATCTATAAGTGGCCCGGTGCCGTGCACGAGGGCAACGGCCAGATGCAGATGATCATCGACGAACGCGCCACCGCGGATCAGCGGGCCGCGCTAGAGGCGATCATGACAGGCGAAGACACCGATGAATTCGCCACCATGTTCTATGTGTTCAGCCTGACAAGCCCGACCAAGCACGAAACGCTGCATGCCGCGATCTCGTTGGACTACGATCGCGAAACCGGCACCGGGTCAGCCAAGGTTGGCGATTACGCCGAAACCAATGTGCAGCCGATCGCCAATATCGTTTCCGGGGATCCGCATTTCATCAGCATCGCGCTGCCGAAAGGCTTCGAATTCACCGAGGCCGCCATGGCCTGCGGTTCGACCGTGACACGCAATGCAGCGATCAGCCTGGACAAGAACAGCGGAACCCACGCCCATATCGCCGAATTGCATCTGACCGGCAGAGGCGTTGAGCGCGCGGCCTGAGACGGCCATGGCACCGGTGCTGCGCATAAAGGGAACAGCGGAACGGTTAGCGCGCCACGATCAGGCAGTGGTGCTGGGCGCCGTGGCCATGATCGTGCTGCTTAGCGTGCTTTACACTGTTTTCGGCGTTGGCATGACCATGACCGCAGTAGAAATGACACGGATGGCCGGACCGATTGGCGCACCGATGCAGATGGACGCGAACAATGCCTGGACGCCTGCCTATGCCGGGCTGACCTTCCTGATGTGGTGGATCATGATGGTCGCCATGATGACCCCCAGTGCCGCGCCTGTGCTGCTGCTTTACACGGCCATCAAAAGAGCCGGCTCCAGACCGCAGCAGGCACCGCTGCTGAGTTTGGCGTTTCTTGGCGGTTATCTGCTGGCTTGGGCCGTTTTTTCAATTATCGCCACCAGCTTGCAATGGTGGCTGGAATCGTGGGGCCTCTCTGATGGTCCCATGATGTCGCTCAGCAGCCGCGCGCTTGGCGGTGCGTTGTTGCTGGCGGCGGGCGCCTATCAGTTTACCCCCTACAAGCACGCCTGCCTATTTCATTGCCGGATGCCGGTACAATTTCTGACCGCGCATAACCGCACAGGTTTGGATGGTGCTGTACTGATGGGCGCCCATCACGGCGTTTTTTGCCTCGGCTGCTGCTGGGCGTTGATGCTGCTGCTGTTTGCCGGCGGCATCATGAACCTCTACTGGATTGCTGGGCTCGCGCTTTATGTGCTGGCGGAAAAGCATGTCCGCAACCCGCGCCTGTTTGCCAGCTCCACTGGCGGGCTCCTACTGCTTGCCGGCGTCTATGTCCTTGCCACCGCATTCTAAGCCCGGCCCGGCCCCTCCCCGGCAAAGCAAGGAAACTTCCCGCTGAAATGCCGGTTTCTGACCATCCTTTCGTTTTTTGAATGGCAATTCAAGAAACCGTCACGATGATACGGCACCAAGGTCTGCGCGAAAAAGGGATTCGGCGAATGGACAACAAACTCCTGCTCATCATTCTGGACGGTGTGCCGTGGCGCAACTTCCGCCGCCTGTTCGGCAACCTTGAAGGCTGGGTCGACAGCGGCGATGCCCGCGTCTGGAAACTGCGCGCTGTACTGCCGTCGATCTCGGCCAGCTGCTATGCCTCGATCCACACCGGTGTGGCGCCCGCCATCCATGGCTGCACCGGCAACGCCAATGTGTTCCGGCTGAAGGAAAAGGACGTATTCTCCCAGGTGCGCGAAACGGGCGGCGTGACGGGGGCTGTGGCGCACAGCTACTGGTCGTCCTTCTTCAACCGGCATCCGTTCGACTACGTGCGCGACATCGAATACGACGAACCCGAAAGCAAGACCATCAACCATGGCCGGTTTCATTCCATGACCGGCTACGGCAAAGATAATCAGATGACCCCGTCGGATGTCGATCTGTTCGGCACCCTGACCAACCTCTGCCTGCGATTTGGCCTGGACTACGGGATGCTGCACACCTGTACCCTGGACAGCATGGGCCACCGGTTCTTCCATGATTGCCAGGAAATGGACCACGCCTGTTTCGTGATGGACGAGATGCTGGCCCCATTCATCACCCGCTGGCGCGATCTGGGCTATGAGGTGATCGTCACCGCCGACCACGGCCAGGACGAGCGCGGCCACCATGGCGGCCGCGGCCCGCTGCAGCAGGAAACAGCACTGTATTACTTTGGTGATGCCGAAGGCCCCGATCATGACGCCGTGATCGACCAGCGCCAGCTGGCGCCGACCATCCTGAAACGTCTGGGCGCACCCGTTGCCGGCACCATGAAGGCAGAACCGTTCCTGAAGTAACGCGAATTCGGCGGTTTTGTGCTAGAATGGTCCTCAGCCGCTGTTTTTTTTCGTCAGGAACGATTGCCATGAAATCTTTTGCTGCTGCGCTGTGCCTGCTGGCGTCCCCGGTACTGGCCAGCGATGCCTGTCACGACCTGTGGTTCACCAGGAACGCAGTTATCGACCGGGCCGGGTATTGTTTCGGCTCGCCGCTGGGCCGGGCGGTGTTCAACAACGGCGATTGCATCGGCAAATCCGTATCCCTGCCGCCGCACGCCGGGCGGATGGTGGCTTTGGTCAAGGAGATGGAGGCGCGGTTCGGCTGCCGGGTGAACAACAAGCAGACCTATCTGGACCTGGACGATCTGTTCCTCAGGCACCAGCTGTGGGACCTGCCTGTGCGGGACGAGTTTGAAAGCGCCTGCCTGGGCTGGCTGGGTCCGGTGACCGGCCTGCGGGCGGGACACCGCCCGGATGCACCGCTGGTCGGTCTGATCGTTGCCGGGGATTATGTCAGCTATTCGCACATCCCGGTTGGCAGCTGGACCTATGTCACAACCTCCGGCCCGGACTGGCAGGCAACCAGCGGCGGTTGGCTGGATACATCGCTGGTTCAGGAGCAATGCCGCGAGGTTGCCGGCTAGGGCGCCTCGTCATCGTAGCTCCAGATCCCCTGCCCCAGCGCTTCGATCGCGACCGAGATCCGCTCAAAACTGTCCCGCGCCCGGCCCACGCTGTGGCGGGCGCGCAGATACCCGTGGATCAGGCCCGGCTCGTTGATCCAATGCGCCTTGCCGCCGGCCTCCTGAACGCGGTCGCTGTAATCACGGGAGTCATCGCGCACCGGGTCGCAATCAGCTGTCACCAGCACTGTCGGCGGCAGACCTGCAAAATCGCTGTCGGCAAGCGGTGTTAACAGCGGGTCATCTTTCGGCGCCGCGCCATCGGTTCGGATATCCATGTAAAACAGCACATCCTCGCGGGTCAGCATCGGCGCTTTGGCGTGTTCGATATAAGACCCCTGGTTCACATCGCCGCCAAAGGCGCCATAGATCAGCACCTGCCCCAGGATTGCCTCTGTCCGGCCCCGGGCATGGGCGGCAACCGCAGCGCACAGGTTCGCACCGGCGCTGTCACCGGTCAGGACAATGCCGGTGCCATAAGCGGCCTCCACCCATTCCAAAGCGGTCCAGGCGTCCTCGAAACTGGCCGGGTGCTTGTGCTCCGGCGCCAGGCGGTAGTCCACGGCCACTACCCGGTAACCGGTCTGGGCGCAGATCTCGGCGCAGACATCGTCATGGCTGTCGAGCCCGCCAACCACAAAACCGCCGCCATGGCAGAACAGCACTGTGCGGGTCGGATCGCCTGCGGTGTAGACCCGGACCGGCACCCCGTTAGCCGAGGTATCCGTGACCGAAACCACATCCGGACGCGGCACCCGGAACTCGCGTGCCATGGAGTCATAAATCAGGCGCTGCTCTTCAATGGACATCTCAACGGCGTCATCAGGGTAGTGCTCCCCGGTCTTCTGGATAAAGTCCCAGGTCTCTTCGTCGATCAGCCGTTCATAATCCATCCGCGAGCCTCCCTGCGTGTCTGTTTTCAGAGCCTAGGCAGAGATTCCCGCAAATGGAATGCCTGAATGAAAAAGCGCCCCTGAGGGCGCCTTTTATCTCACGTTTACAATCAGGTTCAGTCCGCCGCCGGCTCCCAGGGCCGGGTGAAGCTGGCCAGGACACCGGAAATTTCAGGCTCGGCACTGCCATTGGCCGCCACCTGGGCCACCAGACCGCGTTTTTTGTCATCGGTGACACTGACAACCCGCGCGGCCAGACCCGCCTTTTCCAGTGCGCCGTTGTAAACACGGGTGATCGCATGTTTGCGCAGATCCGGCTTGAACACCTTGCCCACGGCGGTTTTCGGCAGCTCGTCCAGCACCGTCATATGCTTGGGGATCGCCGCCCGCTCATGCACGTGGATCTTGCAGTACTCAAGCAGTTCCTCCTCGCTGACCGAGGCGCCGCCCACCAGCTCAACAAAGGCGCAAGGCAGCTCGCCCGAGTGGGCATCCGGCTGGCCGATAGCGCCGGCAAATGCCACCGCTTCATGGCCCAGCAGCGCCTCTTCAATCTCGGCCGGGTCGATGTTGTGGCCGCCCCGGATGATCAGATCTTTGGCACGGCCGGTGATCCACAGGTAGCCATCCCCGTCAATCCGCCCCAAGTCGCCGGTGCGCAGGTATTTGTCCTGATAGTAGAGGTCCACGTTCTTGTCGGTTTCGGTATAGGTATTGCCGGGGAACACGCCGGGGTTCGAGATGCAGATTTCCCCGACTTCATCGACTCCGCATTCCAGCGGGCCGTCGGAGGTCTGCTTGACGATCCGCACATCCGTATAGGGCAGCGGGATCCCAACCGAGCCAACCTTCTTTTCACCGCCCGGAGGGTTGCAGGACACCAGGCAGGTCGCCTCGGTCAGCCCGTAACCTTCGACAATGGTCACACCCGAAGCCGCCTCAAACCGCTTGAACAATTCCATCGGCATCGGGGCCGAGCCGGAAAACGCCGTTTTCACCGAGGAGATATCAGCGTCCACTTCCCGCTGCATCAGCGCCGAAACAGCGGTGGGCACGGTGATGATAAAGGTGATCTTCCAGCGTTCGATCAGCTTCCAGAAGTTGTCGAACACCCCCTCGCCCCGGTAACCTTGCGGTGTCGGGAACACTACATGCGCCCCCGAGGACACCGCCGCCATCATGATCACATGCACTGCAAAAACGTGGAACAGCGGCAGCGGGCACATGATGTTGTCTTCTTCGGTGAACAGCAGTGTGTCCCCCAGCCAGCCGTTATAGATCAGGCCTGAGTATTTATGCTGCGCCACCTTGGGCATTCCCGTGGTGCCGCCGGTGTGGAAATAGCAGGCAACCCGGTCGCCGTCGCTGTCGGCAAAATTCAGCGTGGCGGGATGTTTTGCCATCTCCTTGGAGAAATTCAGGTAATCCGCATGCGCCGCTTTGGCCTGATTATCCAGCTTGGGCCGGATCAGCGGCACGATCCAGGATTTCGGCGGCGTCAGGTAACGGTTCAGGTCCACTTCCAGAACCGTGTTCACCCCAGGCGCATGGCGCACCGCCTCAGCCACCTTCTGAGCCACGTCGGTCTTGGGGAAGGGCCGCAGGGTCACCACCACCTTGGCCTTGGTCTCGCGCAGGATCGAGGCGATCTGCTCTGGCTCCAAGAGCGGGTTGATCGGGTTCACGATCCCCGCCACAGCACCGCCGAGCATGGTCACCAGCGTCTCGTGGCAGTTGGGCAGCACATAGGCGACCACGTCCTGCTCTCCGATCCCCAGCGCGCGGAACATATTTGCCGCCTGGCTCACCTGATCCTTCAGCGTGCTCCAGGTCAGGGTTTCCGCCTTGTCCCGGGGGCCGGAAAAAATCTGATAGCTGACCGCGTTGCTGTTCGGGTACTTGCCCGCGGTTCGTGACAGCAGCCCATACAGCGTGGCCGGCAGATCCCGCGCCTCATACGGCATTTCGTTCTGCAGCGCGTCGCGGTCTGCGACTCCGGAAAATCCCATAAATCTCCTCCCCGTTCCCCCAATGAATGGGGTGTTCTGTTTGCGCCCAGACTATTGCAAACGCGCAATTGCGCAAGCACTGCAACAGGGTCACGCCAAGGCAGTTTGCGGCATGACGTGGCGCCATTTTGCTGCGATTTGCGGTTTTCCAAACAAAAACACCCCGGAACCAGTCCGGGGTGCAGAGTATTCTTCAGGAATTGGCGTTTACTCCGCTGCCAGCCCTTCGGTGAACTGCAGCTTGGCCAGGCGCGCATACAGCCCGCCTTGCGCCACCAGCTCATCATGGGTGCCGGTGGCCACAATCCGGCCCTGATCCATCACCACAATCCGGTCGGCCTTCTTCACCGTTGCCAGACGGTGCGCCACAATCAGTGTGGTGCGGCCTTGGCTCAGCTCGTCCACCGCGGCCTGCACAAGACGCTCGCTTTCGGCATCCAGCGCCGAGGTCGCCTCGTCCAGCAGCAGTACCGGCGCATCGCGCAGAATGGCACGGGCAATGGCAATCCGCTGTTTCTGGCCGCCCGACAGCATCACCCCGCGCTCGCCGACGAAGCTATCATAGCCTTCGGGCAGTTTCGAGATGAAGTCATGCGCGGCGGCGGCTTGGGCTGCAGCTTCGACCTCGGCATCCGAGGCTTCTGGCCGGCCGAACCGGATGTTCTCGCGGGCGGAGGCAGCAAAGATCACCGGATCCTGCGGCACCAGCGCGATGTGACGGCGGAATTCATCCCGCTGCAGCGCTGTCAGCGCTACACCATCCAGTTTCACCGCACCCTGGTTCGGGTCATAAAACCGCTGCAACAACTGAATGATGGTGGTCTTGCCCGCGCCGGACGGTCCGACAAATGCAACAGTCTCGCCCGGCTTTACCGCCAGCGACACCGCGTCCAGCGCCGAGACATCGGGGCGCGACGGATAGCGGAACGACACATTGTCGAACTGGATTTCGCCCTTGACCGGCGCGGGCAGCACCTGCGCCGCAGCCGGATCCAGCACGGTATCCTTGGCGTTCAACAGCTCAACCAACCGCTCGGTTGCGCCGGCAGCGCGCTGCAGCTCGCTCCAGATTTCCGACAGCGCTGCCACCGAGCCAGCCACCAGCACAGCATAGATCACAAACTGGATCAGGGAACCCTCTGACATGACACCTGCGCGCACATCATTGGCGCCCATCCACAGCACGCCGACAACACCAGAGAACACCAGAAAAATCACGATTACTGTCAGATAAGCACGCGTCTGGATCCGACGGCAGGAAACAGTATAGGCGGTCTCGGTCATCTCGCCGAATTTCAGGCGGCTGGCGGCCTCATGGGTAAAGGCCTGCACGGTCTGCACCGCCCCCAGCGCCTCACCCGCATTGCCTGAGGAGGCCGCGATCCAGTCCTGATTTTCCTTGCTGATCGCGCGCAGACGGCGGCCTAGCACCAGAATCGGGACAATAACGGCCGGCACAATCAGCAGCACCATCATCGTCAGCTTGGCCGAGGTCAGCAGCATCAGCACCATGCCGCCCAGGAAAATCAGCAGATTGCGCAACGCGATCGACACCGAGGACCCCAGCACCGACTGGATCAGCGTTGTATCAGTGGTGATCCGGCTCAGCACTTCGCCGGTCATGACCCGTTCATAAAACTCCGGACTCATGCCGATCACCCGGTCGAACACCGCCTTGCGGATATCGGCCACCACCCGTTCCCCCAGCCGGGTCACCAGCGCATAGCGCACACCGGTGCCAGCCGCGAGCAGCGCAGCAATTCCCAGCGCCGCGCCAAAATAGAGGTTCAGCAATTCGGAATCCGAGACCCGGAAATTATCCACCACCCGGCGCACTGCCAAAGGCAGCGTCAGCGACAGCCCTGCGGTCATCACCAGCGCGCAGGTCGCAGCAAGCATCAGCAGACGGTATGGCCGCATATACGGCCACAGCGCCGACAGTACGCCAATTTTACGGGAGCCTTCGCGCTCCTGTTCCGCATTCGGGGCCGCTTGTCTCCGCGCCATACCGGATCCTTCTGCACTTTGGGCTGGCGGGTATGAAACCCCGCGCATTCGCCAAGGTTCATGGCCCTGCAGGCTCCGCGCGTCAAGCGCTGAGCCGTTTCAAAAAGCACATGAAAGCGCGAACGTCCCGCGTCACGGTGTAACAGAATGGCAGCCGGGGGAAGATCTGGAGCGGGTAGCGGGAATCGAACCCGCACCTTAAGCTTGGAAGGCTCTTATGATACCATTTCACCATACCCGCTCAGAGTGTTTGCTGATTTAGGTGAAGCGCCCGGGAAGGTCAACCTCCTTGGTTTCGTTTCTCGACGCGCCGCAGAAAAAATCCATCCAAGACTTGCAGAGTTCCCGGCAAGCCCCCCAAATATAGGAACAATCCTGCCAGCTTCCGCAATTTCAACGATCCGGACCTCCGCCTTGAGAAAGATCACGCGCACCGCCGTTATAACCGCCCATGGCCAGCCTTCCGACCCTGCTCCGGCAGAGGCCGCCCTGGCCGGTCTTGCGGCAGAAGTTGCGACGCATCTGCCGGACTGGGATGTGCGCTCCGCCACCCTCGCCACGCCTGGGCGGCTGGAGCGCGAAATTGCCGAGAACGCCGTGGTCTATCCGTTTTTTATGTCGCAGGGATGGTTCACGGCCAAGGTTCTGCCGGACCGCCTTAAGGGCCGCAGCTACCGCATGGCACCGCCTTTCGGTCTGGATGCCGCCCTTCCCGCCCTCGCGGCCCAGGCCGTCCGCCAGACTGTCACAGACCAAAGCTGGCCGCTGGCAGAAACGCATCTTCTGCTTGCCGCGCACGGCTCTGCCCGCGGCCCCAAAGCGGCAGAGGCCGCAGACCATTTTGCCGCCCACCTGCGCCCCTTGCTGCCTGGCTGCACACTCTCGCCCGGCTATGTGGAACAATCCCCGCGGATTGAAACCGCCGCAACCGCATTATCTGTTCGCTCCATTTGCCTGCCTTTCTTTGCCCAGGCCGGCGATCATGTGAAACAGGACATCCCCCAAGCGCTCGAGGCTGCGGGGTTCAAGGGAATTCTGCTGCCCGTCGCTGGCGCGCTGCCCGGTATTCCAGCCCTGATCGCCGAAGCCATCCGCGCGGTTGCACCCGACCAAAGTGCGGGCAGCTGAGATTTTTCCTAGCCGGAAAGAAAAGCAGTTTTTGGCCCGGACAGAGGCAATACACCTCTTGCACAGGCTGCAAGCATGTGATTAATCACGCCCTACACCACGGCTGGCGAGTTGGCGGAGTGGTTACGCAGCGGATTGCAAATCCGTGTACACCGGTTCGATTCCGGTACTCGCCTCCATTTAAAAACAATCACTTAGATCACTCCTTGCCGTGTTTGAGGCCCCGCGTTTACAGGGGCGTTTACATTTTTGTGTCTTGAGACAGTGATTTTGCCCGATTGAGCTTGCGCAAAACCGCATCGCTTTCGTCCGGGCTAACCTGCGCATAGTGCTCGATAACCTGCGCCGCGTAGCGAACCGACCACCCCATCAGCACCGCAATCTGGCGCAAAGACAGATCGGCATTCAGCAATCTTGTCGCCGCCGTCCCGCGCGTATCAGACAAAGTCTTCTCTCTACCGTCGATCCAAGGGGGGATCTGAGCTTCGCGCCGCCACTTGGTGATCTGGTTCGATGCCCAACGGGCCGTCAAAGGCCTGCCAAGCTCTGACACCAGCAGCACCTCTTGGCCTTCCGGCGTCTCTGCGATCAATTTCTCAAGTGCCGATGTGGCCGGGATATATGCGATCTGGCCGCGCTTACTGGTCCTGAAGCGAAGGCGCTTGCCGTGCGGCGTGTCTTCGAATTGGTCCATTTTAACCTGAACCAGATCGGCCGCTCGCAAGCCGGTTTCGCATCCGGCGGTCAGGATCCTTTGAACCCACTTGGGAGCATGTTTGTTGAACTGGGCGATATCGCCGCTTGTCCAGATGATCTCTGTGCGGTTCGATTGGTAGAGCTTTTTGAGCTTGTGGCAGTGGTGCTCTTTCAGCTTTCCCTCTTCCACCGCCCAATTGAGGACGCGTGTGGCATGGGTGCCTGCCATGTCGTGTTGCTTGGGAGAATGAAGCCACTTCTTGCGCCAATTGTTGACCTCGCCTCGCGAGGCGCGCTCTTCGAACATTGCGACGGGATCTGCCCCAAATTCCTCGCGAAACAGTTCCAGCCACTTGCGGATATCAGCCTTTGAACGCTCAGCCTTGGGCAAGGACGCACTGGACAAAAAATCGTCGACCAAGTGAGTCGTCAGATATTCAGCCGGGCTCACGGGGGTGCCGCATTGTGAAAACGCATGGAAGAAATCGGGTTCTTTGGGGTTTGGGTCCGTCCCTTCCCAAAATTTTGGGCCACCCCGCCAAGCATAGAAATGGTAGCGTACACCGGACACAACCTTGCGCCGGACACGGTGGACGCCCTTGGGAAGGTTACTTCTGGGCACGGCGCGCTCTCCGCTGTGCAACGAGACTCGGTTGGGAAGTAGCTTCGCGTTCTGCCGCGCTGATGCCTTGAACAGCATCCAATCGCGCGCGAATGAGCTTCGGGTCATACCACCCGCGCCGCCCTGGTACCGGAGCGATACCCGTCCTACGGCAGAAGTCATAGAAGGACGCGCTCGGCTCAGTGTAGCCGAAGAGAAGCGCGAGCTCAGGGGTGGGAATCAGCTGAATATGGCTTGGGCTCATTTTTCAGCCCTCTCGTGACGCCGAATTCGTTGGCCAGATCTTCGATCTGCACCCCCTCGGCACGCTTGCGCACGATGGCGAGACGCTGGTTTTGCGTAAGTCGCTTGTGCCGTGGTGCGCGCGGTCGGCCCATGTGAAGTAATCACCCCTATTTCTTGCCAGCATCATACAGGCAGCCCAGTTATGGCACTTCGCCATAATTGATTCAATATTATAATATTGCATCAACTGCCTGTATTCCGTTTGGAGCAGCCGTAGGCTGCGACAGCCAGATACTTGCGCGGACACAGACCGGCGCTACACTGACGGCATTGTTTTTTGTTTTTTGAGGTTCGAAATGGGGCGCGGCGGTTATTCAGGTGGCAGCACAATTATTTACCCAGGGGGGCGTGGCTGGTCTTATGACCCGCTATCTTCGATGCCTGGAACCAAAGGCAAGAAGAGCAAAAAGAAGGCGAAAGCCAAGAAACCCAAAACCAAGCCAACAAGCGAAAACTTTCTCGAGTATTTTTCCCTTTCGTGTGCCTGCTGTAAAATTCTGGGATTGGATTGGCCTGGTATCGGCGACGACGAGCGTCGAGCCCCACTTTTGGACGCAAAGACCAAGGGCTACCACAAGCCTTTTCGTGACAAAGTTGGACGTCAAAGAAAGAAAGCAAATCGGATTCTTTTGTCCTATGCGGCTCAATGTGCAGCCTCGGACAAAAAAGGCGAAGAGCGACCCAATGTCCCAAAATCGATCAGGTTCGCGGCAGAGGTTAAAGGGTTTTCGTCGCGACTTGAGGGAAAAATCAAAGAGCGAAAGAACCCTCCGCATGATCCGGCCGATATCGACAGTTCGACCCAAACCGCGAAGTGAACGCGGTCGCCCGCGTCCACTGCTGCCTTGATCTCTTCCAAGGTCATCGCAACGCCTCCTCAAGGATTGCGAGAGCCCCAAGACAATCGTCGATATAGGGCTGCTCCTCACCCTCCAGATCGTTCAGCTCCAGCCGGTTCAACACCGCGTAAAGCGTGGCGCGCGCCTCGCGGGCTGCGCTTCGCAAGCTGACGGTGTCTTCCAGTCGCGCGGCTCCAAAATCATCGCTTTGAAAATCAGGGATCATTAGATTTCTCCCGCCTTGTGTTTCCAACGCGGGGCGATGTCCTTGAACGGCACGGTGAAAGGCGGCAGCGCGTCAAAGCCATTCGAGCTCTTGGCAACCTTCACCTTGACGCAATCATCCTTGACGCTGAGGATCTCGACACAGAACACGCCGCCCAAACCCGACGGAACAACGATTTCCTTGAGCTCATGCCGATGCTTCCCGCAATACACGCAGGTGCTATAAAGCCCGTCGATGATGTGACCGCCGGTCGTGCGATCACAGTCGCAGGTCCAGAATTTCGGGGGCTGATATTTGTGAGCCATTTGTGGCCTCCTTTTGGGTGCTGCGGTCGGGGTTTGGCTCGTGGCTCGGGGAAACGCTCCCCCGGAGCCTTTCCGGTTTCCTCCCCACTCCGCCGATGGGCTGCGCACCGGCTAATCTGATCTGACCGAATACGCATGTATTCGGCGGAACAGAGTGGGTGGGGGCACAGCCCGACCCACGGCCCAGGAGCGGCCAGTCAATGGGTCAAAGCCGCAACTGGTGCGGCCCGCAGCGCACCCCGCGCGAGGACACGGGTTGCAGGCTTTGACGACGCGCCTGCGCGGCGCTTGCCCATTGACGGGACACGACTGGGATGTTGGGCGGACCAATCAAGTTGAAAGAAGCCTGAAGGAGGTGAGCGGGCTGAAAGCCGGTCGATCCTCCGCACAGCCCGTTTCTCAGAGCGGCCCGTGCGAAGCAGCACGGGTCACAATTTCTCATTTCATCCCCCGAGGCCTGCGCCCCGCCACATGAGGCGGGGCGCAGGTGCTCAAAGCTCAACACCGGGCTTCAAGTTGCCGTCCGGGTCCAGCCACGAACGGGCCTCGGCGCAATCCAAGCAAATGCACGAACAACTGCCCTTCACGATGACCGGTGCCAGAAAAATCACCGGGTTTGACGCGCCGCATTTGCGGCACGTCATCGGGGGTAGGATTGCGGGGCCGCTCATGCTGCGGCCGCTTTCGATTGACCTGCGGCTGCTAGGACAAAATCGGCTGCCTTTTGCGCCTCGGACGCCGCGCGAAAAATCGCCCGTTTGTCTCCTTTGAGCGCTTTCAACCACCCTTCGACATAGGCGGCGCTTTGGTCGAATTCCGGCGCGACACCAATCTGAGCACCAAGGAAACAAGCGCCGATTTCCGCCACCAGCTCTTCAAAGGCATAGGCCTCACGGTTCGCAAATTTCTTGATCCGCTCAAGCCGCTTTTCACTACCTGTCCAGTGGATCACCTCATGGGCCAAGGTCCCATAATAGCCTGCCGCATAGTGAAACGTGGCAATTGGCGGCATGTGGATGTGGTCTTTGGCGGGGCTGTAGTAGGCGCGCGGGTCATCGCTGGTGAGAATCTCTGCCCCCGTCCGGCCGAAAAACGCCTCAAGCTCTAGGTCTTCCGCCGTCCCAAGGTCGCGCGGAGCCTCGGGCCGGACGTAGTACTCCTCCGGCAAACCTTCGATCTGATCCGCATTGAACACGCGGTATGCGCTCGCATAGGGCAGTTCTTCCTCAATGCCCAATTCGTTCTCTCGGGTGAACGTCCCGTATTTGACCACGGTCGAAGAAGTCTCTCCTTTGCGGACCTGACCGCCAAGCTCCTGCGCCTGTTTGTAGGTCATCCAGCGGCTGGACACATGGCCTTGCTTGGCCGCCATGACCCAGAGCATCAGGATATTAATCCCGCGATACTCCTCGCCGTTGTGCCGTGTCGGCAGGGCAATGCCGGACGCACTCCCGGTCCACGGCTTGCGCCATGGCGGTGTGCCCGCCTCGATCTCTGCAATAATGGTGTCGGTGACATGGGCATAAACATCAAACTTCGGTGCCATTTGTGGCCTCCTCGATCAAAGTGACGCGGGTGAGGCTTCACGCCCCCTTCCGCCGATGGGCTGCGCCTCGGCCACCTGATCTGACCGAATACGCATGTATTCGGCGGAACAGAGTGGGAGAGGGCAAAGCCCGACCCACGGCCCTGAACGGGGCTGTCAATCGGCCACATTTGCGAAGAAAATGTCTGCGCCAAAATCAGACGCCAATTTGCCGCGCGAGGAATGGCTCGCCTGCGAGACAGGGGAAATTGGTGGATTATTTTGGGGATGGCCCAAGGTTGACCGCCACGGTCAGGGATGTTGGGCGGACCAAACAAAAGGAATGATGTCTGGATCGGAATGAGCGGGCCAACGGCCCGTTGAGCCCCGGTTCAGTCTATTGGGAGATGTTGCCCGCGCGCTTTAGCGTGGGCTCAAAACAAGACGAACATCAGCTTGGCGTGTCGCAACGATCTGTTGCTGCACTTCTGATCGTCATTCAGCCTTGGCGATGATCCGAGAGACAATCCGTGTACATAGGTTGAATTTGGGCTGTGAACACAGGCCGTTACGCGATACGTTTACAAAAAACCGTTCGAATTCAGGGCAATCTTTTGAAAATCATCGACAACATTTCTGTCCTCTTGGGAGATGAACTGAAAGCAGGTTCCGAAGCCGGTGCGAAAATCCGGGTGGCGGCCAGTTGCTTCTCAATCTTTGCATACGAAGCACTGCGGAATGAATTGGAAAGCGTCAAAGAGCTCGAGTTCATCCTGACAGACCCGACGTTCATTCCGAACGAAGCTCTCGGGCGTTCGAGGAAAGAGAAACGAGAGTTCTTTATCCCGAAACAGCTCAGAGAAACTGCTCTGTACGGCACAGAATTTGAAATTCATCTTCGGAACAAATTGACCCAAAAGGCCATTGCAAAACAGTGCGCGGACTGGATCCGGAGGAAAGCCACCTTTAAATCCAACGCTACTGACGCCCCGATGCAGCAGTTCGCGACCATCGAAGCGCGCAAGGGAAACAAGGTTTTCTCGCCTATCAGTGGGTTTTCAGCCGTCGATTTGGGCTACCAGCCTGGCAACGCTGTTTCGAATTTCACGCATGCCTTCGAGGACGACCTTTCGGCAAAAACTTATCTTTCGTTGTTTGATCAGGTCTGGGCAAACCCCGCAAACGTTCAAGATGTGACGGATCAAGTCCTTCAGCACATTGAGGCCGTTTACCAGGAGAATTCGCCGCAAAGGATTTACTTCCTGATCCTGTACAACATCTTCAGGGAATTCCTTGAGGAGGTCGACGAGGATGTGCTGCCCAATGACCAAACGGGATACTTGGATAGCCTCGTCTGGAACAAGCTGTTCAACTATCAACGAGACGCTGCCACTGGGGTAATTAACAAGCTGGAAACCTATAACGGCTGCATCCTTGCGGACAGCGTCGGCTTGGGAAAGACTTTCACCGCGCTCGCGGTAGTCAAATATTATGAACTACGGAACAAATCTGTCCTGGTTCTCTGCCCCAAAAAGCTTGCTGACAATTGGCGCAACTACAACACGAACCTCAAGACAAACCTCTTTGCAGCCGACCGCTTCAACTATGATGTCCTCTGCCACACCGACCTCTCCAGAACATCGGGCGAGTCTTTGGGCATCCCGCTCGATCGGGTCAATTGGGGCAATTATGATCTAGTCGTCATCGATGAGTCCCACAACTTCCGAAACAACGACGTCTACAAAGATCGGGAAACTCGGTACCAGAAGCTGATGAACAAGGTCATCAGGTCCGGCGTGAAGACAAAAGTTCTGATGCTTTCCGCGACCCCCGTTAACAACAGGTTCACCGACCTACGCAACCAGCTCGCATTGGCATACGAGGGGCATTCGGACACGTTGAGCCGAAACCTGAAGACCAAATCCAGTGTTGAAGAGATTTTCCGGAAGGCTCAAACCGCCTTCAATACTTGGTCAGAGCTACCTCCAGCGGAACGCACGGCACAATCCATTCTCAGAGCGCTGGATCTTGATTTCTTTGAGCTCTTGGACTCGGTGACGATCGCACGTTCTCGCAAGCATATCGAGCAATTCTACGATACGGCCGACATCGGGCAATTCCCCGAGCGTAAAAAGCCCATTTCCCATCACCTCCCGATCACGTTCCGCGAGGATGTCGTGGGGTTCGACGAGATATATGGCGACTTATCCCTGCTAAAAATGGCTGTCTACGCGCCGGTGAACTACATCCAACCGAGCCGCCTTAGGAAATATGAGGAGCTCTACGACACCAAGACAGAAGGCTCCAAAGGCACGCTGCGCCAGGCCGATCGCGAGCGCAGCCTGCAAGCGCTGATGACGACGAACCTTCTGAAGCGCCTTGAAAGTTCTGTAGAGGCATTCCGTCTCACATTGGGTGCGCTCGACCGAAACATTGGCGCTATGCTGGAGGCCATCGACCGGTTCGAGGCGAGTGGCGGCAATGGCAGGATCGAAGATGTCTTCAATGACGTGGACAACTTGGATACCGACGATGATGACCTGTCGGGACTCGGCGAATTCACGATCGGCAAGAAGATCCAAATCGACCTCGCTGATATGGATATCCCGACGTGGAAAGCTGACTTGGGCGGCGACCGCGAGATCATCCATGGCCTATTGACCGAGATGGAAAAGGTTGGCGTCGAAGAGGACGCCAAACTTCAGCACCTGATTGACGTCATCAAGCAGAAGATGGCCGCCCCCATGAACCCAGGCAATCGCAAGGTTCTGATCTTCACCGCTTACGCAGACACCGCTGAATATCTTTATCGCCACGTCGCGCCCGCCCTTAATGGCACGATGGGGTCCGAGACAGGCATCGTCACGGGCTCAGGAAACCCTAAGACGACCTTGAAGCCTCACTACGACTTCCAGTCGGTTCTGACCCTTTTTGCCCCCAAGGCGAAAGAGAAGGCGCTGATCATGCCAGAGGTGCCAGATGAGCTGGACATCTTGATCGGAACTGACTGCATTTCAGAAGGGCAAAACCTTCAGGATTGCGACTACCTGATCAACTACGACATCCACTGGAACCCGGTCAGGATCGTTCAGCGGTTCGGCCGTGTGGATCGCATTGGATCGCCCAACTCTGCTATCCAGCTGGTCAACTACTGGCCCGACATCTCACTCGATGAATACATCAACCTAAAAGAACGCGTCGAAAACCGGATGCATATTGTCGATCTGACTGGCACCGGCGAAGATAACGTGCTGACGGCGAAAAGTAGTGACGTCGCCTACCGCAAGGACCAGTTGCAGCGCTTGCAGGAAGAGGTGATCGAGCTGGAGGATGTCAAAACCGGCGTTTCCATCACTGACCTAGGCCTGAACGACTTCCGCATGGATCTGCTGAACTACACCAAGGAACATGGCGATCTGGCGGGCCAACCCAAAGGCCTCCACGCCATCGTCCTGTCCAACCCCGCGAAAGGCCTGCAGCCCGGCGTGATCTTTGCTCTGCGCAACATCCACCCGGACGTGAACGTCAACCAACAGAACCGTCTGCACCCTTACTATCTGATCTATCTCGACAACGATGCGAACGTCATCGCGGACCACACCGAGGTGAAGCGCCTGCTCGACCTGATCCGCTCCAGCTGCAAGGGTCTGGACAAACCGATCAAGGCGCTCTGCGACGCCTTCAACGCGGAAACCAAAGACGGGCGCGAAATGGGCAAGTATTCCGAGCTGCTTAGTGACGCGATCAAATCCATGATCGAGGTGAAGGAAGAGCGCGACCTCGACAGCCTCTTTTCCGGCGGGCACACCACGGCGCTAACCCACACCATCGCCGGGCTCGATGATTTTGAACTGCTCGCCTTCATCGTCGTGAGGGACGCTGGATGACCGCGCTCTACGACTACCCCAAATCAACGCTCCTGAAACGCGTCGTGCCAAAGACACGGATCTATGACCGGGTTCAGGCCGCCACCGCGCTCAAGGACAAATTCGTCGCGCAGGTGGACCAGATCACATGGCGGGCCAAGCTGGCCCCGGAAACCATCAACCTGCCCGCCACCAAATCCGTGCCGGAAATACAGGTCTTCCGCGTCACGCTGAAAGCCGACGCGGCGCAAGACGATGTCCTCAAGGCCATCGATCGCGCCATCCCCTTTCCGATCCTGTTTGAACTGGAACAGGACGGCCAGATCCAAATCGCCGCCGCCCACAAACGCCCGTCTGAGGCGGACGCGGCAAAATGGGTGCTCTCGGACTATCTGCGCTCGGACTGGTTGCCGATCGATACGCCCCGCAGCCCATTGCCAGTGGCGCTGAACCTTGGCGTGCTTTATGAACAGATCCTGACGGCGCTTATGCCGATTGTGCCGCAAACGGCGGAATCCTTGAGCGCGCGGATGGACCGGACGCACGCGCTAAAAACCAAAGAGCGTGAGATCAGCCAGCTGAAATCCAAGTTGAAACGCGAGACGCAATTCAACATCAAAATGACACTGCACGGTCAGCTGCGTGAGGCGCAGGCAGACTTCGAGCATCTGAAAAAGCCGGAAAAGGCAGAGGGACGAGAATGAGTGACGAGATCGAAAAGCTGAAAATGCACAGCCCTGACCTGACGCAGGACAATATCGCCAAGATCCGCGCGCTCTTCCCCGGCTGCGTGACCGAGGCGGCGGGTGAGGATGGCAAGTTGCGCCTGGCGGTGGATTTTGACCAGCTGCGTCAGGAATTGTCGGACAGCATCGTCGAGGGGCCGCAGGAACGCTATCACCTGAACTGGCCGGGCAAGCGCGAGGCGCTGATCACCGCCAACGCCCCTATCGCCAAAACCCTGCGCCCCGCGCGCAATGAGTCCGTGGATTTCGACACCACCCAGAACCTGTTCATCGAAGGCGACAACCTTGAGGCGCTGAAGCTGCTGCAAGAGACCTATCTGGGTAAGGTTAAGATGATCTACATCGACCCGCCGTATAACACGGGGAAGGACTTCATCTACTCGGATAACTTTTCAGAGGGCTCAGACGCGTTTCTTACAAGGTCCAACCAAGTCGATGAAACCGGAAACCGATTGGTCGCAAACACGCTCTCAAACGGACGGTTTCACTCCGATTGGTTGTCCATGATGTACTCACGTCTGAAATTGGCCAGGAACCTGCTTGCCGATGATGGTGTAATTCTTGCATCGATCGACGATGCAGAAACCGCCAACCTCAAACGACTGCTGGATGAAGTTTTTGGGGAAGACAACTTCATCGATACAATTGCGGTTGAGATGTCGACCACTTCCGGCCCAAAAACGGTTAACGCCCAACAAGGTACAATCGTAAAAAACGTCGAGTTTGTGCATGTTTACAGAAGAACAGC
This sequence comes from Leisingera sp. M658, assembly GCF_025144145.1. NCBI lineage: Bacteria > Pseudomonadati > Pseudomonadota > Alphaproteobacteria > Rhodobacterales > Roseobacteraceae > Leisingera > Leisingera sp. M658. Next base: position 2,367,225 of record NZ_CP083546.1, read on the forward strand.
TGAGTTTGACAAAAAACCACACACACCTCTTTTTGATGGCATCGACACCTACGACACGCACTATTCAGTGTGGCTGAACAATGATGGAACTCTGGGAACGCTATCCGAAAAGCTTCTTGCCGACGAAAAAGTAGGCGCCGACATTAAGCGTTTTGATCTGTTGCGCCGGAATGCCTTCAGCATCAACGATATAAACCAACTCTTGGCACTTTCCGAAGCTGCGAAAGAGTTTATCGACTCAAATCTAGAAAGCATCGCTCGTATCGACCGCCCGCCAGTTTCTGCGGGAGGGCAGACCCCGCCCATGGGTCGTTGGGAAAAGTTTGAGGCCGAACATCGTACTTACTATTTGACGACACTCCAAAATGGAACGCTTCAAGCGCTTATGCCGCTATCGCTGAACTTTAGAATGTCCGATGACTACAAACCTCGCTTCGGCAGGACGGTTATCCGTGGTGACCTTTGGAAAGGGTTTCATCAGGACATGGGGAACGTTGCGAAAGAAGGCTCAATGGCCTTTGCCAATGGGAAGAAACCGGTTCGATTGATTAAGCAACTAGTCAGATGGGCTAACAACTCCGATGGTGGCATTGTCATGGATTTTTTTGCAGGTTCGGGCACCACAGGACATGCCGTCATGCAAGCAAATGCAGAGGACGGACAAGCCCGAAAATTTGTGCTGGTTCAACTTGACGAGGAACCAGACCCAAAGTCTGAGGCTGCAAAAGCTGGGTTCAAGACAATCGCGGAAATATCTCGGGAGCGCCTTCGTCGTGCAGGCTCAAAGCTGCTCGAAGGCGAGTGTCACAGCGAATGGAACAAGGACGTAGGCTTTCGCTCGATCAAGATCGACAGCTCAAACATGGCCGATGTGTTCTACACGCCGGATCAGACCTCTCAGGCAGACCTGCTTTCGCGCGTGGACAATATCAAACCCGACCGCACGGCCGAGGACCTGTTGTTCCAAGTCCTGCTCGACTGGGGCGTTGACTTGACCCTGCCCATCCGCCGCGAGACGGTTCAGGGCAAGACCGTCTTCTTCGTCGACGACACCGCCCTGATGGCCTGTTTCGACGATGGCATCTCCGAAGACTTGGTCAAAGAGCTGGCAGGCCACGCCCCAATGCGGATCGTGTTCAAGGACACAGGCTTTGCCGACGACCAGACCAAGATCAACGTGCGCCAGATCTTCAAAGCCATGTCGCCCGAGACCGAAGTGAAGGCGATCTGACCCCATGAAGATCAAGTTCAAGTCGCAACCCTATCAGACAGCGGCGGTCGAGGCCGTGGTCGATTGTTTCGAAGGTCAGCCGAACACGGCGGCCCAAGTCTATCGGATCGATCCCGGTGTCCGCGCGCAAATGCGATCCGACGAAGACGGCTTTCGCAATGCCGATATCGCCATGCCTGCCAGCCAAGTGCTGGAAAACATCCGCAAGGTGCAACAGCTCCAGAACCTGCCCCTGTCCGAGAGCCTGAGCACCTTTGTCGATGACAAGGGCAAGCCCAAGAAGGCCAGCTATAAGGCGGGCGCGGCCATCAACCTCGACATCGAGATGGAGACCGGCACGGGCAAGACCTATTGCTATATCAAGTCCATCTTCGAGATGAACAAGCGCTATGGCTGGTCCAAGTTCATCATCATGGTCCCGTCAATTGCGATCCGCGAAGGCGTGGCCAAGTCGCTGGAGATGACGGCAGAGCATTTCGTCGAAAGCTACGGCAAGAAGGCGCGGTTCTTTATCTACAATTCCAAGCGGTTGCACGAGCTGGAGAGCTTTTCCTCGGACGCGGGCATCAACGTGATGGTGATCAACGTTCAGGCGTTCAACGCGAGCGGCGCTGACAACCGTCGTATCTATGAAGAGCTGGATGATTTCCAGTCGCGCCGCCCCATCGACGTGATTGCCAAGAACCGCCCCATCTTGATCCTCGACGAGCCGCAGAAAATGGAAGGGACGGCGACACAGAATGCCCTGCCCAAGTTCAACCCGCTGTTCATCCTGCGCTATTCCGCGACCCACAAGACGATCCATAACAAGGTGCATCGTCTGGATGCGATCGACGCATTCAGCCAGAAGCTGGTTAAGAAGATCGAAGTGCGCGGCATTCAGGCCAAGGGTCTGACGGGCACGAATGCGTATCTCTATCTGGAAGGCATCCAGATTTCCAAAAGCGATCCCGTTGCGCGGGTGGAGATGGAGGTCAAAACCAACTCGGGCATCAAGCGGGTGCTGCGGAAGGTTGAGAAAGGTCGCAATCTGTTTGATCTGTCCAAGGGGCTCGATCAGTATCGGGACTTTGTTGTTTCGGACATCGACGCACGCGTGGACGAGGTGCATTTCACCAACGGGGTCGTTCTGAAAGCTGGTGAAGCCAGTGGCGACATCACTGAACGTGACATCCGCCGCATTCAAATCCGAGAGACGATCGCGGCCCATCTCGAGCGCGAAAAGCAGCTGTTCGCCAAGGGCATCAAGGTGCTGTCCCTGTTCTTCATCGACGAGGTGGCAAGGTATCGGGACTACGACGCTGAGGACGAAAAAGGCGAATATGCCCGCATCTTCGAAGAGGAATACGAAGCCCTGAAAGCCGAATACCTTGGTGAATTGCCCCTCGAAGATGAGGCCTATCGCAAGCACCTGGATAGCATCGGCGTCGGTGCGACCCACAACGGCTATTTCTCGATCGACAAGAAGGGCAAGCTGGTTGATCCAAAGGTCAAAGCGCGTGGTGAGTTCGCTGGTTTGACGGATGACGTTTCGGCTTATGATCTGATCCTAAAGGACAAGGAACGCCTGCTTTCCTTCGAAGAGCCGACGCGGTTCATCTTCTCCCACTCCGCGTTGCGCGAGGGCTGGGATAACCCCAACGTGTTTGTGATGTGCATGCTCAAGCACAGTGACAACACCATATCGCGTCGCCAGGAAGTTGGCCGGGGTCTGCGCATTTCGGTCAACAAGAACGGCGACCGTATGGATCACGCAGCAACCGTGCATGACGTCAACGTCCTGACCGTGGTGGCTAGCGAAAGCTACAAAGACTTTGTTGGCGGCCTTCAGAAAGAAATCGCCGAAAACCTGTCGGAGCGCCCGCGCCAGGCGAACGCCGAGTACTTCGAAGGCAAGTCGATCACGGTCAACGGCAGTGAAACCACTGTGTCAAAGGACATGGCCAAACGCATCGAGCGGTATCTCGTCAAGAACGACTACATCGATAACAACGATGGCATCACGCAAGCGTATCATGAAGCGCGTGAGGCGGGCACGCTGGCTTCATTGCCCGATGAGCTCCTCGACCAACAGGAACAGATCCTGCAGCTGATCGATACCGTCTTTAACGGAAGCCAGCTCGAGAACATGATGGGCGATGGCCGCAAGCCCAAAGCGATCCCGCGAAACAAGAACTTCGAAAAGAAAGAGTTTCAGGAGCTTTGGCAGCGCATCAACCGGAAGGCAGTCTATCAGGTAGAATTTGACTCCCAGGATCTCATCAAGCGTTGCATCAATGCTTTGGACAGCAATCTGTTTGTCTCGCCTCTGCAATACGTCGTCACCGAAGGCAAACTTTCGGATGAGCTGACTGAGGCCCAACTTCGAACCGGAGCTGCGTTTAGACAATCGAGTATACGCAGTGAGGAAAGTAGCTCTGCCCACTCGCTCGTTTCATATGACGTCATCGGCAAACTTGCTGAAGGAGCGGATTTGACGCGTGGGACGATCGGGAAAATCCTGACCGGAATGAGCGCTGCGAAGTTCTCGACGTTCCAGGCCAACCCTGAACAATTCATCTCTGAGGCCTCACGCATAATCAAAGAGCAGAAGGCCACGACTGTCATCGAGCATCTGACCTATGATGCAACTGCCGACATATACGACACCGATATTTTCCCCGCGACCCAGAGTGGCACTGATCTGACGCAAGCCGTCGGGAAGTTGCGAAACCACATCTATGACTATGCGGTGGTCGACTCTGGGGTCGAACGCAAATTTGTCGAAGACCTGGATACAAGCGATGAAATCGTCGTCTACTCGAAGCTTCCGCAGGGGTTTCTCATCCCCACGCCTGTCGGAGACTACAACCCCGACTGGGCGATAGCTTTCAAAGAGCAATCGGTGCAACACATCTATTTTGTGGCGGAAACAAAGGGTTCCCAGCCGTCTCTCAAGTTCCGCGAGCTGGAGCGAGAGAAAATCAAATGCGCTAGGAAGTTTTTTGAGGAAATTGCGAACAGCGTCCCAAATGACCGGGTTAAGTATGATGTGGTATCAGACTTTTCTGAGCTCATGTCCGCAGTTCGGGGCAACTAGTGATGCTTTGGAGATAACCTTTGGTCGGTGTTGATTTGAACCAAAACTGTTTGTCCCACTTATCCCAGCGGCGCTTCGCTGACCTGATCCATTGCGAGCGCAACGATCTGCAATCGTTGTTGGCCAACCTTCCGAAATTGCACAAGCATAGAATTTAAACGGACGAAAGAATGAATAACCAGCCAAAGCCAGATTCGAAGACATACGATGACCTGATCTCGGACGTCAAAAAAGGCATCATCAAGGTGCCCAAGTTCCAACGGGATTTCGTCTGGGACTTGAAGGCAACCGCCAAGCTTCTGGATTCTATCCTCAAAGGTTATCCCATCGGGACCTTCATCCTTTGGGAAACGGATCAACGCATCAACGATATCAAAAACATTGGTGGCTTTGCCCTGCCTGAGACGCCCGTTGGGCGCAATGTTCAGTACGTCCTTGATGGGCAGCAACGCATTACCTCCCTCTTCGCGGCCTATCTTGGTGCGCAGATCAGAAAACCCACCGAGAAAAAGGTGACCGACTACAAAGACATTGTCGTGAACCTGGAAGAGAACCTCGAGGAGAAGGAGAAGGACATAGTCACCGTGAAAGACGAAGCGGAGGTTTTCATACCCCTGCATGACGTTCTGAACTTTGACTACCAGATGGGCAATGAACTGGAACAGCGTGGTTTTGAGAAAACACAAATCAATCAGATCAGTGCATATTCCAGCGCCTTTAAGACCTATGCCTTCTCAACGGTCACCCTTCGGCAGAACGATATCGAGTCCGCCATTGAGGTGTTTACTCGAATAAATACAGGGGGAAAGGTTCTCACGCTTTTCGAAATTATGTCGGCCAAGACCTACGATGAAGCCGCTGATTTCGACATGCAGGCCCGTTGGGAGAAGTTCCAGAAAAAACTTAATGACAGCAAATACGAGAACATTTCTCCCTCTGTTCTTCTGCAAATCCTGAGCCTTGTCATAAGCGAGTCGAAGGAGTGTAAGCGAAAGACGATCCTGGGCCTGGACAAGGCCGACATCATCGCAAGGTGGGATGATGTCATCTCTGCGATCGAGAAGACCATCGACCACTTCCGGACAGTTTTGCGGATACCTGTTTCCCAAATTTTACCCTATGACACTCTCATCGTGCCTTTTGCCTACTTCTTCTTGAAAACGGGCAAATCACCCAGCGGGCAGCAACGGAAATATCTGGAAGAGCTCTTCTGGCGTTCATCCTTGTCGCTGCGTTATTCGTCAGCAACTGAATCCAAGCTGGCGGCTGATATCAAGAAAGTTGATCTAATCATAGCAGGCCAGCGGCCAGCTTACCCGGAGTTCAAACTTTACATCAATTCAGCTCAAGATCTCCGTGAAACGGACTTCTCGACCGGGAACGCGATCTGCAAGTCGATCCTGTGCATTCTCGCATATCATGAACCGAAAGATTTCGACACAAACGGAAAGGTGCTTCTGGATAACTCCTATCTCAAAATCGCTAGCAGTAAGAACTACCACCATTTCTTTCCGAGAGCATTTGTCCGCAAGCATGGCAGCGATGCAGAGACCCCCTATGCCAACTCGATTGTGAACATCACTTTGGTCAGCGCCGAACTGAACAAGAAGCGGATCGGCGCAAAGGCCCCCTCGGTATATCTAGCAGATTTTGCAGATGAGAACTCAGAATTAAAGCATGCGCTGAGCAGCCATCTCATCGAGTTGGATGATGCCTCAGTTGTGCAAGACGATTTTACTGCATTCCTGAAGCATCGCTCAGAAGTTCTCTATGCCGAGATCTTGAAGCGCATAGAACCATCCGAAGCACCTGCGCAGATCGATCCCATCCATGAGATGATCCTCGAGGGCGAGGGCCAGCTGGTAGAGTTCAAGTCCACCCTGCGATACGACATGCGTACTGGCGAAGTGAACAAGAAGCTCGAGCACGTGGTCGCCAAGACAGTTGCGGCATTCATGAATTCTGACGGTGGAAGCCTCTTAATAGGTGTAGATGACCATGGGAATGCCATTGGCCTCGAACTCGACTGCGGCACACTTTCAAAGAAAGATCGGGACGGCTTTCAACTCCACATTGCTAATATCTTCGACAAGTACCTCGGCAAGGACGTTATGAAGCTCTGGAAGCTCAACTGGCCAACCTATGATGACAAGCAGATTTGTCATGTTGAAGTCACAAGGGCGAACAAACCCGTTTACGTGATTTCAGAAGGTAAGGAGGAGTTCTTCGTTCGCAAAGAAGGATCATCGCAGCCCCTTTCTCGTGCGGAAGAGCATGAATGGAACAAGGGACGCTTCTGAGAAAAGATCGTGAGCCTAGAGCAACGGGGAGCCAGGGCGGGCAACCCGCCCAGGCGCTCAGGTCATTCGGTGACCTGAGCGTCATCACGGCGCGGGAAGGCAACCATCTCGACATCGGGGAACATGCTGTGTTTCACGTTGATCGACGTGATGTTGCCGCTATCGTCGGTGTTGACGAAGAGGACGCCGCAGCGGTCCCAGAAGTTCTTGCCGTCTTTTTCGCCGGATTTGACGTTCAGTTTCAGAGTTTGAGTAGCCATTTTTTGATCCTCACTTTGAGTGTTTCGATGAACATGACCAAAGCTGGCACCAGGGGCTGTCAGCGAGAAACTTGCCTCGCGAGGAATGCGCTGGCGCAGGGGAATTTTCTTGTTGAAGCGGGGCTTGCCCCGCGTCTGCTACGGCTGCCCGCTTATGTTCAGCAGTCGGAAACACGGCACTGAGGATCTGGGTTTGGCACTCAGAATTTAACTGGTCTCGTCAACCTGCTCCAAAAGGGCGCAGGAACTTCAAAGATCGCAGCGGCCATTATTCTCGACATCTTACGCTGCAGCGTAATTTTTCTAGATTTGCGCTTCAGCGTAAATTTCACACTGGTGTGTTGCTTTGTCCTCGAGAGGCGACAGCTGCCCCAGTTTACGCTCGCGCCAGATCCGCTTCCTCGTGCTCGAAGGCTGTCGTCATCTCTTTGATTTCCCTCTCCGGAGCCCCCAGTGCACGGGCGACGTCACGCCAAGAAATGGTCGCTTCGGCCACCTCTGCGATGATGCGATCGGCCTCGGCGCGCTCCAGAAGATAGGATTCATGTTGCGCGCGGTGCAGGGCGATACTGGCATCCGGGTTGTCGTCATCAACGTAGCTCTTGAGCACGCGTGGTTGGTTCGGCACAGGGTTGATGTCGTAGGCCGGTGAGAGGTGCCATCCGCCACGCCCACGCAGAAATCCGTGATTGCGCATATGGTCATCAAGGTTCGTCACGAGAATGGAGAAGGCGACCCGCCGGTATAGCTCTTCGCGGTCTTGGTCAGGCGTCACGCTTTCTGAGGTGATAATATCGGCCAAGTCCAAATAGCTGTAGTTTTCGCCATCCTTGCCGCCCAGCATCGCCATGGCGGAGATGAATGGGATCCTGCCGTCGTCGTTCCGGTCAAACCGATGGGACAAGAAAACCGGCTTATCGCCAGCCATTTCAAGCGTGTGATCCGAGACCGTGATTCCGGCGCGCCTTGCGAGCTCCAGTGCAATGGCTTCCCAGCGTTCCACGCAATAAGTGTCCGTCTCTTTCGGGAACTTGGCGACAGAAAGACGGCCGTGTTGGTCGAGTATGCTGGCCTTCGGGCGAGCACCCCCGAGGGAACTTCCCGGAGCAAACAGCATTTTGAGGTCCTCAGCGGTCTCCTCCCCGCGCAAAACGCGCTGAGACGCATGAAGCAAATCCCCGAGGCTCACGAGCGCAGGCACGCCGATGCCTTCGCGCGCTTGAAAGTCGCCATCAACCTTGAAGCGCAGGGCACTCAAACGGGTCTCGTCATTTACGCCAAGCAGGTAGTCGGTTTCTTGCAGCGTCCTCGGACGTCGCCCCTCGGCCTCTGCCAGGCGCCCCTCAAAGCGCCGCATGACTGTTCTGCCCCAAGTATCAGGGGCAGAATCCCCAAGCGGTGCAAGCATGTCCTGCCCAGCCTCAGGCACGAATTGCCCTGCAACGAGAGGCATGTCCGGCGAAAGCCCGAAGGCATTTTTATCGGCAAGCCAGTCGTCATGATAGGTAAAGGACACCCGCTCTCGGCCGCGCCCCGCTGTGCGGTGGAGCATGCCGACCTGTTTCAACCCTTTCCAGTCGATCCAGACCTCAACCATTTTTCAGTCTCGCACGCTGCGGAAGGTCGTCCAGGGCCATTTGCTCTCCAACCGGGTCATCGATATTCCCCCAACCTTTCAAGAGACCGAGCGCCTGCAGTACTGCCACGTAAGTGCCGATCTTAACGGCTGGGTTTCCGCTTTCGATCTTGGCAATGGTCTGCCGCGTTGTGCCAGCGCGCTGCGCGACAATCTCAGCGGTCAATTTGCGGCGCAGTCGCGCAACACGAATGTTTTCCCCAAGTGTCACGAGCTCTTTACGTGCCGCTCTGGGTATTTTGATCGAAACAGCCATAATGATATCTCCAGGCGACACTAAGCCGATATACGTTACACTGAGAAAACATTAATGTCAATTTTCACCGCTTAACCTGACGATCCAACGCCCCTGCTCGCACCACGACTTATGTTATCTCATCATAACATTGAGAGCATTAAGGTTACCATTACGAAACATGCCCTGGTTACCTAACCGCACTCATCCAACGCGTCTGCTCGAACGAAACGATTGCGTTCCCTTCCCTCGAAAGTCATGCCCGCAGCCCCGCAGCACGAACCTGTTCGGGTGTCACCAGCTTTGACGCGATCAAGTACTCGATCTGGCGGTTCGTGATATGGCGGCACAGGGGGTGGCGCTCGTGGATCCACTCGGCGAGGCTAGCGCGTCCTTTGGCTTCGGCCTCTCGTGCTTTCTCGCGGTCCGCCTTTATCTGGGCAAGCCCCTTCTCCCAGCGTCGCATCTTGAACCAGTTGTCCGAGAAACAGACCTTGCTGCGCGTGTAGCCCTCGCTTTCCTTCGCGTAGGCTTTGACAGCCTGCTTCAGATCATCGGGCTTCACACCGGCCTCCAGGGCCGCAGCGATCAGGCGCAGACTCGTTCGCCGGTCTCGGATCCTGTCTTCGGGATAGGCCGCTAAGATCTTCTCAGCTTCAAGATCTTCAACCTCCGCCGCCGCCTCGCGCTTGCGCGTAGGTGGTTTATGGATGGTTTTAGGATGGTTTGGGGTCCACCGTGAACCCCGTACCCCGTTCACCGTGGACCCCGTACCGGGGTCAGGCTGGACGGGGTTCACAGTGACCCCCGTCTCGATGTCGGGCTCGGCCGTGGGTTCCAACGCGGCTACGCGCTCCAGAACGATGCGGTAAATGACGGTGTAGCCGTTCTTGCATTGCCGTCGCCCTGTCTCGATAAGAATGCCTTCGCGCAGGAAGTCGATGATGGTGCGCTTCACCGTGCTTTCGCTAAGCTCTGTGTGGCGCTGGATCGTTCCCTTTGAGCACCAGATGCCCGAGCCGTCATCGCTCGCCTTGTCGGCCAGGAACATGATGATCTGCTTGCGCGCGGCGCTGCCAAAACGGCGCTCGGCGCATTCATTTGCGATGCGCCAGCTCATGATCTCACCGCCAATTGGGTTGAGGTCAGACCGGAAATGCCGTAGGCATTGGGACGGAAATATTCTTCTATGCCGTTGAGGTGGGTGGCCGCCCCCTCAGCGGTTTTTCTTTGCCTTTTCGCCAGAGCGGGAGCCTGTGAAAAACCGTTTACTTGGGCCTCGCAACCTATTGAAAAGCGACCCTGAACGAAACAAGTCCGTTTACAATTTTTCCATTTAAAAACAATGAAAACTCCCGGATTGCAAATCCGTGTACACCGGTTCGATTCCGGTACTCGCCTCCAATAAAATCAATGACTTGCGTCATCCCACACCTCCTTCACTGCCATTTTGAAACAACCGTTGAAACTTTCACGTTTCGGCCTTGCTTCGTTCCATCTGATTTCTTGCCTCTTGAGCGCGCTTCGCGAGCTCCCTTTGCCGGATCGGCCCACCGTACTTTTTCAGCATCTCGACGCCTGACGGCTGCATGGCAGCCGCCGGCAGGATAAGCACTGGGAAATCCCTGGCAGCTAGGCTTTCAGCCTGAACCGCTGGATTTTTCCGGTGTCGGTCTTTGGCAGTGCCGAGGTAAACACCAATGAACGCGGATACTTGTAAGGCGCGATTTCCGCCTTGACGTAATCCTGCAGCAGCTTGACCATTTCATCCGACGGCGCCAGCTTATCGGCCAGCACCACATGCGCCTGCACAATCTCGCCCCGCTCCTCATCCGGGACCCCGATCACCGCGCATTCCACCACCGCTTCATGCGCAAGCAGGGCCGCCTCTACCTCAGGTCCTGCAATGTTGTACCCGGAGGAGACGATCATGTCATCGTTGCGGGCGGCAAAGTGCAGATACCCGGCGTCATCCCGGACAAAGCTGTCGCCGGTGATGTTCCAGCCGTCTTGCACGTACACAGCCTGCCGGTCATCGGCCAGGTAACGGCACCCTGTGGGTCCCCTGACTGCCAGCCGCCCGATCTCGCCGCGCGGGGCCTCGTTGCCGTTCTTATCCAGCACCCTCACCTGATAGCCGCCCACAGGCTTGCCGGTGCAAGCGGGCCGGTGATCGCTGAACCGGTTGGTGATGAAGATATGCAGCATCTCTGTCGCCCCGATCCCGTCCAGCATCGGCTTGCCGGTTTTCTGCATCCACTCGTCATAAACCGGCGCGGGCAGGGTCTCCCCGGCCGACACTGCCGCCCGCAGCGACGACAGATCCGCCCCCTCCTCCATCGCCCGCAGCATCACGCGGTAAGCAGTCGGCGCGGTGAAGCAAACCGTCGCCTTGTATTTCTCAATGATCTCAATGAGGTTCGGCGGCGAGGCATTTTCCAAGAGCGTCGCCGCAGCACCAAAGCGCAAAGGGAAGATCGCCAGCCCGCCCAGGCCGAATGTGAAAGCCAGCGGCGGCGAGCCGACGAACACATCCTCCGGCTGCACATCCAACACTTCGCGAGCATAGCCGTCAGCGATGATCAGCAGATCACGGTGGAAATGCATGGTTGCCTTGGGGGCGCCGGTGGTGCCCGAGGTGAAGCCCAGCAGGGCCACGTCATCACGCCCCGTTTGCACCGCCTCATAGGTCACGGGTTTTTCCAGTGCCAGCCGGTCCAGTTCAGCATCGTGATTGGACGTGCCGTCAAAGCCGACAACCGTTTTCAGGAATTCTGAATCCTTGGCGCAGGCGACCAACTCGTCCTTCAGCCTTGTGTCGCACAGCGCATGGGACACTTCGGCCTTGTCGACGATCTTGGCCAGCTCCCCCTTGCGCAGCATCGGCATGGTATTGACCACCACCGCGCCCGCCTTTGTCGCCGCCAGCCAGCAGGCCACCATCGCCGGGTTGTTGGCCGAGCGGATCAGCACCCGGTTGCCGGGTTTCACCCCCAGATCCTCGCTCAGCACATGCGCCAGCCGGTTGGTCCAGTCCGCCAGCTCCTTGTAGGTCCGGTAGCGGCCATTGCCGATCAGCGCAGTGCGGTCGCCGAACCCCTTTTCGACCATCGCATCGGTCAGCTCGACCGCGGCATTCAGGTGTTCCGGATAGTCAAACCCCTCCAGCAGAAACTCAGGCCATTGCTCCGCAGGCGGCAGGTTGTCCCGGGCAAAACTGTCTACATGCGCGGTTGGTCCCAACATATCACTCCCCTCCCTGAAAGGCACCCATCGCCTGGCGGGCGATCACCACCCGCTGCACGTCCGAGGCCCCCTCGTAGATCCGCAACGCCCGGATATCGCGGTACAGCTCCTCCACCTTCTGACCCCGGCGCACGCCGTCTCCTCCATGCAGCTGCACTGCCTTGTCGATCACAGATTGCGCCTGATCGGTGGAAAACAGCTTGGCCATCGCCGCCTCCCGCGTGACCCGCGCGGCGCCGGAATCCTTGGCCCAGGCGGCACGGTAAACCAGCAGCGCAGCGGCATCCACATCCAGAGCCATATCGGCAATGTGCCCCTGCACCATTTGCAGATCAAACAGCGGCGCGCCCTGCACCTGGCGCTGTGCCACCCGCGCCAGCGCTTCGTCCAGCGCCCGGCGGGCAAACCCCAGCGCCGCCGCCGCTACGGTGGAACGGAACACGTCCAGCACCGACATCGCAATCTTAAAGCCGGCACCCGGCTGGCCTAGCAATGCCGTTTTCGGAATCCGGCAGCCGGTGAACCGCAAGGTTGCCAGCGGATGCGGCGCGATGGTTTCCAGCCGCTCCGCCACCTCGAACCCAGACAGGCCCGCCGGCACGACAAAGGCACTCAGCCCCTTCGCCCCCGGCGCCTCGCCGGTGCGGGCAAACAGCGTGTAGACATCGGCAATCCCGCCGTTGGAGATCCAGGTCTTTTCACCGTTCAAAACGTAATGATTGCCATCCAGCGTCGCCGTCATGGTGGAATTGGCCACATCCGACCCCGACTGCGGCTCAGTCAGCGCAAAGGCCGATATCGCCTTGCCCGCCCGGGTCAGCGGCAGCCACTCCTGCTGCTGCGCTTCTGTCCCGAACAGCGAAATGGCGCCGGTCCCCAGCCCCTGCATGGCAAAGGCGAAATCCGCCAGCCCGTCATGGCGCGCCAGCGTCTCGCGGATCAGGCACAGGCTGCGCACGTCCAATTTCCCGCCGGCCATCGCACCGGAATGCTGCGTCCAGCCACCCGCACCCAAAGCTGCGACCAGCGCCCGGCAGGCCGCATCCGTGTCCGAATGATCAATACCCGTCAGATGCGCTCCGGCCCAGGCCTCCAGCTCCTCCGCCAGCGCCCGGTGCCGGTCCTCAAAGAACGGCCAATTCAAAAACGACTTGTCCGCCATGGCGCGGCTCTCCCTGTTTCACCTTTGTCCAAATACTCCCGCCGGAGGCTCCCGTACCCTCCTCCTGCACGAGGCCTTCGGCTCAAGCGGCTCAGTCGCCCTCGAACACCGGTTTTTCCCTATTCACAAAAGCATGGAACGCACGCTCAAAATCCGCCGTCTGCATGCAGATCGCCTGCGCCTGCGCTTCAGCCTCAATCGCCTGTTCGATCGACATCGACCATTCCTGTGCCAGCATGGTCTTGGTCATCATGTGGCCAAAGTTTGGACCTGCTGCGATCCGCGCCGCCCAGGCTTGTGCCTCCGCCTCCAGAGCGTCCGGCGCCACCAGCTTGTTGTGAAATCCCCAGGCGTGCCCCTCTTCGGCATTCATCGACCGCCCGGTGTACAGCAGCTCCGCCGCCCGCCCCTGGCCTATAATCCGCGGCAGGATCGCACAGGCGCCCATATCGCAGCCTGCAAGCCCGACACGGGTGAACAGAAATGCAGTTTTGGCCTCCGGCGTGGCAATCCGGATGTCCGAGGCCATGGCGATAATTGCCCCCGCGCCAACGCAAATCCCGTCAATCGCCGCAATCACCGGCTTGCCGCAGGTCACAATTGCTTTGACCAGATCGCCGGTCATCCGGGTGAAGGCCAACAGTTCCTTCATGCTCATCTTCGTCAGCGGCCCGATAATGTCATGCACATCGCCGCCCGAGCAGAAATTGCCGCCGTTGGAGGCAAAAACCACCGTCTTGACGCTGTCGTCATAGTGCAGATCCCGGAACCAGTTACGCAGCTCGGCGTAGCTGTCGAATGTCAGCGGGTTCTTCCGCTCGGGCCGGTCCAGCGAGACCGTGGCGACGCCATCCTCGATCCGGCACAGAAAGTGCTGCGGGTCCGTGTTCACCTTCATGCCTTGCCTCCCTCGTCCAGCCGCCGTGCCACCGCGTCCAGGCTTTCGGCAATTGCTTGCGCCTCATCCGTTGCCAGCCCGTCAAAGGCCGCATTGATCCAACCCTCATGCGCCTCTGCCTGGCGTGAGAACTCAGTCTGGCCCGCCGCCGTCAGCCGCACAAGATTGGCGCGCCGGTCGCCCTCGACCTTCTCGCGCTGCACATGGCCGTCCTCGACCAGACGTTCAACAATGCCGGTCACGTTGCCGTTCGACACTTTCAGAACACCTGACAACTCACTCATTTTCAGCCCTTTTTCATGCTGCATCAGCGCCGCCATCACATCAAACCGCGGCAGCGTGGTTGCGAAGTCCCGCCGCAGGTTTTCGCGCACCTCGCTCTCCACCGCCTTGGTGGCCTTCAGCACCTTCAGCCACAGCCGCAGCCGGTCTTTTGACGTTGTGCTCAAATCTCGCCTCCCGAAACGCTCATCGCGTGCCCGTTGATTGACGAAGCGTCATCTGACGCCAGGAACACTGCCGTTGCCGCCACTTCCGCAGGCGCGATCAGCCGCTGCATCGGGTTGCCGCCAACCACCATCTTAAGCGCCTTCTCCCGCGGAATGTCATGCCGGGCCATCAGCCCTGTGATTGCGCTCTCCGCCATTTCGGTATCAACAAACCCCGGGCAGATCGCATTGCAAGTGATGCCGCGCTTGGCCACGCTCTGCGCAACCGAGCGCACCAGTCCCAGCACCCCGTGTTTCGAGGCCGCATAGGCCGGGATATGCGCCCCGCCCTGCAAGGACGCGGTCGAGGCAATGGCAATCAGCCGCCCGCCCGGTTTCATGCCAGCCCGCAGCGCCGCCCGGAAGGTCAGGAAGGTGCCGGTCATGTTCACCGTCAGGGTGTGCTGCCAGTCTTCCAGCTCAACATCCTCGATCCGCGCGGCGATCCCGGTGCCCGCATTTGCCACAACCACGTCGTAAGCTGTGTCAAACAGCGTTTCGACCTGGGCCTCATCCGTGACGTCAGCAGGTCTGATTTCCAGATCCGTATCCGTCGCTGCCTGCTCCAGCGCGTCGCGCCGCCGCCCCGAAATTGTCACCTGACAATTCTGGGCTGCAAAGGCCTGCGCGATTGCCTTGCCGATGCCAGTGCCGCCGCCTGTTACCAGTACCCTGCGTGTCATGCCCGGATCACCTCCGCGTCACGGTCGGCCAGCCGCCAGGCCTGATCCCGGCCCGCCTGATACGGCAGCGGCCAGTCCCCGTGCCGGTCGCCGATCCGCGCCGCCTCGTGCAGGGTCCAATAGGGATCGGCCAGATGCGGCCGGCCTACACAGACCAGATCGGCCCGCCCCGCCATCAGGATCGAATTGGCATGGTCCGCCTCATAGATATTGCCGACCGCCATGGTGGCAATCCCGGCTTCGTTGCGGATGCGGTCGGAAAACGGCGTCTGGAACATGCGGCCATAGACCGGCTGCGCATCGGTCGAGGTCTGCCCGGCGGAGACATCAATGATATCCGCACCCGCCGCGGTGAACGCCTTGGCGATCTCCACCGCTTCTTCCGGAGTGACGCCATCGCCGCCCACCCAGTCATTTGCGGAGATCCTGACAGACATCGGCTTCGCCTCAGGCCAAACCGCGCGCATCGCCTGGAACACCTCCAGCGGGTAGCGCAGCCGGTTTGCCAGGCTTCCGCCGTACTCATCCGTCCGAATGTTCGATTTTGGCGATATGAACGAGGAAATAAGGTATCCATGCGCCGCATGAAGTTCGATCATGTCAAACCCTGCGCGCTCTGCCATCTGCGCCGATGCAACGAATTCCTCCCGGATTTGATCCATTTCCGCCCGCGTGATCTCCCGCGGTGCCGGGTTGTTTTCCGACCACGGAATGGGCGAGGCCGAAACCGTTTCCCAGTTTCCTTCCGGCAGCGGCGCGTCCATTTCCTCCCACCCTAGCTGGGTGGAGCCCTTGCGCCCAGAATGGCCGATCTGACAGCAGATCTTCGCGCCGGTCTCAGCATGCACAAAATCCGTCAGCCGTCTCCACGCCGCCTCATGCTCCGGCGCATACAGCCCCGGGCAGCCCAGCGAAATCCGGCCCTCAGCCGATACACAGGTCATTTCGGTATAGACCAGCCCGGCGCCGCCCTTGGCGCGCTCGCCGTAATGGATCAGGTGCCAGTCCGCCGGGCAGCCCTCCACTGCCTTGTACTGCGCCATGGGGGAAACCACGATGCGGTTCTGCAGTTCCATCCCGCGCAAGCGGTAGGGGGCAAACATCGGTGGCCGCACCGGCGCATCACCCGGCGCGCCGGCCTTGTCCTGGAACCACTTCTCGGCGCTTTGCAGCCAGTCCGCATCGCGCAGCCGCAGGTTCTCGTGGGAAATCCGCTGCGAACGGGTCAGCAGGGAATAGTTGAACTGCACCGGATCCATGTCCAGATAGCGCTCGACCTCTTCAAACCACTCCAAGGAGTTGCGTGCAGCTGATTGCAGCCGCAGCACATCCAGCCGCCGCTCCTCCTGGTACCGCTCAAAGGCGCGTTCCAGCGTCGGTTCGGTGCTCACCAGCTCAGCCAGTGCAATCGCGCTGTCAAAGGCCAGCCGCGATCCCGACCCGATGGAGAAATGCGCGGTGGCTGAGGCATCCCCCAGCAGAACCACATTCTCGTGGTGCCACTTTTCGCACAGCACCCGCGGGAAGTTGATCCACACCGCCGCCCCGCGCAAATGCGCCGCGTTCGACATCAGCCGCTGCCCGCCCAGATGATCCGCAAAGATCTCCTCGCAGGTGCGGACGGTCTCCTCCTTGCTCATGCCCTCAAAACCCCAGGCCTCCCAGGTCTCAGCTGAACATTCGACAATCACCGTCGCCGTGTCCGCGTCAAACTGGTAGGCGTGGATCCACATCCAGCCGTGTTTGGTCTTCTCAAAAACAAAGGTGAAGGCATCGTCGAATTTCTGATGGGTGCCCAGCCAGATGAACTTGCAGGGCCGCACGTCGATTTCCGGTTTAAAATGCTCCGCGAACTCATTGCGAACGCTGGAGTTCAGCCCGTCGCAGCCGACCACAAGATCATAGTCTGCTTGATATTCCGCAGCGGATTTGGCAAGGGTTTCAAATTGCAGGTCAACGCCCAGTTCGCGCGCCCGGTCCTGCAGCAGCAGCAGCATCTGCCTGCGGCCTATTCCGGCAAACCCATGCCCGCCTGACACCGTGCGGTTGCCGTTATGCACCACCGCGATATCGTCCCAATAGGCAAAGTGTTCACGGATCGCTTCGGCGCTCTGCGGGTCATTGGCGCTGAGATTCTCCAGCGCGTCATCCGACAGCACCACGCCCCAGCCAAAGGTATCATCAGGCTTGTTACGCTCAATCACCGTGACCTGTGCCTCGGGCTGGCGCAGCTTCATCGAGATCGCAAAGTAGAGGCCCGCAGGCCCTCCTCCCAAACAGGCGACTTTCATGATCATCCTTTCCCGCTCAGCGCACATCCTTGCAGATCAGGATAGGCAGGTCCGGGAAAACTTCAAGCATAAAGTTTTAAGCTTGAAGTAAATGGGTGCAAAGCTTTGGCGCAGCCCCTGCCGGGTCAGCTCAACTTTCCCATGAAATCATCAGCCAGCCCCAGGCGCGGCGCCCGTCAAAGTTCCCGCAGGTATTTCATCACTGCCGGGCGCACCGCCTGGTCGCCGCGGTGGCGCGCATCCGCGATGATCTTGCGCAGCTCGCCCAGATCGACCCGCAGCAGCAGTGACTTGACCGGTCCGATAGAGGCCGGGCGCATCGACAGCGTGCGGATGCCCATGGCGGCCAAGCACACGGCCTCAACCGGGCGGCCCGCGTCCTCGCCGCAAAAGCTGAGCGGCGTGCCAGAGATCGCGCAGCGTTCCACGATGCGCTCGATGAAGCTCAGGAAGCTCACATTCAGCGTATCATAGCGTTTACGCACCCGCTCATTCTCGCGGTCGGCGGCAAAGAAGAACTGCTTCAGGTCATTGCCGCCGATCGAGATAAAGGCCACCTCGTCAAAGAACTTCTGCGGCGCATAGGCCAGCGAGGGTGTTTCCAGCATCGCGCCGATCTCCAGCTCAGCCGGCAGCACGTGGCCCAGGATGCGCTCGCGTTCGATGGTCTTGTCCACCTCGGCCTTGGCTGCGCGGTATTCCTCGAACTGGGCGACAAAGGGAAACATGATCGACAGCGGCCGCCCTTCGGCCGAGCGCAGCAGCGCCTGCAACTGCATCCGCATGATGCCGGGCTTGTCCAGCCCCACCCGGATCGCCCGCCAGCCCAGCGCAGGGTTCGGCTCATCCGTCGGTTTCATATAGGGCAGAACCTTGTCGGAACCGATGTCCAAAGTGCGGAAAATCACCGGTTTGCCATGGGCCGCATCCAGCACCCGCTTGTACAAAGCAACCAGCTCCGAACGCTTTGGCATCTGATTGCGCACGAGGAATTGCAATTCCGTGCGAAACAGCCCCACACCTTCAGCACCAGAACTATCCAATGACGGCAGGTCCGCCATCAGCCCGGCATTCATCACCATATTGATGCGCTGGCCGTCGGTGGTGACCGCCGCCTTGCTGCGGATCGACGCATAGCGTTCCTGCGCCTTGGTATGCATCGCGATCTTGTCGCGAAAGGCCCCGACAACCGTGTCATCGGGCCGCAGATGCACCACGCCCTGATCGCCATCCACCATGATGTGGTCGCCGTTCAGCGCCTCGGTGGTGATCCGCTTGGCATTCACCACCAGCGGAATGGCCAGCGCGCGCGCGACAATAGCGGCGTGGGATCCGACCGAGCCTTCCTCCAGCACGATGCCCCGCAGGCCGCGGCCATACTCCAGCAGATCCCCCGGACCTATGTTGCGGGCGATCAGGATGGGGTTGTCCGGCAGCTCGGCACCGGTGTCTGCCCCCTGCCCGGTCAGAATCCGCAGCAGACGGTTTGAGAGATCATCCAGGTCGCTCAGCCGTTCGCGCAAGTAGGCGTCCTGCACCTGGCCCATCCGGGCGCGGGCCTGGGATTGCTCCTTTTCCACCGCGGCTTCGGCGCTCAGGCCACGGGCGATATCCTCTTCCATCCGCCGCATCCAGCCTTTGGAATTGGCAAACATACGGTAGGCTTCAAGAACCTGCAGCTGGTCTTTGTCGCCATTGCGGGAGACTTCCAGCATCTTGTCAACGCCGACCCGCAGTTCCTCGACCGCGCTGTTCATCCGCTCCAGCTCCCGCTGGGGATCATCGGCAATCGGATTGGTCACAATCACCCGCGGCTCATGCAGCCACACATTGCCCTCTGCCGCGCCTTCCTGGGCCGAGGTACCGTGGATCAGAACCGGCTGCTTGTGCAGTGGCGACAGGGCCGCGCCTTCGCCGACAAAGGCGCCCAGCTCGGTCATCTCCGCGATGACCATCGCCACCACTTCCAGCGCATAGACCGCATCGGCTGAAAACTCGCGCCCCTCCTTGGACTGGACCACCAAGACGCCAAGCATCTCGCCCAACCGCTGCACCGGCACCCCGAGGAAGGAGGAAAACCGCTCCTCCCCGGTTTCCGGCATATAGCGGAATCCCTTGGCATTGGGCGCATCCGGCGTGTTCACCACCTTGCCGTATCTTGCCACCCGGCCCACCAGGCCCTCGCCGATGCGCATCCGGGTCTGGTGCACAGATTCGGTGTTCAAGCCTTCGGTTGCACACAGCTCCAGCGTCTCGTCATCGCGGAACAGATAGACCGAACACACCTCGGTCCCCATGCTGTCGGCGATCAGATGAGTGATCTTGTCGAGCCGCGCCTGACCGGCATCGTCACCCGCCATCGCCTCGCGCAGGCGAACCAGAAGCTTCCTGCTTTCGGATTCCGTTGTATCAGCCATTGCCACCCTCTCCCGAGGTCACTTCCCCGCACGCTGCCGCTCTGATTGGTTCACCAGCACAAATACCACTCAAAGCAGTATCCCAGCGTTCTCTCCTCCCCCCACTTGTCCCATCCCAGGGGAAAAAGTCCAAGTGTTTTTGCAGCATTGCCCGCAATCAGAGCAGCCTGACACGGCATTGCGCAAAATACCGCCAGACACAGGCCAGACACAACAAAGGCGCCCGATCGGCGCCTTTGCAATTTACAGAAAATGGTTTTCCGGCCCGCGCCTAGCCGGCTTTTTCCAGCTCAAACGCGTCATGCAGTGCCTGTACGGCCAGCTCCATGTATTTGCGGTCGATCAGCACCGAGATCTTGATTTCCGAGGTTGTGATCACCTTGATGTTGACGCCCTCATCCGACAGCACCTTGAACATCTTGGCGGCCACGCCGGACTGCGAGCGCATACCGATACCAACCACAGAAACCTTGGCCACATCCTTGTCGGCCAAGAGTTCAGCATAGTTCAGCTCGCCCTTTTCCTTGATGGCCAGCAGCGCCTGTTCGGCACGCGCCACCTGGTCAGTCGGGCAGGAGAAGGTCATATCGGTGCGGCCCTCGTCCGAGATATCCTGCACAATCATGTCGACATTCACACCCGCATCGCTGAGGGTAGTGAATATGGTTGCCGCGATGCCGGGGCGGTCGGCCACCGACTGCACGGTCAGCTTGGCCTCGTCACGGGAATAGGCCACACCGGCCACAACATTGGATTCCATGATTTCCTCCTCGGCGCAGACCAGGGTACCGGCCTCGTCAGTTTGTTCCTCAAAGCTCGACAGCACGCGCAGCTTCACCTTATAGCGCATCGCCAGTTCAACCGAGCGGGTCTGCAGCACCTTGGCGCCCAGCGACGCCAGCTCCAGCATTTCCTCAAACGCGATCTTGTCCAGCTTGCGCGCCTTGTCGCAAATCCGCGGGTCGGTGGTATAAACGCCGTCCACGTCGGTATAAATATCACAGCGCTCGGCCTCAAACGCCGCCGCAAAGGCCACCGCGGTGGTGTCCGAACCGCCCCGGCCCAGCGTGGTGATGCGGCCTTCAGGGCTGATGCCCTGGAAACCGGCCACAACCGCCACTTTCATGCCTTCATCAAACTTGGCGCGGATGTTTTCCGGCGGGATCTCTTCGATCCGCGCCTGGCTGTGCGCCGAGGTGGTCAAAAGCGGCACTTGCCAGCCCTGCCAGCTGCGGGCGGGAACATCCATTTCCTGCAACGTCAGCGCCATAAGGCCGGCGGTCACATTCTCGCCCGAAGACACAATCGCATCATATTCACGCGCGTCATACAGCGGCGAGGTCTCATCAACCCAGCCGACCAGTTCGTTGGTCTTGCCGGACATCGCCGACACGATGACGATCACGTCATAGCCCTTGGCCACCTCAACACCGACGCGTTTGGCCGCGCGGCGGATGCGATCCAGGTTGGCGACGGACGTGCCGCCGAATTTCATCACAAGTACGGGCATATGGAGCGGGTCTCCCTGCGCTTGCGGGTTTCAGTCCCGTGCCTCATATGCGAGCGGTCTCTTAAGGGCAATAGCGGGCAGCCCCATCGGGCAAGGAAGCTGCGGTTCAGGCCGCCGTTTCAGCGCGGCAAACCGCCACAAGGTCCGGTTTGCGCAATTTCAGCCAATCCGCGGGGCGCTCAGCTGCGCCAAAAGCGGACAGTCAGCATCGCGTAGACCGCCATCAGCTCCAGCCGCCCGATCAGCATCGCCGCGCTCAGGATCCATTTTGCCGGATCATTGAGGGTGGAGAAATTGCCCGCCGGCCCGATGGTATCGCCCAAACCGGGGCCGATATTGGCCACTGCAGTCGCGGCACCGGACACTGCGGTCACAAAATCCAGGCCGGTCAGCGCCAGCGCCCAGGCGACAACGCCCAGCGTTACAACAAAGAACATGAAGAATGAGATAACCGAACTGAGCACCTCAGCGTCCACCGGACGCCCCTCGTAGCGGGTAAAGAACACCCCATGCGGCGACCGGATGCGCTGGATCTGCGTTCTGACCGAAGCCAGCAAAAGCTGGTAACGAAAGATCTTGACGGAACAGGCGGTCGAACCCGCACAACCGCCAATCAGCCCGGTGAAGAAGAAGATCATCACCAGAAAGCTGCCCCATTGCATGTAGTCCGCACTGGCATAACCGGTGCCGGACATGATCGAGGTGATGTTGAACAGGGCCGAGCGCAGCGCCTGTTCACCGCTGTGCGGATTGGCGTAATACAGAACCCCGGCTGCCACAGCGACCAGAATGCCCAGCGTCATCATGAAGCCGCGGATCTGGCTGTCCCGCAGCATCGGCGTGCCATGGCCGTTGATCAGCTGCACATAACGCACAAACGGCAGCGCCGCGAGGATCATGAAAATCGCCGCCGCATATTCCACCGGTCCCGCAAAGGCCCCGAAAGAGGTGTCGTAATTGGCAAACCCGCCGGTGGCGATGGTGGTCATGGAATGCACCAGCGCATCAAACGGCCCCATGCCCATCACCATGTAGACCAGCATGCAGGCCATGGTCAGCGACACGTAGATCAACGAGATCTGCTTGGCGATCGCCTGCGCGCGGGGCAGGATTTTACCAAAGGTGTCAAAGCTTTCCGATTTAAAGATCTGCATCCCGCCGACCCGCAGCTCGGGCAGGAACACCATCGCCACAACAATGATGCCGATACCGCCCAGCCATTGCAGGATGCCGCGCCACAACAGCAGTCCGCGCGGCAGGTCGTCCAGCCCCGAAATCACTGTTGATCCGGTGGTGGTCAACCCCGACATCGCCTCGAAAAACGCATCAACAAACCGCAGCTCGGTTGCCCCCAGCATCAGCGGAATCGCCCCGAACAGCGGCAGCGCCAGCCACACGGTGGTGGTCAGCAAAAAGGTCTGGCGGATGCTCAGCCCCTCCTTCACGCCATTGGCGCAGCTTAAGGCCAGCAGCCCGCCGACGAGAATGGTGAAGAGCGCACTTTCAAGAAACACATGCCATTCGCCACGGCCATCCAGCAGATCGACCAGCAGCGGGAACAGCATCATGGCTCCCAAAATGACGACCAAAAGGCCGATGACATATCCTACCGGGCGGAGATCCAACATGCGGGGCAGCGTTGGACCTGCGCACGGTAAGTGTCAAGCCTGCGCCGCTATTCCTTGCCCTCGCCGGCTTTTACAGCGTTGCGTGCGGGCATCTTGCGCGGTTTGGACGGCTTGCGCGGGCGTTTGCCTGGCGCCGCACTCTCTGATCGCGCCGGCTTAGCAGCCGGGGGCGCCGTTTCCGGTGCGGGCGCCTGCACAGCAAAGGACTTGGTCACTGCCGCCACTGCGGCGGACTGCGCAGGGTTCTGCTGCTTTTCAGGGCTGCCGCGGCGGGCAGCGGATCCGCGGAACACCGCAGATGGTTCGGAAACCGCTTCAGCGGCCGTTTTCCCTGTTGCGTGTGCCGTTGCCTGATTTGCCTTCGCCGCCACTGGTTCTGCAACTTCCAGCTTGGCAACTGCAGCCTCGGCCGGCACGGATTTACCAACAGCTGCCTTTGCTGCAGCAGCCCGCACGGCCGGTTTTTGGTCCGCGGCCTTGCGCTCTGCCGGTTTTGCGGCAACCGGCTTCTTTTTGGCGGCAGGTTTTTCTGCCGCTTTCCTGGCAGGCGGTTGCGTGGCTTGCACTGCGGGCGCAACTGAAGTGTCTTCTTTCGCAGGCGTTGACGGTTGGGCAGTCTGCGGCAGTGCAGTTTCCGGCCTTGCCCGCGGCGGCACCGCGAAGCCGAGGATTTTCCGCTGCAACTCAAACATGGAATGCGCGGCCCGCATCTGCTCCAGCGGCGCCGTAATCGCCGCTTCGGTCATCTGCCGCCACAGCTTCAGCTGCGTGCCTGCCGTATAACCTGCCCATTCATGCGCCAGGGCTGAGAATGCGCCGTGCTGGTGAAAACTGCTCATCAGATACTCCTTACTTCATGCACTGGTTTTACCCTGCCTGTTGGTGTTGCGGCCGGGCAAAAAAGGAGAGGTGCGGCACCGGAGCAGATCCGGGCCTGCAGCATCGGCAACCGGGTGTAAGATCCCTGCCCCATGCACAACGGCTCCCCTGAACACCTGGAGAATCCTCCAGGCTACAGCCCGGAGTTTACCATGTTTCGCTGCGCGGCAGCATAAAAAATGCGGCAGCGCAGAAATTACGGGAGGTCAGCAGTATGCCTGCCTTCAAATCGGGCACGCCGCCCGGCAGGCTAGCCTTGATGGATCAGGGTCGAGAACAGTTTCGGATCCAGGCTCATCGCTTTGAACAGCGGACCCTGGGTCAGCACACTGACCGCGTCATGGCTGTGCAGGCTTTCCTGATGGCTGGCCACCACCCGGAAATCACCGATTCGCGAATCGCCCTGCAGCGCCTCGCAAAACAAACGCGCCGCATCCTCGACAAAGATCGGGTTGGCAGCGTTCAGCTCGGCAAAGGCCTGTTCATCCTCGCGCTTGACCATCACCTGCGTCTCGGTCGGCACCGCCTGGCGGCACAGTTCGATCAGATCCTCGAACCACAGGCAGCCGCTCTCCGGCACCGACTGCAGCGAAATCCGCGCCACCGAGCGCTGCGAATGCGGCGTCGCCAGCTGGCCGCGCGACTGGCGGGCGTGCTCGGACAGCTCCAAGGAGCACGGGCAGGTCGAGGAATAGACATAGTCCATATGCATGATCTTTTCGCGCACGCCGTCATGGTCCACCAATTCCAGCGCAAAATCGTAATACTGATAGCCGCTGAGGCCGGACCGCAGGCTTTGAACCCGCGCAGGAAAGGAGAACCGCATCTGAATGCGCGCATCGGGGCTGTCCAGATCGCTCAGGTAATCATCCAGCGCCGCGGCCATCACTTCGAAACTGAAGGTGCGCTCGGCGTGTTTATAAAAGGTGCGCATGATCCGGGACATGTTGATGCCCTTCTTGCCGGCGTCCAAGCTGACGGTGCCGGTCACGCTGGTTTCCAGCGTCAGATCGCCGTCATCGCGGGTGTGGAACCGGATCGGCAGGCGGAAATTTGAAATCCCCACATGCTGGATCTGCTCCTGCGCACCGCGGATCAGGCTGGTCGGCCCGTTCTGCAGGTCGGGCAGCGTGGCGCGGTAGGCCTCGTCCGACGTGAAATCTTCGGGGTAGTGCCGCGACAGATCCGGGTAATTGCCCACCTCACGGCCGGGCAGCAGCCGCGCCACAGCAGGGTCCAGCTGGGCGATCTCGGTCTCGGTCACAGTGCCGGCCCAGGCCCGCAGCACATCCAGCGCGGCGGCAGCCGCCTTGCGGTCAGGCGCCTCTGCAGCATCGCAGTTGTGAATGTTCATCGGCGTTACCCCCAGTGATACGGCCCATATAGGGGCCGGCAGGCCACCCTCATATACTGTTAAGCGGCAGTTTTCAAAACGGATCCGCCAAATGCGGCAGAACCGGCGCCTTATCGGACGCCCAGCGCCCCCGCAAGCGCCCGCAATCGCCGTGAGCGCGACTTGTAATGCGCAGTCACCAGCACATAGGGGCGCGGCATCTCCAGCGCCGGGCCGGCCAGCCGGTGCAGCCTGCCCGCGCGGATTTCACCGCTCACCACCTGCTCGGGCAGCAGTGCAATACCCAGTCCCGCCTGCACCAGCGGCACGACTGACGGCACCGACTGCGCAATCACTGCTGCCACAGGGTTTTCGCGGGTAATTCCGTGCAGCTTAATATACTGCCGCCAGCCGGGGACCGAGGAAATCGTCTCTCCCCAGCTCACCTCCACCAGCGGCGCTGTCCGCATATCCGCCCCCGGATCAATGCCAACCGGCACCAGGCGGTCGGTGAACATTTCCTGTGTCCGGTAATCCGGATGTTCGCCGCCATAAGACAGCCGGGCATCAATGCCCTCAGCCTCAAGGTCGATACTGTCATCCTCGATCCGGAGACGTACAGGCACATCCGGACGCACGCCCGAAAAGATCTTCAGCCGTTCCGGCAGCCACAGCTGCCCCAGTGCAGGCGTCGCCGAAATCACCAGCGGACGGTACCCGCGGCCCTCGGTCAGCGCTTGGGTGAAACTGGCGATCTCTGCCAGGGACATAGCGGCTTTCTGGTAATAATCGCGCCCCGCATCGGTCAGCCGCACCTGGTTCGCACGGCGGATGAACAGCTTCAGCCCCAGCCAGTCCTCAAGGTTTTTCACCTGCATCGACACCGCCGCCGAACTCACTCCCAGCTCCGCGCCCGCAGCCGAAAAACTCCCGGTCCGGGCGGCGCATTCAAAAGCGCGAAGAGCATTCAGCGGCGGCAGTTTCATGGCTGCACAGTGCAAGATTTTCTTATGCTCGCCAAGATATTTTATAGTGGTCAGATCCCCGTCCAGCGCGCAGGCTTTGTGTAAGCAAAAGAACCCCAAGGAACATCCCATGCACGATATTCTTGATCTGGAGCGTTATCCGCTCGACCGCCCCGGCAGCCCCGGCTGGCAGGCCATGGTGGACCGCTGCCGCGCAGAACTGGCGCAGGACGGCATGTTCAGCCTGGACGGGCTGATGAAGCCGGAAGTGGCCCAAGGCGCCGCAGATGCGCTGCAGGGCAAGTTTAAGACCGAAAGCTTCCACCACAAGCGCAAACACAACATCTACTTCAAAGACACGGTTGAGGGGCTGGCGCCGGACCATCCGGCGCTCAAAAAAGTTGAGACGTCCAATTTCACCCTCTGCGCCGATCAGTTCCAGGGATCGCCAGTGCTGCGTCTGTATGACTGGCCGCCCTTTGCCGCGTTCATGGCTGCCACCATGGACAAAGAAAACCTCTATACTATGGACGACCCGCTGGCGCGGCTGAACATCATGTCCTATGGGGCCGATCAGGCGTTGAACTGGCATTTCGACCGGTCCGAGTTCACCACCACCATGCTGCTGCAATCCCCGGACGAGGGCGGTGAGTTCATCTACAGTCCCGAACTGCGCAGCGATGACGATCCGAATTATGAGGGCGTCGAGCGGCTGCTGGCGGGCGAAGATCCCAACATGCGCGCCATTACCCTGGCCCCCGGCACCCTCAACATCTTCCGCGGCAAAAACTCGCCCCACCGGGTGGGCACCGTCAAAGGGGCCAAGACGCGCGTAATCGCCGTCTTCACCTTCTACGAACGCCCCGGCGTGCGGTTCACCGACGCGGAAAACATTGGCTTTTACGGCCGTGCGTCGTGACCGAGTTGGCTGTTTTCAAGGACGAGCGCAAACGCGTCTTCCTCAATGCCGAAGGTGCGGACAAACCGCTGAAGTCCCCGCTGCCGCATTCGGTACTGGAACGCGCCCGCGCCTACCGCCTGCAGCGGCTGCGGGACGAGATGGCGCGTCAGGACGTGGCGGGGCTGCTGCTATATGATCCGGTCAACATCCGCTATGCCTTCGACTGTTCCAACATGTCGGTCTGGACCGCCCACAACCCGATCCGCTATGCGCTGATCCTGAACGGCGGCCCCGGCATCATGTTCGAATTCAAGGGCTGCGAGCATCTGAACAATGGCTTGCCCGGCATTGACGAGGTCAGGAACGCCATCGGCTGGATGTTCATGTGCGCCGGTGACAAGGCCGCGGACAGACTGTCCCCCTGGGCGGCGGAGATCGCGGATCTGATCAAGCAATACGGCGGCGGAAACCTGCGGCTGGGCGTCGACCGGATGGAGCCCGAGGGCGTGCATGCGCTGTCGGAACACGGCATTCAGGTGATCGACGGCGGCCAGATTACCGAGACCGCCCGCGCCATCAAATCGGCAGATGAGATCGAGCTGATGCGCTGGACCATCCGCGTCTGCGAGGCCGGCATGGCGCGGATTTACGAACATTCGGTGCCAGGTGTCACCGAACAGGAGCTGTGGGCACATCTGCATTTCGAGAACGCGCGCTCGGGCGGCGAATGGCTGGAAACCAAGCTCCTCACCTGCGGGCCCAACACCAACCCCTGGTACAAGGAATGCTCATCCCGCGAATGCCGCGAGGGAGAGATGATCTCATTCGATACAGACATGATCGGCCCCTATGGATATTGTGCGGATCTCTCCCGCAGCTGGACCTGCGGCTATGTGCCGATGAATGATACTCAGAAACATCTGTACACGGCGGCTCGGGAGCAGATCGATCACAACCTGGCTCTGCTGCAGCCGGGGCTGAGTTTTGCCGAGTTCAACGCCAAGAGCTGGCAGATCCCGGACGCATATCAACCCTACCGCTACTCATTGGCAGCCCATGGCGTCGGCATGGCTGACGAATGGCCGGTGGTGCCGCTGCATGTGGACTTTGACGGCGCCCACGGCGGGCAGTTCGAGGAAAACATGGTGATCTGCATTGAAAGCCTGATCGGCGAGAAGGGATCCGAGTCGGTCAAGCTGGAAACCCAGGTGCTGGTCACCGCAGACCGGCCGGTGCGGCTCGACACGTTTCCCTGGGAGATGTGAAAAAAGCGGGGGCGCTGCCCCCTCTTGAGCCTGCGGCTCAATTCACCCCCGGGATTATGTGTTCGATATTGCCTCAATCCAGCCTCTGTCAGATTGAAAGCGGCCGGCTTACTGGCTGGCCATCCGGTAATCGGGTGGCGGGCGGCCCTGAGGCAGACCCAAAGTCAGTGGTTTTACGGTCGTAAATATCCCGCCACCCGCCGCGCCATATGTCCGGCCAAGATCATGCGGATTGAGTAGAATCGTCTGGAACACGCGGCGGTCAAAACGGTGGCTTGTCCTTACAACGGTACGTTCGATCCATGCCGCGCCGGATGGAGGCGTTGGACAAACGGACTTCAGAGCCGGCCGCTGCCACGCCCATGTTTCGGCACAAGGCGGAACTAATGCTGCCTATCAAAGGCATTGGACCCAAAACCGCAGCCACGTGTCTGGCGAAACTGCCGGAATTGAGCTCTTTAACAAACGGCGAGGCCGCTGCTATCGTTGGGTTGGCGCCATATGCGAAAGAGTCCGGAACGTATCAGGGCCACCGCCATGTCTCGGGTGGTCGCAAGGATGTACAGGCAAGCCTTTGTGTGGCGGCGTTTTCAGCTCTGCGAAGCGACCCGCGGCTTCGGGGCAAGTTTAAGGCGCGTGGAAAACCATCGAAATTCATCCTTACCGCCATCATGTCCAAGCTCATTGCGATCATGAACACCGTTCTTAAAGAAGGGCAGATATCAACTCGCTACGGCGTAGCATCTTAGCAACTCCCGACATTTGCTGCGCCGCGCACCAAGTCACAGTCTGCGGGACGGGGACGAAACCGCTCACGCGGTCTTGGCGTTTGTGGCGGTTGGATCGCGCTGATTTGTACTGTGGATTTGGCGGGTAGGCGTGCCTGTCTGACGATTGGGACCTTCTCAATCTGATGACAGGAGGTTTCGATGTCAGACCAATATGTTCCCAAACTACGCCAGCGGTTTGCCGAAGACGTGCAGATCAAGGGGCTTCAGCCCAAAACACAGACGAAGTATCTGCGTGCGATGCCTGACTTCACGCGGTTTCCGGGGCGCGCGCCTGATAACGCAACGCCGGAGGAATTGCGCGCCTTTCAGCTGGGTATGCTCGGCGAACTGGATGCCGTTATCGGTCTGGATCGTATGTATCCGGTAAGGAACGGCTTTGAGCAGGTGTTCGAGGGGCTCCCAAGCTGTCTTGCGATCTGCCTTGTCCACGAGTTGGGTGATGGCGAACTTGCTGGTCCGGTCTCTCTCGTGACATTCGCGTTGCGAATGCACTGCCGGGCAGTGGATGGGGTATCGCTTGAACCGCTGCCGCTTTGGCTTGTCACCCGCGGCATCCGGCAAGCGCGAGATGCCATGCCGCTGAAGGCACCGATGCAGCGCCGGCCGCGTCAGATGCGGGATCGACGGCTGGAGAGTATAAAGGCAATCATCCAGCGGCAGTAGCGTATGCCGCCGGAATGCGGCGATCATTGCCTCCTCCGCTTCGGAGAGAACGGTTGAACGCGGCTCCTTCGGCCCGGTCCTAAAATCCTCCACCGTCGCATGCTTGCGCCACTTCGCAACGGTCTTGGGATTGATGTCCAGCTCCTTGCTCAGTGCCGCGATCGAAGCTTGTCCCTTTCGGGATCATGCTTCGCATAACCCTGCCGGGCAGCGGATCGCTGTATTGCTGCTCTGACGGCGTGCGTGCCCTCTCGGCAGATTTGCCATGCAAACCGCCTGCCAGGTGACAGTGCGTGGCGCTCCCGTGACGAACTTGTCCCATAGTGCTTCGTTCCATTCCAAAGAACAGATCCCACCATCAAACCATGGGATCAAACACCTAGGGCATGTTGAGCACCATATGGAGGACATTGGCCGACTGGAGTTCATTGTTGGCCCGTCTGGCAAGCGGCTGGAGCAATGCTTACAAGGGGCGCGTTGTTGCTGAAACGCTGGTTCCGGGTGTGACCATGAACGAGGTGGCTGAGCGGCACGATCTGCGTCCCAACCACCTATCGGCGTAGCGGGTGTCTGTAATAAAGGCAAAACTCCTGACCATCCCAATACAAAGCTTTAGCCGGTCGCCGCGGCGACCCCGGAGGGCAAAAAACGGCACCGCCCGCGGGCTTCTGGCGCAGAACATCCTGGGCAAGGGCTGAAAAACCCGCGATGCCTTTGCGCATGTCTGTGACGCCGCAGGCAAGACAACGACGTCGCTAAGCACGTGTCTTAGATCATTAGGAAACAATCAAGCAGGCAAAAGAAACCGGGCGCTTACCATGAAAGTGAACAAATGGGCTCAGTGCCCAATTTCTCCGCTTGCGGCGCATAGGTCGACTCATTGGACGCGAACGACAGCGCCGCAAAAGAGACGGCTGAAATTCAAAGGCTTAGCCCTTTTTGCTGATGACCGGTTCCGTCCCACTGCTATCGCGGTGCTTGCGGCGTTGGCATTAGGCAGCATTGAGCCTATTCCGTTGAAAAACCCGGCATTTCCGCGGCCCTGCGGCCTTCTACAACAAAGCGCGTTCTCCGCTCTTCATGCCGGACGCGGCGTTTGCGGCAGGGGTAGCAGCTTTGCGAGCTTTCTGAGGTTCTGGGCGGTGGCTGCGAGGTGGAATTCGTCGCGCGCGCCGCATGGGCCGCGCAATCGGAGCCGTCCCAAACCGAGGATGCGTTTCAGGTGGGCGAACAGCATCTCGACCTTCTTTCTGAGCTTGCAGGAGATCGCGTATTGCGTGGTTTGGGCGATGGCGCGGGCCACGTCGCGAGAGGGCTCAAAGATCGAGCGCGTCACTTTGCGCTGCGGCTCCTTGGGGCAGCACCGCGGCTTCAGGGCACAGGCCTCACAGTCTGGTTTGCGGGCCCGGTAGCGCAGGGTGCCGTCCTTATTGTCGCCCGATCTGGGTGTCGTGAACGCGCGCCGGTATTGCTTGAGCTCCTTGCCGCCAGGGCAGATGCAGGCGTCGTTCCCGGCATCCTAGGTGAAGCCGGCCCGTTCAAAGGTGCCGTCCTTGCGCCCGGACTTGTCCCCTCTCGGGACATTGCTGCGCAATGCCCTGCCGGGCAGTGGATCACCGGGATATGCGGGGCGATCCTGCGCTGCCGGTCCAGCCAATCGAGCATTTCGCCCGTGCCGTAAGCGGTATCGGCGATCAGGCGTTCAGGTTTCAGGTCGAAGGCATCGCTCACCCGATCCACCATTGTCCGCACGGCACCGGCCCCGGCTTGCCGGATCGAGCGGGTCGCCTCGACATCGAGGATCACGCCATTGCCGGTGTCGATCAGGTCGTTCGTGGAATAGGCAAAATAGGCGGGTCCACCCCGTGCGCCGGTCCATTGCGAGGCCGGATCGGAATGCGAGGTGAACTTCGGCTTTACCGGGCTGGCCGCGCCGAAGGCCGCATCGCCGAGCGTCGCCAGATCCTCCCTGACAGCGCGCGGCGCGTTCTCGGGGTTGATCTTCTCGGGGGCCCAGTCCGCTTGCGGCGACGAGTTCTGCCGGTTGGCATCGGCCTGGATCAGGCTGGCGTCCGCCGCAAAGCGCTGACCACTCGCCAATCCTTCCTTGATGCAGCGCGCGGCCACCGTCTCGAACAGATGCCGCAAGAGATCGCTATCGCGGAACCGGCCGTGCCGGTTCTTTGAGAAGGTCGAATGGCCGGGCACTGGGCCGGTCAGATCGAGGCGGCAGATCCAGCGATAGGCGAGGTTGAGATGCACCTCCTCGCAGAGCCGCCGCTCCGAGCGGATGCCCATCGTGTAACCGGCCAGGAGCATCCGGATCATCAGTTCCGGATCAACCGGCGGCCTGCCGGCCGAACTGTAGAAAGGAGCCAGGTGCCGCCGGATGCCAGACAGGTCGACGAACCGATCTATCGCCCGAAGCATGTGATCCTGCGGGACATGATCCTCGATCGGGAACTCATAGAACAGCGCGCCCTGCGCTTCCTGCCGTGGCCCCATCATTGCCACGCACCTCCGCTTGCCTCGCGGAAAGTGAATCAGCACTCAACACCCAAAACAACCCGGGTTTTTCAACAGAACAGGCCCTCAGCCGCCGTTGCTGCCGCGCCGGGGTGCCGCACTGGCATTGGGCAGCTCGAAGCCGAGGCTGTGTGGAAACTCCCTAGCATGGTAATCTCCAGACGGGCAGCGGGAGTTAATCTGGCAGGTTTTATCGAGGGCGTAGATCGGGATCAGACAACACTGCTTCCGGAACGGCTTGAAAATTGGATCTGCGGTGATCATCTGGTCCGTGTGGTCGATCTCTTCGTCGAGGAACTCGATCTGGCTGCGCTGGGTTTCAGCCGTCACGCTCCTGCACGAACCGGGCGGCCGGGGCATCATCCCGCCGTGCTTCTAAAGCTCTTCATCTATAGCTATCTGAATTACATCCCCTCTAGCCGCCGCCTTGAGCGGGAGGCCGGGCGCAACATCGAAGTGATGTGGCTGACCGGGCGCCTTGTGCCTGACCACAAGACCATCGCCGACTTCCGCCGCGACAACGGCGCCGCCGTTCGCCGGACCTGCGCTCAAATCCTGGAACTGTGCCGCCGTGCTGGTGTCCTCAAAGGGGCCTGCGTCGCCATTGCCGGAAGCAAGTTCTAGGCCGTCAATAACGGGGACCGGAACTTCACAAAGCGCAAGATTGCAAGCCGATTGGCCCATCTTGAGGCTGATGTCGAGCGCTACATCGACGAGATGGTCCGCATTGACCGGCAAGAAGCCGGAGAAGCCAGGGTGGAAAGGCTCGCGCATCTAGGTAAGCGCCATGGGCGGCTCCGGCAGGAAGTTAAACGCCTTAAGGCGATGGAGAAGGCTCTGGCGGATGCGCCAAATGGGCAGATTTCCCTGACCGACCCGGACGCGCGCCATGGCGACCAGCGCGCGTGGCAACGGCCATGTGGGCTACAACGTCCAAAGCGCGGTGATACCGGCACCCATCTGATCGTGGCGCACGAGGTAACCAACCAGGTTTTTGACCGCGATCAGCTGGCTCCCATGGCCAAGGTGGCGAAGACAGCGCTTGGGCAAAAGAAACTGCACGTCGTCGCAGACAACCAAGCCGTCCACTTACAAGATCAACGACGAAGCTGCTCGGGAACAAGGTCGGGACAGCTGATAAAGGCGAGTTTTCACACAGCCTCAGCCCAAAGCCGACATCGCAATTCGCATGCAAGAGTAGTAAAGAACCTTCAGAATACTGCGAAAGCAGGTTGGGGAAATTTGTTTCCGACGTCGGCACATTCCCTGTCTGCAGCTTGGTAGCACCGCTAAAGGGGTGCATACTTCTATGCCTGTTTTAGGGTTAAGGACTGCCATGAAGTGCCGACAAATGGCATTGGGCAATGCAGGCGGCAGCACTGGGCTGAGTTAATGTCGGATAGTCTTTCATCATGATACAAAGAGTTGGTTCCTTTCTTCTGGTTTCACCGGCATCCCTTGGATTCAATCTATTGATACTTTGGGCGTATCTCCACCTTGGGCCAGTCTCAGGCACGGTAGGGTTGCGGAGCTTTGCTGAGCTTTTGACAGGCGTATTGCGTCACGGATCGGTGCTCCATTTGGCTGTCAACGCTTTGATCATCGCCTTGGCGGGATGGCATGTAGAGCCTCGCCTCGGCCATATGGGCACTGTTTTATTAATGCTAGCATGCGCTGTGTTGGGGACAGGGGCGGAACTCGTCATTGTAGGACCCGGCTATGCGGGAGCCTCTGGTGTGGCCTATGGGCTTGGCAGCTGCGCTGCGCTTTCAGTGGCGTCCAAGAAACAGCGCCCTTGGTTTCTGCTTTGGGGCGCGGCACTGCTTGCAGCCGAGTTGCATTTCGCCGATGAAAGCCTCGCAATTTATTCCCACGCTGTTTCTGCCGCCCTGGGAGGGGTATTCTATATGTTCGAAAATCTCTTTGGCACCAAAGCACCCGCGCTGAAACCTATGGTACTCAACCATCTTTCCCGCGTGGTTGAAATCATTGCACAAACGGATGAAGACGACGCGGCAGAAGCCGAGGCCGCAATGCTCAGCCAAGGTGTCAGCAATATGTTCATTCTTAAACAGGGCAGCAGCATTCTTGGTGTGACTGGATATACTCCGGATACCGAAGCCGATGGCGTTGCATGGTTATCCTGGACTTATCTGGACCAGGACTGCGCCGGCCAGGGGCTGGGGCGGCAGATGATGTCAGACCTATTTCAGAAACTTACAGACAGACAGATGCGAAAGCTCTTCATTGAAACCAGTGACTACGCGGAAGACGGTGAACAGATCTATGCAGCCGCGCACCGTATGTATGAGGAGTTTGGTGCGGACCTGGAAGTAACGGTGCCGGATTACCATGAACCGGGAGAAGCCAAGATGATCT
This sequence comes from Leisingera sp. M658, assembly GCF_025144145.1. Taxonomy (NCBI): domain Bacteria; kingdom Pseudomonadati; phylum Pseudomonadota; class Alphaproteobacteria; order Rhodobacterales; family Roseobacteraceae; genus Leisingera; species Leisingera sp. M658. The sequence continues at coordinate 2,401,991 of NZ_CP083546.1, forward strand.
ATGCGCTGGTCAACCATGATCAGGCCGCCCCACCCGCACCAGAGCTGAAGGTTTCCAATGGGATCCAGTTCACCGGGGCCGAAAAAGCTCCGGAAGGAGACAAGGTAGCTGGTCTAAACTGGCAGGAAACGGGTAAAGGCCTAGAGGGGGCAGAAGCCGTTCTGGCAGATGCTGCCGTCAATGGCGCACGCATGGCTGTGCTGGTGCTGCCGTCAGATCTTTCAACGGCAAATAGTGCAGCTCTTCGATCACAAGGGTTCAAACTTTGCGGCAGTCTGAAAGATTTTTACAGTTTGGGGTTGCAGCAGGATTGGTGGGTATGCTCATTGCACCCGAATGATAAAGACTGCCCCGAATTTCATACAGAGAATTGAATATGCTTGGAAAAGTTAAAACTATCGCATTTATTGGCATTGCCGGTTTTGTTGCCTACTCCATGTTCCTTGCCCCCCAAAGAGAGCAGACAGCGGACCTGGGCCAGGTCTTGGATCGCACCGAGTATGCGCTGATGAACTACGAAGCCTTCTTAGGTGAAAACAATGTTACCACGGCAGGCGATTCGCAGATCAAGGAATTTACTGAGTATCTGACAAACGTCATGAACTCCGAACCTCGGTTCTTTGATCAAACCCTTGGTCTTGAAACCCAGCAGGATGCCAAATTCCTGGGCTTTGCCGATGCAAACGAAAATGGCGTTCAGGACAGTGAAGAGGGTGACGTTTTCACCGTTGAAATCGACGAGGAAAACAAGCGCCTGATCGCCTCGGATGTGAGCGGAAACTCGACCGGCCTGCGGTTCTCCGGGACCGGATTCCTGGCCGGTGCGCTGATCGGCTCGCTGATCAGCCGCCAGCGGTCCGCCGGGGTGACAAAATCAAGCTTCAACAATCGCACAATCACCCCGCGGTCCAGCTACAAGGCACCTTCAAGCGCCCGCTCGGGCGGCCTGCGTGCCGGTAAGTAATCCGGATCGCGAACGCGAACGGCAGGCCTGGATGCGTTTCGGCGTTCGGGCCATTCTTCATTCTACCAAAAGAGGTCGCTATGACGGAGGCTTCCAGCCTGAACCGCTATCAGGATTTACCCCGGAAACAGGGCGCAATTCTTCTGGGTTCGATCCTTGTGGTAGCATTGTGCGGGATCGTCTATGAGCTGATTATTGGAACCGTTTCCAGCTATCTGCTTGGCAACTCAGTTTATCAGTTTTCGCTGACAATAGGGTTCTTCATGTTCGCCATGGGGGTTGGGTCTTATGCTTCACGTTTCATCAATGGGAACCTGATCCAGGCCTTTGTCCAGGTAGAGATTATTCTGGCTCTGGTTGGCGGGCTGTGCAGCATCTCCCTTTTCATGCTCTTTCCGATGGCACCCTGGTTTTATACAGTGGGAATGTTCACCTTCATCTCGGCTATCGGGTTTCTGGTCGGGCTTGAAATTCCTTTGCTGACCCGGGTTCTGTCGGAAGGCTCCACAGTCCGGGAGTCGATTTCAGGCGTACTGTCACTAGACTATCTTGGCGCGCTGTTCGGGTCAGTGATGTTTCCACTGCTGCTGCTGCCCTCCTTGGGACTGATTTCGTCATCTTTTGCAATCGGTCTGACCAATGCAGCAGTTGCCCTTCTGAACGTATTGTGGTTGCGCGACCATTTGGATGCTCCCCGGCGTATGATGGGCTATGTGCTGGCCACAGTGGCCTTGCTGTTCGGTCTGACTCTGTCTGCAGGCTGGATCACAGCTTTTGCCCAGGACCATCTCTATTTCGACCGCATCGTCTGGCGCAAACAATCACAGTATCAGACGCTGGTTGTGACAAACACCTGGAAGACAAACGATGTGCGCCTCTATATTGATGGGCATTTGCAATTTTCAGAGGCCGATGAATACCGCTATCACGAGGCCTTGGTGCATCCGGTGATGTCCTGGGGCAAACCGGCAAAAAACGTTCTGGTCCTGGGGGGGGGAGATGGGCTGGCGATTCGGGAAGTTCTAAAGCACCCAAGTGTTGAGCGCATTGACCTGGTGGATCTCGACCCTGCAATGACGGACTTGGGGAGAGACTTTGCACCGGTGGTCCGCTTGAACAATGGCAGCATGCAGGCCTCGCAGCTGCACGTGTACAATCAGGATGCCTTTCTTTTTGTGAAAGAAACGGACCAGCGGTACGACCGGATCATTATCGACTTCCCAGACCCCCACAACGAAGCTCTGTCCAAGCTCTATTCTGTGGAATTCTACGCTATGGTCGCTGCGATCCTGACCGAAGATGGTACACTTGTGACTCAAAGCAGCTCTCCGTTCTTTTCGCCGCACACCTATTGGACTGTTTCCGAGACCCTCAAAGAGATTTTTCCCGAAGTTGCGAATTACCAAATCCCGATTCCATCGTTTGGCATCTGGGGTTTCAATTTGGCCAGCCGCACTGAAAATCAACCGAAAACCCCCTTCCCTGAGGATCTAAGGTCTTTGAAAACCAAGGACTTCGAGGCAGCCAAGGTCTTCGCGAAGGATTTACTGCCCCAGCGCCCCGTTCAAGTGAATTCAATTTTTAGTCCAGTTATCTATCAGGAATACGCGCTCGACTTGGCGCAATAATGTTCCAACTGTTGAGTTTTGAACACGGATCCCATTTAGGCGCTTCAGACAACAGCTCGTGGCAAATGTATTTTCACCTTGCTTTTGCAAGTGTCATTTTGTGCATCTGTCTAACTTTGTTAAATCCGCTTTCTGCGCAGAGTGGACGTGACCTAGCCCCACTTGAGTGGTCCAAATTGAAAGTTAGTGCATGGTTGGCCTTTGGTCTATCAGGACGATGGCCTCTGGCGCAGGCGGGCGGTAGCCCAGAGCACTGTGGGGCCTTTTGGTGTTGTAGTGTTTTCTCCAGCTTTCGATAATGATCTGGGCCTCGCGTAGCGAATAGAAGATTTCACCATTCAGCAATTCATCTCGCATCCGCCCATTGAAGCTCTCGCAGTATCCGTTCTCCCAGGACGATCCAGGGTCGATGTATGCGGTTTTGGCCCCGACAGCTTTGATCCAGCCTCTGACGGCCTCAGCAATGAACTCAGGGCCATTGTCCGACCGAATGTATGCTGGTACGCCACGTAGGATAAACAGGTCCGTCAGTGCATCGATGACCTCGTTTGCATTCAGCTTTCGCTTCACCCGGATCGCAAGGCATTCCCGGCTGTGTTCGTCCAGGATGTTCAATGTCCTGAACGCCCTGCCATCATCTGTCCGGTGATGCACGAAGCCGTAGGACCAAACGTGATTGCGATACTCCGGCCGCAGCCGGACACATGATCCGTCGTTGAGCCAGAGCCGTCCCCTCCTGGGCTGCTTCATTGGAACCTTCAGCCCCTCCCGCCGCCATAAACGTTCGACACGTTTATCATTCACCCGCTGCCGGCAGGCGGTGTTTACACCGCCGAGAGGGGCCAGCCAGCGTCCCGCAGCAGGGCCGCAACCCGGCGGTAGCCGTATCGGCCGTATTGACGTGTCAGCTCGATCATATCGGCGACCAGGCGTTCCTCATCAGCACGCCCTTGAGGCAATTGCCGCTGTGTGGACCGGTGCTGGCCCAGAACGCGGCAAACGCGACGCTCGGAAACCTTCATTTGGCTGCGCACATGATCAATGCAGGACCGGCGGCGGGAGGGGCTCAGAAGTTTCCCTTTGCGGCCTCGGACAGGATCAATTTGTCCAGTGTCAGGTCCGAAACCGCCCGGCGAAGCCGCTCGTTTTCCTTCTGCAGCCGCTTTAGTTCTTTAAGCTGTTCCGTGCCCATTCCGCCGTAATTCTTCTTCCAGCGATAGTAGGTCTGTTCCGTAACGCCGATCTGACGGATCGCGTCTATGCGGGGCATGCCTTGCCCCATCAAGACTTCAACCTGCCGTAACTTCACGACAATCTCTTCAGGCTTGGGCCTCTTGGTCGCCATCTATGGTCCTCCGTTTCCTAATCATAGGGGCGGACCACTTCTTTGGGGGAGACTCACCTGCAAGATCCCGCGACCAGTGAATTCCCGTTTTGCTCCTTGCTGCGGCATGCACGAAGGTCCGGGTTCTCCCGCTGCAATGCGATAAAAAGAACAGCGCGGATGCGGCATTTTTCGCGCTGCGCGCGCGCAGCGTATTAATCAAATTCACAGTACGGGCTCGATCCGACCCACCGCTGCGCCGCGAACGCAGGTCCGCTCAGGATTGGCGAACGGCAAGAGCCGCCCGCCAAGGTGGTTCAAATGTCGATTTTCTCGGCAATGCTCAGCGCATCTTCGAGTTCGACGCCAAGGTACCCTACTGTGCTGTCTACCTTGGTGTGTCCGAGCAGAAGTTGAACCGTTCTTAGATTTCCGGTTTTGCGGTAAATCTCCGCTGCTTTGGTCCGGCGCAGCGAATGGGTGCCGTACCCGCTGGGTTCCAGCCCAATCGCGGCACCCGCCCCCCTCACAAGCCGGCCATATTGGCGCGTTGAGATATGCGGGCGGTCATGAAACCTGCTGGGAAACATGAAACGGCGGCCGAGCATCTCCGGTGACTTGATCCATGCGGCAATAGTATCCCGCGTGTTTTCAGAGAGTTCAAACTGAACGGGCCGCTTGGTCTTGCTCTGGATCACAGAGACGCGTTCGCGAACGCGATCATCCCTCACCAAGTCGGTGATAGCCAGTTTCACCAGATCGCACCCGCGAAGCTTGCTATCAATTGCCACTTTGAACAGGGCAAGATCGCGCAGGTTGCCCGCCAGTTCGAGCCGCGCGGATCGCCCAGACCCGTTTCGGCAACAGTGGTCGTTTCTGGCCGATGATTCGGCCCTTATTCCAGGCTCTTCGTTTCGGGGTGACAGCGGGAAGTTGGACTCTTGGCATAGTTTGCCCTCCAATCCTTCCGCCAAGCCCAGTCATCGGCAATGCGCTGACACCTGAATCTTAATGGCGGATTGAATGGCCGTTGTCCGATTGGGTGTTCTTTGGGAAAAGCCGCGGAAGCATTGGGCCGGTCTGAGCCCTTAGCAGTCATTCGCCATGCTTAGGATTTTCGCAGAAGCAGCATACATGCAAGACGCCCCTCCCGAGATCCATTCCACCAGTTCCGCCAATCTGCTTGCTGACCGCTGTAGTGGTATTTGCGACAATACAGCTGGAACCTTCGGTTCTGACCCGGAGCACGCACAGGCTGCCTCTACAGGCATCGCCACAACTTTCAGGAAAAACCTGCACAAGCTCCGTGTCCTACCACCCGGGTGGAATTGGCAGTGTATTCCGCTGAAGACGCGGACATGCGCTGACGTTGTTTCAGGTTGTTGAAATCTTTCAGGACTTTGGATTTTGCGTTGATCTGGCCAAATGTTACTCGCGATCAGGTGGAAAATTTGAGGTTTAGATTTCATGAGTCGCAAAATAGTCGTCGGAACAAACAACAACGATCGTTTGCTGCTTGGGGAGGAGAACTATGATATTTCTGCGCTCAACGGCAATAATTCCATTCTGGTTGGCGACGGGGATAACCGGATCGCAGCTGGTGACGGCAACAACCAAGTCGCGATCGGCGACGGCGATAACGACGTTGAGCTAGGGGGCGGCAAGAACCGGGTTACAGCAGGCGACGGCGCGAATTCGGTTTCCACAGGCGAAGGCCATGACACGATTGTGCTCGGCGATGGCGAGAATTTCATCAGAGTCGGCGCTGGCAACAACCGAATAGCCCTCGGGAGCGGCGACAATTTTGTTGAAGCAGGAGAAGGCAACGACAAGATTCAGGTCGGAGAGGGCTTCAATGTGATCCGCGCAGGCGGCGGCCGAAACAACATTACGGCCACTGGCGACACTGACATTCATACAGGCGATCAAGACGACAAGATTAAATTGGGCGAGGGTCACCACTTAGTCTCAGCCGGTGGCGGGAAAAACACAATCCAAACCGGCGACGCCACGGTGGATATCAAAACCGGGGATGGCGACGACAAAATTTCAGTCGGTGACGGAACCGGTACGATCTCAGCCGGGAACGGCAAAAACAAAATTTCGACCGGGGAAGGTTCTTTTCGAATTTCAACCGGTACGGGCAGTGATCAGATAAGGGCCGGCGATGGCGACGCTACGATTTCCGCGGGGGATGGCGACGACAGAATCTATACGGGCGATGGCAGTTTCACCATTACTGCTGAAGCGGGACGCAACCAGGTCCAGACCGGGGACGGCCAATTTAACATTACGTTAGGTAGCGGTTCCGACAAGGTTCAAATCGGTCAAGGTGAAGGGCAGATTCACGCAGGTGACGGTGACAACAGGGTGTCGGCCGGAGATGGCAGCTATGTGGTTCTAACCGGCAGCGGCAGAGACCAGATTACCTTGGGAGATGGGGATTACCACGTTACGTCGTCCGGCGGAAACAACCGGATCAAAGGCGGCTATGGGTATAACACGATTACCACAGGCGGCGGCGCAGACGACATACGGCTTGGAGAAGGTGACGCGGTCATCAATGCCGGAGACGGGAACAACAAGATTTCTGTCCAAGGCGGGTTTGCAGATATCACAGCAGGGGATGGCAACGATGCAATCTCTGTAGGCGATGGCTCCAGCATCATTGCTGCCGGCGCTGGCAAGAACCGCATTACTGCCGGAGACGGGGATTTGACCCTGACTGCCCTGGGCGGGGACGATTATATTCGCATGGGCGACGGGCGCAGCGAGATCTCTGCCGGAGATGGCAACAACCGGGTGACAGTTGGTGATGGGCAGCATCAGGTCACGGCGGGCGACGGTAACAACCGCATCGGCTCCGGTGACGGGTATATGTCCGTCACAGTGGGAGATGGCAACAACCAGATCAAATTGGGGGAAGGGGAAACCAGGATCACCGCCGGGGATGGCAACAACAAAATTTCCTTGGACGAAGGTGTCGGCTATGTCCAAGTGGGCAATGGCAACAACATTATCTCGGCAAGAGATGGCGAGTACTTGATCCAGACCGGCAATGGAAACAACAACGTTCGCCTGAACGAAGGTGTAGGCGCCGATAGCCGCATCACAACCGGTTCCGGCGCCGACAAAATATCAGTTGGGGATGGAGATAACTGGATCGATAGCGGCGGCGGCAACGACAGCATCCGTACCGGGGACGGCAATGCCCAGGTGCTGGCTGGCGCCGGCAACGATACAGTGCGAACCGGTGCTGGCGAAGACTGGGTGATTGGCGGCGCAGGCGATGACCGGCTGGACGGCGGCGCGGGCACCGATTGGGCTGCCTTCCGCGGCTCGGTCCGCGATTACCGCATCGAAGCGCTCAGCCGGTCCACGATCCAGGTGACATCCGCATCAGGTGAAGTGGCTGACATTGGCACCGACCAGCTTCGCAACTTTGAATACCTGTATTTCGAAGGGGACGGCTTCACCTTGGATCTCAGCGACCTGAGCGTCCTGGATACGCTTTACTCGGTGGACCTTCAGGACGACTCTGTCAGTGCCGACATCGAGGGGCCACTGGAAATTTCCCTGGCGGATCTGCTGGAGAATGATGCGTCTCTCGGCACAGGTGACGCGGATTTCTACATTGCGGGCACCAGCGCAGAAGGGCTTTCAATACAGTTTGACGGATCCACGATCACATACAACGATGCAGACGCCTTGCAGCATCTGGCCGAAGGGGAGGTCTTCACTGATAAATTCACCTATGAAGTGGTGGATGAAGAAGGCAATCATGACACCGCAACCGTTACGGTCACGGTGACGGGCGAAAACGATGGGCCAGAGGCGGAAGATGACCGTCTGGATGGCGGCCCGACCGGGCATGATGCCTATGAGGGCGGGGACGAGATTTCGCTGCTGGGAAATGGCCACAATTACATGGCCATGGGCGGTAAGACCGTTGCTCTCAAAGGCGGAGGGTATGCTGCCGCTTGGAGTACCCAAGATGATGGTGACGGCTTTGGGGTTTCTGTCCGGGTCTTTGATGAAAACGGCAACGAAGTAAGATCCCAGTTTCTTGCCCATGTCGTGACCGAACACTACCAAGGCCTGATTAGCCTGGTTGAATTGAAAGGCGGAGGGTTCGCGGTGACTTGGAGGACCGCTGTCGACGGTCCGGATGGCCTTGAGGTGCAAAACCGCATGCGCATCTTCAACGAAGATGGCTCAGCCCGCACAGGTGAAATCGAACTGCTTGAAGCGGATGCCTTTTTGGACAAGTCACTCCAGCATTCCGTCGGGCTGAGCAACGGCAATATCCTTGTGACCCTGGCGGGAAAGACCAATGATAGTGGCGGCTATGATCTAAGCGGGGTGATCTACTCGCCTCAAGGCCAACTGGTCAAAGGGCCCACTCTTTTGGTTGAAGACATCGTCTGGTACGACACCCTAGGTAAGCACGATGTCGCTGCTGATGACAATGGCGGTTTTGTCGTCACCTGGAACGTAAGAGAAAACACGTCATCTCATTCCAAGACCACACTCTATGCCAGCGTTTTTGATGAAAACGGAGAGGCGGCAGTATCTGAAATGGTGGTGGGGTCTCATACGACAAAACCCAATGGCAATGTCACCATGAACACGCCGTCCGTAGCAGTGAATGATGACGGATCCTTTGTCGTGACTTGGTATAAGGGAAGCGAAGGGTTAGGAACGGAGGCCAGCGTCCATGCGCAGGTTTTCAGCGCTGACGGCCGGGAATTGTCTGATGAAATCAAAATCGACGGGCAAGTCATCACCGTAAGTCCGCACCGGATTGCCAGTGGCGATGTAACCTGGCTGGAAGGCGATCAGTTCGTAGCGACCTGGTCGAACGTGGATAGCTCCAGGGTCGGCATCTATGCCCAGATTTTCAATGCCGACGGGACCGAAGCGACAGACCGCTTTCTGGTCAACCAGCAAGAGCACTTCGGCCAGCACGGGAGCCAGGTTACCCTGCTCAGCGACGGCAGGTTTATCGTCAGCTGGTTCAGCAACGCGAGCAGCGGCTTTAAGATTCAGGCCCGGATTTTTGAAGGCACCGGTGAAGAAGTGGAACTCCCCTTTACCAGCGAAGACAGTGCTGCGGTCATCGAAACGTCCGATTTACTGTGGAACGATGAAGATCCAGAGGGAGATGAGTTTCTCTTTACCCTGGACAGTGCTGTCAGCGAAAGCGGTGCCAGCCTGTCCTATGATTCAGACACGGGCCTGATCACCTATGACCCGACTGCTGCTGCTGATATCCAGGCATTGAAACAGGGGGATATTCTCGAGGACACTTTCACCTACACAATCTCTGACGGATCGGGAGGTTTTGATCAGGCCACTGTCACGGTGGTTGTCGGCGGGCTGGACGAAGTTTTCGGTTAACGCATTAACCATCGACCAAACTGGAACCGGTCGAAACCGGGCAGTTTGCCGGAATCGCTGCCGAAAGGCCTGTATTTCTGATTGATCTATTTCCGACCTTTGGGGAACGATCCTCGACCCCAAAGGCCAGAAATTTCAAGAGTGTCCGTCGTCATAAAAAATGGGACTTCAGAGCGGCTTGAGCATTGGAGGCTCTGGTTCGGTTGCGTGATTGATTATGCTGCCTGTTTCTGGTGTTGCAAGCGGCGCTGTCGGATCGTCAACTTCTTGATCTTCTCCCTTTCTCTCAGAATGGCTTTGTCCCTTCCGAAGTAGACGCCGGCGGGTGTGACGTTGCTCAGGCTCTCGTGGTAGCGCTGGTTGTTGCAGTAGTCGACAAAGGTCCCGATTTGGCGTTCGAGAGCACCGGGGAGATAGTAGTTTTCCAGCAGGACCCGGTTTTTCAAGGTCTGATGCCAGCGTTCAATCTTGCCCTCCCTTTTGCGGGTGGAATGGTGCTCCGCGCACATGGGTCATCTTTTGTTTTCCCAACCATTCAGCCAAATCGCCAGAGATGTAGCACGAGCCGCCGCCCATTGGGCTCGAACCAATGGCGCTTTCAATGGGCAGCTCGCTGAGCAGGCGCGGCTTGTGGCGTACGGCCGCCTGGTCGCAGCCCGATGCTGTCAAAGCCAGTTCAATCGTGTCTGTCACATCCTCGGCCCGCATGTTTGTGCAAAGTTTCCCCCTCTCATCGTTTGCTTTGCAAACGACTGCCGGGCAGCGGGACGATGATGTAGCGGCTGTAGTCGTCCAGGATCGTGCTCAGATACTACCAGCCCCAACCGATGATTTTGAAGTAGGTGAAGTCCGTCTGCCACATCTGGTTGATGGCCGTCGTCTTGTCTTTGAACTCGCCGGCAGCCTTGATCACCACATACTCGGGCGCGGTGATCAGATCAGCGGCCTTCAGAATGCGATAAGCGGATGATTCAGAGATCGAGCCATTGGAACGCCATTGGTCCGCGAGACAATGGGCGAGGATACCGCTTCTCATCGGTGTATTTGACCGCCAGCTCGCGTGTCGTCAGCGCTTCATGCTCCAACGCAAACTCGATCAGGTCATCCCGCCTGGCCTGTGGAATACGGTTCCAGACCGGCTTTGGGCGGGGCGAGTGATCTGCAAGGGCATCGAACCCGCCTTCAACGTAGCGGTCATATCCCATTGCCCGGCAGGCGATTTGCAACGCAAATCTGCCAAGAGGGGGCGGTAGAAAGTCGTGCGCGGAATGCCCAGCATGCCGAGGGTCATTCTGGTCGGCAGATGTGATCCCTCAACCGTGCGGATGATCTCCAGTTTCTCGGACGCCGGGTATCTCATTTCTCGAACTCCCCAGCCCCGGTCATGCTTTCTTTCAGCAAACGGTTTTCCAGGGTGAGGTCAGCCACGCAGTCCTTCAAAGCCAACGCCTCGGAGCGCAACTCCTTCACTTCAGATGATGTCGCCTGACGCGCCGTATCGCCAGAAAGCCGCCGTTTCCCGGCTTCCAGGAATTCTTTCGACCAACTGTAATACAGGCTTTCAGAGATGCCCTCGCGGCGGCTCAGCGCCGAAATGCTTTCCTCGCCACGCAGACCTGACAAAACAATGCGGATCTTCTCTTCCGCAGAATAGGTCTGGCGGGTTTTGCGGCGGATGTTTTTGACAAGCTTGTCAGCGCTGTCCTTCGATGTTCCGGGCTTCTTATTCATCTGCGCTCCTTGAAAGCTACGATGAACCAGAACCACTCTGGTGTTCAAATCCTCAAATCTGTCCCAAAGGTGCTGACGGCAGACATCAAGAGTTCGGGAGGTTGTTTTCGCACCTGCAGCGAATGACGGCTCTGTCCCGCGACCTGTGAATTTGGGAAATAAATCTCGCCGCGCTCAGCCTGAATGACTGGTTTTCACTCCGCGTGGCGGCGCGGATTTTTTCGCCTGCGCAGAAAATTCGGTACAGTATGCGCACGCAGCGTAAAATCGAGAGTTCCGGTAAGGGCTCGATTCAAACCACCGCTGCGGCGCGAACGTAGGTCCGGTCAGGATTGGCGAACGGCACGTGCCGCCCTCCAACATGGTTCAAATGTCGATTTGCTCGGCGATGCTCAGCGCATCTTCAAGTTCGACGCCAAGATATCTGACTGTGCTGTCAACCTTGGTATGTCCGAGCAGAAGTTGAACCGCTCTGAGATTTCCGGTTTTGCGTGGTCCTGACCCCAGTAATGTCCATTTGTTCGCTAATGGACATTATCCATCACTAACGACGGTCGTCAGTGCGGGCAGACCGGACGGTTACGTCAAGCGCACCAATGAGATGGGCACATCGGAATGACATCGAACCAGCATCATGCTGGCAGCCAGCGCGCTGACCACGGACCGAAGCATGTACCCGAAAGACCTCAACCGAAAGTCGCGGCAGAAATCAAGACGGGCTACAATAGGCCAGTGAGACTGCTTTGGTGGATCAATTTGCCTGCATAGATCGCTTGACTGGGACGTCCCCGTTACCGAATGAACCTAAGTTTTCCTTGCAGTCAGAAGGTACTTCAGCACCAAGGCATCACGCTTTTGAGCGAGTTTCGCCAGGGACGTGTTTTCGAGCGCGGCGTTTACCCCCGTTTCAAGAGTATCCACGGCATCCGGCGTTATACGCGGTGTGCCAAGATCATCCCACCAGCTTTGGAACGGGCCGCCAAGGTGCTTGCAGAAAGCCCGAATGCCTCCTTCACCGCCGCCCAGATGCAGCATAGCATTCGGCCCCATAGCCGCCCACCGCAAACCGGGGCCATAAGCGACAGCCTTGTCGATATCCTCAACGCTGGCAACGCCTTCCATAGCAAGATGAATGGTCTCTCGCCAGATGGCGGCCTGAAGCACGCCTGGATCCGTTTTGTCGTTGTCCATCAGCTCGACCAGAGGGATCAAGTGAGGAGGATTAAATGGATGCGCCAGAATGAACCGGCCCGGATCTGCAAACCCCGCCTGCATTTCCGATAGCTTCAAGCCAGAGGTCGAACTGCCGATAATTGCGCTATCCTTCAGGCAGGGTTCGATCCATCTGTAGAGATCGTGTTTGATCTCCAACCGCTCCGGCACACTTTCCTGGATAATATCGGCACCTGATACGGCATCAGCGGGATCATCCGTGAAACTGAGTCTCGAATCGTCACCTGCATCCACCCAACCAAGAGCTACGAGGGTTTCAGATGCACTCTGAACCGCACCGGGTTTGCCGGAGGCTTCAACTCCTGAGTAGGATGAAGCCACAATGAGCAAGACAACCAACAAGTATTCTCCTGAGGTCCGCGAGCGTGCGGTGCGCCTGGTGCTGGACAAGTGAGCCATTGAAGGCGCCATTGGTCCGTGCCCAATGGCAAACGGCCAGCACAGTTCCCGCTGGCAGGCAATCATGCCGGTCTCTGCGAAGATCGGCTGTTCGGCGCACAGGCTGAATGAGTGGGTGAAGAAGGCGGAAATCGACAGAGGCAAGCGGGCGGGTGTTCCAACTGATGTCGCCGGCAGTGCGGGTCGTTCGCGCAGCGGTCAAATGATCCGGGGGATCATTTGACCGCCCAAACGAAGGCGCTTGAGCGGGAGAACCGCGAGCTGCGCCAGGTGAACGAGATTCTCCGCAAGGCATCGGCGTTGACCTTGTCACCCGGACCAGTGGCGTTCCTACGGTCAGCTTTGCGATGGCGGAGCTCGGCCGCCGGTTGAAGGGATGGTGTCATTCATCCGCTGCCCGGCAGCGCATGCCAGCATGCGCGAGAGGGGACATGCATCGCGGTGAGCATGGGGTCGAGCCGATCTGCATTCGCCATTGTCCTCGGACCAATGGCGGACAAAAGCTCGCTCCGGGGCAAGCCGCACAAAACCACGGTGCCCGGCAAAAAGGCCCCGTGCCCGCTCTCGCACATGCTGCGCATGTGCTGCCGGGCAGTGGATGGACAAGGTAAACCGGCAATTCCGTGTCCCCGCGCCCAACATGCTCTGGGTCAGCGATTTCACCTATGTTGCCACCTGGAAAGGGTTCGCCTATGTCGCCGCTCGCCATTGGGCTCGAACCAATGGCGCCTTCAATGGCTCGCTTATCGATGCCTATGCCCGCAAGATCGTTGGCCCGCTCTCGGCAGATTTGGCTTTGCCAAATCGCCTGCCGGTCAATGGGTCGTGTCAGCACCTCGGCGCATGCCGGGTTCGTTCTCCCCTCTCGGCAGCATGCTTCGCATGCGCATGCCGGGCAATGGATGCTCTGGAGCAGGCTGTTCACGAGCGGCGGCCGACAAAGGCGATGGGGCTTGTTCATTACTCCGGCCGCCGTTCTCAGCGATGCTGGCATCGCCTGTCACGCAGTGGGTCAGCCAATACCTTTCGATCAAATACACAGAGCGGTTGGGAGAAGCTGGTATCGAACCCTCTGCGGGCAGCGTCGGAGACAGCCATGAGTTCAAGCAGATCCGCGCAGCGGATCAAATGATCCGGGGGATCATTTGAAGGCGCAGAACGCCCTGGCCGAGACGATCAACGGTTTGTTCAAAGCCGAGCTCAGTCACCGCCGCGGCCCTTGGCGCAACTTCGAAGACGTGGAATACGCAACGCTCGAATGGGTGGATTGGTTCAACAACCGCCGCCTGCTTGAACCCATTGGGAACATCCCGCCGGCAGAAGCAGAGGCCCATTTCTACGCCGCTCTGGAAACTGAGGACATTGCCGCGTAACTAACTGAAATCAGTCTCCGGCAAACCCGGTGCGGTTCATGGTCATCATTAGGTCATGTTGACAAATGGCGGAACCAAATGCGGATAGATGTGATATCAACGAAGCCGAGGTAGCTTTCAGCGGTTTTGTCGTATCGCGTGGCGACGCGGCGGGCATTTTTGAGTTTGTTGAAGCACCGTTCAACCATGTTTCTCAGCCTATTTAGCCCACGATCCACGCCGACCCGCATCTTCCGTGTCTTGCGCATTGGGATTTGGGTGAGAATACCGCGCTGGCTCATGGCTTTGCGAATGCGATCAGCGTCATAGCCCCGGTCAGCGAGCAGCCCCCGAGGTTCGGGGAGGTTGTCCGCTATCACAAGATCAAAACCCGGATAGTCCGATGTTTGCCCCGGTGTGATGCCTGTTCTCATTGGTAGCCCATGGGCGTTGACGCGGAGGTGGATCTTGGTCGTGAACCCGCCTCTTGAACGGCCAAAACCTTGTCTCGGAGTCCCCCTTTTGCGCCCGCCGCCTCCCTCTCGGGACATTGCCGGCGTAATGCCCTGCCGGGCAGTGGATGGTGGGCCCGAATAACAGTGCTGTCCACTGCCCGGCAGGCGGCTGTGCCGCCGAGAGGGAGCATTTGCAGTGCGTCTGGGACAGCTCCGCTTTGGTTCAATGCCTCAAGAATATCCTCCCAAAGACCCGCCAGTGTCCAACGCCGGAATTGCCGGTAAACGCTGGACCATTTGCCGGACTCTTCGGGCAAGTCCCGCCAGGGCGATCCGATGCGTGCGATCCAGAATATCCCATCTAAAACAAGGCGATGATTGGTCGGTTTGCGCCCATTTGGAGCGCGGGCAGCAAGAATGAAGTGTTCAAACAGCGACCATTCCTCGTCGCTCATCAGGTCTCGGGGCAAGCGGATCTCCATAGCAGATACCAGCTTGAATCACGGCAGAGCGCCAGTGTGAATCCATTTTGTCAACACGCCCTAGTCTGCAAACATTGTCATCCTTGGCCAGATCACGAATGCGCTTCTCCTGCCGCGCCAGTTGCTCGCGCAAAACAACTCTGGCCGACAGGATTGGCTCTACCGCTGTTTCCAGCATGACATTGCCTTCGGCAAGCTCGCGTACACGGGCTTCGTAATTACCCTTGCTGACAGTGCCGATCTTGAGGCCAAAGTTGCGAAGCAACCCACGAACGGACAGTTCAAGATTAATAATCCCGTGTTTGAGTTCCTTGCGCGAACTCAGCAAAGCCCGCATTTCCTGGGAAGAAACCGACTTGCAATGAACAGCTCGAAACCAGCCCATTTGCAACAACCGTGCAATCCCTTCCGCATCCCTCCGGCCGGTCTTGATCGGCATCGCCTTCAATGCGCCTTTGACCTGACGGGTTTCCATCAGGACAGCCGCGATACCAGCATCGGCTAAACCTATATGCAGCCACTGGGACAACGGCCCGGCTTCGAGGCCAATTCTTGATATGCCGTACTGCAAATTTTGGACAAAACGCACAAGAGCCTCCGGCTCGCTGGCTTCTGTTGCTTCAACTACAATCTTCCCATGTTCGGTGACGACGCAAATTGCGGTATTCGCCAGTGAGACATCCAATCCGATAAATACATTCATGTTATTGCCCTTCTATTCTCCGGAATTGGGGCGCGCGTAAATGCAAGACCCCGCAGACACGCGGTAGCGCATCAAGGGCAATGACACTCTGTCTCAAACCTATCAGACACCTCTGACGCCGGAGAACCATGCAACGCCCCATTACGGTATCTTGGGAGGGTGCGAAGGCGCCTTCGTCATGCTGAAAGCATGCCTCCGGCATGACGGGAAAGTCAGGTGCGGGCCGTGCCTCTGGCCCGGCCAAAAGACATTTTCAAGAATCTCCAACATCACCTGCAATAAGTGCGCTATCCGCCCGCCTCTTGCGCGATACCACCCGCAGCGCTATATGCGCCGCACCGGTCGCAGCCTACCCGGTCAACAAAACAAGGGTACAAACATGAAGACTATCGTTATCTGCTCGGGCGGGCTGGATTCCGTTTCGCTTGCCCATATGGTTGCTGATGAACATCAGCTGACCCGTCTTGTCTCCTTTGATTACGGCCAGCGCCACAAGAAGGAGCTCGACTATGCCGCCGCTGCCGCTGAGCGGCTTGGCGTGCCACATGACATCATCGACATGCGCGGTATCGGCGCAGCCCTTTCCGGCTCTGCCCTAACGGATGATATCGATGTGCCGGACGGCCATTACGAAGAAGAATCCATGAAGGTTACCGTGGTGCCGAACCGCAACGCCATCATGCTGACCATCGCCTATGGCATCGCTGCCGCCAATGGCGATGAGGCCGTGGCCACGGCAGTGCATGGCGGCGATCACTTCATCTATCCGGACTGCCGCCCGGCTTTCACCGAGGCCTTTGATGCGATGCAGCGCGCCGCTTTAGATGGCTATGCCGACGTGCGGCTCTACACGCCGTTTGTGCACCGCTCCAAGGCCGACATTGTCACCGCCGGTGCCAAGCACAATACCCCCTTTGCCGATACCTGGTCCTGCTACAAGGGCGGCGACAAGCACTGCGGGCGCTGCGGCACCTGCGTGGAGCGGCGCGAGGCATTTCATCTGGCGGACATCGCAGATCCGACGGACTACGCCGACCCCGATTTCTGGCAGCAGGCGATTGCCGCCAAGGACGGCGCCTGATGTTCCGGATCACCAAGGAGTTCCATTTCTCCGCCTCGCATCAGCTGACACATCTGCCGTCCGGCCATCAATGCGCCCGGCTGCATGGGCACAACTACGTGGTGGTGGTGGAACTTGCAGCCAAGGAGCTGAACGCGGATGGCTTTGTGCGCGACTATCATGAGCTGAAGCCGCTGAAAGAATACATCGACGGAACCTTTGACCACCGGCACTTGAACGATGTGCTGGAAGGCCATTCAACGGCTGAAAACATGGCCAAGCATTTCTATGACTGGTGCCATGCGCGCTGGCCGGAGGTTGCTGCCGTGAAGGTTTCCGAAACACCCAAAACCTGGGCGGAATACAGGCCGGAGTACCGGCCATGACCCTGCGCATCGCGGAAATTTTCGGCCCCACGATCCAGGGCGAAGGCGCATTGATTGGGGAGCCTACGGTGTTTGTCCGTGCCGGCGGCTGTGATTACCGCTGTTCCTGGTGCGACAGCATGCATGCGGTGGACAGCGCCAACCGCCACGACTGGGCGGTGATGGCGCCAGAGGAAGTCATGGGCGAGGTGCGCCGCCTGTCCGGCGGCAAGCCATTGACGGTGTCGATCTCGGGCGGCAATCCGGCGATCCAGGACTTCGCCCCGGTGATCGCCTACGGCAAGACCGAGGGCTACCGCTTTGCCTGCGAGACCCAAGGCTCTGTCAGCAAGCCGTGGTTTGGTGATCTTGACACTTTGGTGCTCAGCCCCAAGCCGCCGTCCAGCGGTGAAAGGGTGGATTGGAAAGCCTTCGACCTATGTCTTGAAGCCGCCAAGGGCTGCGGCCAGGCAGTAATGAAGATCGTGATCTTTGATGACAAGGATTACGCCTGGGCCAAGGCCGCCGCGGAGCGCCATCCCGAACTGCCATTGTATCTGCAGCCCGGCAATCCGGAAGTTGACCCGGCCCTGCCGGTCGATCTGAACCAAGCCACCGACCGGCTGTTGTGGCTGATTGAAAAAGTAACCGGCGACGGCTGGTTCACCCCCCGCGTCCTGCCCCAGCTGCATGTGCTGGTCTGGGGCAACAAACGCGGCGTCTGAACATAGGAACCCTGACATGTCTGACAGCATCTACAGCAATCTGAAACAGCTGGGCGGCGATACCGTGGTGCCGGCCAGCCCGGAACAGGCGGAACTGGAGCGGGTGCAGAACCCGCAGGCCGACACGGCCTATAACGTGCGCTTCACCGCGCCCGAGTTCACCTCGCTCTGCCCGATGACCGGCCAGCCGGATTTTGCCCATCTGGTGATCGACTACGTACCCGGTGAGTGGCTGGTGGAAAGCAAATCGCTAAAGCTTTTCCTGACCTCCTTCCGCAATCACGGCGCCTTTCACGAGGATTGCACGGTCTCCATCGCCCGCCGGCTGGCGGACTTCCTGCAGCCGCAATGGCTGCGCATCGGCGGCTACTGGTATCCGCGCGGCGGCATTCCGATTGATGTGTTCTGGCAAACCGGCCCGATGCCTGAGGGCGTCTGGATCCCCGACCAAGGCGTGCCCCCCTACCGCGGCCGCGGTTGACACAACCAAAAGCATCTTTGACACAGTTCAGCCCGGCAGCGCAGTTGCCGGGCTTTTGCTATTTAAAACAAGCGATACCCTTTCCCGGCCGCCGGATTACAAGCGGTGGAGAGTTCAGTGTGAATTTCAACAATTTACCGTAAAAGTAGTTAAGATTTTAGTGAACCTGCACTCTGAGGCGGCGTCAGGAGACGATCCGGGCTATCCGGATACATAATTTTTGTGACGGGGGACCTTTATGAACTTTCTGGATTTGGGCAAAACGCTTTCGGGGTATTTGAACGCGCTTTCGCAGGCCGGCCTTCAGGTCGAAATGTTCACGGATTTTGAGAAAGTGCCCGAGGCCGCCGCCGAAACCGGCCGCCGGTTCCAGATGCCGGGATTTGCCATCGAACGGGCTGACCACACCCGGAACTCAGCCTTTTGGCTGTTCCTGAAGGAGGGCGACACCTATGTCGGCGGTGCGGCCTCGATGCTGCAGGACCTGGGCCGCGAAACCCTGGCTGAGTTTCTGCTGCGCACCTCGCGGCATCAGTTTCCAAACGATGCAGGCGGCGGCGTTGAAAGCGTCGCAGAACCGCTGGCGCGGGAGGTCAGCGGCCGCCTGGCCTATATCGGCGAGCTGAACTTTCTGCCCGGCCACCGCGGCAGACGGGCGGAGCGGCTGGAGCCCTTCATGCGGATCTTTCAAATCCTAGCGATCCAGAAATGGGATGTGGACTGGATCTACGCCTTCATCCCCGATCGCCACATGCAAGCCCGGCTGGACCTGGTCTACGGCTTCAGCCGGGCAATTCCGCGGGCGCAGAAGTGGCGCGATCCGGAACCGGAAGTGCGCAGCAGCACCGAATGGTTTGTCGGCGCGTCCCGGCTGGAAATGGAGCACATGCTGCAAAGCGACTTAGCCAAATTTGATGTCCTGTGAGAAATTGGCCACCATCAGCTTGCCGTCCGGCAAATATACCGGGGCCAGAACCCGCCGGTACTGCCGGGTAAAGCGGCGCCCGTTCAGCAGGTTCACGTCGATCGACGGATGGGTGATCACCGGCTCGCCGCGGCTGATCGCCTCGCTGTGCGCCAGTACAAGGTCAGAATTGAGCCTGTCGCTGAACCCGTTCAGGGTGTTCCGCAGCTGCTCGCTGCTTGCCACCTCAAAGCAAATCGAGGCCAGGCTGGCCGGACCTGACTTGATCGGCTGAATGCGGTTCTTCTCCGCATCCGGCGGGCTGAACAAGTCCACCTGATGCTGCAGCTGGTCAAAGCCTTCCAGGCGGCCGCTGTTGGCAAACCACCAGTCCAGGAAGTCCTGCAGCGACACGTCGCAGCCGCGGTACTGGCGGGAGCGGGCAGCCGATTGCAACTGAGCATTGAGAATTTCAAATGCCTTGCGTCCAGCCTCCTCCGCCCGGCGGTCCGGCAGCAGCTCGAGACCAGCAGTGTCCGACGAGAAATAGTGAAACGACACCCCCAGCCCGCGCGCCAGCGCATCCAGCATGCTCCAGCCGATCTCACGCTCGTTCTTCAGCGCGCTGTTGAAAGTGCCATAGGGGATCCCGCATTTCAGCGCCGCCTGCCGGTTGGACAGGTTCATATCCGTCAAAAGCGCGGAGATCTTTTTGTGAATAAGCGCCATATGCGTAAGATCTTTCATATTTAGCGAAACATCTTGCATAAAACAACCGGCACGGCAATGCAGTGCCCGCGTTGATTTCGGCGGCGGCCTGGAAACCCGGCTCATGCCCTGGATGACCCAGCAGCCCGCAGAAAACCATTCCTGGCGGCCGCTGGAAACAGGCGAAGGGGTCAGGGTTGTCGCACCAACCCGAGATCTTGCCAAGGCCGTCCTTCCGGGCGCCATCCCGACCCGCTCCATCCCGCGGCACGGCGCGCCCGGCACCTTCCGGCTGAGTTCCGAGGGCGATGTGCATCAGGCGCAGTCGATCCTTGACATTCTGCCGACCTCCAAAAGCACGCTGGCCATGCTGCGTGACTACGGGTCCCATTTGCCTGCTGTGATCGACCAGCCGTTGAACGGCGGAACTCTGGTTGATGCCTTTCAGCCGGCGGCCGAGGCGCTGCCCCTTTGGGAATCGCGCATCAGCCTGGGCCGGGTGCAAGTTCCGGATGCCCGGCCGGGCTATGCGGAGCTGGAGCTGATCGTAAGCGGCGCCTGGAGAGCACCGGACTTTCAACTTGACGGCTGGAAGTTCCAGGGAAGGAGTTCGCCGGCCGACTGGCAGGGTGACCTGCAGCGATGGCTTCGAGGGTGGCCTGGAGGGAGGCGAAGGGTGCGACGCCGCTGATCTTCGCCGTGGCGATGAGCGAAGCGATGAGGCCCCAGGTGCGGCCGCCTTCGTCGTGACCGGCAAAAAGTGCGTACTTCCTCGTCAGAGCGATCGAGCGGATCAGGTTCTCGCACCACTGCCTGGCAGGCGATTGCGCAGCGATCTGCCGAGAGGGACATTGGAGCCGATCCCGACGCGGCCGTCGCGCAGGAAGGTCTGCAGCCCGCCCCACTGGCGGTGGATGCAGGTCGGCTTCTCTCCGAGGCGGGACTTTGAGGAGATCCGGCGGCGCTGGCTTTGCAGCCATTCTCAGAGACCGGCGGCCAGCGGCGCGGTGCGGTCCTGCCGGGCCGGCAGCCGCTGGCCAGAGCCCCTGCCGCGGATCTCACCTTCGATGCGGTAGAACTCTGCAATCCGGCGCAGCCCCACCTCTCGGACGAAGTCAGGATCGAGCCGGCGCCCGGCACTCCCGCAGCCCGGAATCCGTGCCAGCTGCGCCGCCAGCCAGGCCTCCAGCTCATCAAGCAAAGGCTTTGGTAGGGTTTGGCGCAGTTGAGCGCGATCCTGCGGCGGTAGCCCGCGGGCGTCCTTTTCTACGGCATATAGCTCAGCAATCCGGCGGATCGCCTCTTCGGCAACGGCCAGTCCTTGAGATTGGAAGACGTCAACAAACTTGCGCCAGATATGCGCCATGCAGGCAACTGAACCGCACCGGGTTTGCCGGAGACTGATTTCAGTTAGTTACGCGGCAATGTCCTCAGTTTCCAGAGCGGCGTAGAAATTGGCCTCTGCTTCTGCCGGCGGGATGTTCCCAATGGGTTCAAGCAGGCGGCGGTTGTTGAACCAATCCACCCATTCGAGCGTTGCGTATTCCACGTCTTCGAAGTTGCGCCAAGGGCCGCGGCGGTGAATGAGCTCGGCTTTGAACAAACCGTTGATCGTCTCGGCCAGGGCGTTCTGCGCCTTCAAATGATCCCCCGGATCATTTGATCCGCTGCGCGAACGACCCGCACTGCCGGCGGCATCAGTTGGAACACCCGCCCGCTTGCCGCTGTCGATTTCCGCCTTCTTCACCCACTCATTCAGCCTGTGCGCCGAACAGCCGATCTTCGCAGAGATCGGCATGATTGCCTGCCAGCGGGAACTGTGCTGGCCGTTTGCCATTGGGCTCGAACCAATGGCGCCTTCAATGGCTCACTTGTCCAGCACCAGGTGTTTAGTCCCGGTGTGTGGTGGTCTACTGATCT
This sequence comes from Leisingera sp. M658, assembly GCF_025144145.1. Classification (NCBI taxonomy): domain Bacteria; kingdom Pseudomonadati; phylum Pseudomonadota; class Alphaproteobacteria; order Rhodobacterales; family Roseobacteraceae; genus Leisingera; species Leisingera sp. M658. The sequence continues at coordinate 2,423,825 of NZ_CP083546.1, forward strand.
GTGACCATCACAAGGGTGCATTATGGGGCAAATTCTTCACGGGAGCGCCAAGACCACGCACGCCGTCCGAGCTCTCATACAGCGATCGAAAGCTTCGAACGCGGCGCTGAGCCGGGAACTGGGCATCAACGTCAAGACAGTCGCCAAGTGGCGCAAGCGCGACAGCGTTCAAGACGCCGCGATGGGACCGAAGCAGGCTCATTCCACGGTTCTCAGCATCGAAGAAGAAGCCGTCATCGTCGCCTTTCGACGCCACACGCTATTGCCGCTGGATGACTGCCTCTACGCACTGCAGCCGACCATCCCGCATCTGACCCGCTCGTCGTTGCATCGCTGCCTGCAGCGGCATGGCATCAGCCGTTTGCCTGAGGTTGAAGGTGACAAGCCGAAGAAGAAGTTTAAGCGTTATCCTATTGGGTACTTTCATCTCGACCTCGCGGAAGTTCGCACCGGCGAGGGCAAAACCAGGTTGTTTGTCGCAATAGATCGCACGTCGAAGTTTGCCTATGTCGAACTGCACGAGAAAGCAGGCAAGATGATCTCTGCCCAGTTCTTGCGCAATTTGATCGCGGCGGTGCCTTACAGGGTCCATACGGTTCTCACCGACAACGGCATCCAGTTTACCAATCGCAAGCAGGACACATCGGCGTTCCAGCACATCTTTGACCGCGTCTGCCGCGAGAATGAGATCGACCACCGCCTGACAAAGGTGAACCACCCCTGGACGAACGGCCAGGTCGAGCGCATGAACCGGACAATCAAAGAAGCGACGGTCAAGCGCTACCACTACGACACGCATTCTCAGCTTGAACGCCGTGCTTGCGGGCCTGCCACTCACCATCGCCAAGGAACTTGATCCCGGTGCTGTCCGTTGCCCGGCAGGGCATTGCATAGCAATGTCCCGAGAGGGGACGCAGGTTCAGCGGACCATCGGCGCGGCGATACGGGATCTGGACGGCCAGCGTTCTATGGGCTTACGCGGCCCCACTGGGGCCACGGTCCCATCTCACTCTGCCGGCGGCACAGTGTAGAGAAATCGGGAACGGGCCAGTCCAACCCCGCCAGGTGCAAAAGGCTGGCGACCATCCCGGCGGTCTGCCGGAGTGGCAACTTGAACAGAACCTTGATCGACAGGCAGAACTGGATCGCCGAGTTCGAGAAGACTGGTGGACGCCCCGGTCGCCCTTCATGCGGCGCGAGCCAGGTCATCTCTTTGTCCAACCGGATCAGAAGCGACCCGCGCTTCCTGAGCGCATCGTTGTAGCTGGACCAATTCGTCGTGCGGTAGCGGGCAGGTGCGGGCTTGCTCATCTAACCCGTCTAACCGCATGGATTCGTGATGTGAATCCTTAGCGGTCAGAGTTCTGCAACAATGCCACTCCAACCTAAATTACTAAAGTGCCTCGTCTAGATTGCGGCATTTAACTTTTGATGAATTCGGATCAGCAATGGCTATCCGTCCGCCTCTTAAAATGCGGACGTTGAGCAACAAGGTAAGTTGCAGAGTCGGGCGGCAAACTTGCATCCGCGGCGAAAGTCCGGTTGGTCCCGCCAGCCCCTACAACAGCCCTTTAAACACCCTTTAAAACCCTCTGCCGCCCGACGTTTTTTTACGTTTTGGGCGGCGGATTGCCGGGTATTGCAACGGGAAGTGTCCCGTACTGCAACGCGAAGTGTCCCAAAATTCCGGCGTCAAATCACGGAACCGGCGCAGATCCGGACTGGCTAAACCCCCGTTTCAGGCTTAAAAATCAGGGAAATCGCGAAAATGAGTTGCTGCAACGGGAAGTGTCCCGCACTGCAACGCGAAGTGTCCCGCTGTTAGGAGACACTTGATATTGCAGTAACCGGAAGAGGCCGGACAAAGCCGGAAGAACCCGGATGGAGCCATATAAAAAAGGGCATTCTGGAAGGTCTAAACCTGGAAAGTGGCTTGGGGCGTTTGTCCTTCAATACCCGGAAAAATGGCCCCTACAGCGCGCTCAGCAGATTTTGGGACACTTCCTGTTGCAAACTCTCTCCCCTGCCCCAGACCTTGTAGAATAAGGGAAAACAATCCCTCACAGGGGCGATAATGCCCCTTATGTTAACTTTCGGCCCGCCCTTTTGAGCTGCCGAACTTGGAACTAGGGTGCCGGTCTAGGTTATCGCTTCCCAGAATAAAATTCTCGTCATAAAATCAACAAGGTAAGTGAATTCCACACAAAACGGCAGCTCTCTGAACTTGGAACAGATTTCAGGAGAGCTACGGGACTTTCCTGCCGTTCGCTGCGGGTGCGATAGATTCGACGAAGAATGGCCGTCTCAGGCTCAACGGGCGAAAAGTGTGCATTTGCTGCAGGTGCAACGTAAGACCCGTTACTCTTGATACACGGTTAGGATGTCGCATCACGTAGCACTGATGAGTGCAGCTTGCACTATAGAGCCCCTGCATGCGATGGTCTGTTGCCTTTTAAAAGTTGCCGGGCCTCCGGGTCATATGTTGTCGCACATTCGCCTAAAACGGGTACAGGGTGCTTTCGTCAGGGTTGTCCATTGCCCCTTTTCGCATTATTACCACCACAGAGGTAGACAACACTTTTCAAACGGCTCACTCCAATGAATAACCAGAATTGCTTCCCTGACCTGTGCGAATTTTTAGTGAAGTATCAAAACTCTGACGACGACGAGGCCGTAAAAAGTTGTGTGGTAGACCTTCGAGTGGCTTCCGGTGAAGTTCCACTTGGTGACTACGAGTGCCTGATAGAGTTCACGCGTTTGTTCATCTCGGTAGATCATGAAGGCATGGATGTTGTTTCGGGTTCGCTATACGGCGACCCCAAAAGACCTAACGAAGTCAGTCGATCAAATCAGATCCAGGAAAAGCAAGAAGACAAAGGCCTCATCACTGGGGCTATGGAACTCACGAGAAAAGGCTTTACGGGGAGCGGCAAACTAGAGCGAGCACGCACCCAAGCAACCAACCGGGAGCTTACGCTTAAAGAAGAGGGAACAGACCTCCGTGTAAAGGCGCGGCCTAATCTAAGGTGGGAAGTTCGGGAGCCAAGTGGAGAGCCTTTGGACTCAACATTTCTTGCGGACGACAAACTTTTGGCTTTGACCAAAAAACCAGACGCCAATCGAAGCTATTCTTCTCTTGAACTCAAGGTGAAGCAACGTGACCTTCGCATTAGCCCCGTGCATGGAGACGCGCAAACCGAGAAACGATTTGCTGGCTTGACGACCACAAAAAAGAGGCTGTTAGATATTTTTATCGCCAAATCTCTTAGCAACGCCAGTTACTCAAATCAGCAATATCGGGGAGAAATTCTAATTTCTCGCTGCGAGTACAATCATGAAGAATGATGTGACAATTGAAGAGGTTTGGCCTGAGCAAGAAATATACAGCGCTTTGGAAATGTTGGAGGAAGGTGACCTAACCTTCACTGAGATGGCAGAGTGCCTCGATCTGCAACCTGAATGCGATTTCAAAGATAGCAACTTGACAAACACTGATTTTTCTTATTCCGACCTTCGAGGTTTCAACTTCAAAGGTGCTGATTTGAGAAATGCTTATGGAATGGATGTCCAGGTTGATCAAACGACAAACCTGAATGGTGCCCTTGTCGAGAACTCGATTTTTCAGAACTTAGTGGAAGAGCGCATCTTTTTCGAAGAAAACAATCGAGCTTCTCGGATCTATGAGGCGCTGAAGAAGGGCGACCCCTATGAGGTTTCAAGTTGGGTTTCTTCGCGCGGAGACCGTTTGGTATCGAAGAAGTTTAAGAACATTTCAGAGGAACAGGCCTCACTTCTATGCAAGAAGCTCATAGTAGACGACATTGACTTAACCAAAAGGACGACGTTGTTTTACTACCTCCATCGGTTTACAAATTCGACCTCAGACCTTCATAGGGTCGTTTCTGACTTTGTTGCATTCCATTTGGGGAATCCAGGCGTCATACTTTCCTTCGTCCGAGTTGCGGGCGACGTTCTTTCGAACGATGAGTTTGTTGCAAAGACTATTCTTTCGCTTTGCGATCACCGAGACATCGGCGTAAAGGAAGCTGCTTTCAGTGCGATAACCAAAACACCCTTATTTGCAAAGAATTATCGAAGAATAAGAAGCCTATTTTTTTCTGAAGCCAATACCCAGGTTCGAAAACAAATAATCCTGAAGACTGCGATTAAACTGGGAGCGCAATTCGTCCTCTCAATCAATACCGAAGGTCGCAGCGGTACAATAAGTGGCAGCCATGTGTTAGACTTCCACGAAATGCTGAGAGAAGAAACAACTCTGCAAGTTAGAGCGAGTCAGGGGAAGAGAGTGGCGATTCAAAGCGACCGAGAAATTGTCGAACGACAACAAGAAGTACTAGCTCAAGCTCCAGTGTTTTCTGTGCTTCTGGAGCGGCAAGGCTCAGACTGGATACAAGCTGCACTGAAACGGTCACATTCTCGCAGGTTGCAGAATCAGAGAGATGTCGCATCCAAGGTTCGCCACTCCTTTCGTTCCCATGGCCGCTACAAATAGCTTGCATACATCACCCTCACTGCATGGCTCTCAATCGTTTCAATGACTAGGGATCATAAAGGTGGGGATGTCCACAGCGTGCTGCGCATGCGAAAGCCAGCTTGTTAACTAATGGCTGAAGCGGGCTCTGAGCTACGCGAGCAGCTCTGAGCCCTAGGTTCACACAATAAGCGCGTCTATGTTGACTTTGCTGATGTCGCTCTGCCGATGATTAAACGGAAACGAATAGGATTTTCATGGAACCTTCCGACCACTCTGACGTGGAAGAACTGCACTACTACTGCTCAGCGGCAACCTTCCTTTCGTTAGTAAAGTCGAAAAAGCTATGGTTGACGGACCTGACCTTGTCCAATGACACTCAGGAAGGGAGGTACGCGGTAAAACAGTATCTGGACAGTTTCCTCCGCAAGCGAACAAAAGAAAGCCTCGTAAGGCGAAATGGCGCTCGGCTCGCACTCGACATCGCCCTGAAAGATCGATGTGCACTTGGTATGTGCTTTTCCGAAGACGACGATCTGCTCAGCCAATGGAGAGGCTATGCAGACAACGGCGCTGGGTTGTGCGTGACATTCTCTAGACCAGCGATAGAGGAAATTGTCGAAGGAAACATTGAAGGCCTGCCGGGTTTAAGCCTAGCTCCGGTTTCGTATGACCGGATCGAGAGAATGGATCTACCCTCACAAATCCATAGTGTATTTAAGGAACGGATTGACGGCTACTCAGAGAACGAGACAGGAGGTGGCAGCGTGTCCTGGGGACAATCAAAGGAGCAGAGAAAATCCGAGATTGGCGTGATTTCAAAACTGTATGAGTTTAAGAATCCGGCATTCAAAGAGGAAAGAGAATGGCGCTTGTATTGGGTCGGAGAGCACTCTGATGCTAGCGATTTAGACTACCGGGAAGCGAGCGGAATAATCTCCCCCAAGGTGGAGATCACGTACCCCAGCGCTTGCATCACTAGAGTCAGACTCGGGCCTAGGAACCCTACTCCCTCCAATGTCGTTCAAAGGATGATGAATCACTTTGGCTGCAATGCTCGTGTTCGAACATCGACTGCCAGTTTTACTACCCGGGGCAACTAGGTTCAGACACAGTAGGTTCAACCAATAAGGGCGCTTATGTTCACTCTGGCACCGCCTCCCGGCGGCGCCAGAGGGGCCGTTATGTTAACTTTGCAGCCGCTCTTTTGGCTTGCCGTTTTTGGGTTACGCCGCCCCTTTCAGTTCCTCACGCAACGCAGTAGCAGAACCCGGCGAAAGATAGCGGGCAGCTAGATATTGATTAACTCCTGGATCACACTCCATCCGAAAAGCGCGGTACTGCCGTCCGTCGTCCTCGCAATTGTAGCGGGCCGCCTCCCTGCGGATCTGGTACCCGAACCGCCGTAGCAGAGGCCCTAGCCCTGGCGGCGAAAGCGACATCAACTCGGATGCACCAAGCCCGAAGGCAGCCCTGCACAACCCGGCGACGACGAGTTTTGTCTCGATAGAGGGGTGCGCCTGATCTGCTCGGGTCTCGTCCATAACAAAGCGGGTGCATTCCCATGTCTGGTTCGTTTCCGGGTAGTCATTGAGCAGTCCGCCAGGGATACCAGGGATTTTGCCGTCTCTGGCGTCCTGCAGCATGTAGGTCCAAAACCCGTCACTGCCTGCGCAGGACGCTGCACGGGCGCCGGCGATCACGCGACCGCCCTGCGTAACGATAGAGTAGACTGCACCCGTTCGGTCATATTGATCCTGCTCAAAGTGGCCATCATGGATCAAACCCCAGCCAAGTTCGTCCACCAGCTTAAGTTTGCGCAGGGCCAGAAACCCTGAATAAGCCGATTCAAAGGCGTGGCGGTGTTCGAATGAAAAGACGTGTAACTGCATGGCGCTCTCCTAGTTGCAGCGCCATGTTCAAAGAGCCCATTTTGAATGGAATCCTTGGTCTTTAGATAAGCCCGAATTTTATCACTAGTGATATCAACTGCGCGGTGGAGGTAGCCTCAACTGCCTGCATAGCCCCTCTGCGGCGCTGGCGAACAGTTTCCAGCTTTACCCCGAGCCTTTCGGCAATTTCCTGATCTTTTAACCCCGCACACATCAGGCGAAGAACATCCTGCGCCTGCCGTGATATGGAATAGTGCCGGGTTTGTTCGTGATGCAGTGAGTAGAGGGTGTACAAGGCTGCCTTCGCGAGCCGCCGCTCAGCGTCGGTCCACTTGGGTCCGCTGCTGCTCACTATCGACACTTGCCCGTCAACATGAATTGAAAGGGTGTTTCCCTGTATTAGGCCGTGCCTGGCGGCGTCATCAAAGAACCTCTCGCTTTCTGGATAGCGCACCCTCAGTTCTTCCCAAGTAATAGAACCGGTTCCAGCGACCCCGAATTTTATTGTCGGGTCTAGGTCGAGGTATCTTTGCGCGACGTACCGCTCCTGCCATTCTCTCGAGTAGGTCGACTTTAAAAAAGCAATATTTGCACCGTCGAAGCCAACGCCCAGCGAAAAACCGCACTCAGAAATGTTATCCAGCGACCGTAAATGGACGCCCGCTATATCACTAATCATATTGGATGCACACGCTTAGTATGTAATGTGACACATGATTACCGCAATGCGTGAAGTATCACAAGTGATACTTCACCTCGATAGGCAACCAGATGAACGAAGACGGGATCACCGCCGAAACGCTGCAAAGGATTGTTCATGAAGTGGAGCAAGCAAACAAAGAAAAGCCGGGCGAAGGAACCCGGCTGTTCGAACAAGCAATGGATAGGATTAGATCAGCGCGGGCGCGCACTCTTGATGAGTCGGCTGACTAGCTCGGCATCATTTTCTGAGAGGTCCGCAGCCTTCTCAACCACGGACTGGCTCTCGGATGAAGGGTCATCAGAAAACAACCAAGCCATATCAATGTTTGCAACTTCGCATATTTTCATAAGCTTACCGACTGTCGGATTAAAGCGGCCTGACAGCACCCGGCTTACATACTCAGCTCCGCTATCGCTCTCCAACGAAACCTTATCATAGTCAAGGTTACGGTCATCCAGGGCTTGACGCAGGCGCTTCCTCCACGCCTCGACCCCCTCACTCTTTGAGTCTGAATTATTCTTGCCTGGTTTGCTCATGCGCGAACCTTACACGGAATTATTTGTCCAGCAAACGGAAATAAAAGTCCAGCAAACGGACTTTTAAGTTCACGCATCCAACAAAAAGGGATAAGCCGCCACCTTTTGCGATAACCTTAAGACCCTTTATGGCATGTTGCTGGTCTTTTAGGGTTGTTGCACTGGTCTTTTAAGGCTACCGTTTGATCTAACGGAGGACCCGATGGCACCAGAAACAATAATTCACCACTTGAGCGGACAGCAGTTCGCAGGGCTTCTCCGCAAAGAGCTTGACCAGATGAACCGGGGTTTCACCACGGTTTCTTGCGAAAGCTTTGCCAGGTCTTGCGGCCTCTCTGGGAAGCAAATTCGCAGACTGAAGGACGGACAGGTTCCCAACCCGAATACCCTGACTGTTAGGACGGTTCTGTACACCTTGGGGTATCGGGTAGCGAATGCAGGTGACGACGTCGTCCCACACCTTAAAGAAACAGGTAGTTACGACGAGGAAATGCACGGCCCCAAGCGAGTTCGTCGCAGTTTATCTGCTGATGATCTGCCCCCTCTCTCCGGCAGGAGGGAGGCAGGCCAGTGACCAGCATTCAGAAACAACACCCGTCCAGCCAGTCCCGCACGCCTGCTAGCAGCGGCCTGGCTCAACTTCCCGGCAGCCATGGGGATGCGCTGCCGGGGCCTTTTTATTCCCGCTTACCACTCGCCGGAACGGGTCCCAGCCTAGCCTCATTTCCGGCGGGCTGGGGCCAAGGCTTCCGTGTTGTGTGGCCAAGTCTTTCAGATCTTTCCGACGACTTAATTGGGGGCATCTGCGCCTTCGCCCTGCCCTTCCTGTTCTTGTTTGGAGCCTTTTTGAGATGACCGGCAACGATGTTTTTAAGAAGAAATCAGTTCCAGAACGGATCACTGAACTCCGGGCCGCTGCGGCTGATTATGCAGAGCAGCGCGAACGCCTAGTTATCGCTGCAAGCCGTCACAGGATGGCTCAGGCACGCCGCTGGAAAACGGTCGGCGAACGTGCCGCAGAAGTGGACGCAGCAGTTGAAGCCCTGGCCGAAACACAGCGCAGGGTGGCGGATCTAGTAGCCAGCCTGGCCGGTGACGGCGCCCTGGACGATTTCAACGACTTCCTGGCTAGCAAGCACTGATGCCCGGTGCGCAGATCCTGACGGGCAGTTTCAAACCCCGCCTGCGCGTTGAAACCGCCGGCCATGCCGCAAAGAACGGCAAGCCATCTATTGAAACCCCTGAATTCAATCAAAGTGGAGCATCCCCAATGACCCCTCCAAATTGGCAGAAAATTCAAACCCTTCCGGTTGCCGATATCCAAGTGGAAGAACGCCTGCGCACCGCCTCCCCCACAGCGGTTGCCAGCATTGTTTCGTCCATCCACGAGGTCGGCAGCATCCTGCAACCGCTGCTGGTGCGCAGGATCAAGGACGGCTACCGGCTGATGGACGGGTTGCACCGCCTGACCGCCGCCAAGCAAGCCGGGCTGGAAGAAGTGCCGGTCAAGGTCAGCGAATGCACCAACGACCAGGCCATCCGGATTGAGGTTGACGCCAATGTAGCCGGCGCCCCGCTGACACCGTTGGATATGGCCGTGTTTCTGGCCGCGCACAAAGAGCTGTATGAGCGGGAAAACCCCGAGACAGCGCAAGGCAAAGCTGGCGCGCATGGCCGCTGGGATGCAAACGACAAAATGTCGCTTGCATCATTTAGCGCCAATGCCGCCGAAACATTTGGAAAATCTCAGAAGACAATGCAGCGCCTGATCAGCGTCGGCGAAAAGCTGTCTAAGGACGAAATCGCCCAACTGCGGGACGCACCGAACAAGGTGCAATTCAAAGACCTGGAACACATCGCCAAATGCGGCGAACAGACAGACCGCAGTGCGATCTGCGCGGCTCTGGGCAGCGGTGAAGCGAAATCCGCCAAAGAGGTGCTGGCCCGCAAAAAGGCCCCCGGAGCGGCGGTGCAATCCACCACGGACCAGCAGGCCGCCAAGATCACCGACGCCTGGTTGCGCGGTTCCAAAGCTGCACGGACGCAGTTTGCGGAGAAATTCCGCGATGAGCTGCTGGAGCTTCTGCAGGACGCCGAAGACAGTGACACGCCCGCCTCTGAAGTTGTGATGTTTCAAGCCCACAACCGGGAGGCCGGTTGATGGACAGCGGCATCACACCCGAAAAGGAATGGTGGACGGCAGCGGAGCTTGCCGAGGCCAAGCTGCCGGGATTGCCAGGCAGCGTGCGCGGAGTGAACGCTTTTGCAGAGCGCTGGGGCTGGAAAAACAACCCGGCAGCGTTGCAACGCAGGCCGGGGCGCGGTGGCGGGCTGCTGTTTCATTGGTCGGTGCTGCCGTCTGCTGCCCGTGAAAAACTGGCGATGCAGGAAGCCGCCGCGCCAGTCGAGCGCCCTGACCGGACTACCGCCTGGGTGACCTATGAAAAGCTGTCCCAGAAGGCCAAAGACGAGGCTGCGGCACGGCTGGATGCAATCCAGAAAGTTGAGCTGCTGCATGGCAGCGGAACAACCCACGTTCAGGCTGTGGCAACAATTGCGGCTGAGTTCAACGCCAGCCCGCGCACGATCTATAACTGGCTGGCGCTGGTTGAGGGCATTCCGGCGGTGGATCAGCTTGCCTACCTGGCGCCTCAGCCGCCCAAGAAACGCACGCGGAAAGAAGATCGCGCCCAGTTCAAGCCGTTCATGGACTGGCTGAAAAGCGCCTTCCTGCAATTTGAGGGGCCGACGTTTTCCCAATGCTACAGGAAGGCGAAGCTTAAAGCCGAAAAAGAAGGCTGGCCCTTCCCCATCCAGAAAACCGCCAAGCGGTGGGTGGATGCTGAGGTGCAGCGCACCACCCAGATTTATACCCGTGAAGGCCCACGCGGGCTGATGCGCTGTTATCCGGCGCAGATCCGCGACCGGTCTTCGCTGACGGCGATGGAAGCCGTCAACGCCGACTGCCACAAGATCGACGTCTTTGTCGAATGGCCCGACGGCACCGTAAACCGCCCCCAAATCATCGCGTTTCAGGACCTTTACTCCAACAAGATCCTGTCCTGGCGGGTGGACCATGACCCCAACAAAGTCATGGTGATGGCGGCCTTTGGCGAAATGATCGACAACTGGCGCATTCCCAAGCGGTGCCTGTTCGACAACGGCCATGAGTTCGCAAACAAGTGGATGACGGCGGGCGCACCCACCCGGTTCCGGTTCAAGATCCGGGAGACAGATCCGGTTGGCGTTCTGCCGCTGCTGGGCATTCAAATGCACTGGGCTACCCCGGCGCACGGACAGGCTAAGCCGATTGAACGGGCCTTCCGGGACATTGCCAGCGACATTGCAAAAGACCCCCGCTTTGCGGGTGCCTATGTCGGCAACCGCCCGACCGCAAAACCGGAAAACTACGGCAGCCGCGCTGTGAAACTGGCAGAGTTTCTGGAAGTCCTGGCCGAAGGCATTGAAGAACACAATGCCCGCCCCGGCCGCCGCTCTGCCAACGCAAACGGCAGGTCTTTTGATGAGACGTTTGCAGACAGCTACGCCTCAACCACGCTTCTGAAGGCGACCGAAGAACAGCGCAATCTTTGGCTGATGGGCCAGGACACCGGCAAGCTGCACAAGCACAACGGCAGTCTGAACTTCCACGGCAACGTCTATCACTGCGACTGGATGAGCCAGGAAGCGGGCCGCAACATTGTTGTGCGCTTCGATCCTGAAGACCTGCACAGCGGCGTTCATATCTACAGTGCAGAAGGCGCGCACCTGGGCTTTGCCGAATGTCAGCAGAAAATCGGCTTCTTTGATCTTGAGGGCGCGCGCTCGACCGCGAAGCGGAACCGTCAAATCAAAAAGGCTGAAAAGAAACTCGCAGAGCTGCACCGGCCGCATACCCCGGAACAGCTCGGGGCCGATCTGAACGAAATCCGCAAGGAAACCACTGCGCTGATGGAAGCCAAGGTGGTGAAGCTGGCACCCGCGAAGCCCCCTAGGGTCTCAACCTTCAGGCAGCATTCGGACCCCAGCGCCGAGGCGGCCCAGGACGCCCTCATTCTGCAGATCGGCGACAAGCGGAAGAAACCCGAACCATCCCCCAAACAGGAGGCCTTCAAGGTGGCCGCAACAGCAGACGACCGGTTTACCCAGGCGCAGGAAATCGAGCGCAGGCAGCAAAACGGCGACCCGGTCGGAGAGCGCGAGGCAGGCTGGCTGAAGGGCTACCAAACCCATTCGGAATACGAGGCGCTGGCAGCGCTGAAACAGGCATTCGGCGGCAATAACGCCGGGTAGATCACAAAAAAACCGCCGCCTGGATGGACCCCATGGCGACGGCATTGATTGACTAGGAGCGAGCATGACACAGACCTTGGAAATCGGCAATAGCGTACAGCCGTTGACCAACGTGGCGACAATGGCAGCGCTGGTAACCGAGCTGCAGAACCGGACCTTTGGAATGCCGGGTTTGGGGGTGTTTTACGGCTACCCCGGATATGGCAAAACCTTCGGCGCCATCTTCTGCGCCTCTGCCTTTGACGTCATTCATATTTCCATGCAGGGCGATTGGACCAAAAAGACCTTTTTGGAGCGGCTGCTGAACGAGCTGGGTGTGGCGCCCAAGCGGGTGGTACCCGATATGGTTCTGCAGGCCTGCGAAGAACTGGCGCTGGATGGCCGCACACTGATTGTCGATGAAGCGGACTATGCCTTCCGGCGCGGCGTGATTGAGCTGATCCGGGATTTGCATGACGGCTCGGACACCCCGGTTGTCATGATCGGCATGGAAGAATTCCCGCAGATGCTCCGGAAATATGAACTCATTGACAGCCGGGTCATGTCCTGGGTCGCCGCGCAGCCGGCCACCCTGAAAGACGCGGGCCTGCTGGCAAGCGTTTATGCTGAAGGCATAGACGTTTCTGAGGATCTGCTGGACGCCATTCTGGACCGCAACACCGGCAACGTGCGGCGCATGGTGACCGATCTTGCCCAGGTTAAAGGCGAGGCAAACAAGCTTGGCCAGACCAGCATGACGCTGCAGGACTGGGGCGGCATTGAATTCCGCCGCAAGGACGCCCCCAGCCCGCGCAGGGGGCTGAAATGAGCCAAGCCGCAACCCGCAACGCCGCCGAAAAAGAGATCCTGGAATTCATCCAGACCCGCCTGCGGTTTACCCACCATGACGTTGCCACCTACTGCGAGGCTGGCGATTGGACACGGCAGAATTACCTGCGCGCCTTGCAGCGCCAGGGCGTTGTCACCGAATGCGGCAACGACGGCACCACCAAGTTTTTCACCGTTTGGGGTGTTGATGAAGCCAGGGAAATCATGGCGGCGGCAAACGGGCATGAACTGGACACAGCCTGGTCCCGCAACCGGCTGGACCATCTGCTGGGCAAGATGCGCGAGACCGGCGCGGATATTGAGCTGCCATCGGCCGAGCCGCGCAGCCTGGAAGAACAGCAAATCTGGAAATACATTTCCGAACGGCCTTATTTCACAAACGCGGATGTTGAAACCATCTGCGCATCGGAAACCATCCGGACGCGGTTTCTCAGCCGCCTGAAGCAGACCGGCGTCATGCGGGTCTGGGGCCGCAGCAAGGGCAAGGTGTTTTTCTCGGTGAAGTCGCCGGAAGAGGCCCGCGAAGATGCCAAAGACAAGCGCGGCACCAAAGAGGGCGCCGTCTGGACCGCAATCCGCCACCAGAAACGGTTCAGGCCGGTTGATATCTTTGCCGCGCTGGCACCGGCCCGCCCGGATATCCCCCAGCGGTTCATTGTGGAATACTGCCGGATTTTGCGCCGCGCCGGCTATCTGCGTACCGCCGCCCGAACCCGGAATTTGATGGCGGACACGCCGCTGTTCCTGATGAAGAACACCGGCCCGCTGCCGCCTCAGAAACGCAGCATGACCGTCATCATCGACAGCAACGACGACAAGATTGTCTATGCTCCGGGAGGGCGCCTGTGATGAGCGACCGTCTGATACTTGCCCAGGACGGCTGGGGCGATGTTCTGCCCGATTGGGTGGAGGTCCTGGTGCGCGAATGCGACCAGTCTTCGCAGAATTCCGTTGCCGTTAAGCTTGGCCTCAGCGCCACCGTTGTCAGCCAGGCCATGCGAAACCGCTATGGCGGCTCGCTTGTCCGTATTGAAGCCGCCGTGCGCGACGTCTTCATGAGTGCCCCGGTCCTTTGCCCCGCCCTGAAAACCGAGATCCCCAGTGCTGCCTGCCTGGCCCACCGCCGCCGTGCGGAAAAATGGACCCATTCCAGCCCGTTCCGGGTCCGGATGATACGCGCCTGCCGCGCCTGCCGGAAGTTCAACAAGGAACCCGAAGAATGAAAGCGCGGCTTCCCTTCAAAACCCGGCTTGGGATTTTCCTGCGCCGCATTGCCGACCGCCTGGACCCAACAGGCGCCTGACTTCCCCGCCCTCACTGAAAGCCTGCACTTATGACCGAACCGACACCTGAAACACCCCGCACCAGCCAGTTCAGTCCCGCCCCTATTCCTGATGGCCGGGTTGTCGCCAACGGCAACACTTATATGGCCAACGCCAAAGGCGGACTGGACCCAATTGAGACGGTAAACGCTCAAGATCTGCTGATGGATGAAACCGTCCGCAAGATCGTCAGCTATGCCCTGCCGCTGCAGGGGCAAATCGCCCGTTTCAAAGCTCACACCAACAGCGACATTGTCGCTCTGGAAGAGCTTCTGGCGCAGGAATACGGCGCCAAAATCGGCGGGAAAAAAGGCAATATGACCCTGCTGTCTCATGACGGCCTGTACAAGGTCACAGTGTCAGTTGCTGACAGGATCGACTTTGGCCCCGAACTGCAGATTGCTAAGCAACTGCTGGACGAATGCCTGAATGAATGGGCCGCTGATGCTGGCCCGGAACTCCGCTCCATCGTCACCCGCGCGTTCAACACCGACAAAACTGGCCAGATCAACCGCTCTGAAATCTTCATGCTGCTGCGCCAGGATATCGCCGACGAGCGCTGGCAGCAGGCAATGAAAGCCATCCGCATGGCGATGCGCGTAGTCGGCACGGCATCTTACACCCGCTGCTACCGCCGCATGAGCGTGGATGCCCCCTGGCAGTACATCGCCATCGATCTGGCCAAAGCCTAACCCCTCATATCAGGAACACATCCATGGCAATGACCGAAGACGAAATCCGTGATGCAGCCAGGCGCAGCTTCCGTGTTTACACGCAGAAACAACGCTGGGCTGGCCGTGTGCTGGGAAACGCGGTGGCGCTGCTGAAACAGGGAGCAGAGGTCTCCCGCATTTCCCCGGAACGCTTTGACGCCATCGTGCGGGAAGAAATGGCCGAAGCGCGGCAGCGCATGGAAGCCGACGAAGCTGCAAGCCACCCGGTTGCGGCCGTGTTGAGCGAGGCCTCCTGATGACCCGAGCGCTTCAGCAAAAGATCCACGTCGGCTGCCGTGAGCTGGGCCTGGACAGAGACGGCCGCCGCGATCTGCAGCTCGCCGTCACCGGCAAAGCCTCCATGAAAGACATGACCGAGGCCGATTTAAACAGTGTTTTAAAGCGCCTTAAATCGGATGGTTTCAAGGCCAGCAGCGGCGGCAAAAAACATAAATTGGCGCCCCGCGCCGACCTGCGCCTGATCCATGTTCTGTGGCGAGGCCTGGGAGCAGCCGGCGAACTGCGCGACCCCAGCCGCAAAGGCCTGAACAAGTTCATCCGCGCCCGGTTCGGAAACACCTGGCAGTCGGTTCCCGCTGACGTGGATATGCTGCGCCAGCATGATCAGATCGACCAGGTTATTCAGGCCCTGAAAAGCTGGGGCCAGCGGGCGGATATCGACTTCGCCTGGGAGGATCACCAGCGATGAAGAAACCAGGCCGCCCGCAAGTATCCGACCACGCTGTTCTGCGGTTTCTGGAACGCGTTATGGGCGTGAACGTCAACGCTGTCCGCCGCCGGATCGGCAAGGCCGTGACGCTTGGGGACGAGTTTCCGGACGCCACGGGCATCATTCACGGCGGCCATGTCTACAAGGTCCGCAACGGGGTGGTGACCACTGTAGTACCGATCCGGGGAAAACGAACCAACCCTAAGCCGCCAAAGGGCCGGGTAAATGGCAAAGGATGAGCTGAACTTTCCCAAGCCGCCTGCCCAGGTGGAACCCTATATGGAAGCCCTGGGGCTTGAGGACACCTTGCGTTTCCTTGAAGCCTTTGGCGGAATTGAAACCTATATCGCCACCCATCCGACCGCCCGGTCCAAGGTTGTTGAGCTGATCGGCTACCCGAAAGCCCGGATGCTGGCGGCAATTGAAAACCGCTTGCAGCGCCGTGTTCCCCTGGTCAAGGAATGGCGGGCGGCAGTCTACCACTCTCAGGGCTTGCCAACCGTGCAAATTGCTCTCAAGCTTGGCGTGACCGACGTCAGCGTCCGCCGCTGGCTGCAGAAACCGGGTGTGCGGCGCAAGTCCGACCCGAACCAGCCTTCCCTGTTTCCCGGCGTATAGCGCCAACTGACCCGCACATAGGTGCGGGTGTATTGCCCCTCCCCGACCCGTCAATTTGAACCCCATTGAAATGGGGTTTTAAGGGGCCGGAAATGGGCATCCAATACGGCAAAGTCACTGGGGTAGATTTCAAGGAAGCGCGCTGGATTGGCCGCGAGATTGTACCCAGCCTGGTCATTCTTCACGACACCGCCAGCCGGATCGAAAAGGGCAACGCCGCCCGCTACCTGCAGAATAACGACGCCAAGGTGTCGGTCCAGTTTGTGATCGAGCGTGACGGGCACATCGAGCAGCAGGTCCCGGTCAACCGGAAAGCCAGCCACGCCGGAAAATCAGAGTATCATGGCCGCGAATGGTGCAATGGGTTCTCCATCGGCATCGAGATGGTGAACCCCGGCCGCATGACGCGGGCATCGGAGCAATCCGCCCGCACCTGGTTCGGCCAGAAATTCAGCATTCTGGAATACGGCATTGAAGAAGCCGAAACGCCTCAGCACGGGCACGGCCTGTGGATGCCCTACACCGAGGAACAAATCACAGCGCTGGTGGGCCTGCTGCAGACGCTGTTTTCGTCCATTCCATCACTCGAAGACATTACCACGCATTGGTACGTCTCCCCCGGCCGCAAGGTGGACTCCAACCCGCTTTTCCCGCTGGAACATATCCGGTCGCTTATCCTTGGCCGCACCGATCCGGCCGAGGCGGAACTGGGCGATGCGGAAACCCCCGCCGCCGATGATTTTGTGATCATCAGCACACCCGGCGACACGCTCAATATGCGCCGCTGGCCCAGCTTCAACCCCAACGTGATCGCGCAAATCGCCGATGAAACCCGCGTGCCGGTCATCGCCTCTGTGACCGTCGGCGGGCGCGAATGGCTGAAGATCATTTTTGGCGGCATCGCGGGGTGGATCGTGAAGAGCTACGCAGCCCCCGTCACCTTTTCCCGCCCTGGTTTCCGAGGAGCTGAGACATGAAGAACAAAGCCAAAATCATCCGGTTTCTGGGCGCTGTTGCGCCGACCGTCGCGGCGGCCCTGGGCGGGCCGATGGCCGGGGTGGCTGTTGATGCCCTTGCCACGCAGTTCATGGGCCGCCAGGGCGCCTCCGCCGACGAGGTGGAACAGGCCATCCTGGGCGCGTCTGCCGCTGATCTGGCCAAGCTGAAACAGGTGGACGCCGAATTTGCTGCCCAGCTTCAGGCCGCCGGCATCGAGCTGGAACGCATCGCCGCCGATGACCGCGCCAGCGCCCGCGCCCGCCAGGTCCAGACCAAGGACCGCACACCCGGCATTCTGGCCGCGGTGGTGATTGTCGGGTTCTTCGCCGTTCTGGCCTATGTGACCCTGAACGGCTTGCCCGTAGACAGCGGCCCAGTTCTGGCGCTGCTGATCGGTTCGCTTGCCACCGGGCTTAGCCAGGTGCTGAACTTCTATTTCGGCTCGTCGGTCGGCTCCAAGAACAAGGATGCGGTGATCGCCGGTATGAAAGGCGGTGCCGCGTGATCAGGGTTCTCGCCCTCACCGCCGCCATAGCGCTGGGGCTGTTCGCCCAGCCTACTGCTGCGGCTGCACAGTGCTATGCCCGTTTCGATGAACTGGCCGCTGTTCTGTTCGAGCATCACGGCGAAGCCCCGGCGGCTGAAATGCTCGCCAAGAACGGCAACGCCATCCATCTGTTCGTTTCTCCGGACACCGGCGCCTGGACGATATCGGCCACCGCGCCAGGCGGCGCGGCCTGCGTCCTTGGGCACGGCAATGAGTTTCAGGCCATCGGCCTGGCGGAACCGGAACCGGCGGGGGAGCTTCACTGATGGAGTTCGACCCCACAT
Source organism: Leisingera sp. M658 (assembly GCF_025144145.1). Taxonomy (NCBI): domain Bacteria; kingdom Pseudomonadati; phylum Pseudomonadota; class Alphaproteobacteria; order Rhodobacterales; family Roseobacteraceae; genus Leisingera; species Leisingera sp. M658. The sequence continues at coordinate 2,441,782 of NZ_CP083546.1, forward strand.
TCACGTGGTCCAATGTTCTGGCCCTGGTGACATTTTCCGGTTCTTTGGGAACCGCAGTTTACGTCTGGATCAGCGGTCGCCGGACGAACGTTGACGAGCGTTTTAAGCAGGGTTCAGACAGGATGGACCGGCACGAAAACAGGCTGATTTCTGTTGAGCAATCCATCAAGTCGATGCCCACCCGCGAAGACGTTCACAAGATAGAACTCGCCATGGAGCGCATCAACGGAACCATGGGCCGGATGGAAGCGGTCCTGGAAGGAAATCAGCAAATCATGGGCCGCTTGGAAAACGTTGTGACCAGGCATGAAGACCATTTGCTGAACGGGAGCAACTGATGAACTACAACGAAACTCTGCGGGAACATGCCCGCATCGCAATTCTGCGCTTCATTGAGGATGCACCCGGCTACACATCGAATGTGTCGATGCTGGCCAGCCAACTGCCGCGCGTCGGTATCGCCTACACCCGCGACCAAACTGAAACCGAACTCGAATGGCTGCAGGAGCAAGGCCTGGCTCAAATCGAGCGGAACGGCAGTTTTGTAGTGGTCACCGCCACCACACGCGGTGTTGAAATTGCCCAAGGCATCGCCCGCCATCCGAAAATTCAGCGCCCCCGCCCTGGGAGCTGACACATGCCGCCTCCCAAGAAACTTGACCTTGTCCCGCTGGAGATCCGCCAACGGCTTGCCCTTGCGCTGCAGGAGCGGGGCTTTGGTGACATTCACGGCGTCACTGAGGATCTGAATTTCTGGCTGGATGAAAAAGGCCTGGAACTCCGCGTCGGAAAATCGGCGGTCGGGAATTTCTCTCAGCTCCTGAAAACCCAGCGCGATGCCTTCGCGATTGCAGAAACCCTGCTTGCGGACATGGATATTGAAGCCGAAAGCGGAATGCACCGGGCGCTGATGCAGATGATTGCTGCGGCGATGTTCCAGCTCATGCAAGCGGTGGCAGAAAAAGGCGACCAGATTGACGCCAAGAGCCTGGCCAACCTTGCCCGCACGCTGAAGGATCTGATGCACTCGGCCGGTCTGCGGGAGAAAATGCTGGAAGAAGAACGCCAGCGTGTCGCCAAGAAAGCCCGCGAAGAAGCGCAGGCCGAAATGGCCGGCCGCCTGGATGAAGCGGTTTCCGAGGCCGGGCTTTCGCCGGAACGGGCAGAGAATATCCGCAACCGCGTGCTGGGCCTGCGCACATGAAGCCCGAAGCTGATCTGGCCCCGCAGCAACCGATCCTGTCGCGCGATGCGGAAACACTTCCGGACGGGTTGCGCCTGGGTGCGGATCTGCCGGAGGACCTGGACCCGCTCGCCGACGGCATTCTGATGGAGCATCAGAAGACCTGGCTAGAGGATGGTAGCGATCTTAAAATCGCCGAAAAAGGCCGCCGCACCGGCATTACCTTTGCTGAGGCCCTGGACGACACGCTCACCGCCGCCAGCACCAAGGCCGCAGGCGGCGACAACGTGTTCTACATCGGGGACACCAAGGAAAAGGGCCGGGAGTTCATCGGCTATGTTGCGCATTTTGCCAAGGTAGTCGCGGGCGAGCTGGTCGATATTGAAGAACACCTGTTTGAGGACAAGAAAGAGGACGGCACCAGTAAGTTCATCACGGCTTACCGGGTCACCTTTGCCAGCGGCTACCGGGTTGAGGCGCTGTCTTCCAACCCCGCCAACATCCGGGGTTTGCAGGGTATCGTTGTTATTGACGAGGCGGCCTTCCACAAGGATGTGCGCGAAGTCATTGACGCGGTAAGCGCGATGCTGATCTGGGGCGGCAAGGTCCGGATTATCTCCACCCACAACGGCATTCTGAACCCGTTCAATGAGCTGATCCGCGAAGCCAGGGCCGGAAAGACCCCCTACCAGGTTCATCACATCCCGTTCGGCGATGCCGTTGAAAACGGGCTGTACCGCCGCGTCTGCCTGATGCGGGAGAAAGAGTGGAGCCAGGAAGGCCAGGACGCCTGGGAAAAGACAATCCGCACCGCCTACGGGTCCCGCACCGCTGCCATGCGCCAGGAACTGGACGCCATCCCGGCCGAGGCCGAAGGCGCCGCCCTAACCCGCGTCCAGATCGAAGCCTGTACCAAACAGGGCGTGCCTTATCACCACTGGAAACAGCCGGACGAGTTCAAGAACGCTCCGGATGAGGTCCGCAAGAAAACAGCTCTGGACTGGTGCGAAGAACACCTGAAGCCAGTGCTGGAAGGGCTGAACGAAAACGGCAAACATGTGATGGGCGAAGACTTTGCCCGCTCCGGCGACGCCACCGACATTGTCATTCAGGAAATCACCAGCAGCCTGGTCCGGGAAACCAAGCTGCTGGTGGAACTGCGCAACATCCCGTTCGATCAGCAGCGGGACATTCTCTATTACATCTGCGACCGGGTCCCGAATTTCATCAAAGGCGCGCTGGATAAAACCGGCAACGGCGCCTACCTGGCCGAAAAGGCCGCCCAGCGGTACGGCGAGCGGATCATTGAAGTGAGCTTCAGCCGTGAATGGTATTCGCGTGAAATGCCGCCTTACATTGAGGCATTCGTCGACAAGACTATTGTGCTGTGCGCCCACGAAGACGTGGTGCAGGACCACCAGTCCCTTCAGTACGTGAACGGTATCATTAAGGTGCCCGACAATTTCCGGATGAAGGGCACGGACGGGCTGGACCGGCACGGCGACAGCGCCGTGGCCAGCGCCCTGGCCTATTTCGCCAGCCGCCAGGATTATTCCGAAATCGCCTACCGCGGCGCCAATACACAACATGCAGACGGCAGCCTGGACAGCGATGGCGGCCACCCGTTTGGCACGCCCCAGGGCGTTGGCAAAGGGTGGTGGCGCCAGCCCCTGGGCGCAAAATTGAGAGGGGGGATTTGATGGCCCGCACCAAGAAAGAGCGCAAGCGGAGCAAAGCACGCCGCGCGCAACAGAAGGCCAAGCAGTGGAATAACGAGCGCGCAAAATTGGTTCAAGCAACCTTGCCGACCGCATCCGGCCGGGTGCGCGGCACCGGCTGGTTCGGCAATTTCCGGTTTTGGCTCTGGGGAGGCCGCTAATGGGCCGCAAACCAAAAGTTCTGGACCAATACGGACGTCCGGTGAAGCGCGCAGAGCTGACCCAGGAAGTCGCCGCCGCCACAGTTGGCGGCGCGCGTTCGCCGGTCTTTGGATATCCCGCTGATGGCTTGGACCCTGTTGTCCTGGCCAGCATCCTGCGGGCGGCGGATCACGGCGACCCGATCCGCTACATGGGCCTGGCGGAAACCATTGAAGAACGCGACCCGCATTACCTGGCCGTGCTGGGAACCCGCAAGCGGGCTGTCAGCCAGTTGGAAATCACGGTGGAACCCGGTGCCGACACGCCCGACGCAAAGAAGCACGCCGAACTGATCCGGGCCTGGCTGAAGCGGGACGAGCTGACCGAGGAAATCTTCAACATCCTGGATGCCGTGGGCAAAGGCTATTCATTCACGGAAATCATCTGGGACTACTCCGAAAGCCAGTATCAGCCGGAGCGCCTGGAATGGCGCGATCAGCGCTGGTTCCGGTTCGACCGCACAGATCTGCGCACTCCGCTCCTGCTGGATGACAAGGGCCGGGAAGTGCCCTTGTCTCCTTTCAAGTTCATCTTTGCCCCAATGCCGGCAAAGTCCGGTTTGTATCTCCGGTCCGGTCTGGCCCGGATTGCAAGCTGGTCCTGGATGTTCAAGGCCTACACTCAGCGGGACTGGTCAATATTCACCCAGACATTCGGCCAGCCGATCAGAATCGGAAAATACGCGCCTGGCACATCGGACGCCGAGAAAAACACGCTGTTCAGAGCTGTCGCTGATATCGCTGGCGACTGCGCCGCCATCATGCCGGCCAGTATGTCGGTGGATATTGTTGCGGCCCCGAATGTCGGCGCTTCGTCCGACCTTTACGAAAAGCGCGCCGACTGGCTGGACAAGCAAACGTCAAAGGCCGTCCTGGGGCAGACCTCGACCACCGATGCAGTTACCGGCGGGCTTGGGTCCGGCAAAGAGCACCGCGAAGTGCAGGAGGATATTGAACGCGCCGATGGCCGGATGCTGGCAGCGATCCTGAACCGCCAACTGGTGCGCCCTTTCATTGACCTGAACCACGGGCCGCAAAAGGTTTACCCGCGTCTGGTCATCGCACGCCCTGAGGCAGAGGATTTGAAAGCCTGGACCGATGCGACCGTGCCTTGGGTTGCTGCCGGACTGCAGGTTTCTCAGAAAGAGGTTCTGGACAAGCTGGGGCTGTCTGCACCGAAGGCGAAGGACGCGATACTGGGCAAACCGCCGGAAACTCCGCCCCAGCCGGGAATGCAACCGGGCGCAGGCAACGGGAATACCCCTGAGAGCATTTTTAAAGGGGGGTTTTATACCCGGAACGAGAATTCAGGGGGCGATACCGCCCTGCAGTCCGAACAGCCCTCTACGGGCGATTTTTCGGGGGTGTCGCCAATTCCGGATCTGACCGCCCGCCTGGAGCTGGAGGCAGGCCCGGCGGTGGACGGGATGCTGGATCAGATTGAAGCCATGTTCGGGGCCGCGTCCAGCTTTGAGGAGTTCCGGGAAATCCTGCTGAACGCCTATTCCGATCTGGACGCGTCCGGGCTGACCGTTTCCCTGACCGATGCCATCACGGCGGCGGCGGCTGGCGGGCGGGCTGCTGCTGAGGATGAAGCCGGTGACTGATGCGCTGGCCGCCACTTTCCGCCGGCCATTCAAAGAGCAGGCCGCGGCCTTCCGGCTGCGGCTGGGGGATTTGGTTCCCACGGCGGCCTGGGATGACCTTGCAGGGGCGGCCCACGACCGATCCTTTGCCGTAGCCGGGGCCGCAAAGGCCGACTTGCTGGCAGATCTGGCCGCCGCGGTGGATAAGGCGATTGTGGAAGGCACCGGCTTTGAGGCGTTCAAAGATGATTTTCGGGCCATCGTCGCCCGGCGCGGCTGGACCGGCTGGGCTGGTGAAGGCAGCGAAAAAGGCCGCAATTGGCGGATGCGGACCATCTACCGCACCAATATGGGCACCAGCTATATGGCCGGACGCTGGGCGCAGCTCCGCGACGGCAATTTCCCCTATCTTGTCTACCGGCACGGCGGATCTGCTGAACCGCGCCTGCAGCACCTGTCCTGGGACGGGCTTATCCTTCCCTCAAGCCACGGCTTCTGGCTGATTGCCTTCCCGCAGAACGGCTTTGGCTGCAGTTGCAACGTGTTTGGCGCCCGCTCAATTGCCGGGGCGATCCGGCGCGGCGGCAAGCCCGGTGTAAAGCTCCGGGACGGCTGGGATGCCCCCCTGGCAGAAACCGGGGCGCCTGCCGGCATAGATGAAGGCTGGGGCCAGGCACCCGGCGCGTCGGTTGCCGACCTGGTGCAGGCGATGGCCAAGAAGACGGTAAACTGGCCGTACTCCATTGCCCGTGCGTATCTGGATGATTTCCCGGCCGTCCAGCAGGATGCACTGTCCAGCGCCTACCGCAATCTGCCGTCGCTGATGACCGACCTGCGCCGCTATGCCAAAGCTGTGCAGGAGGGCCGCGCGGTTCAACCGGTCCGGACCATGGGCCGCCTCACCCAGGCGCAGCGGCAGCGGGTGAATGACCTGCTGGGCAGCGATCTGGAGAACTATCACTTCACGCTGGACGCGCCTGCAGTGCGTCACATCCTTTCGGGGCACGGCGCCGCCTCTGAAGCCCTGCGCGGCCAGATCCCGATCAGTGCGGAAACTTACGCCTTGCTGCCCCGCATTCTGAATCAGCCTGATGCCATCGAGGCGGCCGGGCAAACACGGGCCGGTTTGCCCGTGGTCCGGTTTTCCCGCCGGATTGGCGGCGTCACATACACAGTGGCCATGGAGATCCGCGGCAAGAAGCGCCGGATGCTGGCAGTTCAATCCATGTGGGGAAGAAGAGCTTCCGATGGGTCCCCGACCTGAACGCCCGAACACGGTTCCAGGTTATGAGCCTGGCGGTCTGATGCCCCCAACGAAAGCAGGTAGAATATAGCCATGAGCGGACTTGTTTACAACACGGACACCCTGGACCCGATGCTGGAAGCGCTCCGGGATGCGCTGGATGACCCCTCCGAGGCGATGGCGGATCTGGGCGAGTATCTGATCAGCTCCACTCAGGACCGGATGCTGAAAGGCGAAAACCCCGACGGCAGCCCCTTTGCGCCCCGGTCCCAGACGACAATCGACCGCTACGCCAAACTGGGCCTTTCTTATGGCGCGCCGTTGAATCAATCCGGAGACATGCGGAACAGCCTCTTTTATGAGGCCAGCAAGGACGGGCTGGAATACGGCTCCAATGCCATCCAGGCCGCTGTCATGCAGTTTGGGGCTGCCACAGGCGCCTTTGGCACCGCTTCAAACGGGTCTTCAATCCCTTGGGGCGGCATCCCTGCCCGCGAGTTCATCGGCCTTTCCGATGAGGACCAGGACAATATGGTGCTTGAGCTGGAAGAGTGGCTGGAAACGGCGGCAAACAGCCGGGGTTGACCTGGCATCCCTGCCCCGCCAACCTGTCCCGAACCGCCCCCCGAACACATCCGTCCCATTGACCCGCACATAGGTGCGGGTATTTCGGCGCGCCCCCGCCTGCGACATTCGCTGGCATGGGAAACACGTATCAGACCACCGCAATTGCGATCCAATCCGAACTCCCCAGCGCCGACGGCGCCGGGGTTCCGGATTGGGTGCATCTTCTGCCCACCAAGTCCGGCCTGGTGCAAACCAACGACAGCCGGGGGCCGTACCATGTAACCGACGCAGAAAAGATCATTGCAGCCAGCTTTGACGGAGTCAGCAAGCTGCCGATCGACGTCAATCATGCGACCGATCTTGCCGCCCCGAAGGGCCTTCCCGCCCCAGCCCGCGGCTGGATCACCAGGATGCAGGCCCGTGAAGACGGCATCTGGGGCCAGGTCGAATGGACCGGCAAGGGCCGTGAACTGCTCGAAGACCGCGCCTTTGCGGGCATTTCCCCGGTTGTCGCCCTGCTGCAACCGGCCGGGCGGGAAATCGTCGCCATCCCGCGGGCGTCCCTCGTCAATCAGCCAAATCTGCGCGGGCTGACCGCGCTTAACCAGGAGAGTGAAACCATGCCGTTCCGGGAAACCGTCGCCAAGCTGCTGGGCCTTGCGGCCGATGCCAGCGAGGAGGACATCACCAAAGCGCTGAAGGCACGGAAGCCCAGCGAGAAAAGCACCGAACTGCAATCCCAGCTTGGCCAGATCGGCATTGCCCTGGGCTGCGCAGAAGATGCGGGCGCTAAAGATATTCTGACTGCCGCCCAAAGCGCCAACGCCGACACCACCGGCAAGGAAGCTCAAATCATCGCCTTGCAGTCCTCATTGAAGGGGTTGTCGGATCAAGTCAGCACCCTGCAGGAAGGCAACAAGAAAACCGCCGCCACCACTTTTGTTGACGGCGCCATTGCCGACATGCGCATGGGCGTAAAGCCGCAGCGCGACACCTTCATCACCATGCACCAGGAAAACCCGGAACGCACCGAGGCGATGATCAATGGCTTTCCCAAGGTGGAAGGCGAGCTGCTGCCGGATACGCCCCCCGGCAGCGGCACCAGCCTGGCGCTGAATGCCACCGAACTGGCGGGCAAAGCCACCGCCTACCAACTGCAGCAGGCCAAGGCCGGTTTTGAAATCAGCATCACCGAAGCGGTGCACGCTGTGCAGGAGGGCAAAGCATGATCCCGACCTTCATCCGCGGCTATGAGGCCGCCGCCGCAATCACCGGCTACCGCATCGTCAAATTTGCCGATCCGGCAAACGGCCAGACCATTGCCCTGGCGGACGGCAGCACCGCGGCGTCCCTGGGCGTTTCAGACAGCATGGGTGCCCTTGCGGGCGGCATGTGCGACGTGCACCGCGCCGGTCTGGTTCCCGTGATCCTGGGCGGTCCCGTAAGTGCCGGTGACCCGCTCACCTCTGATGCCGACGCCGCCGCCGTCCTGGCCGTGGCCACCGCTTCCACCACCCTGCGCATTGTCGGCTTTGCCGATGAACCCGGCATCGCTGGCGACACCATCATGGCCTTCCTGGCCCCTGGCCTGCTGCACGAAGCCTGATTTCCTGAAAGGACCTGACCATGGCGCCTACCCGCCCGTTTCAATCTGACCCGATCCTGACCGCCATTGCGGTCGGCTACAAAAACCCGGAGGCCTCCCGCATCGCCGATGAGGTGATGCCCCGCCATACCGTGCCCGGCGAAAAGTTCAGCTGGACTGAATACCCGGTGGAAGAGGCGTTCAACACGCCCGATGCCCGTGTCAGCCGTAAAGGCCGGGTCAACCAGCTCGAATTCGGCGGCACTCAGCGCACGTCCGAAGTGGAAGACTACGGCCTGGACGCTCCCGTACCGATTTCCGATATTGACGCCGCTGCCGCTGCCCGTGCTGCAGGCGTGTCGAACTTCGACCCCGAAGGCCATGCGGTGGAAATGGTATCCGAGACCATTGAAAACATCCGGGAAGTCCGGGTGGCCCGTACCGTCCATAATGCTGACAACTATGCGGACGGCCGCAAAACCACCCTGGCAGGCAGCGACCAGTTTTCCGACTACGCCAATTCCGACCCGATTGGCATCATCAAAACCGGGCTTGAAAAAACGCTGATCATGCCCGCCAACACGATGGTGATGGGGCGCAAAGTTTGGACGGCACTGTCTTCGCACCCGAAACTCGTCAACGCCGTCAAAGGCAACCTGACCAGCGAAGGCATTGTGACCCGCCAGCAGTTCCTTGAGCTGTTTTCCGGTGAGGGCATCAAGCGGTTGCTGATTGGCGATGCCTATTTCAACGCCGCAAAACCGAACCAGCCCGCCAACCTGCAGCGTGCCTGGGGCAACAATATCTCCCTGCTGCACATCAACAAGATGGCCACGTCTCAGGGCGGCGGCATCACCTGGGGGTTCACCGCCGAGTTCGGCGGCAAGATCGCCGGGCGTATTGAGGACAAGGACATTGGCCTGCAGGGCGGCTACCGCATCCGGCGCGGCGAGCGGGTGAAAGAGGTGATCGTCGCAAAAGACGTCGGCTACTACATCCAGAACGCAGTGGCGGCATAAGGGGGCGGTCATGAGTGAACGCAAAGCCCTATTCACACGCGCCAAGGAGCTGAAGCTGGATCTTCCCGGCAACATCTCGAACGACAACCTGAAAGCAGCCATTGCGGCTGCTGAAGGGCGCGCCGGAGGCACCACTGCACCGCCAAAGGATGATGCAGAAAAGGTCAGCGCCCGTGTTCTCAGCGAGCTGAAATACAACGGCGAAACCTACGCCCCGGATACTGAGAACGACACGGTTGAACTGACCCCGGCAGAGTTCAAGACGCTCGAAGGCCTGAAGGTCGTTCAAGCGCTGGACAGCGAGTAAACCGGCAGCGCTCCTTTGGCGCTGCCATCCCTTCCCCTTCTCCTGATCCTTTGAGGGCACCATGGCCTACACCACTCTGGGCAAGCTGGCGAAACGGTACGGCGACAGCCTGCTGATTGAGCTGACAGACCGCGCAGACGAACCGACCGGCCAGGTTGACGACACCGTGGTTGTCGGCGCCATCGAAGGCGCTGATGCGCTGATCGACGGCCATCTGCAGGGCCGCTACGTTCTGCCGCTGGGTGTGACCCCGCCGCTCATCGAGGAGCTGGCGGAAGCCATCGTTATCTACAAGCTGCACACCTACTCGCCCGAAGGCAAAATCAAGGACGAGTACAAGGACGCCAAAGAGACCCTGGACAAGATTTCCAGCGGCAGGATCCGCCTGCCCGTTGCTGGCGTCGAACCCGCAACCCAGCCCGGCAATGGCGTGCGCGTCACCGACCGCGAACGCCCGCTGACCGCCAAGAACCTGAAAGGGTTCATCTGATGCTGGATGCGATTGTCAGCCGCTTGAACGATCAGGTTCCCGCACTTTCAAACCGGGCAAAGCCTGTTGCTGACCTGGTCGAAATGATCCGGAGCAACCGCCTGCCGCAGAATGCCACCGCGACGGTCTCCCCCGCGGGCCTGAAAGGCGGCAAAGCCGAGGCGGGCACCGGGGTTTTCACCCAGGCGCTGGCCCGTGCCTATTCCGTGCTGCTGATCGCCCCCAGCCAGTCCAAGACCGGCGCCAAAGCGCTGGAAGAGGTGGACCCGCTCATTACCAGCGTTGCCTCTGCCCTGGCGGGCTGGGCGCCGGAGGCTGGCCCCGGCGTGTTTCAGGTGGACCGCGGCCGCCTGCTGTCCATCACCGGGGGCCGCCTCCTTTATGAGCTGGTTTTTTCCATCAACACCGAACTGAGGGTCACATCATGAGTAAGCCTCCCCTGCCCCAATCCGGCGGCAGCTTCATCCGCCAGCCTGACGGCAAGCTGAAGCAGGTTGAAAAGCCCGCTGCAGATCCGAAGCCGAAGGCGCCCGCCCCGGCCAAACCCGCCCGCAAGGAAAAGGAGGCATAAATGGCCGCCCCGATCTACTGGCGCGACAAGCGCATCCTGTTCAAGCTGGAAAGCACCTATGGCGACGACGCCGCCCCGACCGGCGGCGCCAATGCCATCCGAGGCTTTGATGTGACCTTCAAGCCGATGGAGGGCCAGGATCAGGACCGCGACCTGGAACAGCCCGGCATGAGTGCCAACGGCACCATCCCGACGGATATTCACGCCAAGCTGACCTTGACCGTGGACCTCAGCGCGTCCGGCGTGGCGGGCACGCCCCCGGCCTGGGGGCCGCTGCTGCGCGCCTGCGCAGTGGCTGAAACCATCACCGCGGGCACCTCCGTTGTGTACAGCCCCATCGTTGACGGCCAGGAGGCCGGGACCGTGCATATCAGCATCGGCGGCACCCGCTATGTCATGCGCGGCACCCGCGGCACTGCGGAGTTCATGCTTGATGCCCAAGCTACGCCCAAGATCAAGTTCGACCTCACCGGCCTGTTCACGCTCCCCACAGACACTGCCCCTCCTGCGGTGGATCTGGCGTCCTGGACCGAGCCGACAATTGTCAGCCACAACAACACCCCTGAATTCACCATCGGCGGCACCAGCCTGGTCATGAAGACCGCCAAGCTGGCCCTGGGCAACAAGGTTGAACCGCGGTTCCTGGTAGGTGCCGAAGACATTCTGATCACCGACAAATCAGAACTGTTTGAAACCACAGTGAACGCCATGCCGCTGGCCGATTTCAATCCGTTCCAGATGGCAATGAACATGGACCAGCCCGCCGTGGTTCTGACCCACGGCACCGAGGCCGGGAAGATCGCCACCCTCAACCTGCCGACTGCCCAGATGCAGCGGCCGGGCCTGTCGCAGTCCCAGGGCATCAAGGAATGGCCTCTGCGCCTGGTGCCCCGCGCCGCCGCCCTGAACAGCCAGTGGTCGCTGACCCTCACCTGATCCCAAAGGAGCAAACCCCAGTGTTCAATATCATCGAACGGCCCACATTTACCCGCACCGTGAAAGTCCGTGTGCCCAAAGATGACGGCGTAGACGAGCAGGACTTCAAGGCCACTTTCAACGCCATGGACGATGACGCATTCAACGGTCTCGGCATGATGGATATTGAAGGCACCAAAGAGTTCCTGCGCCAGGCTGTCGTGTCGCTGGATGACCTGACCGGGGCCGATGGCAAGCCCATTCCTTACAGCGAGGAAATCCGCGAGGCCGTTTTCAAGCTGGCTTATGCGCGGGTCGCGCTGATGGGGGCATTTCACAACGGAATGATGGGCGCTCTGCCGGGAAACTGATCTGGGCCGGGCGGGCGTGGGTGCAGGGCAAATTGTTCAGCAGCTCGCCTGCCCGGTGCGAGGAAGACGAAGACGCCGAAACCCTGGGCATCCCGAAAGAGCTGATGGCTGCAGGGCGGCCGGGCCGGACAGATCCGGAGGGCGTCTGGCGGCAAAACGCGGAAGCGGTGGAAGCCTTTCTGGACGCCGCAACCCAGTTGAACCGGATCGCCCTGGCAGACGGCCGCAGCCGCATCACCGGATTGAACTACCCCGGCGCCCAGGCCGCCTGGGCATTCAGCGGCACCGAAATGACCCCGGACCTGTTTGCCAAGGTCCAGATGATTGAAAGCGGCGTTCTGGCCGAAAGCAGCGGAAACTGATCATGCCCTTCGTCCTCTCCGGAAAAGTCTTGATGGATGCCTCCCAGGGCATCCAGGAGCTGCAGGAGCTGAAGGGGGCAAAAGACGCTGCCGGGAAATCCGCCAAAGTCCTCAGTTTTGAGGAAGCCAAGGCCGCGCGGGAAATCAAACAGCTCGGCACCGCATCCGGCGCGGCCGCAAGCCGGACGCAAGCCCTCAGCGCTGCCGAGACAGCCGTTGCCAGAGACGCTGTCACTGTCGGCGCCAGCCACCAGCTTGCAGCGGGTCAGGTCGGCAACCTCACCGCCCAGTTCAACGATATTGGTGTCATGCTGGCTGCGGGCCAGAACCCGCTTCAGCTCGCCATTCAGCAAGGCACCCAAATCACCCAGGTGTTCGGCAACTCCGGGGCGGCGAATGCGGCAAACATGATGCGCCAGGCATTGGTGCGCATGATCAGCCCACTGAACCTGATCACCATCGGCGGCATTGCTGCGGGCGCAGCGATGATCCAGTGGATGACCGGTTCTGCCGAGGCCGCCGAAACTCTGGAAGACCGGATCGAAGCGGCCGGGGATGCCATCGAGGCGTTCAGCGACAAGTCGCAAAAGACCCGCCTCAGCGTTGCTGAAATGGTCGAGGAATTCGGCTCAGCCTCCCCCGAACTGCGCCTGGTGCTGGCCGATATGGCAGCCCTGGCTAAGCTCGACGCGCAAAAGGCAATTGATGCGACCGCCGAAAGCGTCCGTAACCTGGTTCTTGAAACCTCGTTTTTTGATGAACGCAATTCCCGTGGACTGGCCCGTGATTTCCTTGGCCTGAGTTCGATGCTGTCCACGCATCGGGAATTGAGCGATGTTTTTGCCCGTAATCTGGAACTGCTGGACAGCAGCGAAGATCCTGCAAAGCGGCTGGCCGCCGCGCTGGATGTGCGGGAAATGCTGCTGGAGGCTGCTGGCGGCCTGGACGGGCTGAACGCCAGCCAGCGGGAATTCTATGAAGGCCTGGCGGCTGTCATCCGCGATCTGGAAGTCTTCGCCGGTCGCGTCCAGGCGCCCTGGCAGGAGCTTCAGGCCACCGGCAGCGAGCTATGGCAGAACCTGCAAAATTCGGCCAAGGGTTATCTGGACGAGCGTCTTAAGATCGAGACCGCCGCCCGCAACACAATTGCCCAGCTTCAGACCGAAGAGGCTTTGCAGGAGGCCATCGCAACGCACGGCGATGGCAGTTTGCAGGCCGCAGAACTGCGTCTTCAGGCAGAGCGGCGCGCTTACCAGCAGCAGGTTGAGGCGCAGGAGATTTCCGAGGAGCTGAAGGCCGAGCTGATGGCGGCCTGGGATGCTGCCAACGGGGTGGCCGATGCCGATATGGCGGGCAATATCACCCTGGCCGCAGATGAAGCCCACCGCCTGAAAACCAATCTGCTGGAAGCCCAGGGCAACGAGATCATGGGCCGCATCCGCGCGAACCCGGATTTCAACGACCCGCGCGGCGAAGGCGCAGGGGCCGGCAACCCGGATTACATTTACCGCGATCAGGGCCTGCCGGACGTGGATCTGCCTTCGAACCCGCGGAAAAAGCGGGGCGGCGGCGCCGGTCAATCCGAGAAAGAACGCAAGGCTGTCGAACGGCTGATTGCGGCTGAAACCCGGCGGCTGGATATCCTGAAAGAAACCGACCCGGTTATGCAGGAAATGATCCGGCACCGGGATGTTCTGAAGGACGCCACCGATGCAGAACGCAAGGCGGTTGAAGCCATCATCCGCAAGCGGCTGGAAGAAGAAAAGGCGCTGGAGCAAACCAAAGAGGCCGGCGAATGGCTGAAGGCTACCGGCCAGGATCTGGGCGATGCGCTGACGTCCAGCGGCGACGCGGCCGCAGACGCCTGGGACCGCGTGAAAGAAGCAATCATCCGCGCCGCCGCTGAAGCCGTGTTCTTTGGCAAGGGGCCTCTTGCCGAGCTTTTCAACATCGGCAGCGGCCTGTTTGGCGGCGGTGAAAGCTCCGGCAGCGACGGCGGGAATATCATCCTGAATGCCTTGGGTTTCGCAGACGGCACTGTTGGCATGGTCCACGGCGATGGCGGCAACCGCGACGACAAAGTGTGGGCACGGCTGTCTGCCGGTGAAAGCGTCATCACCGCCAAGGCCACCCGCCGCTACCGCCCGATCCTGCAGGCGATGAATGACGGCGTGGAAATCCCCGGCTTTGCAAGCGGAATTGTTCCCGGCGCCGCCGCCAGTGCGCCCCCGTCGGCGGCGGCCGGGCAAACCCGCCCGGCCATGACAGTCCGCCTTCTGCCTTCACCGATGTTCGAGGCGGTGGTGGAAGAACGCGCCTCGGAAATCAGCGTGGAAGTGGTCCGGGACTATGACCAAGGCCCCGCCCGCTCGACCGTGAAAGACACTCTTGAAGATCCATACAAGGTTTGATGATGGCACTGGCCTGGCCCCTCCCCCTCAGCGAGTTTTTTGACACATTGCCCATCGCCCGGATCACCTCCCGGCCGGGTGCGGCCAATACCACGTCGGAAACCCACGGCGGCGACGTGATCAAGCACCGGCTCGGCAGCCGCCTGTGGGGCGGGCGCATTGTCCTGGACAAGGACCACCACAGCGCCATTGCCGCCATCGAGGCGCGCCTGTCGCTGCTGGACGAACCCGGCGCATCCTTTCTGCTGTGGGACACCCGCCAGCCGCACCCGGCAGCCGACCCGGAAAAATTCATCCTTGGCAGCTCCGCGCCCATCATCGAAGCGCTGAACCCGAACAACCGCGAGCTGGATATCTCCGGCCTGCCTGCGGGCTACATCCTCAGCCGCGGCGACTTGCTGGGCTTCACCTATGGCGCCAATCCAACCCGCTACGCCTACCACCGCATTGCGACCGGCGCGGTGGCCTCTGGTGCCGGTGTTGCCGCAGACATCGAGGTCACCCCGTTCATCCGGCCGGGCGCCGCCCTTGGCGCCGCCATCACGCTGGGCAACCCGGTTCTGAAGGCCACCCTCACCACCGCCCAGTACGGCGAGGGCCGTTCGGCTGTGACCGAAGGCGGCTCGTTCAACTGGCTGCAGACGCTGAGGTAACCATGAGCTATTCCGCACAAGCACAGCTTCAGCTCGCAGAACGCCGCGGCACCGACGCCCGAGTCCTTCTGTGGTTTCAGGCCAGGAACCGCACCACCGGCGCCCCGGAAACCCTGGGGTTCTGGACCGGCGATGATCATCAGGAATTCCTGATCGACGGCGAGATACGCACCTACTACGGCGCGGGTGCCGTGATCGATGTTCCGCCCATCATTGCCGCGCCTGGCTTTCAGGTGCGGCAGTACCGGGTCAAGCTGCCGCCGATGCTGGACGAGGTGAAACAGCTCCTGCAGCAGTATGATCCCCGCCACGCTGAAGTGCAGATCCATTCCGCTGTCTTCGACCTGGACACCGGCAACCTGATGCCCCCCGTTAAACGCATGTTTAAGGGCGTTTTAAACGAGGCGCCGGAGGAGCTGGGCGGCAAGGGCAGACCCAGTTTCACCCAGCTTGTTCTGGTGTCGCCCGCCCGCAAGCTGACCCAGGGCCTGCCCCTGAAACGTTCAAACGCCGAACTGCAGCGCCGCAACGCCGACGACCGGGGCCGCGAATACAGCGATGTGGCCGGTGAATGGCCGGTGCCATGGGGAACCTGATGCAGAACCGGGCGGAACTCCTGCTGGATTACCTAAGCGGCATCCGGACTGCCAAGCGCGTGCTGAAGCCGTCGCAATTCGACTGCGCGTTCTTTGCGGCAGGCTGGGTGAAAGCCTGCACGGGCGTTGATCCGGCCAGCGCCTGGCGCGGCAAATACCGCAGCCTGGACGAAGGCCGCGCCATGCTGAAGGGCGCCGGCTACCGGGATCTGGACGGCCTGGCCGCGGCCCATTTGGCGGAAATCGACGGCTGGGGCGGTTCCCGGCCGGGCGACATTGCGGCTGTCAGCGAGGGCGGCCACACCGCACTGGGGATCATCGGCGGCCCGCAGATCCATGTTCTGGGCCTCAAAGGGCTGGACTACCTGCACCTTGACCGGGCGGAACGGGTGTTCCGGCCATGAAGCTGCTGTCTTATGCCCTGCTGTTCCTGCTGGTGCTGTGCCAGCCCGCCGAGGCCGCCTCGGTCGGGGCTGTCCTGGTGGCACTTGGCACCGCCTTCAAGGCCTATGTTGCCGCCAATGCAATCGCGGCCTTTGCGCTGCGGACGCTGGTTTCCACCGGCATTTCGCTGCTGCTGAAGAAGTTCCAGCAGCGCAAGCAGCGCCGCCCCGGCATTCAGACCTCGGCGACCACGACCGGCGGGACAGATCCGCAAGGCTCGGTTGTTGGCCGCTTCGCCACGGCAGGCCATCTAGTCTATCAGAACAGCCATGGCGGCAACCGGGTTTATCTGACCCATGTGATTGAACTGGGCGACCTCCCCGGCGCCAGCCTGCGCCGCCTGATCATCGACGGCGAATACTCGGAGATCGGCACCGACTGGGACCCGAACGTCGGCTACCAGATCCTGAACAAAGTCGCGGATGACGGCTGGGGATACGGCTGGATCCGGTTTTATGACGGCAGCCAACTGGCGGCAGATCCGCGCCTGGTGGCGCTGTACGGCGCGGACCCGGACCGGCCCTGGACAAATGACCATATCCTGACCGGCCTTAACTATGCGGTTCTGACCTTCTACCGCAGCGACAAGCAGTATCCGAACGGCAGGCCGCAGGTCCGCTTTGAGCTGAACGGACCGGGCTTTTATGATGTGCGCCAGGACAGCACCGCCGGGGGCAACGGACCCCAGCGCTGGGAGGATCAAACCACCTGGCAGCCCACCGAAAACCTGATGGTCATGGCCTATACCGTCATGCGCGGCATTACCCTGCCCTGCGGTTCTGTCTGGGGCGGCGGCTTTCCGGCCGGGGACATGCCTTACACCGAATGGGCGGCCGCATTGGACGCCTGCGATCTGGGCGTGGGCAGCAACAACCGGCCTCAGTTCCGCGGCGGCATGGAGATCCGCTTTGAAGAACCGCCGGCCGATTTCCTTGAGGAGATCTTTGCCGCCGCAAATGCCGAGATTGTCGAGCTGGGCGGCTATTGGTATCCGCTGGTAGGATCTGTTGACACCTATGCGGCCGACCTGACCGAAGACGATCTGCTGGTTTCAGAAGGCTGGAAGCACGATCCCTTCCCCGGTCTGGAAAAAGCCTTCAACGCCGTCACAATCACCCATCCGTCCCCCAATGCGCTTTGGAACCCGTCCGCGCCGGTCACGCTGACCCGGCCGGAATGGGAAGCGGAAGACGGCGGCGAGCGTGTCTTCGATCTGAAGCTGCCGATGGTGTTCAACACCCCGCAAGCGCGCCAGATCGGCAATGCGCTGCTGAAGGAGAACCGCCGTTTCAGGACACACCGGCTGCCGCTGCCGCCGGAGTATTCCAACCTGCGGCCTCTGCTGAAGACCCGTTTCACTTCTGGCTGGTACGGCTACAGCGGCAAGACCTTCACCATCACCGAGATGGCCTATGACCTGCTGAAGCTGAATGTCTCTGTCAGCCTGCGGGAGTGGGACCACAGCGATTTTGATCCGGACCTGGCCCTGGAAACCCCGGACCTGCCGCAGGTCACCGCGCCCATCGTCACCCAGGACGCCGGGGTGCCGGGCTTTGGCGTCTCCGGCATCGGGATCAAGGACGCAAACGGCATTGTCCGCGGCGTTGGTATCCGCGCCGTCTGGACCCCTTCCCTTGCCTTCACGGCGGACGGCGTTTCTTTCCAGGTCCGGGTCAAGGACGGCGACGACGAGCGCTTCAGCGCCAGCACCGCCGATCTGGAGCTGGGCACCTTCCGCCTGGAACCGATGCAGGGCGGCACCGAATACGAGGCCCGCGCCAAGGCCATCTCAAAGACCAGGGACACCAAGTGGACCGCCTGGCTGCCGGTCACCACGCCCGCGTTCAAGCTGCAGCCGGACATGCTGGCCGAGGAGACCTGGCAGGCAATCACCGATGATGCCACTGCCGCCGCCGCCGCGCTGGATGACCAGCTTGTCCTGGACAAGATCGCGCCGCTGGAAGGCGCGGTGCAGCGTGATCTGGAAATCCGAGATGTGCAGAATTTCCATGCCGCCGAAGCGCTGGGGGTCATCGGGGACAAAGTGCTGTGGGCGCTGACCAGGCTGTCCGAAATAGACGGGCGCATGGCAGACGCCGGGATCTATCAGGACCCGGACACCGGCACGGTGCGGATCTATGGCGTGGTTGCGGAAGCGGAACGGATCAGCGAGGCGGAAATCCGGCTGTCCGCTGCAGAATCCCGCATTTCCCTGACTGCCACAGAGGCCTACGTCAACCAGCAGGTTTCTATTGCGCTGACAGATCCAAGCCAGTTCCCGGTGTTTGAAGGGCTGCAGGTGCGGGTCAATCAGGTTGAGGCGGATCTGGACGCGGCGGAGGCGGCAATCGCTCTGAAGGCCACGCAAACCGAAGTGGACGGGATGGACGCCCGTCTGAGTTCGGCGGAAGTGGATATCGACGCCGCACAAGAGGCCATCACCCTGAAGGTGGATCAGGCGGATTTTGACGCCGCCGAAAGCCGCCTGTCCTCGGCAGAGGTGCAGATCAGCACCCTGGACGGCCCGGCAATCACCCAGACGGTAAGCGACGTGCGGACCCTGCATGATCAGCTAGGCACTCAGGATGTTGCCACCCTGGAGCAATTGCTGCTGGCTTATGAACAGCGCGAAGCCCTGAAAACCCAGATTGCCTATGCCACTCAGGACATCCGGGCGCGGGTGGATGATGACCGCAGCGCAACGGCGGCCATCACGGCATCGCTGGGCGTGGCGATTGAAAACAGCGTGGCGCTGATTGAGTCGGAAAAGCTGGTGCGCGCAGATGCGACCTCTGCCCTGTCTCAGTCCTATGAGCAGTTGAGCGGACGGGTGGAAGGCGCTGAGGGCGACCTCACTCAGGTGAACAAAGTGGACGTGTCCAGCACCTCGGCGCTGGTGCAGTCCCACCTCAACCTGGAGGGCGCCGTCAACGATCCTGATACTGGGCTGGTGGCGGCTCGTGGGGAAATCACTCAGTTGAACACCGTGGATGTGTCCAGCACCTCGGCACTGGTGCAGGCGCACATGGGGCTAGCAAGCGAGTTCGAGGGTAAAAAGACCACCATCGAAACAACCGCCAACACTGTGGATGGCGTGATGGGGGAATACACCCTGCGCATCGACAACAACGGCCATGTGGCCGGCATGGTGGTGCGGTCTGATCTGGATAACGAGGGAGAACCCGCATCCGAGGTCGCGTTTCAGGCAGACAAGTTTGCAATTGTCTCTGCGGATGGCGTGCAGAAGCGCAGCCCCTTTGTGGTCTATACTGAAGACACGGTCGTTGGCGGCATTTTGGTGCCTGCGGGCGTCTACATGCGCAAGGCGGCGATCCGCGAAGGCTCAATCGGAAATGCCCAAATTGCGGGAAGTCTGAGTTCCCCTGATTATGCGGAGGACGCAAACGGGATCCCAACCGAAGGCGTGAAGATCGACTTCAAGAACAACGCGCTGAAAGTGGCCGGCGCAGTGTTTTCCCGGCCCATGGTCCTGGCGCAGGGGTCCTTCACGGCTCCGGGGCAAATCGGCAATGGCGCCCGCTGGGCCTTTGTGAATACCGGCATCCGGGTCGGCAAACTGGACGTCTGGCAGGCGCAGCGGTTTGCCCTGGCCGCTGCCGCTTCGGTCACCACCACCGGCACTGCACCGGGCGGCATGGACCCCAACAACACATTCTGGACCCTCAATACATCGATCCAGCCCGGCGCGCGCTGGAATGGCTTCGGCGGCGCCAACCCCGATCCGGCAGCGTCTTGGAGCAAGGACCCTTCCGCGCTGGTGGATCCGCATTGGGCCAGCGGCAGCGATCAGCGGGTGTTCCTGGCAATCGATCTGGAGGCCCAGGGCGGCGTCTATTTCAACAACCCGAAAATCGAATGGACAGTGTTCCAGGTAACATAAGGAGAGCAGCCCTATGGCATGGCCAAAGGCAGGAACAGTCAGCGTTGTGAACGGCAGCGCAATCGTCACCGGCACCGCCACCGGCTTCTTTGGCAGCGCGCAGGCGGGCTGGGGCTTTGTCGGCCCGGACGGGCGGGTATATGAGGTGCTGGCGGTCAGCAGCGGCACGGTTTTGACAATCACCCCCGCCTACCAGGGCGCCACGGCGGCCGGGCAGATCTATGCGCTGTTCCCCACTATGTCGCTGGCGCATGATGTGGTGGCCAGCGTGCAGGCGCTGACCGGCACGTTTCAAGCCGTTGCGGACGGCCCCGGACAGGGCAAGTTCAGCACCGATGTGGTCAAGCTGGGCGATGAAGACACCGGCCTGGGCTGGCCATCCAGCAATGAGGTGGCGCTGAAAGCCGGGGGCAATTGGCAGCTCCGCCTCAAGGAAGGTGCTGCCAGCGGCGCGGCGGTGCAGTCCAGCGCGACGGATGCCACAGCAGACAAGCTGCTACTGACAAACGCCTTCGGTTGGGGCGACAAGGGCGCCCCGGTCCCGAACGACAACATTGATGACATCGCTACATCCGGATCCTACTTTCTGACCTCCGCGGTGTTGGGAAATTCCACCCTGCCAGCAGGCGAGGCGTTTTCTTCCGGCTCCTGTCTCCTTCAGTTCCAGTACAACGCCGACAATGCGGCGCAAATCCTGATCGCGCATTCCAGCGGTAAGATGTTCACGCGGATCAAGGACGGCGGAGCTTGGCATGACTGGATCAGCCTAATCCCCAAGCGCGGCAGCGGCCCCACTGGCGAGTGGGTGCGCTTCGCTGATGGGACGCAGATCTGCACTAAAGCCATCACTGCGGACAGTGGCGCTGACTCTGTTTGGGACTTCCCGGCAGCTTTCTCTACGACGACAAATCTTACCGTTCATATCACTGCCCGGTCCTCTGCAAATGCCATCATTGGTGGCGCACGGGCGCCGTCTGTTTTGGCTGTGTCCTGGAACGCGCACGACACTGCGGGCGGGCGAACTGCAACGCCTTGCAGCCTCAGGGCCGAAGGCCGCTGGTATTAAAGGAGATCATCATGAAAGTAACCTGCATCTGTGTGGCCGGTCCTCCCGGCCAATCTGAAACCAGCGCCAATGTGAGCGGCGATGTGATCACTGTGGGCGGCGTGTCCTTTGATCTGTCCGATGTCCCCGATGGCGGCTTTGCCGAACCGGAAGGCGAAAACCATCCGTTCATAGGGCGCATCGAGCGGATCGATGGCGAGCTGCATGTTCAGGTGCGGTGGTTCTTTTTCGAGGCAACTGCAGAGCCGGACCAGTCTGTTGTCCCGCCGACGCTCACCGTCGCCAGCGGCCCGGTGCCTGACCCAATTGTTCGCAAACCCCAGACCGGCGAGGTTGCAGCATGACGTTCTCCCTGAAAATCACCACGGCTGAGCAGGTCGCGGCAGCCGCCCGCGCGGCGCTCCTGTCCGATCTGGCCGGAACCCGGTGGCAGATCCAAAACGGCGGCATCACGCTGCCCAGCGGATTCCACGCCCGCACCGACCGCACAACCCGCGAAGACCTCACTGAGGCGCTGTTTGCTCTGCAATTGGGCATCAAGAGCGAGCCGTTCTCCTGGAAGGCCCCCGATGGCTGGATCAAGCTGACGCGCGCCGACCTGGAGCAGATCACCGCTGCCGTCGCGGCCCATGTGCAGAGCTGTTTTGATGCGGAAGAAGCTGTGGAGGCGCAGATCGCCGCACTCAGCGATGCAGATCTGGCCGGGTTTGCTGTGCGGGCCGCATTTGATGCAGCCATGGCCGGCCCCGCTGCTGAAAGCTGAAACAAACCGCCTCCCGGAAACGGGAGGCCCGGGCCGGTTGCAGCCCCTTGCGGACCTTGACCATCCTGCGACCTTTAGTCAGCACGACTTGTCGCGTACCGCCCCAAGCGGTCACACGACAAGCTCTTCTCAATAGTAGCCTCAAGGTCACTACCTGCGCTAACCTTTGACTTCACCCACCGGCTTCATAACCAGATTTTTCAAAAGGAAATCACCTTTTAAAGCACCTCGGCAATCGGCACTCAGGCATTTAACGATATTATATCATTTTCGAGTTATCACATTTACCCCACAGGAGTTCGGCCCAGAAACCCTTGGAGTAAAGCTAATGTTTTTTAAGACAAAGAAGCCAAAAACAACTAAAAAAGACGACATGAATGCGATCATCGCCGGCATGGTCGATCGCACACAGGCGACTATTCAGTTTCACCCAGACGGAACGATCATTACTGCGAACCAGAACTTTCTGAACGCGTTAGGCTACAGCCTAGAAGAGATCCAGGCGCGGCACCATTCGATGTTTGTTTCACCTGATCTAGTCGCCACCGTTGAATACAAATCGTTCTGGTCAGACCTCGCGAATGGCAAGGTTTTCTCGGACCAGTTTCCCCGATTGACTAAATCTGGTGAGACAATCTGGATTCAGGCCACCTATGCCCCAGTTGAAGGTGAAGATGGCAAGGTGGAACGGGTTGTAAAAGTTGCTTCAGACATCACAGAACGCCGCCGCGGCCTTGAAGAAATCGGAGAGGGGCTTCAGGAATTGAGCAAAGGCAACCTGACGCACAGAGTGGCGATTTCTGATCTGCCGGACATTGGAACACTGGGAGAAACCTTCAATCATTCTCTGGAACAGCTTAGCACGTCTATATCGGCGGTGAAGCAAGTGTCATCGGCGGTTGGCCGCACTGCAGATGAGATTTCACAATCTGCCAATGATCTTTCGCAACGAACTGAAAGCCAGGCAGCGACCTTGGAAGAAACAGCTGCAGCAATCGAAGAACTGACTGCGACCGTGAAAGCATCTGCTGAGGGCGCTCGGACGGTCGAAGGCATTGTGGCTGAAGCTAAAACTTCTGCCGTGCAAAGCGGCGAAGTCGTGGGTAGTGCAATTGGCGCTATGGCGAAAATCGAAAGCTCTTCAGAGCAGATTTCGAAGATCATCGGTGTGATTGATGATATTGCCTTCCAGACCAATCTTCTGGCACTGAACGCTGGGGTTGAGGCAGCACGTGCCGGAGAGGCCGGACGCGGCTTTGCCGTCGTTGCTTCTGAAGTTCGGGCGCTTGCACAACGATCAGCTGACGCTGCTGGCGAAATCAAACAGTTGATAGGCGAGAGCAACCAACAAGTGATCACTGGCGTCGACCTTGTTGGGAAATCCGGCGAAGAACTGCAGCAGATTATTAAGAGCGTTGCCACTATCTCCGAACATATTCAGGAAATTGCCACCGGCGCTTCGGAGCAATCAACAGCGTTGCTGGAAATCAATCAGGGCGTATCACAGCTTGACCAGGTAACTCAGCAAAACGCAGCCATGGTGGAGCAAACTTCGGCGGCCAGCCAGATGTTATCGAATGATGCAGGCCAGCTGACTCAAGAAGTGTCCAAGTTCAGAGACGGATCTGAGGGCCGGGAACTGGTTTCTCGGCCTGGAAAGCCGGATCAATCCAACTCCTATCCGGAACCTGCATTCGAGCAGGAAGAGCTTCGTGTGGCCCAAGGATGGGATAACTTTTGAACAACGACAGTTGCAGTGAAGGTATCAAGTAAAACAACGGGCATCATAAAAGATGCCCGTTGTTTTTCCAGGCCGTGTCGGCAAGAGGGGTTCACATGAAGTTCGATAGGGTCGCAATCTGCGCATTGCCGCCACACGGTTCCGCCTGGGCTGCACCTGCTGCGAACGGCGGCAAGGTCCCGCCCAACCCGTAAAACACTCCCTTTAAGC
This sequence comes from Leisingera sp. M658, assembly GCF_025144145.1. Classification (NCBI taxonomy): domain Bacteria; kingdom Pseudomonadati; phylum Pseudomonadota; class Alphaproteobacteria; order Rhodobacterales; family Roseobacteraceae; genus Leisingera; species Leisingera sp. M658. The sequence continues at coordinate 2,465,684 of NZ_CP083546.1, forward strand.
GCCCTTAAAAACCCTCCGCCGCCCGGCGTTTTTTTACACTTTGGGCGGCGGAACTAGGCAGTTTGCAACGGGAAGTGTCCCGTACTGCAATGCGAAGTGTCCCAAAATCGCGGCGTCAAATCGCGGAACCGGCGCAGATCCGGACTGGCTAACCCCCCGTTTCAGGCATAAAAATCAGGGAAATCGCAAAAACGAGTTGCTGCAACGGGAAGTGTCCCGCACTGCAACGCGAAGTGTCCCGCTACAGTCCCGCTACATACACCGCTACAACCGCTACACCCGCTACACACATACGCCGGTTACGTCCCGCTTCACGCGAATGTAAAAAAGTTTCACATCCCCTCTTGAACCCTGCCCACTGGCTTCCGATATGCTATGATGTGAAAGAGATTTACATTCACTGCAACCAGGAGGACCCTGATGACGAGTTTCACCCCTACCGCCCCCCATGCACCCGTGCAGGGCTGGTTTTCCCGCAGCGAAGCTTGGCTGGACAGCAAGGGCAAAGGCGCCTGGATCGCCGCCATGGTCTTGGGCTTCGTGTTCTTCTGGCCAGTGGGCCTGGCCCTTCTCTTCTACATGATCTGGAGCAAACGCATGTTCAGCAAATCCTCCTGCCGCCACCGCAAGTCATGGGCGCGCCACGGGTATTCTGCAATGAAACCCTCGGGCAACAGTGCCTTTGATGCCTACAAGGCAGACACGCTGAACCGCCTGGAGCAGGAGCAGCATGACTTTGACGCCTTCCTGCAGCGCCTGCGCGAAGCCAAGGACAAAGCCGAATTTGACGAATTCATGGATGAGCGCGCGCAAGCCGCCGCCCACAGTGATGATCCGGAAGATGAAGCCGGCAACGGCGGCCCCAAGAGCCACTGATCTGCCCGGCCTGTAAAGGCTCCGGCTGCCCCGCCCCTTGACCGGGCGGGGAAACGGTTCGGCCCATCTCTGCCCCCTCACAGCTCCTGCAGCGCAAAGGACTTCTGCATATGACCGCCCTGCCCGACCCCGACTACCAGGCAGAATTTTATACATCCGTACCCGCCAAACGGCTGATCGCCTGGATCATCGACAGCATTCTGATCTTTGCTATCAGCGCCGCCGCAGTGGTGCTGACGGCCTTTACCGGGCTGCTGATCTGGCCGCTTCTGTATCTGGCTGCCGGGTTTGCCTACCGGACCGTGACCATTGCCAATGGCTCTGCCACCTGGGGCATGCGCTTTGCCGGGATTGAACTGCGCGACGGTTCCGGCCAGCGGCTCGACAGCGGCTTGGCCGCGTTGCACACCGCAGGCTACTCGCTGTCGCTGGCGCTGCCGGTCCTGCAGGTGATCTCGGTCATCCTGATGCTGACCTCCTCGCGCGGCCAAGGCCTGACTGACCACTTCCTCGGCACCGCAATGCTGAACCGCCGGGTGTAACGGACCCTGGCCTGTTCCGGAACACACAGGGGCAAGGCTTTGCTAAGCTGCTTTGCGTCCAACCAGGAGTGCCGGTTTTTTAGGACACATACGCCTGAAAACCTGCTTGACCCCGCACCCAAATCTTCAACATTTCAAGCGATCTCATGCATAAGCATCCAAGCCGCGTTAGATGGGCAGTTTGAACAAACGCATCTTGGAAACCTGGCCGTAAGGCATAGCCCGCAAACCAAACTTCTGGAATCTCTGCAAGGCCTGCAGATAGGGCAGAAATGGAGCGCCGGATGACACAGAAAGAACGGGCACGCCCGGATGCGGGCTTAAGGGTGCAAAGGCGCCGCGGTCTGCGCAAGTGCTCTTGCCGAAGCTTTCAGCGGCGCAACTCCTGACAGATATTGAACAATCGACCCTGTCTGCCCGTCTTCCAACGCAAGAGCCTGTTAAACCATTTTCCACAAGTCCACTTGGCGCACTGGAACCGCGTTGCTATCATCATGGGACAACGTTGCGAACCGTCCCGTCTGTCCTGTGAAACTGCTGAAGAGTTCTGATGCGCCATACCCTTCCTATTGCACCGCAGTTTTATGTGACGGCGCCGCAGCCCTGCCCATATCTGGAGGGCCGGATGGAACGCAAGCTGTTCACCGCGCTGCAGGGTGACGGGGTGGAGCAGCTGAACAACAGCCTTAGCCAACAGGGTTTCAGACGCTCGCAGAACGTGCTTTACCGGCCGTCTTGTTCGGAATGCTCCGCCTGCCTGTCGGCGCGGATTGATGTGGCGGCCTTTACCGCCACCCGCAGCCAGAAACGCACGCTTAAACGCAATGCGCATCTGGAACGGCGTGCAACCTCGCCCTGGGCAACCGAGGACCAGTTTTCGTTGTTCCGCAGCTATCTTGACAGCCGCCATGCCGATGGCGGTATGGCGGATATGGATGTCTTCGAATACGCCGCTATGATCGAGGAAACCCCGGTGCGCAGCCGGGTTGTGGAATATGCCGAGGCCGGCTCCAACAAGCTGACGGCGGTATCGCTGACCGACGTGCTGGAGGATGGGCTCAGCATGGTCTATTCCTTCTACGCCCCGGACCAGCCGCAGAATTCGCTGGGCACGTTTATGATCCTCGACCATATCGCCATCGCGCGCGAGGCCGGGCTGCCGTATGTCTACCTCGGCTACTGGGTGCCCGGCAGCCAGAAGATGAGCTACAAGGCCAAGTTCGCAGGCCTGGAAATTTATCACCGCAGCGAATGGAAAAAGATGTCCGACCCGTCTGAGTTCGAAGCCGCCGGCCATCCGCTGTCCACCGATCCGATTGCCGAACAGGTCGCCAATATTCAGCTGCCCGAACAGCCTATCCATCGAAGCCGCTGATGCAGCATATTCACGCCATTTCACTGGTGGTGCCGGATTACGACGCCGCAATTGCATTTTACTGCGGCCGGCTCGGCTGGCAGCTGGCCGAGGATATCGATCAGGGCCGCAAACGCTGGGTCCGTATCCTGCCGCCGGGCGCCAGCCAGGGCAGTCTGATCCTGGCCCGTGCCGAAGGACCTGAACAGAAGGCCGCCATCGGCAACCAGTTCGGCGGCCGCGTCGGATTGTTCCTGGCCTCAGATGACTTTGCCAGCGACCACGCGGCGATGCAGGCTCAGGGCGTCATATTTGAGGAACAGCCGCGCCATGAACCCTATGGCACCGTTGCGGTCTGGCGCGATCCTTTCGGCAATCGCTGGGACCTGATCCAGTTCGCCTGATACCGGCGCCGCTTCGTTTCATCTTTCAGCAAATACTCCGGGGTGAATGCGCCACAGGCGCTGAGAGGCAGCGCCCCTCCCTGTAAAAGCAAAGGGGCCCGCATGGGGCCCCTTTTCCGTTTTACTACTCCTGTTGCCCTGCTCAGTTCGGAATCAGCGCCGGCACGATGGTCACAATCGCTGGGAAGGCCCACAAGATGCCGATGCCCACCACCTGGATCAGCACAAAGGGCGCCACCCCGCGGTAGATATGGGCCGTTGTCACCTCCTTGGGCGCAACCCCGCGCAGATAGAACAGCGCAAAGCCGAAAGGCGGCGTCAGGAACGAGGTCTGCAGGTTCACCGCCACCATGATGGTCACCCATTTCGGATCAAACGAACCGCCATAGATCACCGGGCCTACAATGGGGATCACGATGTAGATGATCTCCAGGAAATCCAGCACGAAACCCAGGAAGAACAGCACCAGCATCACGATCAAAAAGACCGTCATCTCGTTGTCAAAGCTCTTCAGGAACTGCTGGATATAGTGTTCGCCGCCAAAGGAGATCACCACCAGATTGAGCAGCTGCGAGCCGATCAGGATGGTGAACACCATCGAAGTCACCTTGGCAGTCTCCCGCACAATCGGTGACAGCACGCCGGATTTGAACAGCACCCAGCAGCCGTAAAGCAGCCCGAAGAGCGCAAAAAGATAGGCGCCATAGGCCACAAAGAAGGCAATCCAGCTTTCCAGGGAAACGCCGCCCTGGTTCACCCGCAGGTCAAAATTCATGCCAACCAGGATGCACAGCATGACCGCAAAGGTGGACCAGATGATAATCTTGCCGGAACGGCCCTGATCCTGCAGCTTGCGGTAGGCCGCCAGCATGATGGCACCGCCTGCCCCCAGCGCCGCAGCGGGCGTCGGGTTGGTGATGCCGCCCAGGATCGACCCCAGCACCGCAACAATCAGCACCAGCGGCGGGAACACCACCCGGATCAGATCGTTTCCGGCGCAGCGCGCTGCGGCCTCGCGGCAGCCCCACAACGCCAGCAGCAGCGGCAGTGCAATCCACAGCACAGTGACACCGGCCGAGGTCGTGGGTGCAATTGCCACCAGATCCACCAGCGCAACCAGCAGCACGCCGATGGCGCCCAGGATCAGCGGCTTGGCATCGCGCGACGGCGCCACACCGCGGCCAAAGGCCAGCACCAGCCCCAGCAGGATCATGATCACCGAAATGCCGGTGCCGATCGGCGCGGCGGCGGCGATCTTGGCATCACGGGCGGCGATGATTTCATCCTCGCTCAGCCGTTCTGACAGGGTCACACCGCCAGCAGCCTCGATCGCCTCCTGTTCGGCCACAGCGGCGTCCCAATCCTCCTGCCCGTGCAGGTCGATCATCGCGGCCTTGCACTCGGCACCGACATTGGTGCGCAGGGAGGCTGTCTCGCCCGCGTCCGAGAATGTCGAAACGGTGATGTTCTGGCTGCCGATCACGTTGAAACTGCCCAGCAGGATGGCACCGCCAACCAAGGCCGCCGGAACCGCCAGGAACCAGGTCAGGCCTTCACTGCGGGTGATCACCTCGCCAGTGCCGGGTTCCATCGCCACGGCCGGGGCCTTATGCGGATTCAGCAGCGCATAGCCAAAGGCATAGGTGGCATAAAGCAGCGCCAGCAGGATACCCGGCAGCAGCGCCGCCTGGAACAAGGTGCCGACCGACACCACTGCAGGCTCGCCCAGATAGGTCAGCGCATCGGAACAGCCCGCCTCCATTGCGCGGGTTTCCTGCGCGGTGGAATACAGATCGCCCGCGAGCGTGCCCAGTAGAACAATCACGATGGACGGCGGGATGATCTGGCCCAGGGTGCCCGAGGCCGCAATCACGCCGGTTGCCAGTTCCGGCGAGTAGTTGTTGCGCAGCATGGTGGGCAGCGCCAAGAGCCCCATGGTCACCACGGTGGCGCCGACGATGCCGGTGGAGGCGGCAAGGAACGCGCCCACAACCACAATCGACACCGCCAGACCGCCGGGCAGCGGGCCAAAGACGCGCGCCATGGTGGTCAGGAGATCGTTGGCGATCTTGGAACGTTCCAGGGTGATACCCATCAGAACAAACATCAAAACCGCCAGCAGGGTTTCAATCGAAGCACCGGCCAGAACCCTCTCATTCATCCGGTTAACGATGAAGGAGACATTGCGGTCCAGCGCCACTTCCCAGCCTTGGGTGAACACAGGTTCCGCCAGTGTTGGCAGGTCCGGATATCGGAAGACCGAAACCTTATCCGGCCTGATACCGGAATTCACCAGATCGCGGTAGGCCTGCGACGAGGTGTCGATGGCCTGGTGGATCAGGATACCGGAGCTGTCCAGCGCCGCGATGATCCCAAAGGAGATGATCCCGGCGCCGCCGATGGCGAAGGCCACCGGAAAGCCGGATAGGATGCCCCCGAAGAGGCACATGAATACGATGAGCAGGCCGATTTCGACGCCATCAAGTCCAAATAACATGTTTCTGACGTCCCTTTAGTGCGTGCCTTCGTAGGCTTCTTCACCCTCTCCAAGGCTGTCCTTGTCGAGGTATTTGTTTTCGCTGCCCTGGCCTTCGACAAACTCGAGGTACGAGCGGTAAAAGAAAGCGATGGCGTGCAGGAATACGAGGCCCGCAAACAGCACCAGCAGGATCTTGAACAGGAAATAGGCATTGAACCCGTTGGGGCTGAAGCCGATGGTTTCCACATTCCAGCGCAGGGCGCGGGATTTCATCACCAACCGGTCCAGGCTGTCCGAGGCCGAGGGTTTCGGCACGATCAGGTGGCGCCACAGAAAGAACCAGCCGTACATCCAGGTCAGCACTGCCGTGGGCATCATGAACAAAAGCGAACCGAGCATGTCGACCACCCGCTTGGCGCGGAAACTGATGCCGGAATAGATCAGGTCCACCCGCACGTGGCCGCCCTGCACAAAGGTGTAGGTCACGCAAAGGCAGACCACCAAGGCATTGTAAAGCTTCAGTTCTTCAGCAAACCAGCTGATGTCCTGACTGAACGGAATACCAAAGCCAAAGCTGATGTCGGGCCGGGCAAACACGCGTTGCATGAAGACAATGATGATCTGTTGCAAGACCATCAAAAGGCCGGCCCAGGCAAAAAAGCGGCCCACGGTGTTGGCCAGCCCTTCCAGCCCGCGCACCATGCCCCACATGACATTGCGAAAGTACAGGCCGATAGCGGTCAGCACCAGGAAGGCGGTGAACACGACAAAGAAAAACTCGACCGAGCCGCCATAGTAGACAAAGCGCATGACCGAGGCTTTGTCGGACCAGTCAAGCCACAGCTGCGGATAGGTGACGGCATAGCCGAAATTGTAAAAGGCGCCGGCGATGTTCTGGATCAGCCAGACAAGCCCGCCCCAGATTGCGCCAAAGAAGGTGATGCCACTCTCTTCCTGCATATTTCCCCCGGGAAGATTGCTGCGAAGCTGCCGTTAGCGGGTTGGGCGCGCGGCGTCTGCCGGCCGTCCCGCAGTTTCAGCAACTGCATGTGGATCCCCCGCGCGGCGGCGGAGGATCCGATTGATGCCATTCAGGCAGATTAGCCCAGGACGCGATCGCGCTGAACGCGGTAGGCGCCTTCGGATTTGGTGATCCAGCCCGAGGAGGCCTTCATCGAAGTTTCGACGCTGCTGCGGATTTTTGCAAACAATTCGTCGCCCATGAACTCGTCCAGGGTGTCCTTGGTGGCGGACCCGAAGGCATCCCAGACGCTGTCCGGGAATTCCAGGGTTTTCACGCCGCCGGACTGCAGGCGCTGCAGCGCCGCACCGTTGTTGTTCATGAACTGCGCCAGGCTCCACTGATGGCCGGCGGCGGACGCCATTTCAATGACCTTCTGGTGCGCAGGCGACAGGCCTTCGAACACATCGCGGTTGGTGGCAACCGACAGTGCCGCGCCCGGCTCGTGGAAACCTGCGGTGTAGTAGGTCTTGGTGATTTCCTGGAAGCCGGCCTTCTCGTCCGCCCAGGGGCCGATCCACTCGGTGCCGTCGATCGCGCCGGAGGACAGCGCCTGATAGACTTCGGAACCGGGGATGTTCTGCACGGAGGCGCCCAGTTTGCCCAGCGCCTTGCCGCCCAGGCCCGGCATCCGGAATTTCAGGCCGTTGAAATCTTCGGGGCCTTTGATTTCCTTGTTGTACCAGCCGCCGGCCTGCGGGCCGGTGTTGCCGCCGATGAATGACTTGAGGCCGAAAATCTGGCCCAGCTCATCATGCAGCGCATGGCCTTCGCCATGGTAGTACCAGTTGGTCAGTTCCTGCGGGGTCATGCCAAAAGGCACGGCAGTAAAATAGGCGTAGCCCGGGTGCTGGCCGGTGAAATAATAGTCGGCACCATGGTACATGTCGGCCTGGCCTGCGGTCACGGCGTCGAACACTTCGAACGCGCCGACCAGTTCGCCTGCGGCTTTCACATCAACGGTCAGGTCGCCGCCGGACATGGCGGTGATGGCGTCGGCAACATATTGCGCGGAATCATGCACACCCGCCAGGCCGCGGCCCCAGGTGGTGACCATGGTCAGGGTGCGCTTGCCCTGGGCATAGGCCGGTGCAGCCAGCGTGCCGGCTGCGGCGGCAGTCCCGCCCAGCGCGGAAGTTCTCAAAAAAGAACGGCGATCCATTATTTATTCCTCCCATTTATTCTTCGGATTGCCCGGAAGGTCCCCCCCGGGCGGATCGGTTCGAGTGCGGCCAGCCTAGCGGCGATGAATTTTATGTGAATACCTAGTACTGCGTAGAACGGCACGTTTTTGAGGGCATTCGCTGAAAAGTTCCTGCATTCCCGGCGCGAATCCCCAAGGGGCCACTCCCGCCCTAAGAGCAAATACCTCCTGCCCATGTGATTCCTCTGGGCGGCTGCAAAATGATTCGGTACAAGAATCTGACCAATTCCGGGGACCTGCTGATGCGCCTGTTCCGATACCTGCTGCGCCCCACCTATGCGCAGAAGCTGTCGCTGTTGACGACCCTGCCCCTGATTGTGGCGGGCACTGCGATTGCTGTGCTGGTGGGTTATCAGTCGCGCAGCCTTGCCGAACGTGAAATTCAGGCGCTGGAACTGCAGCTGCTGGAGGCCAAGAAGGCCGAGCTGCGCAACTACGTGACCCAGGCGCGCAATGGCTTTGCCCATATCTACGGTCTGGCCGCCCCCGATGATGCCGAAGCCAAAGAGCGGGTCACCCAGATCCTGAGTGCGATGATCTACGGCAAGGACGGATTCTTTTTTGTCTATGACTACGACGGCACCAATCTGGTCAGTCCGCGGCAGACTGAGTTTATCAACCGCAACTGGACTGGGCTGACCGACAGCGCCGGGGTGCCGGTGGTGGATGAGTTCATCCGCCTGGCCCGGATCGGTGCAGGCTGGCACAGCTTCACCTGGGAGAAGCCCTCAACCGGGGAAGAGGCGCAGATGATCGCCTATGTGCTGGGGCTGCAGGATTGGCAGTGGGCGATCGGCACTGGCGTGTTCATCGACGATGTGCTGGCTTCGGTTGCCGCGTCGCGGGCCGAGGTTGAGGCCCGGGTGCAGCGCACATTCTTCTATATCGGCGGTATCACTCTGGTTTCTTTGGTGCTGGTCTTTGCCTCCGGCATGTTCCTGAACCTGCGCGAACGGCGGCTGGCGGATGCCAAGCTGAAGGAGCTGACCCAGCGGGTGTTCGACGCCCAGGAGGAGGAGCGCGGCCGGGTGGCGCGGGAGCTGCATGACGGTATCAGCCAGCTTTTGGTCGGGGTGCGATATGCGCTGGACAACACCCGGCGGCGGCTGTCCCGTGGTGACAGCGACGGTGCTGCGGCACCGTTGGAGAAAGGCGCCGATAACCTGCTGACTGCGATCACCGAGGTGCGCCGGATCAGCCGCGACCTGCGTCCCGCTGTGCTAGACGACCTGGGGCTGGGCCCAGCGCTGAAGGCGCTGACGGATGATTTTGCCGCCCGCACCGGCATTGAGACAGAGTTTTCCACTGTGGTGTTCCGCAACCGGCTGGATCAGGATGCCAAGATCGCACTGTACCGGATTGCGCAGGAAGCGCTGACCAATATCGAACGCCACGCCGAGGCCAGCAAAGTCAGCATCGACCTGCGCGGCCACACCAAAGGCGCCACTATGCGGATCACCGACAATGGCCGCGGATTGCCGCCGCGCGATGCGCGCAGCGGGCCGGGCATTGGCCTGCGCAATATGCAGGAACGGATTGAGCAGCTTGACGGGGCCTTGCGCATTCTGTCATCACGAGGCACCCAAAGCGGCACGGTGATCGAGGCAAGCCTGCCTCTGAGCCATCTGCTGCCGCCGGGTGAAGAGGGAACGCCCGTGCAATTGCCGTAGACCTGGGGAGGGTGCAGCGGCCTGCGGGGCCTCGTTAGCAATGGAAATCTGCCGTTGGGGGGATGATGGCTGATCCGGTGAAAGTTCTGATCGTGGATGACCACCCGATGGTCGCCGAGGGCATCCAGTCGATCCTGGAAAGCTATGATGACATCGAGGTCGTCGGCTCATTGACTGACGGGCGCGACGCGGTAGAGCAGATGGGCACTTTGGCGCCGGATGTGGTGCTGATGGATCTGAACATGCCCAATCTTGGCGGGCTGAGTGCGACCGAGATCATTCTGGAACAGCACCCCGGCACCCGTATCCTGATCCTGTCGATGCATGACAGCGCCGAATATATCTCCACCGCGCTCAGCCATGGCGCCATGGGATATGTGCTGAAGGATGTGCCCACAGAAGAAATCAAACAGGCCGTTGATGCGGTGATGAAGGGGCAGACCTATCTTTGCACCGGGGCCGCGGGTTCGCTGAAGCCCAAGGGTGGCGACAGCCGCGAGGCGCTCACGGGCCGTGAACAGACAATCCTGCTGGAGCTGGCACAGGGAAAGTCAAACAAAGAAGTCGCCCAAGCGCTTGATATCTCAGTCAGAACCGTTGAGACGCACCGCAAGAACATCAAGCGCAAGCTGGGCATTTCCTCCACCGCCGGCCTGACCCGATACGCGCTGGAGCATGGCGTGCTGCAGGGGACTGGCGCCGGGTTCTGATCCCCTCCCGCAATTTTGCCTTTGTGATGTGCCGCTCCTGCCCTAGCCTCCCGGGCCAGGGAGACGCGCTATGACGATGGACAAACCCCCGATCACACCTGAAACCCAGGCCAAATGGCAGCGGGTGGTGGACCTGGTGGCCGAGCTGACCGATGTGCCCGCCGCATTAATCATGGCGACGGTGGATCTGGACCACCGGGTCAAGGTCTCCAACTCCGCTGACAACAATCCCTATTACCCGGGCCGCAAGTACCACCTGAATGAAAAGCTCTATTGCTTCGGCGTGTTCGAGGCCGATGGCGAACTGGTGGTCGAGGACGCCCAGTGCGACCCCCGCTGGCAGGACAACGAAGACATGGAGCATGCCATGTCCTTCTACATCGGCTATCCGATCAAATGGCCCGATGGCGAGGTTTACGGCACCATCTGCGTGCTGGACACCCGCCGCAACAAACGGGCGCTGATGTTCCGCAAAGGCCTGCAGGAGTTCTGCCGGGTGGTCGAGGGCGATCTGGCGCTGCTGCTGGAAGTCGCCCAGCGCAAACAGGCCCAGGCCGAGCTGCGCGAGACCGTGCGGGCGCGTGAAGACACCATCAAACGCCGCACCACCGCGCTGGAGGATGCCAATACCGCGCTGCGCGTGCTGATCGACAATGTCGAGGCCTCGCGCCACGAGACCGAGCAGCAGATCGTGCAGCAGATCAAGGGGATGGTATTGCCCTATGTGGCCAAGCTGCGGCATCTGGATGCGGACCGAGAGCTGCAAAGCGCCTATTTGCAGATGGTCGAGGATAATCTCAAGAACATCACCTCAAGCCTGTCCTCCAAGCTGGCCGAGACACTGGAGCAGCTGACGCCAGCGGAGACCGAGATCATGCAGTTGATCATGATGGGCCGCACCACCAAGGAGATCGCGGCCACTTTGGGGCGGGAGACCAGCACCATAGACTTTCACCGCAATAACATCCGCCAGAAGCTGGGCCTCAGCCGGCGCGAGAACCTGCGCCAGCATCTGATCGCGCTGAATTCGGCCGAGTAGCCCGGTTACCTAAGGCTGCTGAGCAGCGCCTGCGACGGATCACCTGTTGCGGGCAATCCGCGGCTGGATTGAAAGCCGCTGATGGCGGCACGGCTTTTCGGTCCCAGCACACCGTCGGCGCCGCCGGTATCGAACCCTTTGGCCGTCAGGCGTTTTTGCAGCAGGATGCGGTCGTCCTTGGTCAGCCCGTATTTGTCCGGCGGGAAACTGGCGCGCAGCGGGCCGCCGCCTGCGATGCGGTCAGCCAGATGGCCCACCCCGATCGCATAGGAATCCGAGTTGTTGTAGCGCTTGATCGCATTGAAGTTTCCAGTGACCAGGAACTTCGGCCCGCCCGCCTGCGGCTGCAGGGTGCGGCCCGCAGGGGTGCCCGGCGCCCCGGCCTCGCCGCCCCATTTCTGCCCGCGGGTCCAGCCATTGCGCTGCAGATAGGCAGCGGTGGAGGCCAGCGAGTCACTGGGATCCTCGGACCAGATGTCGCGGCGTCCATCGCCGGTGAAATCAACTGCAAAGGCCTGATAAGATGTCGGGATGAATTGGGTATGCCCCATCGCGCCGGCCCAGCTGCCGGTCATCCGCGCAGGCGTGGTATCGCCGTTCTGCAGGATCTTCAGCGCTGCAATCAGCTGTTTTTCAAAGAACGCCCCGCGCCGCCCGTCATAGGCCAGCGTTGACGTGGCCGAGATCACCGGCACATTGCCGCGGCGCTCACCGTAAAAGCTCTCCAGCCCCCAGATTGCGCAGATGATTTCCGCATCAACGCCGTAAGCGCGCTCCAGCGCCCGCAAGGTGGACTGATGCCGGGCAAAGGCGGCGCGGCCCTTGGACAGGCGCTCGTCCGAAACGGCGATAGAGAGATAATCCTCCAGCGTGCGCTTGAATTCGGTCTGGTTGCGGTCGCGTTTTACAACGCCGGGCAGATAGCCCGCACCGCGGAACGCTGCGCGCAGGGTAGATTGGGAAATGCCGCGCGCTTCTGCCCGGGAGCGGAACGACGCCACCCAGGCGTCATAGCCCGTATTGGGCACGGGGCGAAGGTCCGCCGGCAGGCCGGGGCTGCCGCTGGAGCCGCTGACCGTCGGCACTGTGCTGCTGCAGGCGGTCAGCCCGAAAGCCGCAAGACCAAATCCAAAATGACGCCGTGTGATATCCATGCTGCTGCCCGTTCCGATGTTTGTTTTACAGCCCGGTTGCGCCGGACTTGTTTCCTGACAAGCTGCCAGAATCCGGAGATGGCGCCAAGGCCCGGTTTCCCCCCGCAGCAAAGACCCGCCACAGGCCCCCGGCCGCTTGTTATGGGGCTGCCCCCCATATTTACCCCATATTCTTTCGGGGCACCCCTGACCTCCAACCCTGTCTAGCCTGATTGCATCGCTGCACCAATGCGGCGGCCAGAAAACACCAGGGAGACAGAACCAATGGATGAGCAAAGCAAGAACCTCGATCCGGTGAGGCTGGACGGGCGCAAAGATGATCTGGCACCGGGGCTGTCGCGGCGCAGTTTCTTTGCGGCGGCGGGTGCCGCAGGTGTGGGCACTGCCGCCAGCCTGCTGGGCAGTACCAGCGCCCAGGCGCAATCCACCGATTGGCTGCAGCCCGGCAACAACAACCATGTGATCGACCTGCAGAACGCAGGGTCATTCACCGATGGCGAGGTCAAGATCGATTTCTACGGCCATTGCGCCTTCAAGATCACCTCACCCGGCGGCACCTCGATCCTGTTCGATCCGTGGCGGGATGATCCGTCGGGCGCGTGGGGGCTGTGGTTCAAGCAGAAATTCCCGGAGACACTGGTTGATATCACCATGTCCACCCACACCCATTTCGACCACGACGCCATTGACCGGCCGCAATCAACCATGGTGCTGGACCGGATGGTAGGCACATTCGAGTTCGCCGACATGAAGATCACCGGCTACGCCGACAAACACGCCTGCGTGGCGCCGGGCTGGTATCCGTGGACCGATGCGCTGGCTGAATTCGGGGTTGAGGCCTGCCCGCCCAATAACCCGGGCCATATGGATATGGTGACCTACGTGGTGGAAACCGGCGGCATCCGCACGCTGATCTGGGGCGACAACCGGCCTGACCCGGCAGACGGGTTCTGGGATGCCATTGGCCGGATTGACGTGCTGACCCTGCCAGTGGATGGCTCCGAACACATCCTGTCCTATGCCCAAGCCAATGCACTGGTTGAGCGGATCCAGCCCAAGGTGGTGATCCCAACCCACTACCTGTCCGAGACAACCACCTATACGCTGTCGACCCTGCAGCCAGCCGACACCTGGGTACAGGACCAGAAAAGCTTCAAGATACTGGAGAGTGCATCACTGTCGCTGGCCGCCGCGGATGTTCAGGGCATGGATAAGGAGTTCCTCTATTTCGGGCACAACGCGCTGACGGAGTAATCCTCGGCATTGCTGCAACAATGTTGTGCCCGGCTGGCCGGGTGCCCTCCCCCAGGGCGCCCGGCATCGGTCCTTTGCCTGATCACCTGGATAGAAACCGCCGCTGCGGGAAACCTGCCTGGGCAAGAATCCCCCAGATCATCTGCTCAAGATCCGGCGCGCCGATCTCCAGGCAATTGCGCCGGAAATACCAGGTCATGAACTGCGCATAGCCGCCGGTGCGGGCCAATGCGCGCTCCAGCGCGACGGCAAACTGCCCCGTCCGTGTGACAGTTTCCGCTATGTGGTGAAGATCCGAAGCGCCGTAAAGAATGGCCGGTGTCCGGTGCAGGAACCCTTCGAAGGCTTGCCCGTTCCCGCTCCTGCCGGTGGCGGGACCGCCGCTAATCCTTGAAATTCTGCTGCAGCTGCCCTTGGAAACGCTTGGCGTATTGGAACGGCACCATGTCTGTGCGGAACAGGCGGCTGCCAATCAAGCTCAAACTGCGGATCCCCTTGGGATCAAGGTGTCCTTGCCGCCAAAGGGTCAAGCAGCAATCAATCCCGCAACGCGTCGGCGCGCAGGCCTTCACGTTCGTAATGCCGCGGCAGCACCCGGCCATACAGCTGTTTGGTGCGCTCAACCCCGCCGCACATGCCTTCTTTTTCGACAAAGGAGAAGATACCGACATAGCGCCTGCGCGGACCCTCGACAGGAGCGACCCGGTGCAGTGAATAGCGGCCGCGGAAAATCTGCAGGTCGCCGGGTTGCAGCACCAGTTTGCGCACCAGCGGCGAGCCGCCCGCCAGCACCCGCGCCACGCCGTCATAATTCTCATCCGCGGGGGTGCGCAGCATCGGGGCATATTCGAAATCGCCGCCCGCCTCGCCGTTCTGGATCGCCAGTGTCACCGTGTAATTGTTGGTGTCGAAATGCCAAGGGAAGCCCTGCCCCTCCTCGACCATATTGATGATCACATCGGCCAGCGGATCGTCATAGCGGAAGAACCGGTCCTCTGGCTCCCCCAGGGCGGTGCGGATGAAGGGCATGAAACCGGAAAACTCATAAATGGCCCGCAGCGGGCTGTCCGCACCAAAGTTATCCGCCGGAATAAAGGCGTTGGAGCGGTCATAGAATTGGCGCACCGGGTGGCTCTGCGGCAGCGCGGTGTCGTCCTTGCTGAAATAAGCATTGGTACGGCTGAAGGATTTGTGGCCGTGCCCGGCCACCGCATCGGCCTCAGCTGCCAGTCTGGCAATTCCGTCCTGATGCACAAATCCCGGCAGCACCGCACAGCCATCCGCCCCCAGGTCGCGCTGCAGATCCGCAATCAGCCGCGCATAAGCTTCGGAGCCGGGCCGGTCGATCGGATACCGTCCCAAGTCGATCAGATCAGAAAGTTGAACCATTTTTGCATCCTTCCCTGTGTGCTCTTTTGAGTTGAGCTTGCCCGTGGAAAATCTGCTGATCTTGCAAAAACGGGACACCGGCGTGCCGGTTTTGAACGATTCCGCATCACCGCACCCCTCTGCCTTCGCGGAAATGTCGCTGCACCCCGGGGTTCAAGCAAGAAAATGTCCCCGCGCAGCGCTTTTTTGATACATTTGGCGGTTGACGCCCCTGTCCAGCGCCCATAATGTCGCCCGCAACGCAAAAAGGAGCCTGTGGCCGTGACCACCCTAGTCGTAATCGTAGGAACCAAGCGCATGGGCCGGTAACGGTAAACCATAATCGAACCCATGCGCCTCCGACTTGAAATCGGGGGCTTTTTTTATGCGTAACGGACGATGCCGCCAATTGGAGCAAAAAGCAGATGACACGTGAAATGACCGGCGCAAAGATGGTTGTCCAAGCCCTGAAGGATCAGGGTGTGGATGTAGTCTTCGGATACCCAGGCGGCGCCGTGCTGCCGATCTATGACGAGATCTTTCTGCAAAATGACATCCGCCACGTGCTGGTGCGCCACGAACAGGGCGCGGTGCACGCCGCCGAGGGCTATGCCCGCTCCACCGGCAAACCCGGCGTTGTGCTGGTGACCTCTGGTCCCGGTGCCACCAATGCGGTGACCGGCTTGACGGACGCCCTGCTTGATTCCATCCCGCTGGTGGTTCTCACCGGCCAGGTGCCGACCTTCATGATCGGCTCGGACGCCTTCCAGGAGGCTGATACCGTCGGCATCACCCGCCCTTGCACCAAGCACAACTGGCTGGTCAAGGACACTGATGCGCTGGCCGGCACCCTGCATGAGGCCTTTCATGTCGCTACCTCGGGCCGTCCGGGCCCGGTTCTGGTCGACATTCCCAAGGACGTGCAGTTTGCAAACGGTACCTATAACGGGCCGAAACCAGCCGCCTCCCATTACCAGCCGCAAGTCAAAGGCGACATGGAGGAGATCACCGAACTGGTCGCAGCCCTTGAGACCGCTAAACGCCCGGTGTTCTATACCGGCGGCGGCGTGATCAACTCCGGCAATGCCGCCAGCCAATTGCTGCGCGAGCTGATTGACGGCACCGGCATCCCGGTGACTTCAACCCTGATGGGGCTGGGCGCCTATCCGGCCTCAGGCAAAAACTGGCTGGGGATGCTGGGGATGCACGGGCTGTATGAGGCCAACATGGCGATGCACGGCTGCGACCTGATGATCAACATCGGCGCCCGCTTTGACGACCGCATTACCGGCAAGATCGACGCCTTCAGCCCGAAATCGAAGAAGGCGCATATCGATATCGATCCCTCCTCGATCAACAAGGTGATCCGGGTCGATATCCCGATCGTGGGCGATGTGGCGCATGTTCTGGAAGACATCCTGAAGGTCTGGAAGTCGCGCGGCCGCAAGGTGAACCGCGAGGCGCTGGCCAAATGGCACAAGCAGATCGACGAATGGCGCGCGGTGAACTGCCTGAACTTCAAGAACTCGGACAAGACCATCAAGCCGCAATATGCGCTGCAGCGCCTGGAAGAGCTGACCAAGGGCCATGACCGCTATATCACCACCGAGGTCGGTCAGCACCAGATGTGGGCGGCGCAATACCTGAATTTCGAGGATCCGAACCGCTGGATGACCTCGGGCGGGCTTGGCACCATGGGTTATGGTTTTCCGGCCTCGATCGGTGCCCAGATGGCGCATCCGGACGCGCTGGTGATCAACGTCGCGGGCGAAGCCTCCTGGCTGATGAACATGCAGGAGATGGGCACCGCGATGCAGTTCCGCCTGCCGGTGAAACAGTTCATCCTTAACAATGAACGTCTGGGCATGGTGCGCCAGTGGCAGGAACTGCTGCACGGCGAGCGCTACTCGCACAGCTGGTCGGAATCGCTGCCCGATTTTGTGAAACTCGCCGAGGCTTTCGGCGCCAAAGGTATCTGTGTCAGCGATCCCAAGGACCTGGATGATGCGATCATGGAAATGATTGAATACGACGGGCCGGTGATCTTTGATTGCCTGGTGGAAAAGCACGAGAACTGCTTCCCGATGATCCCGTCAGGCAAGGCGCATAATGAGATGCTGCTGGGCGAGGCCGATACGCAAGGCGTTATCCAGGCCGGCGGCGCAGTGCTGGTGTAACGCGGCAGCGCCGCAAATTTCTTCGAAGAAATTTGCCAGGAAAATTCGAATTTTCCTGGCAGCGACATACGAGAGAAAGGCACGACATGTCTGCCCTGCATATTAAAAAAGGCTCCACCCGCCATTCCGCCTACAACCTGCGCCCGACGTTTTCGGATGTGCAGGAACGGCACACAATTGCGGTTCTAGTGGAAAACGAACCCGGTGTTCTCGCCCGTGTCATCGGGCTGTTCTCGGGCCGCGGTTACAACATTGAAAGCCTGACCGTGGCCGAAGTGGATCATACCGGCCATCTATCGCGCATCACCATCGTCACCACCGGCACCCCGCAGGTGATTGAGCAGATCAAGGCCCAGCTGGGACGGATCGTTTCGGTGCGCGACGTGCATGACCTGACCGTCGAAGGCGTGGCCGTTGAGCGCGAGCTGGCGATCCTCAAGGTCGCCGGTGAAGGCGAAAAACGCGTCGAGGCGCTGCGGCTGGCGGATATCTTCCGCGCCAATGTGGTTGACAGCACGCTGAACAGTTTTGTTTTCGAGATCACCGGCGCGCCGGAAAAAATCGACGCCTTTGCCGATCTGATGCGCCCGCTTGGCCTGTCCGAGATTGCCCGTACCGGGGTCGCTGCGCTGCTGCGTGGAAATTGACCCTGCAGCCGGCCCGCGGACGGGCCGGCAGTATCAGCCCCGGCTTACATGAAGCGGCGCCGCAACGCGCCGCTTTTTCACAGATTGCTGCGGAAAGGGAACAACAGTTCCGTTTTCCGGCCCGGCACCCGCCGCTTCGGCGCCGCGGCCCGCTGCCGCACACAGCCGGTCCGCCAGGCCCGGGCTACCCTGTTCAAGCAATACCGCAAGATTTTCCGCAATCCTGCAATTGCCGCTCAAAGTTAATTCAAACTCAACCCAATCGCCTGGATTCAGTTCATGGAAGTCTTCACTTGCCTTTTTTGTGTAGAAAGCAAGGTCACCCTGATCATCGCACCAAATAACGGCTTTGTTCAGGGATTCATCACTCCATAAAATAACTCCAATCATACCAGTCCTCGCATTGCCGCATTCCAATTCTGGAACAATTGAGGTGACGCCAACATGGTAAAATACGCGCTGGACTATTGCATTTTGTGTCGGCTTGACTAGCCTTGTGACGTGAACTAGCAACAGCAATGACGTCAAACAGGATCAACGCTGCGCAGCCCTCAGCCAATTTCCCGCATAAGGCGTTGTCAGATAGTGCTAAAATACCGCAACCAACTACGCCATCAGAGGCAATGATGACCAGCCATACCCGATCCCCTGCCGACCTGAGGAACATGTTTGGCGCCAATTTGCGTCAATTGTCGCGGCAATATCCGTCGATTTCGGAACTGTCGCGGCAGCTGGGGATCAACCGGACCCAATTCAACCGGTACCTGTCCGGCGAAAGCTTTCCGCGCCCGGATGTGCTGGACCGCATCTGCCAGTTTTTCGAAGTGGATGCCCGCATTCTGCTCGACCCGGTGGAAAAACTGTCAAAAACCGGCCAGGTCATCAACGGCGCCTTTCTCACCGATTTCCTGGGCCGCGGCGTGCTGCAGCTGAGGGAAGAATTCTTCCCGTCCGGATTCTACCGCTTCACCCGCCGCAGTTTCATCAGTGACGACAAATTCGTCATTGGCCTGGTCTATGTCTTCCGCGATGCAGGCGTGACATACATAAAGGGCTTTGAAGCCAAGGAGGCGATGCGCAGCCAGGGCCTGCCCGACAGTCCCGGCGTCCGCGAATTCCGCGGCTACATCAGCGGCCACGAGGACGGTGTCGCCTTTGTCATCGCCCGCCGCAATGCAATGACCTATTCCTTCAACTACCTGGCCCGGGTGGCCTCGCTCGAGAACAACTTCTGGTCCGGTTACGTCGCCCGCACCGTCCGGGAAAACGAAACCGGCGAACGGGTGACGCGGATGGTCTATGAACATCTTGGCCGGGACGCCAAACAGGTGCTGGCCGCTGCCCGCAGCGCAGGGTTCGCCAATGAAGCAGAGCTGCTGCCCTTTCACCAGCGGCTGCTGCACACCGGCCAGCCTTTCTGCTGACCCTATTCAGCAGCAGCCTGGCGGTAGATGTGCCAGGTGGCGTGACCGAGCAGCGGCAGCACCAGAAACAGCCCCAGGAACCACGGCAGCAGCGCGGCAAAGGTTACGGCCGCAATCAGACCGGCCCAGATCATCATCACCAGAAAATTCTGCTGCACATATTGGAAACTCGTGATCATCGCGGTGACAAAATCCACCTCGCGGTCCAACAGCAGCGGCAGTGAAATCACCGTGATCATGTAAAGCAGCAACGCAAACAGCGCGCCGACGGCGGTGCCGACGGCCAGCATGGTAAGCCCGTTAACGGTCAGAAAAACCTCGGCTGAACTGGAGATATTGGTCATTGTTGCATGGCCCATGAACAGGGCGAAAATCATATGGCCAAGGAAAAACCAGAACAGGAACACCACAATGATGATGGCGCAGATAGACGGCAGCTGACGGCGGCTTTGCTGCAAAACCACACCCAGGATCCTGCCAACCGCTATCCCTCTGCCCTGCTCCAGGCGGTGCGAGACCTCATACAGGCCCACCGCTGCAAACGGACCGATCAGCGGAAAGCCGATCGCTGCAAGAACCAGCCAAAAAGTGGTGCCGGTCTGAACCGTGGTCCAGGCCATGGCCCAGCCTGCCAGCACATAAAAGCCCGCAAAAAACAGCCCGTAAACAGGTTTCGCCCGGAAGTCCGCCCAGCCCCGGCGCAGTGCCTCAAACAGCATCTGCGTCGAAATCGGCCGCAGCGGCGGCACCCCAAAGGGCTTTTCGGTGGTCATCGCGGTCTGTCCTCCCATTTGGTGTTTTTGCCAGCCTAGCCGCGATCCCGGTGTTAAAAAATGCCTTCCGGATACATATTATCAATTACCCTGCGGGATCAGCGCTCCGGCCTGGCCTGTCAGGCCCCACCCGGATCCCGTGCAAAGGAAAGACGGGCCTTACGGTCCGCCTTCTGTCCCGGAAAATTCAGTTTGCAGTCAGACAAACATGAAATCATCAGCGGTCAGGACAAGCCCGGCCTCGCCGTCCAGCCGGATGGTTCCGCCATCATGGGTGATCAGACGGTCGCCGCCGTCATCCTCGATAACGAGGCTGCCAAGGCCGCCGCTGTGCCCCCTGATTTGCAGGATATCGGTGCCATCCATGAAGTCCCTGACCAGATCATCGCCGCTGCCTGGTGCAAATACAAATGTGTCGGCGCCGCCGCCGCCCTTCAGCGTGTCATTGCCGCCGCCGCCGTTCAACGTGTCCGCGCCGCCGCCGCCGTTCAGCCTGTCCGCACCGCCGCCGCCGGTCAGCGTGTCACCGCCAGCCAGACCAAACAGCCGGTCATTGCCGCCCTTGCCGGCAAGCAGATTGGCCCCGCCATCCCCCGTCAGCCTGTCGCCCTTCGAGGTGCCGGTCAGGTTTTCGATGCTGGTTTCCTGAAAGAACCCGGCGCCCTCCGCATTCAAATCGCCGCCCGGCGCTCCCGGGTTCTGCCAGGCGCCACCCGAGTCGAGCGAGAACCGCACACCGGTTGCGAAATTCGAGAAATCAACAGTGTCTCTGCCGCCGCCGCCTTTGATGTTCAGTCCGAAACCGGGATCCGTCTCCGAGACTTTCACGACGTCCCTTCCTCCTCCCAGCCGAACCATGCCAGCGCCGCCCGAGCCGATTTCGACCATATCCTTGCCGTCGCCGGTTGAGATCAGCTCAACCCACTCCTTGCCGGTGCGGACACTGTCCTTGCCATCCCCGGTACGGACGATGCCAGCGCCATGTTTGCCAATCACCACGGTGTCGTCGCCGCCCGATGTGCTGACATATTCAACGCCCCCCTTGCGGACCACGACCTTGTCGTCACCTATGCCGGTTCGAACTGTGCCGGCCCAGCCGGTCCCGATGGTGATCACATCTCCCTTAGCCCGATCCGCATCGCTGCTGTCCAGCCCGGTTTGGATGTTGAACACAAAGGCATTGCCAGTGGTGACGATGTTTTCCTCGGCAAACAGAAAGATGGAGAACGTGCTGCCATCCTGATTGTTGCCCAGTTTGACCTCGTGCTTCTCCCCATCCCAGCCATTGATCTGGCGTATGCGGGTCGAGTCCAGTTCCACCACGGAATTGTACCCGACTTCCAGATAATCAATCCGGCGGCCTGCGCCGCTGTCCATATCAGTGATCGTCGTCAGGTTGTCCTCGGCGGCATTTCCAAACCGGACGATCTTGGCCGTCCAGTCCTCGCCGGTAAGATCAAGGTTCGACACAAGGCGGTTATCAGGGTCGCTCTCAAAGACATTGTAGGTGTTCAGAAACCGATTGTCCCAAGGGACGTCAGTTTGGCCTTCGCGCCGGGGGATCAAGGTTTCACCGTCAAAGGTCAGATTCAACTCTACCGTGGCCATGGCAAAGTCCTCCTCGTTAAATAGCTGAAATTGTTAAAACGGGGTTTCACTACCGGAAACAATGCCCGGAACCCCCAAGGTTTAGTGTATCATAAGTTGACAATAAAATGAACGCGCACGGAAAAAGAGCCTCGGGGCAGGCACCCTGAGGCTCTGTCATTCTGCGACCGGCGCGCCGTTTGCAGCGCGACGCTTGGTTAGTCCTCGCCCTGCGCCTCCGAGCGGCTTTTGCCGGCGACATTCATCGCCAGCGTTGCGCCCATAAACCCGTCCAGATCGCCATCCAGAACACCCTTGGTATCCGAGGTCTCGTGGCTGGTGCGCAGGTCCTTCACCATCTGATAGGGCTGCAGCACATAGGACCGGATCTGGTTGCCCCAGCCCGCATCGCCTTTGGCCTCGTGGGCGGCGTTGATCGCCTCGTTGCGGCGGTCCAGCTCCTGCTGATACAGGCGCGATTTCAGCGCCTTCATGGCGATGTCGCGGTTCTGGTGCTGCGATTTTTCCGAAGAGGTCACCACGATGCCGGTTGGGATGTGGGTGATCCGCACCGCCGAGTCTGTGGTGTTCACGTGCTGGCCGCCTGCGCCTGAGGACCGGTAGGTATCGACCCGGATATCAGAAGGGTTCACGTCGATCTCGATATTGTCGTCCACCACCGGATAAACCCAGACCGAGCTGAACGACGTGTGCCGCTTGGCCGCCGAGTCATAAGGCGAGATCCGCACCAGCCGGTGCACGCCGCTCTCGGATTTCAGCCAGCCATAGGCGTTGTGGCCGGAAATCTTGTAGGCGGCGGATTTGATGCCCGCCTCGTCGCCTGCGCTTTCGGATTGCAGCTCGACCTTGTAACCCTTTTTCTCGGCCCAGCGGACATACATCCGCGCCAGCATCGAGGCCCAGTCGCAGCTTTCGGTGCCGCCCGCGCCTGCATTGATTTCCAGGAAGGTGTCATTGGCATCGGCCTCGCCGTCCAGCAGCGCTTCCAGTTCCTTCTCGGCAGCCTTGTCCTTCAGCGCGCTCAGCGCGGCTTCGGCATCCTTGATGACTTCCTCATCCTCTTCCATCTCGCCCAGCTCGATCAGCTCGATATTGTCAGAGAGATCCTGTTTGATGCCCTTGTAAGTATTGATCGCATCCACCAGCGCCTGGCGTTCGCGCATCAGCTTCTGGGCCGCGTCGGGATCGTCCCACAGGTTCGGATCCTCAACCCGCGCGTTGAATTCCTCCAGGCGGAATTCAGCGGTTTCCCAATTCAACCGCTGGGCCAGCAGCTCCAGCGATTTCTCGATATCCGCCACGATGTTCTGGGTTTCCGCGCGCATGGGAGGTCCTTGCAATCTAAGATCAGGCTTGTGTGATAAACCACACTTGCGCCGCGGGCAAGCGGCCAGGCCCTGCCCCGGACCGCCAGCCGCTGCGGAAAAACCAACTAAAATGCCGCGCGTTTTCCAAAGCCGGAAATACGCGGAATTAACGCGGCCTGCTTGACTTTGGGATCTGGAACGCGCGAGCAGCCTGCCCGCTGCGAATTTGAGGAATTGGGACCATGCCCAGCGGGTATCTTGTCCAGCTTGGAGACGGATCGCTTGATCACGGCGATACGATCACGTCCACCTATTCCTCCTTTACCACGGACCAGAACCTGGGCGCCGGCAATTGGAGCTGGACCGGCTCGCACGGCGGCACGCCTTACACCAATGAAGTCGAAAGCGGCGTTTATTATCTCGGCGCTGACGGCAACGTTTATTTTGTGCCGGATCTGGGCCCGCCTGACACCTTCAGCTCGGCCAGCGCTGACAGTCCGCCCGCCTATACAGACACCGACGGCCCGGTCGAGGGCACCAGCGGCGCGGATAACATCGACAGCAGCTACACCGACGGCGATGGCGATCAGGTCGATAATGGCAGCGGCGGCGGCGCCTCGGGCAATCAGGACACGGTTGAGGCCGGCGCAGGCAATGATACCGTCAACGCCGGTGCAGACAACGACATGGTGTTCGGCGGTGACGGCGATGACAGCCTGGAAGGCGGCGCAGGCGATGACACGATCTATGGCGACAGCAGTTCTGAGGCCGGGCTGGCAGATTCCCAGGAAAGCATCGATGACTCCAACGTCACCGACACCAGCAGCGGCTTCACGGTCACGGCCAAGGACCTGTCGGGCACTGCCAATGCGGCCAATATCGACTATTACGATGGTGCATTTGGTGTTGCCGGGGCCATCTCTGACTCCGACAGCGGCGTTGACGCGCAGATTGGATATGACAAAGCATCAGGCATTTCCGAAGAGCTGATCGTCGACTTCGATCAGGATACAACCGACGCCAGCTTCACCTTCAAGCACTTGTTTACTGATGGCAACGGCGAAGAAGGCCATTGGGCGATCTATAAGGACGGCGTCCTGGTCGCCCAGGGGGATTTTACCGAAGATGTGGCCGGGACCGGTACAGGGACCGTCGACATCAACGGTTATGGCGCCTTTGACCAACTGGTCTTGTCGGCCAACCTGCAAACCGATGGCACCGACGGGTCCGACTACACGATCTCGAACATCACATTCACGGTGCCGCCGGAGGACCCCGCTGATGGTGATGACAGTATTTCCGGCGGCGGCGGCGATGATCTGATCTATGGCCAGGGGGGAAGCGACACAATCTCCGGCGGCGCGGGAAATGATACGCTTTACGGCGGCAGCGGCAACGACACGCTTTGGGCGGGAACCGGAGATGACCTTGTCTATGGCGGGGATGGCAACGACCTCTATGACACGGACGAGGGTAACGATACCTTCTATGGCGAAGGCGGGGACGACTGGGTTGCAGTTTGGGCAAATCCTGATGGCGAAACCCTGGTGGGCGGCGAAACCGATGAAACCTCCGGCGACATGCTGGAGCTCTATGGCGACGGCACCGGTATAAACATCACCTTCACGGGTGATGAAGCAGGCTCTTTCTCCGTCGGCGGGGATAGCGTCACTTTCTCGGAGTTCGAACGCTACTACCTGCATTCCGGTGACGATACGCTCAATGCGTCCATCGGAACCTCGGATATCTGGGTCAAAGGGGCCGCAGGCGACAACAGCCTGACCGGCGGCAGCGGCAGCGACACCCTTCTGGGTGAAGGCGGCAGTGATACACTGGAAGGCAACGCCGGAGCCGACTCCATCGACGGTGGTTCCGGTGATGACAGCCTGATCATCGGTGAGGGCGACACAGCCTCGGGCGGTGACGGCGACGATTATTTCACCATAGTCGACACCGGCGACAGCGGCAGCAACAATATGACCGTCACCGGTGGCAACACCGGGCAAACCACCGGCGACACGCTGGATTTCAACGGCCAGCTTGACAAGGGCACGCTGAACATAACCGACAATACCGGCGGCAGCCTGACCGGCACGGCTACACTGCTGGATGGCAGTGTGGTCAGCTTCTCGGGTATCGAGAACATAATCTGCTTCGCAGCCGGAACCAGAATTGCCACCACCGCAGGCCTGCGCGCCATCGAAACGCTGCATCCGTGCGATCAGGTGATCACCCGCGACAATGGTTTGCAACCGGTGCGCTGGATCAGTCAGTCGACGGTGCCTGCAACGGGCAACCTGGCCCCGGTGCGGATTCCGGCCGGGTGTTTCGGCGCTGAACGCGACCTGCTGGTGTCACCACAGCACCGGATGCTATTTTGCGGCGCTGCTTCAACTTTGCTGTTTGACGAAAACGAGGTTCTGGTCCCGGCGCTGCATCTGGTCAACGGCAGCACTGTCCGCCAGGAAACCGGCGGCACTGTCACCTATGTGCATCTCCTGTTCGACCAGCATGAAATCATCTATGCCGAAGGCGCGCCCTCGGAAAGCTTTCATCCCGGCGCCCAAGCGGTCTCAGCCCTGGACGATCCGGTGCGCGAGGAGCTGTTCCGGATCATGCCCGATCTGCGCTGGAGCACAGGAACCTATGGCGCCACCGCGCGCCAGGTTGCAGCACGTCACGAGGCAGCACTTCTGTTTCAATAAAGCCCGCCGGAACTGATGGTGCCAAAAGTCGCCTTGGGGCCCAGCACCGCAGTGCCGCCGCTGGAGGTGGTCACTTTGCGTCCCGATTCCTGCACCTCTTCGATCAACGGCAGGTTCGATCCCATCGCAAAGCCGCCATCATAGGTCAGGCCAAAGATCGGCTCGGCGCCGTCGCGGAAATATTCGGCCACCACATAGGCGCCTGACGCATTATCGGGCAGCCGTGCGCCGGTATAGCGGTCAATCTTGATGAAATGGCCGCCTTCCGGCACGTCGAACGGGCCGCCGCCGAACTTCTCGGTGGCCTTTTTCATGAACTGCTGGAACACCGGGCCGCACATGGTGCCGCCATAGGCGCCGCGGCCCATCGGGCGGGGCTGATCAAAGCCCATGTAGCAGCCGGCCACGATGTTGGAGGTGAAGCCGACAAACCAGACATCGCGGGAATCATTGGTGGTGCCGGTCTTGCCCGCAGTGGGCACCGGCAGGTTGATCACGCTCGACGCGGTGCCCCGGTCCACCACGCCCCGCATCATCGAGGTCAGCTGATAGGCGGTGATCGGGTCCATCACCTGTTCCCGGTCGGTGACAATCCGCGGCGCCTGGCCGGGGGCCAGATCGGGGTCTGCGCATTCGACACAGTCGCGGTCGTCATGCCGGTATATGGTGCGCCCGAATCGGTCCTGCACCCGGTCCACCAATGTCGGCTGCACCCGCTCGCCGCCGTTGGCAAACATCGCATAGGCCGCGACCATCTTGTACAGCGTGGTTTCCTCGGACCCGAGCGAATTGGCCAGGAAGGCGCCCATATTGTCATAAACGCCAAAACGTTCCGCATAGCCCGCGACAACGGGCATCCCAACCTCCTGCGCCAGGCGGATTGTCATCAGGTTCCGGCTCATCTCAATTCCCGTCCGCAGAGGCGTCGGGCCATAGAATTTGTTCGACGAGTTCTTGGGCCGCCACAGACCCTGCGGCGTGTTGATCTCGATCGGGGCGTCCACAACGATGGTTGCCGGGCTGTAGCCGCTGTCGAGTGCTGCCGCATAAACAAACGGCTTGAAGCTGGAGCCGGGCTGGCGCAGCGCCTGGGTCGCGCGGTTGAACACAGAATGCTGGTAGGAGAAACCGCCCTGCATTGCCAGAACCCGGCCGGTGTTCACGTCCATAGCGACAAAGCCGCCCTGCACTTCCGGCACCTGGCGCAGCGACCAGTGGCTGAACGTGCCGTCTTTTTCCTCGGCCCGGACCAGCACCACATCGCCGCGGGTGAAATTGGCGGCAAAGCTGCCTTGCATCCATTTGATGTCAGAGCGTGGCACCGTGCCCGTGCCCTCATTGTCTTCGACACCGACGGTCAGCGATTTATCACCAACCTCCAGCACCACGGCCGGATACCATTTGCCGCCCAATTCAATGTCCCGGGACACGTCGGCACTGGCCAGCGCGGCACGCCAGCCGGCCTCATCCGCAAGCTGCACCTCTTCCAGTGTCACGCCGGTGCCACGCCATTTCCCGCGCGAACGGTCGTACTTTTGCAAACCGCCGCGCATCGCCAGCGCCGCCTCGGCCTGCATTTCGTGGTCGATGGTGGCACGCACGGTAAAGCCGCCGGTGAAAAACTCACCCTCGCCAAAGTCCTGGGTCAGCTGGCGGCGGATTTCATCGGTAAAGTAGTCGCGCGGCGGCAGCGCGGTGCGGAAGCCCTCGAAATCGCCATTCTGCACCGAACGCAGCGGCTGCGCCACCTCGACGCCATAGACATCCCGCGAGATATAACCGTTCTCGCGCATCTCCCGCAGCACGTAGTTGCGGCGCGCCAGCAGCCGTTCCTTTTGCCGTACCGGGTGGTAATCCGACGGCGCCTTGGGCATTGCAGCCAGCGTTGCCGCCTCATGCGGGGCGAGTTCCCCCAGCGTTTTGTTGAAATAGGTCTGCGCCGCCGCCGTCACACCATAAGAGTTCTGGCCCAGGAAGATCTCGTTCAGATACAGCTCCAGGATCCGTTCTTTGTTAAGCGTCTCCTCCAGCCGGGTGGCGAGGATGATCTCCTTGATCTTGCGCTCGGCGCGGCGGTCGCCGGACAGCAGGAAGTTCTTCATCACCTGCTGGGTGATGGTTGAAGCGCCGCGCACATTCGCCCCGCGCGAGCGCACTGCCTCAATTGCTGCCGCAGCAATACCGCGGGCATCATAACCGCCGTGACTGTAAAAATTCTTATCCTCCGCCGAGATAAAGGCCTGTTTCACCAGATCCGGAATGTCCGCCGACGGCGTGAACAGGCGCCGCTCTTTGGCGAATTCGTCGATCATATGGCCTTCGCCGGAATAAATCCGGCTGATGGTCGGCGGCTGATACTGCGCCAGCGAATCGTGGCTTGGCAGATCGCGACCGTAGATCCAGAACACCGCGCCAATGGTCAGCGCCACCATCGCCACCCCAAGGGTGAGGGTGCTGAAGATGGAACCAAAGAAGGAGAGTATGAACCTAAGCACGGGTTTGGCCTTTCTCGCGAGGTGCCGCCTATATAGGTGCGGCAGTCCCCCGGGTCAAAACAGGAAACAGCGGATATATGCCAGAGAGATGGGAGAATTCTAGCACAATTCCCCGCGCTGTGCGGTGTCTTACGCAGCGGGAGCACCCAAGCCGTAGTCACAGAACTGGCATTGCTGCAGGGTCAGCCCGCCTGGGCTGTCCTCCAGCACCGTTAGCGCCGGGGCCTCGGCGGCGGGTCTGAAGCTGCTCCAATCCCAATCGGGGCACGGTGGCGGCGCTTGGTAAAGCACTGATTTTGCGGTGGTAAAGGGAATACCGCCTGCGGTGCCTGAACAGGGCCGGTGCACATGCCCCGCCATCAGATGCAGCACGTTGGGGTGACCGGCAAGCAACGCCAGCAGCGCGTCCCCGTTTCGCAGATTGTCCGGATCCAGCATCGGCAGCCCCAGCATCATCGGCGGGTGATGCATGGCCACGATGGCGGGCCGACCGTTCAGCGCGTCCAGCTCTGCCTTTAGCCAACCCATCCCCTCTGCGCAAAGAACGCCCGCCGCGGCGCCCGGAATCAGCGTATCCAGGCACAGCACAGAAAGATCCCCGAAATCGCACCGGTATTGGACAAAACCAGGCATTGCGGTTTCCGGCAACGGCAGCACCGCACGCAACGCAGCGCGGTCATCATGATTGCCGGTCATTGGCAGAACCCGCATCGGCAAGCCGTCAAGAACCCCCTTCAACGCCTTGTAATTCTGCATCGTTCCGGTTTCCACCAGGTCACCGGTGATCAGACAGGCGGCGGCATCTGAATGGTGCTTGGCAATAAAATCGACGGCAGCCTGCAGCCGCAAACGCGGGTCATGCCCCAGCACCAGCCCTTCAGCCTCGAAATGCGGATCCGACATCCAGATCAGCTTCATCGCAGCCCCCTATTGCCGCACCAGCGTGCGGCGGGCGTCGTCCTGGGCGCGCCAGGTGATCAGCCCGTTCAGAATACCGCGCGCAGCCTTGGCCCGCCAATCCGGATCCACCAGGTTTTGCAAGTCCCGCTTGCTGGACAAAAATCCGATCTCCACCAGAACCGAAGGAATATCAGCCGATTTCAGCACCGAAAACCCGGCCGAGCGCAGCGGCCGGTTGTTGATCGGCCGCCCCTGCCCCCGCAGCCCATCAATCAGCGCCGCCGCCAAGGCATCGCTGCGCGGCTGGGTTTCCTGCCGGGCCAGATCCAGCATCACAGCCGTCACCTTGTCGTCTGCTTCACTCAGGTCGGTGCCCGAAAGCAGATCACCGCGCAGGTGCCGCTCTGCCAGCTTAGCCGAGGCCACATCGGAGGCTTCTTTGGACAGAGTATACACGGTGGATCCATGCGCCCGGCCCTCGGAAATCGTGTCGGCATGCAGCGAGATAAACACATCCGCCCCGGCCTGATGCGCCATGGCGATGCGGCGTTCCAGCGAAACGAAATAGTCGTCGTCGCGGGTCATCTGCACGGTGAACTGGCCGGACCGCAGCAGCGCCTCGCCCAGCTCCCGCGCGAACTGCAGCATCAGGTGTTTTTCAATGACCACTTCGGTCTCCGCCCCTGGGTCGATGCCGCCGTGGCCCGGGTCCAGCATCACCAGGAGCGGTGCATTTTCATCGCGCGCGCCCTTGCCCGGCATGGTTTGCGGCGCAGGCAGATCCCAGCGCGGATCCTGCGGAGCGCCGGCACCGGCGGCAAATTCTTCCGCCGTGGCAGGCGCAAGCGATACTGCCAGCCGGGCGGCGGCGGTCACCTGGTCCAAGGTCATAGCTGCCGTGGAAACCTTCATCGGCTCTGCCAGCTGCAGAACCAAACGCGACCAGCCCGGCACATAGGTACCGAATTGCGCCCCGGTGATCTGCTCGCTCTGCAGCAAGGTCTCCGCCGTCAGCCCGGTCCAGTCGACTTCCTGGAAGTCCAGCACCAGCCTTGGCGGCTCCGCCAGGGTGAACAGCCGGTACGGCACCCCTTGGCTGAGGCCCAGAACCACCTCGGTGCCCCGCCCGGCATCGCGGACCCGGCTGGCGTCAGCATCAATGCGCGCCAGCCCGCTGAAGCCTTGCGCCCAGGCGCCGCCTGCCAGCAGCCAGATCAGCGTGATGAAGGAAAGCAGTCTGCCCATGCCTGAACCCCGGTTCTTGGTTTTCGGCGCAGACTAGGCAATTCCACCGGAATTGAAAATCCGCCTTCTGTGGTCAGCCGCGCGCGGCCATGAATTTCTCCAGCCGCGCCAGTCCTTCTTCGATATCCGCAGTGGAGCGTGCATAGGAGAACCGCAGCGTCGTGGCGCCACGAACAGGGTCAAAATCCAGCCCCGGCGTCACCGCAACGCCTGCCTTATCAAGGATTTCCGCGGCAAAGCTGCGGCTGTCCGCGGTCAGATCCGACACATCGGCATAGACATAAAACGCCCCGTCCGGCGGCGCGATTTTGGTGAAACCGGCCTTGGGCAGCCCGTCCAGCATCAGCTGGCGGTTCTTGGCGTAGACGGCCAGATTTTCGCGCAATTCATCTTCGCAATCCATCGCAGCAAGTGCCGCCACCTGACTGGCGTGCGGCGCGCAGATGAACATGTTCTGGGCAATGCGTTCGACCACCCGCACATGGTCTTCGGGCACCACCATCCAGCCAACCCGCCAGCCGGTCATCGAGAAGAACTTGGAGAAAGAATTGATGACGTAAGCCTCATCCGTCAGCTCCAGCGCGGTGACCGCCTTCGCCTCATACTCCAGCCCGTGATAGATCTCGTCGGAGATAAAACTGGCCCCCTCACCCCGCGCCGCATCGATCAGGGCGCCCATCGCGGAATGGTCCAGCATGGTGCCCGATGGGTTGGCGGGCGAGGCCACCATGAGGCCCGCCAGATCCTGCCCCTTCAAATCCGCGGCCACGGGTTGCAGCCGGTTTTCCGGGGCTGTCTGGATGTCCACCGGCGTCAGCCCCAGCGCCTTGAGGATCTGCCTGTAGGACGGATACCCCGGCGCGCCGATCCCGACCCTGTCGCCGCTGTCAAACAGAGCCGTGAAGCTCAGCAGAAAGGCGCCGGAGGAGCCCGGCGTCACGATCACCCGATCCGGATTCAGATCGACGTTATACCAGTCGCCGTACAGCCGCGCGATGCGCTGGCGCAATTCCGGCAGACCCAAAGCAACAGTATAACCCAAAGCATTGTTTTCCAGCGCATTCCCCAGCGCTTTCAAGGCACCGGAGGGTGCCCCCGTCGATGGCTGGCCCACCTCCATATGGATGATATGGCGGCCTGCTTCCTCGGCCTTGCGGGCGGCCTCCATCACGTCCATCACAATAAACGGATCAACGCTGGATCGGCTTGAGTTTCGCATTCTGATCTCCCATGGTGCGCGCATGAGTTTTGACCGTTTCTTCCGGCTGGCGTCAATCCCGGCTCTTGTGCTTTGCGCGCTGTTACAATTTGCAGCGGCAGCGCAGGCGGCGTCGATCTCGCTGCTGCGCGATCCGGATATCGAGCACGGGCTGAACCGACTGGCAGCACCGGTGCTGCGGGCCGCGGGGCTGAACGCAAACCGGGTCCGGATCCTGCTGGTCAACGATTCCGCCTTCAATGCCTTTGTCTTGGATTCGCGAACGATATTCGTGAATTACGGGCTGATCCTCAAGGTGACCTCCCCCGAGATGCTGCAGGCAGTGATCGCCCATGAAGCCGCCCATATCACCAATGGCCATCTGGCGCGGCGGATGCAGAACCTGCGCTCAGCCAGCAGCGCTGCAGGTCTAGGCGTGGCGCTTGCGGTTCTGGCTGCGGCGGCGGGTGCGGGCGACGCCGCGGGCGGCATTGCCATCGGCACGCAGAATTCCGCGCTGCGCGGGTTTCTATCCCATACCCGCGCCGAAGAAAGCTCGGCCGACCGTTCTGCTGCGGATTACCTCAACCGTGCCGGCATCAGCCCGCAGGGGCTGGTCGATCTGCACCGCGCCTTTGCCGGTCAGGAAGTGTTGAGTGCCGGCAGTCAGGACCCCTACACCCGCTCGCACCCGCTTAGCCGCGACCGTATCCGCGCCGCGCAGGCCTATCTCGCGGCGCATGGCGACAAGGGCCGGGCCAGTGCCGAGGCGCAATACTGGTTCGCCCGGGTGCGCGGCAAGCTGTCGGGGTTTACCCGCGCCCCGAAATGGACCCTGCGCCGGGTGCGCGAGGAACAGTACAAAGACGTGCGCCTGATGCGCGAAGCCGCCGCCTATCACCGGCAGCGAAATCTGAAGAAGGCCCTGAAGGCGGTAAATGGCGCGCTGGCGATCCGTCCCTCCGACCCTTTCTATCATGAATTGAAGGGACAGATCCTGATAGAGAACCGGCAATGGGGCGCCGCATTGGCGGCCTATGGCCAGGCGGTGAAACTGGCCCCCAAGGACCCGCTGATCCTTTCCGGTTACGGGCGTGCGCAGCTGGCCGCGGGCCAGCCGAAAGCGGCGCTGCAATCCATGGAACGCGCCCGCGCCATCGATTTCCGCAACCAGGTGCTGCTGCGTGACATGTCGCTGGCCTATGCCAAGACCGGACAGCGCGGCCTGGCCGCGCTGGTCACCGCCGAACGCTATGCCTTGCAAGGGCGTCTGGATGACGCCGGAATTCATGCCAAACGGGCCGTCGCCCAGCTGCCTGCAGGATCCGCCGCCGCGCGGCGGGCACAGGATGTGCTGACGGCCTATGAACAAGCTCAGAAAAGGAAAAGACGAAAATGAAACCTTTTACCCGCGCCGCCACGGCGGCAGCCACCGCCCTCGCGCTGCTGAGCACCCCGGCGCAGGCGCTGGACCTCAGCAATATGTCTGACGCCGAACGTGAGGCTTTTGGCGAACAGATCCGTGCCTATCTGCTGGAGAACCCCGAGCTGATCCTGGAAGCGGTTGATCTGCTGGAACAGCGCCAGCAGCAGGCCGAGGCTGTCCGCGATGACACGCTGGTCACAGACAATCTGGCAGAGCTGCAGAACGATGGCTATTCCTGGGTCGGCGGCAATCCGGACGGCGACATCACCCTGGTTGAATTCATGGACTACCGCTGCGGCTACTGCCGCCGGGCAGCCCCCGAGGTGGAAAAGCTGGTGAAAGGCGACGGCAATATCCGCCTGGTGATCAAGGAATTCCCGATCCTGGGCGAAGCCTCGGTGCTGTCGTCGCGCTTTGCCGTGGCATCCAAACTGGTGGCGGGGAATGACGCCTATAAGCAAGTGCATGATGCGCTGATTGAATTCGGCAGCGAGCCGAACGAGGTGGCTTTGCGCCGGATCGCGGACGGGCTGTCATTGGATGGCGATGCGATCTTTGCCAAGATGGACAGCGAAGAGGTGACGGCCGAGCTGCGCCAGACCCGCGCGCTGGCACAGAAGATGGCAATCTCCGGCACCCCGACCTTTGTGCTGGGCAATGAGCTGCTGCGCGGCTACCTGCCCGCCGACCAGATGGAGATCATAGTGGCTGAAATCCGCGACCAGCAGAGCTGACGCCTGACGCCGAACCGGCGGAACCGGGGCTCTGCCCGCCGCCATTGGGCTTGAACCAATGGCGCACCAATGGCAGCCCCGGAGTTTTTTTGCAAAGATGAAAAAGCGGGCAGCCTGAAGCAGGCCTGCGGGGTTATTCCGCAGCTTGGGCGGCCATTTCCGTTTCAATTTCCGAGGCCTTTTTCTCGACCTCTTCAACGATGTGGTCGACCATCTGTTCGTTGGACATCTTGTGGCTGGCCTTGCCCGCCAGATAGACCATGCCCGCACCCGCGCCGCCGCCGGTGAAGCCGACATCGGTCATCAGCGCCTCACCCGGGCCGTTCACCACGCAGCCGATGATCGAAAGGCTCATCGGGGTGTGGATATGGGCAAGCCGTTCTTCCAGCGCCTCCACCGTCTTGATCACGTTGAACCCTTGGCGCGCGCAACTGGGACAGGAGATGATATTGACGCCGCGGTGGCGCAGGCCGAGGGATTTGAGGATCTCAAAGCCGACTTTCACTTCCTCCACCGGATCGGCAGAAAGGCTCACGCGCAAAGTGTCGCCGATGCCCATCCACAGGAGCTGGCCCAGGCCGATCGCCGATTTGATGGTGCCGGAGACAAAGCCGCCCGCCTCGGTGATGCCAAGATGGATCGGCGCGTCGGTCGCCTCGGCCAACTGCTGGTATGCGGCGGCTGACATGAAGACATCCGATGCTTTCACCGAGATTTTGAATTCGTGAAAATCATGGTCTTGCAGGATGCGGATATGGTCGAGGCCGGACACTACCATCGCTTCCGGGCAGGGCTCGCCGTATTTATCCAGCAGGTGTTTTTCCAGCGACCCGGCATTCACCCCGATGCGGATTGAGCAATTGTGGTCTTTTGCGGCTTTGATCACCTCGGCCACGCGTTTTTCGTCGCCGATGTTGCCCGGGTTGATGCGCAGACAGGCGGCTCCCGCCTCGGCAGCCTCAATCCCGCGTTTGTAGTGGAAATGGATATCGGCCACGATCGGAACCGGGCTTTCGCGCACAATCTCCTTCAGCGCTTTTGAGGACGCCTCATCCGGGACCGAGACCCGGACCAGGTCAGCGCCTGCCTCAGCCGCGGCCTGGATCTGGGCAACGGTTCCCGCCACATCGGTGGTCAGCGTGTTGGTCATCGTCTGCACCGCAATCGGGGCGTCGCCGCCGACGGGCACATTGCCGACATGGATCTGGCGGCTTTTGCGGCGCTCGATATGGCGCCAGGGGCGGATGTGGTTGATCGACATGAGGAATGCGTCCCGGCTGGATCCTGTTAGCAGCTAGATACGTGCTGAGAGGCGGCGCTGCAATGGCAGCCCGCCTCTTGCGGCGGGATTCGCCGGGCACATTTGCGGCAACAGCTACTCGGCCGACTGGTCCGCCTGCAGCTCGGCTACCAATGTTGCCAGTGCTTCATTGCTGCCATCGGCCAGATCAGCCAGTGCAAACCGGTTGGTGATCGCATCCATCGACAGGTCGATATTCTTGGATACCTGGCCGCGTTCGCCGACCGGGCCGAAATGTTCGCCGTTCACCGCAAAATAGATTGCACTGCTTTCGCCGGTGCGCAGGCGCGGGGCATCTTCGGTCAAAGGCACTTCAAACCGCTGGCCTGCGTCCATGATGGTTTCCAGGATCACGCTGCCATCTGCCGCGGTGACCTGCACCCAGGACGGGCGCACCGCAACCATTTCAACGCCCGGCTTAACCTCGGCCACAACCTGCGGCACCAATTGCAGCGGCCCTCCGCCCTCATAGGGCAGGCTGGCTTCGGCAAAGGCCAGCGAGGGCACTTCGGGCGCCGCAAAGTTGCCCAGCGTGGCCGGATCCAGGGTCGAAATCGGTGCATCGCGCGCCACCAGCACAGGCACATCCAGAGCTTGCGGGCGGTAAAGCCGGTCCAGCGCCTCAGCTGCCGGATCCTGCGCGTCCCCGGCTGCATTCAAAACTGCGCTGTTCAGCGGGTCGAGATCAGCCAGCACCGCAGGGGTTTGATCCACTGGTGCGAACTGCACCTGCTGCACCTCTTTCAAGACAGCCCAGCCGCCATAACCGATGCCGCCGATCAGCGCTGCCAGCACCATCAGCGAGCCGACAGCCCGCGGTTCGATCTGGCTGAGGAAACTGCTGGGGGCGGGAATAAACGGTGTGTTGGGCGAGGCAAAAGCATCGCCGCCCAGCCCGGTGGATGTGACTGCCTGGGCGGCGCCGCCTTTGGTCCGGCTGGAAGCTTCGGCAGACATGCCATGGGCAACAGTAAATCCGCTTTCGGTGCAGAAATCCTGAAAAGCCTCTTCTGCGTCCATATTCAGATAGCGTGCATAGGAACGCACATACCCGGCGATAAAGCCGGGCGTGTCAAAGGCGGAAGGGTCTGAATTCTCGATTGCGGCGATGTAGGACGCCTTGATCCGCAACTCGCGCTGCACATCCAGCAACGACTTACCCATCGTTGCCCGCTCACCGCGCATTATGTCGCCGAGCTTCAACTCGAAATCGTCAAAACCCTTCGGCTCTGCCGTTCCGCCATGCTCTTCTTGCTTGCGCTGGGTGAAGCGCCCGATCATGCCTGCTGTCCCATTTTTGCCTGCCGCAATCTGTTCAGGGCGGTGAAAGAATCACATTTGCGACTCAGATCCGCTCATTGATTAGCAACAGCGTAACACACCGAAGGTAAATTTACACTGATCAGTATGTTACCCGGCAAGTTCGGCACGATTCAGCGCACAATGCGACCACAATGCGTCCATCGCCTGGACCAGCGCGTCGATTTCCTTGGGGCCGTGCACTGGCGACGGGGTAAAGCGCAAACGCTCGGTACCGCGCGGCACAGTCGGGTAATTGATCGGCTGCACGTAGATGCCATAGTCCTCCAGCAGATGGTCGGACAGCACTTTTGTGTGCACCGGGTTGCCGACAATCACCGGCACGATGTGGCTGCCATGATCAATGATCGGCAGGCCAAGACCCTTAAGCCGCAATTTCAGCACCTTGGCCTGGTCCTGATGCTTGTCGCGCAGATCCTGCGCGCCCTTCAGATAGGCAACCGAGGCCGCCGCCCCTGCCGCAACCGACGGCGCAAGCGAGGTGGTGAAGATGAAGCCCGGCGCATAAGAGCGGATCGCGTCGCACATCTTGGCCGAGGCTGCAATATAGCCGCCCATCACGCCGTAGGCCTTGGCAAGCGTGCCGTTGATGATGTCAATGCGGTGGGCCAGACGGTCGCGCTCTGCCACGCCGCCGCCGCGCGGGCCGTACATACCAACCGCGTGGACTTCGTCGATATAAGTGAGCGCGCCGAATTCATCGGCCAGATCGCAAAGGGCGTCAATCGGGCCGAAATCGCCATCCATCGAATAAATCGATTCAAAGGCGATCAGCTTGGGCGCCTTGGGGTCGTCCGCTTCCAGCAGTTCGCGCAGATGCGCCGCGTCATTGTGGCGGAAGATACGCTTGGCGCCGCCATTGCGGCGCACGCCCTCGATCATCGAGGCATGGTTCAGCGCATCGGAATAGATAATCAGCCCCGGGAACAGCTTGGGCAGAGTGCTCAGCGTGGCGTCATTGGCGATGTAAGCCGAGGTGAACAGCAGCGAGGCTTCCTTGCCATGCAGATCCGCCAGTTCGGCCTCCAGC
This sequence comes from Leisingera sp. M658, assembly GCF_025144145.1. NCBI lineage: Bacteria > Pseudomonadati > Pseudomonadota > Alphaproteobacteria > Rhodobacterales > Roseobacteraceae > Leisingera > Leisingera sp. M658. The sequence goes on from NZ_CP083546.1 coordinate 2,503,048, forward strand.
TGCTTGTGATAAACCGTAGTGCCGGAAATGTTGCGGGTGCCGCCGGAGCCTGCGCCGGTCGAATCGATCGCATCATGCATCGCCTCCAGCACAACCGGATGCTGGCCCATGCCCAGATAGTCATTGCCGCACCAGACGGTGATGTCCTGTTCGCCGCCGTCCGGACGGGTCCAGACCGCATGCGGGAAATGGCCCTTCTTGCGCTCGATGTCGATAAAGGTCCGGTAGCGGCCCTCGTCGTGAAGGCTGGCAATCGCTGCATCCAGTTTCGCGGTATAGTCCACCGGCATCTCCATGGCTTCATGCGGCCCCAGGGGCACGCGGGCTGTGTAAAGGGCACGGCCTGTCGGCGATGCGGCCACATTCACGGTCCGGAATGATTACCGCAGGCACCCCTTTTGATCAACTGCATACGCGCCGCCCTAGGTGCGCAACATTGATGCAGGTCAAATAAAACTTAAACAGGGGCTGGGCAAGGACAGCTGCGGCCAACCTGTGGCCGTTTGCGTCGCATATGCCGCGTGTTCAGGCGTCACTATGCGCAGGATCGGAAACCTGCCGCCCTGGAAAAACAAGCGAAACCCCGCCCTTCCCCCACTGGCCCCTGTTCCGGACCGCTGTTAGGGTCCGCGTCAAATTGCCCGCAACCGGACACGCAGGAGAATGAAAGATGGCACTGAATGATGTTCTGGACCGGATCGACGCAGAGCTGGACGCCGCCACCGAACGGCTGATGGACCTGCTGCGGATCCAGTCGATTTCCACCGATCCCGCCTTTAAGGCGGACTGCGACAAGGCCGCCGACTGGCTGGTGGCCGATCTCAACGCCATCGGCATCAAGGCGGAAAAGCGCGAAACGCCGGGCCATCCGATGGTGGTCGGCCATGTGGGCGAGGAAAACACAGACGCGCCGCATGTGCTGTTCTACGGCCACTATGATGTGCAACCGGTCGACCCGCTGAACCTTTGGAACACCCCGCCGTTTGAACCGCAGCTGGAGGAAACCCCGAATGGCACCGTGATCCGCGGCCGCGGATCCTCGGATGACAAGGGCCAGCTGATGACCTTTGTCGAGGCCTGCCGCGCCTGGAAGGCCGTCAATGGCTCCCTGCCCTGCCGCATCACCTTTTTCTTTGAGGGCGAAGAAGAGTCCGGTTCCCCCTCGCTGATCCCCTTCATGGAGGCCAATGCCGAGGAGCTGAAGGCCGACCTCGCGCTGATCTGCGACACATCGATGGTGTCGCGCGGGGTGCCGTCGATCTCCTCGCAGCTGCGCGGCATGCTGAAGGACGAATTCACCATCGTCGGCCCGCGCATCGACCTGCATTCGGGCCACTACGGCGGCCCCGGCCTGAACCCGCTGCGCACACTCTCGGAAATTGTAGCCTCCTTTTATGACAGTGACACCGGGCGCGTGGCCGTCGAGGGTTTCTATGACGGCGCGCATGAGGTGCCCGAGGACCAGCTGCGCCAGTGGCAGAGCTGCGGTTTTGACGAATCCGAATACCTGAGCTCGGTCGGCTACTCGCAGCCGCACGGTGAAAAAGCCTATTCCACCCTGGAACAGCAATGGGCCCGCCCGACGCTCGAGGTGAACGGCCTCTGGGGCGGCTACAACGGGGCCGGCTCCAAAACCGTGATCCCGTCCGAGGCGCACTGCAAGATCACCTGCCGCCTGGTCGGCGACATGGACCCTGACGCGCTGCGCGACAAGATTCGCAAACACGTCGAGGACCGCCTGCCTGCGGACGCATCGGTGCGCTGGGACAACGACCTCGAAGGCTCCCGCGCCGCAGTGATGAACATCACCCGCCCCGAATTTGAGGCCGCCCGCGGCGCCCTGTCGGACGAATGGGAGCGCGAGGCCGTATTCTGCGGTATGGGCGGTTCGATCCCGATTGCCGGCTTCTTCAAGTCGATCCTGGACATGGACGCGATGCTGATCGGCTTTGCCAATGACGACGACGCCATCCACTCGCCGAATGAGAAATACGACCTGCAGAGCTTCCACAAGGGCATCCGCTCCTGGGCCCGTATCTTGGACGCCCTGTCGCGCAAGTAACCCCAGTTTCGGGCGGTGCATTTCGAAGCCCCGCCCGGATACTCCAATCCGGACACCGCGAAGCAAGCCGGACAACGGGAAGCAGGCATGAACTCTATCTTCAAGACGTGCGCAATACTTGCGGCAGTACTGGCACCGCTTCTCCCCGCTCCGCCCGGTGCCGCCCAGTGCCACCGGAGAAAAGGCTCGGCCAGGCCGGTAAGGCGGTTTTCGTTGGCGCTACCGGTTTCCTGGCACGCAAGGCCCGGCAATCGGGAGCAGCCGGCGCCGCAGCCTATTTTTTTAGCGGGAGGCGGGCCAAAGCGGTTCCAAAGTCCACCGATGACCGGCTGGCCCGGCTGTTTTCAGGCACAAACTGCGCGGTTTCCCTGGACCGCCGCCCCGGCCAAGCCAAGGCCTATGTCTTCACAACACCCGAGGACCTGGACGCCTGTCTGCCGCGGCAGTTTCTTCTCGTGGCCGGTCTGCTTCCTTTCGAAGGCGAAACACCAAGCGCCTTGAACCTCAACTTCAATTAGACCAAGGCAACCCTGGCGGACGTCGCATTTTTGCGGATCCTCTCCTACATCGGAAAAACGCCGCACCTTGCCCGGCTGGAACTGCAAACCGCTGCCAACCGGATGTTTGACCTCTGCGACTTCAGCACACGGCTGCAATTGCAGGCGACGCCGCACTCCCGCCCGTCATCAAGCCTCATGCGAGGCCTTCTTCCCGTTGGGTCTGGCGCCGCTTGCGCGGCGCGCGCCGTGCCTTGGCACGGCGCCAGGCCCAAGGCTTCCAGCGGAATCTATGATGCCGCCGGAAAGGCGCGGGAGCGCTCTGTTTCCGTCGGCTCCATGCAGAACGGGTGACACCGTGCAAAATTAGCGCTGCAAGCAACGCTAACGCCACTAGCAGGATGTTCCCTGGGCACGGATTGCGTTTCTACCCTTGTTTTCCTCGCGTCTCCCTATCGGCTTAACCGTTGGTTATCCGAACCATCCGATACTGCATGTGATTTCTGCCGCGACAGCGGACCACGATGGAGACAGCAGATGGCACAAAGCAGATTCAACCGCCCGCCCGGTTTCGAAGGCAACCAGACCGATCCGGAAGAAAGCTACCGCGCCGGCTATCAGCATGGCACCCGCGTGATGCTGCGGTATCTGGAAACCATCCCCAAGGCAGACCTGGAACGCCTCAAGAAATGGGTCGATTTCGAACTCACTGGCTGGCGCCACGACACCGGCGCGGACCCGAACCCTCCGGCCCTTTGATACCCCGGCCCCGACCGCTTGCACCTGATGCGCCAGTTCGCCAATGTGGCGCCATGACGGAAAAGAATATGACCGAAGGCCCGCAGCTGGCCGAGATCCTTACCCTGGAAACCAAGGTCTGGGAGGCGCTTGTCTCTGGCGACCCCGAGGCAGATGGCCGGATGCTGTCGGAGGACTTCCTAGGTGTCTATCCCAGCGGCTTTTCGGGCAAGGCAGGCCATTGCGATCAACTGAAGGACGGGCCGGTAATGGCGCAATTCCGGCTGAGTGATGCGCAGCTGCGCGTCATAACAGAACAGGCTGTACTGCTGTCCTACCGGGCGCGCTACCGTTCCTCAGGCAGCTCATGCTGGCAGGTCATGCTGATCTCCTCGCTTTGGGAAAAAAGCGCGTCAGGCTGGCTCAACACTTTCAGCCAGGACACTCCGGAAACAGCCGCATAACCACGGTACACTTTCGTTCATACCTGAAATTGAGAGAAAGTGGCGCGGTTGACGGGGCTCGAACCCGCGACCCCCGGCGTGACAGGCCGGTACTCTAACCAGCTGAGCTACAACCGCGCATTTGCCTTTCGGCGGCCGTCTCCGGCCAGTGTTCCCCTCCGGGGCGGACCCCGTAATGCCAGGGCGGCAGGCGAAAGTGGCGCGGTTGACGGGGCTCGAACCCGCGACCCCCGGCGTGACAGGCCGGTACTCTAACCAACTGAGCTACAACCGCATTTTCGCCTTTCGGCAGATTGTTTCCAATCCAGTTCCCCTCCGGGACGGATCCTGTTTTACCCCAGGATGAGGTGCAGCGGTGGCGCGGTTGACGGGGCTCGAACCCGCGACCCCCGGCGTGACAGGCCGGTACTCTAACCAACTGAGCTACAACCGCCCGCTGCACGTTCAGCATCGCTGCTGAATGTTGGGCTGTAATATTCCCACCCCTTAGAACCGTCAAGAAGTGTTTTGCCTTTTTCGGGACTTTCCCTCAAAAAAAAATCGCCCTCCCGGCAACCCCTTGAAACAGATGGAAAAAACCCAAAGACTACGCGCCTATCGGCATCTTAGCGCGGTCAATCTGCAAGGTGGGGATGGTGGGTCGTGAGAGGCTCGAACTCCCGACATCTTCGGTGTAAACGAAGCGCTCTACCAACTGAGCTAACGACCCGGTAAGCGGGGATTTAGACAATGCCGCCGGGCAGCGCAAGAGAAAAAACAAAGATTTTTCCACCCTGCCCGCCGGATCACTCCAAAACGGTTTCCATCCCGTTTTCCAGCACATAAACGCACCCCTGCCCGTTCGGGAGCGCCGCCATGCTGTCGCGGGGCAGGCCGCAGATGATACCGCGCATCACCTGCCCCAAAAGCCCATGCGCCACCACCACAGACGGCCCGGTCAGCGACAGCATGAAGTCCAGAATGCGGCCATGAAAGCTGGCATAGCCTTCGCCGCCGGGGGCCTCGCAGAACAGGTCCAGGTTCCGCGGATTGGCGCCATGGATCTGCGGGTAACGCTGCGCGACCTCCTGCAGCGTCATCCCCTGAAACACGCCCGCAAAGGCCTCTGCCAGGCGCGGGTCGGTCACAAATGGCGCCCCTCTCAACGCGATATCCGCCGTCTGCTGGGCACGGCCCAGCGGGGACGCATAGCAGGCCGGATTCTGCTCCAGCACCGGCGCCATCAGACCGGCCTGCCGGCGGGCATGTTCAATTCCCAGCGGTGTCAGCGGCGATTCCAGCTGGCCTTGAATGCGGTGCTCTGCATTCCACTCGGTCTGCCCGTGTCTCAGCAGCCAGATTTTCGGAAATTGCATCACATGCCCCCTGCCCGGTTCTATCGCCAAATTGGTAGCGGCAAGCCGGGGACAACGGAACCCCGCAAACAAGAAAAGGCGCTCAACCGGTACCGGGAGCGCCTTTTGAAAAGAATGGTGGGTGATAAGAGATTTGAACTCCTGACATCTTCGATGTGAACGAAGCGCTCTACCACTGAGCTAATCACCCGTGAGGCAGGCTTTTACCCGTCCGATGCGGCCTCTGCAAGAGGGTCATTGGAAGAATTTCCGGCTTCCCCGGAATTTTCTGCCGCCGCGCTTTTTGCGACCGCAGGCTGGCGCAGTTTGCATACGAACACTTTGCCATTGCTGCGTTCCTGGCTGCGGTTGATGCGCAGTTTCCCGAACGGCTTGAGGTTCAGTTCACGGCCTTCGGCCACGGCCTCGCCCAGCAACGCCAGAACCGCCTCCACCACCGGCTTTGCGTCTCTCTTTTTGACACCAGAGCGTTCGACTGCCAGCTCCACCAGTTCCTTCTTGTTCAGTTCCGGTGCGGCAACAATCGGTGAAGCGGCTGTTACAACCACGGGTTCTGGTGCAGCAGACGCTTCGGATGACGGGTTGGCTTCCGGCGCGTGCCGCTGCATCGGTGCGTTCACATCTTCAGGTTCGCCTGTCTCAGGTTTCACAGCAGCCGTCCTGGCGGTGGATGCCTTCAGCGTGCCTGCCTTGCGGACAGGTGGCTTGCCTTCGCCGGACTTGCGCCCGGATGTACTGCTTTTGCTGGTTGCTCTTGCCATTTGTGCCCCATGATCCTGTTACTTACCCTGCATCGGCTTCTCAGCTGCCCCGCGCTGTTGCGATTGGCAGCCAGGCGTGCGGGCCTGCTCTGTGCAGCCAGCCTAACACAGGCCCCCTCCGGCGTGAACCGGTTAGCAGGCCGGCAGGGCATCGCGCTGAATCATGGTGCGCAGGGTAAAACTGGACCGGGTGTTGCGAATGCCCGGCACCCGCATCAGACGGTCCTCCAGAAATCTGTCGAAATCCGGCAGATCCTCGGCCACCACCCGCAACAGGATATCGCGTGTGCCGGTCATTAAGTAGCACTCCATCACCTGATCGAACTGGCGCACCGCTTTTTCAAAGGCCTGCAGGGCGCCGGTTGACTGGCGCTCCAGCTCCACCGCCACAAAGATCGTGACCGGCAGCCCCATCTTGGTCTGATCCACTCGCGCGGAATAGCCGCTGATCACGCCGCTTTCCTCCAAATTGGCCACCCGGCGCGCGCAGGGCGTTGGCGATAGCCCGACCTTCTCTGACAATTCGGAAATCTTCAGCCGCCCATTGCGCTGAAGCGCGGCCACAATCTTGCGATCAATTGAGTCCATGGAGGTTTCCTCTAAGAAAGGCTTCTTCTACAGAGCATACCACCAAACGCCACCGTTCTGGCAGGTCTTTTTAGTGAAAACCGGCGCCCGCGCCCTAGTATCATCGGGAAAAGTTTTGGAGGAGCAATCCAGATGACAGTGACTGCCGTCGCATCGACCACCCATGAAGAGATCTACCGCGTCGAGGAGGCCTCTGCGGGGCTGCTTGGCTTCATCGCCATCCACTCCACCCGGCTGGGTCCCGCCGCCGGCGGATTGCGGATGCGCCCTTATGCCAGCGAAGAGGAAGCACTGACTGACGTTCAGCGGCTCAGCGAAGGCATGACCTACAAGAACGCCGCAGCAGGACTGACGCTGGGCGGCGGCAAGGCGGTGATCATCGGCGACCCTGCCCGGGACAAATCGCCGGAGCTGCTGCGCGCCTTTGCCCGTGCCATCGAAAGCCTGGACGGCCGCTACATCACTGCCGAAGACATGGGGATGAGCCCTTCCGACATGGGGGTTCTGGCAGAGGAAACCCGGTTTGTGGCAGGTCTTGCCGATGGCGAATATGCTAGCGGCGATCCCTCTCCGATCACCGCCCGCGGTATTTTCAACGCGATTTGCACCACGCGTGCCCACAAACACGGCAGCCGTGATCTGGGCGGCGTTACCGTCGCGGTGCAGGGCCTGGGCCATGTCGGCTGGTATCTTTGCCGGTTTCTGACCGAGGCCGGCGCCAAGCTGATTGTGACCGACATCGACGAGGCCCGTGTAGAACAGGCAATTGCCGAATTCGGCGCCAAAGCAGTGCCGCTGGACGGAATCTACGGTGTTGACGCAGACGTCTTTGCTCCCTGCGCCATCGGCGGCATCTTGAATGCCCGGACGATCCCGCAGCTGAAGGCGGACATCGTCGCAGGCGGCGCCAACAACCAGCTGGCGACCGCCGCTGACGCCGCAGGCCTGCACGCGCGCGGCATCCTTTATGCGCCTGATTTTGTGGCCAATGGCGGCGGCATCATCAACGTTGCAACCGAAATCCAGCGGATCAAGGACCGCAAAGGATTTGTTGCCGAGAAACTCAAAGCGCTGGACGAAACGATGGCTTCGATCCTGATCCAGGCTGAGACAGCAGATGTCAGCCCGGCCGAAATGGCCATTGCCACGGTACAGGCCAAAATGGCCGGTTCCAGCAAGGCGGCCTGACCGCCTTCCCAAGCGATACCGCGGGGCACTCCCGCACCCGCACGGAGCCCGGCCTGCGGCAGGTCTCCATGAGGGTTTTGGGCCCGGCGGCCTGCCCCACCGGGGCAGGCCGCACGCCGCACCCCAGGTGCGGCGCCCCGCCCAACCGCTGCTGAGGCGCATCAGCGCATCCCGCAGCGGGCAGGAGCCCTCCTCCCACGCCTGAGACCTGTCAGGGATAGACACACAGAAACCTGGAACCACGCCCCGGCAAGAAGGGCCGGAACGGAAGATGAAACTGAAAAAGGGCGGCCCCGCGGGACCGCCCTTTCCTTTCTTGCACCAGATCCAGGCCGTGATCAGTGGGCGGTAGCGCCCGCCCCGTCCTCTGAGCCTTTCAGAGCCGCTTTGGCTGCTGCGGCTTCCTCGGCTTCCTGGTCCCATTCGATGGGGTCCGGTTGGGACACCAGCGCGTGTTTCAGAACCTCGGACACATGGGACACGGGGATGATTTTCAGCCCTTCTTTCACATTGTCCGGAATTTCCGGCAGATCCTTTTCATTTTCCTGCGGGATCAGCACCGTCTTGATACCACCGCGCAGGGCTGCCAGCAGCTTCTCCTTGAGGCCGCCAATGGCGCTGGCATTGCCGCGCAGGGTGACTTCGCCCGTCATCGCAATGTCCTTGCGTACCGGAATGCCCGTCAGCACCGAGACAATCGCCGTAACCATCGCCAGGCCCGCACTTGGGCCGTCCTTTGGCGTCGCGCCGTCGGGCACGTGCACATGGATGTCCAGCTTGTCGAACTGCGGCGGCTTGACGCCGATCTGCGGGCTGATCGAGCGCACATAGCTCGACGCCGCCTCGATTGACTCCTTCATCACATCGCCCAGCTTGCCGGTGGTCTTCATCCGGCCCTTGCCCGGCAGCCGCAGCGCCTCGATACTCAGCAGCTCACCCCCGACGGACGTATAGGCGAGGCCAGTGACAACACCAACCTGATCTTCCATCTCAGCCAACCCATAGCGGAACTTCTTCACGCCCAGGAAATCATCCAGATTGTCCGCCGTGACAGTGACGCTGCCGGCCTCTTTCTTGATAATCTTGGTCAGCGATTTGCGCGCCACCTTGGCAATCTCGCGCTCCAGGTTCCGCACGCCTGCCTCGCGTGTGTAGGTCCGGATCATCTCGGTCACCGCGTCTTCGGTCAGCTCAAACTCCTTAGCCTTCAACCCGTGGTTCTTCACCTGCTTGGAAATCAGATGCTGCTTGGCGATCTCGCGCTTTTCGTCCTCGGTGTAGCCCGACAGCGGAATGATCTCCATCCGGTCCAGCAGCGGCCCCGGCATGTTGTAGCTGTTCGAAGTGGTCAGGAACATCACGTTCGAGAGGTCATATTCGACCTCCAGATAGTGATCCATAAAGGTGTTGTTCTGTTCCGGATCCAGCACCTCCAGCATCGCCGAGGCCGGGTCGCCGCGGAAATCCTGGCCCATCTTGTCGATTTCGTCGAGCAGGATCAGCGGGTTGGTGGTTTTCGCCTTCTTCAGCGCCTGGATGATCTTGCCGGGCATCGAGCCGATATAGGTCCGGCGGTGGCCGCGGATCTCGGACTCGTCGCGCACGCCGCCCAGCGAGATGCGGATGAACTCGCGCCCTGTCGCCTTGGCGACGGATTTGCCCAGCGAGGTCTTACCCACGCCCGGAGGGCCGACAAGGCACAGGATCGGCCCCTTCAGCTTGACCGAGCGCTGCTGCACCGCCAGATATTCAACGATCCGCTCCTTGACCTTCTCCAGGCCATAGTGATCCGCATCCAGGATCTCCTGCGCCTTGTTCAGGTCTTTCTTGACGCGGGACTTGTTGCCCCACGGGATCGACAGCATCCAGTCGAGATAGTTGCGCACAACCGTGGCTTCGGCCGACATCGGCGACATGTTCTTGAGCTTCTTCAGCTCGGCATCCGCCTTTTCGCGCGCCTCCTTCGACAGTTTGGTGGCGGCGATTTTTTCTTCCAGCTCGGCGATTTCGCCAGCGCCTTCCTCACCGTCGCCCAGCTCCTTCTGAATGGCCTTCATCTGCTCATTCAGATAATATTCGCGCTGGGTCTTCTCCATCTGGGATTTGACGCGGGTCTTGATCTTCTTCTCGACCTGCAGGACCGACATTTCGCCCTGCATCAGGCCATAGACCTTCTCCAGCCGTTCGCTGATGGACAGTGTTTCCAGCAGTTCCTGCTTGCGGTCGACCTCTATGCCCAGATGACCCGCAACCAGATCGGCCAGTTTGGCCGGCTCAGTGGTTTCACCGACGGCGGACAGGGCCTCCTCGGGGATGTTCTTGCGGACCTTGGCATAGCGCTCGAACTCGTCGCCCACGGTGCGCACCAGCGCCTCGGTGGTGGTGACATCGCCGGGCATTTCCGGCAGTTCCTCGGCCTTGGCCTCGAAGAAATTGTCGTTTTCGAGGAATTCGGTGATCTTTACACGCGCCTGCCCCTCGACCAGCACCTTGACGGTGCCGTCGGGCAGTTTCAGCAGCTGCAGCACATTGGCCAGCACGCCCACGGAATAGATGCTATCGGTTTCGGGATCGTCCTCGGACGGGTCGATCTGGCTGGACAGCAGGATCTGCTTGTCATCCGCCATCACCTCTTCCAAGGCGCGCACCGATTTTTCCCGGCCCACAAACAGCGGCACGATCATGTGGGGGAAGACCACGATGTCGCGCAGCGGCAGGACTGGGTAGGAGGAATTGAGTGGCTCTTGCATACTCGGTCCTTTGATTTGGCAAGACGGCCCGGCCCCGATCCCGGCAGCTTTGGCCCGTCTCCTCAATTGATGTCTTTATCTGGGGGGATGGTTAACACTTTTCAACCGCCCTGCCCCAAGGTTTGCAGCCACCTTGCCCGCACCGCACCCGGACCACAAGGGCGCAAATGGTGAAAGGGTGACCAAAGGCCTAACGGGCCCGCCGCAGCTGTAAGAGCTGCAGGGCACAGGCCGTTTAACAGCACATAGTTGCGCCCGGCCAGCCGTCATCCAGCAGCCATACGGGCGGGTTCCAACTGCTTGGCACAGGGTTCACATCCAGCACCTTGAACAACTGCACGCCGGCGCCTAAACTGCACGGCGAATACCGGAGATTGTATGACCTGAGTCATCCGGGCCCGCGGCATGCCGGCCCACACCAAACGCAAAAACCTTCAGACCTGCAGCCAGCGGGCCGGTTTTGTTTGGCCGCATTTGAATATACCACGCCCGCCAAACGGGCTCTCCGAGAGTTTTAAGACATGAACCGCAGAAAACTTCCCGGCTTTCTGAACACCCCCGTGCGTTCGCAGGTCTCTTCCGGCCTGAGCGAACTGGGTTTCAAACCCTTTTTTCAACACCAGATGGCAGATGCCGCCGACGGCGCCGCTCCGGCCCGCATCACCGCCATTCACCGCAGCCAGTTCGACCTCATCAGCGCTGACGGTCCCCTGACCTGCCCGGCCATTGATGGCGCCGCTGTCGGGGACTGGCTGCTCCTTGACCCAGAAACCGGGCACGGCACCGTCCTGCTGGAACGGGCCTCCTTGTTTAGACGGCGCGCGCCCGGCACCGGCCGCGAAACACAGCTGATTGCCGCCAACATTGACACGCTGTTTATCGTCACCTCCTGCAATCACGACTTCAACATCGCCCGGCTGGAACGCTTTCTGGCGCTGGCAAACGAAGCAAACACCACCCCGGTGATCATTCTGACCAAGGCCGACCTTGCAGATGATCCCGACAGTTACCGGACGCAGGCCCAATCCTTGCAGCCCGGCCTTGTTGCCGAAACCATCGACGCCACCAATCCTGCAGAGGTCAACCGCCTGCGTGCCTGGTGCGGGCTGGGGGAAACGGTGGCATTGGCCGGCTCCTCAGGTGTCGGCAAGTCCACTTTGGCCAACACCCTGGCCGGCGGCGGGCTGATGCAAACCGGCGCCATCCGCGAGGATGACAGCAAAGGCCGCCATACGACCTCGCACCGGCAAATGCTGCGGCTGCCCGGTGCCGGCTGGCTGATCGACACACCCGGCATGCGCGAATTGCAGATATCTGACGCGCAAGACGGTATTGATATGGTGTTTCAGGATCTTACCGATATCGCGGCACACTGCCGTTTCAGGGACTGCCAGCACGAAAGCGAACCGGGCTGCGCCATCCAAGCAGCCGCCAAAGCCGGCCAGCTTGACACCGACCGCATTGCGCGCTGGCAAAAGCTAAGATCCGAGGACGCCTTTAACGCGCAGTCTCCGTCGGAACGCCGCGCCGCCGGCAAAGCGCTTGGCAAGGTGATCAAACAGGCCAAACGCATCAAGCGCAAAAAGTAAGCCCCAAGGCCTAAACCCGCCCCTGGCGCAGCAGCGCCGGGGGTACCGGGGCGCCATTTACAGCGGCTCGATATCACCCTGCGCGCGGGTATCGTGAAAGTCCTTCTGCCAGACTTCAAAACTGCCGGCGGCAATCGCCTCCCGCATACCATGCATGATCTCCTGAAAATAATGCAGGTTGTGCCAGGTCAGCAGCATCCCCGAAATCATCTCGTTCGAGCGGAACACATGGTGCAGGTAAGCCCGCGAATAACTCGAACAGGCCGGGCAGCTGCAATGCTCATCCAAGGGCCGCGGATCGTCCTGATGGCGGGCGTTCTTGATATTCACCACGCCATAGCGGGTAAAGGCCTGTCCGGTGCGGCCCGACCGCGACGGCAGCACGCAGTCCATCATGTCAATGCCGCGCGCCACTGCGCCGACGATATCATCGGGCTTGCCCACGCCCATCAGATAGCGCGGCTTGTCTTGGGGCAGGAAACCGGGGGCGTAATCAAGGCAATCGAACATCGCCTCCTGCCCCTCGCCCACCGCAAGGCCGCCAACAGCATAGCCCTCAAATCCGATTTTCTTCAGCGCCTCAGCGCTTTCTTCGCGCAGGTCCTGTTCCAGCCCGCCCTGCATGATCCCGAACAGCGCATGGCCGGGCCGGTCGCCGAATGCCTCGCGCGACCGCTCGGCCCAGCGCATAGACAGGCGCATTGAGTCCGCAATCCGGTCACGGTCCGCAGGCAGCGCCGGGCATTCGTCAAAACACATCACAATGTCGGACCCCAGCAGCCGCTGGATCTCCATCGAGCGTTCCGGTGTCAGCTCATGCTTGGAGCCGTCGATATGGGATTTGAAGGTCACGCCCTTCTCGGTCAGCTTGCGCAAACCGGCCAGCGACATCACCTGAAACCCGCCCGAGTCCGTCAGAATGGGCCGCTCCCAGTTCATGAACTTGTGCAAGCCGCCCAGCCGGTCGATCCGCTCCGCTGTCGGGCGCAGCATCAGGTGGTATGTATTGCCCAGCAGGATATCGGCCCCGGTCGCGCGCACGCTTTCCGGCATCATCGCCTTGACGGTGGCGGCGGTGCCGACCGGCATGAAAGCAGGCGTGCGGATTTCACCGCGCGGCGTATTGATGACACCTGTGCGCGCCGTGCCGTCGGTTGCCTTCAGTTCAAAGTTGAAAAGCTCTGCCATCTTCTATTCCTGCCGTTACACTCAAACCGGCACACCGGTGATTCCCCTCTAATGCCAAGGAGCCAACTCCATGTCCACAGCCGACGCCGCACCGCAATTGAAACTCGGTTGGGAAGAATGGGTCAGCCTGCCCGACCTTGGTCTGCCCGCATTGCGGGTCAAGGTCGACACCGGCGCCCGCACCTCCTCGCTGCATGCCACCGGCATTGAAACCTTTGGCCCGGCAAGCGCCCCCAAGGTGCGCTTCATGGTGCATCCCATCCCCGGCCAGTACGATCTGGAAATCCCCTGCTCTGCCTTGATCAAGGACCGCCGCGAAGTGACGTCGTCAAACGGCGAAAGCGAAATGCGCTTTGTGATCGAAACCCCGATGGAGATCGCAGGCCAGTCCTGGCCGGTGGAGCTGACGCTGACCGACCGGCGCGGCATGGCGAAACACATGCTGCTGGGCCGCCAGGCGCTGACCGAAAACGTGACAGTGGTGCCGGGCGAACGCCTGTGCCAGCCGGAACTGGATTATTCGGTCTATTCCTCTTCCAGCATCCGCAAATCCGCCCCGAAACGCTCGCTGCGCATCGCCGTGCTCAGCCGCGAGGACAATTATTCCACCCGCCGCCTGGTGGAAGAGGGGGAAAACCGCGGCCACACGGTCGAGGTGATCAATACCACCCGCTGCTACATGGCGCTGAACGCGCTGGCGCCCGAGGTCCATTATGACGGCAAGCGCCTGCCCCGCTATGACGCGGTGATCCCGCGCATCGGCGCCTCGGTCACCCAATACGGCACCGCGCTGCTGCGCCAGTTCGAAACCGTGGGCACCTATTGCGTCAATGGCGCCGAAGGCATCACTGCCAGCCGCGACAAGCTGCACGCGCATCAGATTCTGGCGCGCCACAAGATCGGCATGCCCGCCACCGCCTTTGCTGCCTCGCCCAAGGACACCGGCAGCCTGATCCAGATTGTGGGCGGCGCGCCGCTGATCGTGAAACTGCTCGAAAGCACCCAGGGCAAGGGCGTGGTGCTGGCGGAAACCACAAAGGCCGCTGAAAGCGTGATCACCGCCTTCCGCGGGCTCAAGGCCAACTTTCTGGTGCAGCAGTTTGTCAAGGAAGCCGCAGGCGTGGATATCCGCTGTCTGGTGGTCGGCTCCAAGGTGGTCGCGGCGATGAAACGCTCCGGCGCCGAGGGCGACTTCCGCTCCAACCTGCACTTGGGCGGCAGCGCTGAAATCGTCCGCATCACCAAGGAGGAACGCTCCACCGCGGTCCGCGCCGCCCGTGCCTTTGGCCTCAACGTGGCGGGCGTGGATCTGTTGCGGTCGGAAACCGGCCCCAAGGTGCTGGAGGTGAATTCCTCCCCCGGGCTGGAAGGGATCGAGAAGACCTCCTCCAAAAACATCGCCGCGCTGATCTATGCCGAGATCGAAGACCGGGTCCGCCCGGCCCCGATGCGGCGGCTCAAACCCTCTGCCTCTTGAGGCGCAGTTTATCTTGACCTGCCGGGACGGGCGCAGGATCCTGCCCGCAGGCGTTTGAAACAGAAAGCATATTCATGAACGAAGACCTGATTCTGGACCTTCTCTCCAGCAACCTGCTGTACTTGCTGGGCGCGGTCCTGCTGATCATCGTGGTACTGAAGGGCGTGCGCATCGTGCCGCAGTCCGAGAAATACGTGATCGAACGGTTCGGCCGCCTGCATTCGGTGCTGGGGCCGGGCATTAACTTCATCGTGCCGTTCCTGGATGTGGCCCGCCACAAGATGTCAATCCTGGAGCGCCAGCTGCCCAACGCCACCCAGGACGCGATCACCAAGGACAACGTGCTGGTGCAGATCGACACTTCGGTGTTCTACCGCATCCTGGAGCCGGAAAAGACCGTCTACCGGATCCGCGACGTGGACGGCGCCATTGCCACCACCGTGGCCGGCATCGTGCGCGCCGAGATCGGCAAAATGGACCTGGACGAGGTGCAATCCAACCGCTCGCAGCTGATCGGGCAGATCCAGCATTCAGTCGAAAGCGCGGTAGACGACTGGGGCATCGAAGTCACCCGCGCCGAGATCCTGGACGTGAACTTGGATCAGGCCACCCGCGACGCGATGCTGCAGCAGCTGAATGCCGAACGCGCCCGCCGCGCCCAGGTGACCGAGGCCGAGGGCGCAAAACGCGCCGTCGAGCTGAACGCCGACGCCGAGCTTTATGCCGCCGAACAGACCGCCAAGGCCCGCCGCATCCAGGCCGAAGCCGAGGCCTATGCCACCGAAGTTGTCGCCAAGGCGATCCGCGAAAACGGTATCGAGGCAGCGCAGTACCAGGTCGCCCTGAAACAGGTGGAATCGCTGAACGCGCTCGGCAAGGGCGCGGGCAATCAGACCATCCTGGTCCCCGCCCACGCGCTTGAGGCCTTTGGCAACGCCTTCAACCTGCTGAAAGGGGGCAAATAATGGATATGCCGTTCTGGGACTTGTGGTGGGTCTGGGGCGCCGCGGCGCTGGTGCTGGCCATACTGGAAGTTCTGGTGCCCGGCTTTGTCTTTCTCGGCTTTGCCATCGGCGCCGCGGCCGTCAGCCTGCTGCTGCTGGCAGGCGCCGGTTTCGGCCTGCCGCCGCTATTGCTGATCTTTGCTGTGCTGTCGCTGGCGGCCTGGCTGGTGATGCGCCGCTTTTTTGCCCTGCCCAAGGGCCAGGTGAAGACCTTCAACCACGACATCAACGACTGACAACACCAACTGACAGCAGGCCGGGCTGCGCATCACAGCGGCCCGGCCCATGCGGTACGTGCCACATGCTACGGGCCATACGGCATAGCCCATGCGGCACGGCCCGCGTCAGAACCTGAAACCCACCCCCGCCAGCAGCCCGTGAGTCACCGCATCATGGCGGAAAAAGCTGTCCGTGCCGCGGATGCCGTCCTGATACTCCACCCCCAGCCCGCGGTACATCACATAGATCGAGGCGCGCTCCCAGCGGTCGTAAATCAGCCCGCCCATGGCCGACCAGCTTTGATCGGACCCGGCGCCGAAGCCGCCGATATCGCCCTCCAAGGACAGGCTGAACCGCGGCGACAGCCGCCGCTCCCAGCGCAGCCCCGCAATCGGATCGGTCCATGCGCCGCCGCGCCGCACCGCGCCGCCCGGCAGATAGGCCGTCACATCCACATCCCAGTGGCGCAGCCCGCCAAAGACCTCAAACCGGTCCCGCCCCTGCCCGAAACTATAGGTCACCACTGCCTCAGCCATATTCTGGTCATAGGCAGCAGCCACCGCACCGGCAAAGCTTTCCGCTGTCCGGTCCGAATCCATCACCGCATAGCGCAGCCGGAAACCGAAACGGCTGCTGTGCTGCCCCTCAAATGCCAGCATCCCGCCGGCCTGCAGCTGATCAAACACATCGCCCGCATCAATCGACAGACCGCCGCCTGCCTGCCCCAGCTCTGTTGTCCCCTCCACCGATGGTGCCAGCACAAAGGGCGTCAGCTGCCAGCGCCATGCCCCCTGTGCCCGGGCATCACCGGCCGTCCCGCCTACGGCCAGGCAGCTGCCCGCCAGCACAAGGGCAGCGGAATTCGCGCATCTGCGGGTCGTGGTTTTCCCTGGCATGGCCTCTCTCCGCTCCTGCCCGCACACAGCAGCTCCGTGGCCGGACAGCGGCGCACGGCCCGCATCCTTCGGGCAGCGTTTACAAAATCATCGTGGGGGAGCCACAATTTAGCGCGCTCACCCCATCAAATCAAATTTTCACGAACAGGCGGTTAACAGAACATTCCCGCTGCGGTGTGCGCCGCCTCTGGACGCCGGGCCGTACATTCCCTATATAAATCGTCGGAATATCAGACCGGGATCCCCATGACCAACCCTTCCGAACCGCTTGAAGGCGCACCGCTGATCGCGCCCTCCTCCGTCAGCCACCCGCTGTACGAGGCCGTGACCGACGCCTGCCGCTCTGTCTATGACCCGGAAATACCGGTGAACATCTACGAGCTGGGGCTGATCTACACGATCGACATCAATGACGAGAACGACGTCAGGATCATCATGACGCTGACCGCACCGGGCTGCCCGGTTGCGGGCGAGATGCCGGGCTGGCTTGTCGACGCCATCTCGCCGGTGCCGGGGGTGAAAACGGTTGACGTCGAACTCACCTGGGAGCCGCCCTGGGGCATGGAGATGATGTCCGACGAGGCCCGCCTGGAACTGGGCTTCATGTAAGCCCGCACAGCCTGTGCCCGGATCCGGCCCCTGCATCTGCGGGGGCCTTTTCATTTTCGGGCCCGCGCGTCTAATGTGCGGCAGCCCTAGACCCGGAGCCGCCCCATGCGCCTAGCCCTGCTGTCCGTTGCTTTACTGTCCGCGGCCCTCGTGCTGCTTCCTGCTCCCGGCACTGCGGAACCTCCGGCCCTCAGCTACGGCCCGCGCCCGGCCTATCTGATCAGCCAGCTGCCCGAAGGTGCGCTCAAGGACAGGCTGCAGGCCTGCGCAGGCCAGACCCCGGCGCGCACGGATTTCTCCATCGGCCACCGCGGCGCGCCGCTGATGTTTCCCGAACACACCGCCGAAGGCCACCGCGCCGCTGCCGCCATGGGGGCGGGCATTCTGGAATGCGACGTCACCTTCACCCGCGACCTGGAACTGGTCTGCCGCCATGCGCAGAACGATCTGCACCGGACCACGGACATCCTGACCTCGCCCCTGGCGGACCGCTGCATCCAGCCCTTCTCTCCGCATGCATTCAATTCCCCCGCCAGCGCCGAATGCCGCAGCTCCGATCTGACCCTGGACGAATTCCGCAGCCTGCGCCCGAAAATGGACAGCGCCAATCCCTTTGCAGCCACGCCGCGGGACTATCAGGGCGGCCTTCCCTCGTGGCGCAGCACGCTTTACGGCGGCAATGCCCAAACCCTGACACATGCCGAGTCGATCGGCCTGCTGCAAAGCCTCGGCGCCAAATTCATGCCCGAGCTGAAAGCCCCCGCAGTCCCGATGCCCTTTAACGGCTTCACGCAACAGGATTTCGCGCAGAAACTAATTGATGATTATGAATCCGCCGGCATCGCACCCGCCGACGTCTGGGTGCAAAGCTTCAGCCTGGACGATATCCTCTATTGGATCGAACACGAACCGGAGTTCGGCCGCCAGGCGGTGCTGCTCGACGGCAGCTACCGCCACGAGGGGTTTGATCACACCGATCCGGCAACATTCCCCTATGACTTCGCCACGCTGAAGGCCCAGGGCGTCAATTACCTGGCACCGCCCCTTTGGATGCTGGTGACCGTACAGGACGGCCGCATTATCCCCTCCGCCTATGCCATTGCCGCCAAATCCGCCGGGCTGCGGCTGATCACCTGGACGCTGGAACGCTCCGGCCCGCTGCAGGGCGGCGAATGGTATTTCCAGTCGCTCGCAGGTCTCAGCCGCGGCGACGGCATGTATTATCAGCTGCTGGACGTTTTGGCACAGGACGCAGGTGTCGAAGGCGTTTTTTCTGACTGGCCTGCCACCGTCACCTACTATGCAAATTGTATGGGACTGTGACACCATTGGCCTGTGATCGGCGGCAGCGCAGGTTTCAGGCCGCTCCCCGTTGAAAATCCGCATACAGAGTACATGTTACCTGCCTGCCTGGACGTTTGCGGGGTTGAGCCGCGGCAGCACCAGCCCTAGATAGGGACTAAGTGTAAGGAGAACCCCATGTTCGGCATTCCCGGCAAACAAGCTGTGACCATGACGCCCAAGGCAGCAGCGCAGATCGCCAGGCTGATGGCCAAGGACGGCCATGCCGGCCTGCGTATCGGCGTCAAGAAAGGCGGCTGTGCGGGCATGGAATACACCATGGAATACGTCAACGAGCCCTCTGCCAACGATGAAGTGGTGGAACAGGACGGCGCCCGCATCCTGATCGCGCCTATGGCGCAGATGTTCCTGTTCGGCACCGAAATCGACTATGAGGTGACGCTCTTGGAAAGCGGTTTCAAGTTCAACAACCCCAATGTCGCGGATGCCTGCGGCTGCGGCGAATCGATCAGCTTCAAGGAACTGCCCGGCGCCTGATCCGGTCCAGACGGGACGCAATCAGCGGGCGGGGTCTTCCCCGCCCTTTTTGTGGCCGGTCCCCGGCCAAGCGAATTGCGCCACTCCGCCGCTGGTGTTACCTGTCACGCCCACATAACGAGGATCGGAGGCATCCCCCATGCGGCGGAAACTGGCAGCAGGCAACTGGAAAATGAACGGCACCGGCGACAGCCTGGGTGAATTGGCAGCCCTGGCCGAAAGCCATACCGGCCCGGCTTCGGAGATCCTGATCTGCCCGCCGGCAACCCTGCTGTCGCGCGCGGCTGAAATCGCCAAAGGCAGCGCCGTCGCCATCGGCGGCCAGGACTGCCATGCAAACGCCTCCGGCGCCCACACCGGCGATCTTTCAGCTGGCATGCTGAAAGACGCCGGCGCCTCCGCCGTGATCCTCGGCCATTCCGAGCGCCGCGCCGACCACGGCGAAACTGACGCCCAGATCTGCGCCAAAGCCGAAGCCGCCCTAGCAGAAGGCCTCACTGCGGTGATCTGCATCGGTGAAACCCTGTCCGAGCGCGAAGGCGGCGACACGCTGAAGGTGGTTGGCACTCAGCTTGCAGGTTCCGTCCCGGCCTCTGCCACCGGCAAAAACACCGTTGTGGCATACGAACCGGTCTGGGCCATCGGCACCGGTAAAGTGCCGACGCTGGAGCAAATTTCCGAAGTGCACAACTTCCTGCGCGCCGAACTCACCGCCCGCTTCGGGGCCGGGACCGCAGAGACCATCCGCCTGCTCTACGGCGGCTCGGTCAAGCCATCGAACGCAAGTGAGATCTTTGCTGTCTCCAATGTCGATGGAGCACTTGTAGGCGGCGCCAGCCTCAAGGCCGCGGATTTCTCCCCGATCATCACCGCGCTTGAGGCCGCCTGAGCCAAGAAAATTCGAATTTTCTTGGCAAAATTCTTCGAAGAATTTTGCCGCAGAACGCAAAACGGCGCCCGAACATCCGGGCGCCGTTTTCTTTTCTGCAAAGCCTTACTTGGTTATGATCTCCGGCCCCATCACCGCATTTGGCAAAACAGTGGACAGCCAGGGGATATAGGTGATCATGATCAGGAAAACAAAGAGCACCGCGAGGAACGGCAGCGCCGCCCGCACCACCCCCATCATCGGCATCCCCGCCACGCCCGAGGTCACAAACAGGTTCAGGCCAACCGGAGGGGTAATCATGCCGATCTCCATGTTCACCACCATGATGATGCCCAGATGGATGGGATCAATGCCCAGCTCAATCGCAATCGGGAACACCAGCGGTGCAACGATGACCAGCAGGCCCGAAGGCTCCATGAACTGGCCGCCGATCAGCAGGATCACATTGACCACGATCAGGAACATCACCGGGCCAAAGCCTGCCGACAGCATTGCCGTTGCAATCTGCTGCGGCACCTGCTCATCGGTCAGCACATGTTTCAGGATCAGCGCATTGGCAATCACAAACAGCAGCGTCACGGTCAATTTGCCCGCCTCGAACAGCGTGTGCTTGGTATCGCTGTGCAGGAACGCAGTCAGCAGTGCATAAGGCTTCCGCAACAGCGGCGTCTTTGCCTTGCCCTCACCATTCGACAGCGGTCCCATGTCCTTGTAGACAAAGCTGGCGATAAAGAAGGCATATACCGCCGCCACCGCCGCCGCCTCGGTCGGAGTAAAGATGCCGCCATAGATGCCGCCCAGAATGATCACGATCAGGAACAACCCCCAGCCCGCATCCCGCGCCGACTCAAAGATCTCGCCCCAGCCCTTCCACTCGCCCTTGGGCAGGTTCTTGACCTTGGCCATCACATAGATGGTCACCATCAGCATCAGCCCGGCCATCAGTCCCGGAATGACACCGGCCAGGAACATCCGGCCGACGGAAACCTCAACCGCGGCTGCATAGACCACCATCACAATCGACGGCGGGATCAGGATGCCAAGCGTCCCTGCGTTACAGATCACGCCTGCCGCGAACTCCTTGGAGTAGCCCACCTCGCGCATGCCAGCGATCACAATGGAGCCGATGGCCACCACAGTTGCAGGCGACGACCCCGAAAGCGCTGCAAACAGCATGCATGCAAAGACGCCCGCAATAGCCAGCCCGCCCGGCAGATGGCCGACACAGGCAATCGAAAACCGGATGATCCGCCGCGCCACGCCGCCCGTGGTCATGAAGCTTGACGCCAGAATAAAGAACGGGATCGCCAGCAGGGTGAAATGCCCCTCAAAGGCTTCAAACAACGTGCCCGCGACGCTCGCCAGCGAACTGTCGGAGTAAATCAGCAGGAAAATCGTCGAGCTGAGACCCAGCGACACCGCAATCGGCACCCCGATCAGCAACAGGCCGATCACCATAGCAAAGAGAATTACCACTTCCATCAGTCATGCTCCCCGCGCTGCGCCCGCACGGCGTCCAGCTCATCTTCCACTTCATGGCTGGCGACCAGCCGGTCGACATCACCGCGCGCGATCTGGAACGTCGCCTGAACAAAGCGGAACACCAAAAGCAGCATCGACACCGGCAGCACCACATACGGCACCACTTTCGGCAGTTTCTCGTAGGAATCGCCGTAGTTGATCAGGTCCTCAAGAAACTTGAAGACCGCCACCATCGGCACATCCTGCACCTCGTAAAAACTTTGGCTGCGTGCCTTCATGTCAAACCCGGTCGGGAACCAGCGCCCCGAGGTCGGCGGCAGATCCGCAAACACCGCCCAATAGTCATATGCGCCTTTCAGCAGCAGCAACGAGAACACGATGCAGCAGGCGGCGGCAAACAAGCCCACCGCGCGGCGCGCGCCCGGCGCCAGCATGTTGACGATGGCATCAACGCCCAGATGCGCATGGGCTTTCACCGCATAAGACGCGCCCAAAAGCACCAGCCAGGCAAACAGGAACACGGTCAGCTCCAGTGCCCATAAAATGTTAGAATTAAACACAAACCGCGCGATGACATTGGCAAATGTTATTGCCGTCATCAGCCCCAGCAGGATCGCGATCAGGGTTTCTTCGAGTGCGTTGATAAGCCCGCTCGGGCCGGTTCTGGACCCCGCCATGGCTGCCTCCCAAATTTTGCGGAAAAGGGGTGCAGGCAGCGGATCCCCGCGCCGCCTGCAGTCAGGAGGCCCCGATGCGGGCCTCCCGGATACGGGCCTGACTTACAGGCCTGCGTTGATGGCTTGCGCCGCGTCGATCTTCTCCTGGCCGACGTCGCCTGCGAACTTCTCCCAGACCGGCTTCATCGCTTCGACCCAGGCCGCACGCTGCTCGGGCGTCAGCTCACGCACCACGCCGCCGGCATCGATGATCGCCTGACGGGCTTCACCGTTCACCTTGGTGGATTCAGCGTTGCGGGTCGCGGTCACCTCATTCAGGATGGTCAGGAATTGGTCGCGCACCGCCGGGTCCAGGCTGTCCAGCCAGTCAACGGAGGTCACCACCAGATAGTCCAGCGCGCCGTGGTTGGTCTCGGTCACACCGTCCTGCACCTCAAAAAACTTCTTGCCGTAGATGTTGGACCAGGTGTTTTCCTGCCCGTCCACAACCCCCTGCTGCAGCGCGCCGTAGACTTCCGAGAATGCCATCTTCTGTGGCGAGCCGCCGATAGCTTCCATCTGGGCGACCAGCACGTCCGAGGACTGCACCCGGAACTTCAGCCCATTGGCATCCGTGGGCTCGACCAGCGGTTTGTTCGCCGACATCTGCTTCATGCCGTTGTGCCAATAGGCCAGCCCCTGCAGACCGCGGCGCTGCATGGAATCCAGCATCTCCTGGCCGGTTTCGGACCCCTGGAACGCATCCACCGCGTCGATGTTCTTGAACATGAACGGCAGGTCGAACAGGCGGAACTGCTTGGTGAATTTCTCAAACTTCGACAATGACGGCGCGGCCAGCTGCACGTCGCCCTGCAGCATCGCTTCCAGCACCTTGTTGTCATTGTACAGCGTCGAGTTCGGATAGACCTCGATGCACATGGTGCCGTTCATTTCTTCGTTCACGCGGCTCTCCAGCAGCGACGCGGCAATCCCCTTGGGGTGCTTGTCGGTGTTGGTGACATGGCTGAACTTCACCACGATCTCGCCGTCGTCGCAGGCAGCACTTGCAGCGCCTGCGGTGACGGTCAGTGCCAGTGCGGTGGCGGCAGTGGTCAGGAATTTCATGGTCTTTTCCTCCCAGAAAAATCATCTCTGAATCCGATGTTGCATTCAGCGCATGGCTGAAGCCCGCCCAGAGCATCCCAAGTTGCGAGAATCCGCTCAAGAATTGATTCGGAACTCATAAGCCGTCAGTTTTTTCCGCATTCTGGCAATGGCTTACCGGCAATTCCAAGCGTGTTCAGGCTGCATCCGTCAAAAGCTGTGCGGAATCCCGCACAGGGTGCTTCCGGCTTTGTGCGGAAAACCGCACAAATGTTAGCACTGGACACAGCAAGCCGGGAATCACCTTTTTCCTCTTGCCGAAAATATCCCCGCCGGAGGCACCCCAGCCTGGCCCGGCACGCGCGCTTCGGGGTGTTGCGCCGCGGCCGCCCCCGCCGCACGCACCGCTTGCGCCTCCTTAACTCGGGCTTGCGATAGTCATTCCCGTCGCGACACCGGTGCGGTTTGACAACCCGCACCAACAGGAGACCACAGGGCCCCAAGACCACCTCTTCATCGGGTGCAGGGGCGTCCCGAACGAAGGCTTCAGCGGACATGGGCTTACCCCCGTCCTCCCTCCGCCCCCATGCCCCATTCCGGGGTTACCGGCGGCGCCGCCTCCTTGATACTCCGGCAGCAGTGCCGGACCATACCAATCGCAAGGCCCTGGCCCCAGCGCCCTCAGCGGCGGTAGTCCTCGGGCCGGATGCCATAGCGGGCCAGCTTGTCATAAAACGTCTTGCGCGGCAGCCTCAACGCTTCCGCGGCTGCAGCCGCGCGGCCATTGGCCCGGCCCAGCGCCGCAATCAGCAGCGAGCGCTCGACCTGCGCCATCTGCTCCGCCAGACCCAGCCCTGCTGCTGCGGCGGCCTCTTCCGGCATGCCCAGCACAAACCGCATTGCCGCCGACATCAAGGAGCGCGCATTGCCCGGCCAGTCCTGCGCCATCAGGGCTGCCAGATGGCCCTGCGAAATCTCCGGCACCTCGATCCCCGCCTGCTCTGCCGCCTGCGCCACGTAATGACGGAACAATACCGGAATATCACCGGGGCGTTCGGCCAGTGAGGGGATCCGCACCCGCATCACATCCAGCCGGTAAAACAGGTCCGGACTGAACCCGCCGGCCTGCACCTTATCCGCCAGACCAGCACTGGAGCCTGCAATGATCCGCACCGCGCTGCCCTGTTCCAATTGCGCCAGCAGCGCAAATTGCGCCGCTTCCGGCAGCGCCTGCAGCTCGTCCAGAAACAGCGAGCCGCCCGCCGCCTCCTGGCACAGCTCCGCCACCGTCTCTGCGGCCAGCCCTGCGGCGGGGCGTTTCACAAACGGCCCCTGCCCTGCAGGCGACATCAGGTGAATGACCTCCGCCACTTTGGAAATACCGCTGCCCGGCGCGCCGGTGACCAGCACCTCCGCCCCTGTCGGCGCCACCGCGCGCACCCGCTGGCGCATTTCCATGGCCTGGGGCGAGGTGCCGAACAACAGCCGCGCCGCCGGATCGCCGGTCTCCAGCTGATGCTTCAGCCGCCGGTTTTCCAGCACCAGCGCCCGCGTCTTTAGGGCGCGCTCCAGCACCGGCAGGAAATCGGCTGCGGCGCAGGGTTTTTCCAGGAAATCGAACGCCCCCTGCGACATCGCCTTCACCGCCATCGGAATGTCACCCTCGCCGGTCAGCAGCACCACCGGCAATTCTTCATCCATGCTGCGGGCATAGTCCAGCAGGTGAAACCCGTCCCGCCCCGGCATCCGGATGTCCGACACGATGATGCCGCCGAACACCGGAGCAATGTGATCCTTGGCCGCCACAAACGAGCCGCAGGCGACCACCTCCAGATCGTTCAGCTCCAAGGTCTGCGCCAGCGCCTCGCGCACCGCCGCGTCGTCATCCACCAGCAGCACCTTGCGGGTCATGCCGCGTCTCCCTTTTCAGAACCTTCGCGCCATGGCTCCAGTTCCACTGTGAACACCGCACCGCCGCCGGTATTGGCACCGCGGATGTTACCGCCAAAGCTTTGCACCAACCCGTATGAGATCGACAGCCCCAGCCCCATGCCTTCCGAACTGCCCACCGCCTTAGTGGAATAAAACGGCTCGAACATCTTTTCCGGCTCCTTGATGCCGGGGCCGCTGTCCTGCACCCGCACCTGCAGCCGCGGGCCGCGTTCGACAGAGATTGAGATCACCTTCTCCAATTGCCCTTGCATTGCATCCGCCGCGTTGTTGATCAGGTTCACAAACACCTGCGTCAGCCGCACCTCGCCGCCCCAGGCCGGCACCGGCGCCGCATAGGCCGCCTCATCCCAGCGCAGATCTATATGATCTGCTTTCAGCCGCGGCGCGGTCAGCTCCACTGCCGTTTTGATCACCTGCACCAGATCGACCTGTCCCATCGGCTCGCTTTCATTGCGGGCAAAGGCGCGCAAGTTCTTGATGATCCGCGCCATCCGCACCGCCATGTCGGCGATCCGGCCCAGGTTTTCGCCAGTGCGCTCCGCCTTGCCCCGCTCCAGAAAGGCGGCGCCGTTTTCGGCATATTGCTGGATCGCCATCAGCGGCTGGTTCAATTCATGGCTGATGCCCGCCGACATCTGCCCCAAAGCGGACAGTTTGCCCGCCTGCACCAGATCCTCCTGGGCGCGCTTCAGGGCGGCTTCGGCTTCCTCGCGCTCGCCCACCTCGCGGCGCAGCTGATCATTGGCCAGAGACAAAGCCTTGGTCCGTTTTTCCACCCGGCTTTCCAGCACCGCATTGGCCTCGGCCAGGGTGCGGCGGCGCTCCATCACGATGAACAACATGGCGCCCAGAGCCAGGCACACCGCCGCCAGCGCCGCCGCCTGCAAGGCTGCGATCCGCCGGGCAGGTGCCACATCCACCAGAATTTCGCCTGTCATCCCAATCAGCGGCAAATCCACCGAAAGATGCAGTGCGCGGCCGGGCAAATAGGGGCTGCCCTCAAGGCTCCAGATTTCATGCCCTCCATAGCGGTCCCTGCCAGTGACACGCGGGGTTTCCCCCGCCGCGCCGCGCTGCCAGAACAGCAATTCGGACCGGTTGGAAATGAACACCTCGCCGCTCATGCCGGTAAAGAATACCGCCGGCAGCGAGCCGCGCCAGGTCTGCTCCACGTCATTCACATCCGCTGCAACCACCAGCGCCCCGCGCACACCACCAGGCTGAAACACTGGCGCGGCATAGAAATACGACCGCCGCCCGCCCGGCTGCAATACCGCGTGGCCGGTGCCCATGGCCCCTTG
Source organism: Leisingera sp. M658 (assembly GCF_025144145.1). NCBI lineage: Bacteria > Pseudomonadati > Pseudomonadota > Alphaproteobacteria > Rhodobacterales > Roseobacteraceae > Leisingera > Leisingera sp. M658. The sequence goes on from NZ_CP083546.1 coordinate 2,529,657, forward strand.
CATGGCGCGGGTGAAATACGCCTGCCCCGAGACATCCGCGCCGGACACCCCTTCGGCCGCCGCCAGCACCCGGCCGTCCGCAGCGGCAAAAAACACATCCAGCGCCGCGGTTTTGTCCGCAACCGCGCGCAGCAGCTCCGCCGCCGCGTCCTGCGCCACGGGCGTGGACAGGTCCGCCAGTGCCGGGTGTTCGGCGGTCAGAACCGCCAGTTCCTGATAGACCTGCAGCTGGGTGCTGACCCGGTCCGACGCCAAGGCCAGATCCGCCGCACTGCGCTCAGCCAGGCTGTCCAGCGCCTGACGGTAGCCATAAGACCAGACCATCAGCGCCAATGCCGCCACGGCCAACAGGAACCCGGCAGGCAGGCTCCAGCGAAGGAATTGCTGTGTTTTCATTGCGGCACGTTATCAAAGCGGCCCTTGCATTGACCAGATGCAACGGCAACAACCGGTATATGAAGACTTTAATCCAATCCCCCACCGATCCGGCCTTTGTACAGGACCCCTACCCGTTCTACGCCGCCGCCCAGGTCCAGGGCCAGCTGCACCATTGGCAGGACTACGGCATGGTTGCCGCCTTTGGCCATTCCGCCGTGCATATGCTGCTGCGCGACCGCCGCTTCGGCCGCGAGATGCCGGAAGAGATGCAGACAGAAGGCCCCGCCCATCTCGCCCCTTTTCTGGCGGTTGAAGCGCACTCATTGCTGGACGCCGAGCCGCCCCGCCACACCCGCCTGCGCCGGCTGGTGCTGCGCGCCTTCACCTCGCGCGAGATCGCGGCGCTGGAACCGGATATCAAGGATCTGTGCCACCAGCTGATCGACGCTTTCCCGGACCAGCCCTTCGACCTGTTGGAGGCCTATTGCACCCAGGTGCCGGTGATCACCATCTGCCGCCTGCTGGGCGTGCCCGAGGACATGGCGCCGCAGTTGCTGGACTGGTCGCACAGGATGGTGGCGATGTATCAGGCGTCGCGCACCGAAGAGACCGAACACGCCGCCGCCAAGGCCTCGCAACAGTTCACGGAGTTTCTGCGCAGCTACATCGATGAGCGCCGCAACGATCCCCGCGACGACCTGATCACCCGGCTGATCGCGGCTGAAGAGGAAGGCGACAAGCTGTCAACGGACGAGCTGATCGGCACCTGCATCCTGTTGCTGAATGCAGGCCACGAGGCCACCGTGCACTCCCTGGGTAACGGTGTGAAAACCATGCTGCAGCAGGGCTGGGACGCGGCGTGGCTGGCGCCCGATGGCCTTGACGGGCTGGTGGAGGAGATCCTGCGCTATGACCCGCCGCTGCATATGTTCACCCGCTACGCCTATGAGGAGGCCGAGGTCTTCGGCCATACCTTCCAGCGCGGCGATCAGGTGGCCTTGCTGCTGGCCGCCGCCAATCGCGACCCGGCGGCACTGGACGACGCGGACCGCTTCGACCCGGCCCGCCCGCCCAAAGTGAACAAAAGCTTTGGCGGCGGCTTGCATTTCTGCGTCGGCGCCCCGCTGGCGCGGCTGGAAATGCAGATTGCCCTGCCGATCCTGTTCGACCGCTGCCCGGATCTGAAACTGGCGGCAGCACCGGAGTACTCGAATACCTACCACTTCCACGGGTTGACCCGGTTGCTGGTTACGGTCTGACTTGGAGCTCTGCCCCAAACGCATGTTTAACATGGGGCTCTGCCCCAAACGCACGCTTAATATGGGGCTCTGCCCCAAACCCCGGGGTGTTTTCGGACCAGAAAGAAGCAGACCATCTTCCCTGCTTCTTTCTGGCCTCCCTGCTTCTTTCTGGTCTTAAATACCCAAGTCCTTAGGGTTGCAGCGGCAGCATTGTTGTGGATTTGATCTCCTCCATCGACAACAGCGCCGTCACATTATGCACCCGCACCTCGGCAATCAGCGCCTGATAGAACACATCATAAGCGCGCGCATTTTGCACCCGGACCTTCAGGATATAGTCGATGTCGCCCGCAAGCCGGTGGGCCTCCTGCACCTCGGGGCGGTCGCGCAGCGCTTGCAGAAATTTGGCCTGCCAGTCCGCCTCATGCTCGGAGGTGCGGATGAGAACAAAGAAACAGGCCTCGAACCCCAGCGCCTCGGCATCCAGCAGCACCGTTTGCTGGCCGATCACACCAGCCTCCTTCAGCTTGCGGATGCGATTCCACACAGGAGTCTTGGAGGAGCCCACCTGACGGGCGATTTCGTCCAGCGACTGGCCAGCGTCGCGCTGCAGTTCAGCCAGAATTTTCCGGTCAGTGGCGTCGATCCGCACCGTCATTCCTGTTTTCTCCTATTGTGAGGACCAATCGGCCCAATGTCTCTTTTCGGTAAAGCCATTGTTCTTATTTCCGCAGGTATATAGCGCAATACCGGGAATATTTCCTATATCTAACCTCAAGTCAAACACACTGGAGAGGCCGCCAAGATGCCTGCACATAATATACCTGCCGCCAACGCCACCGCTTACACCCGCGGCAGCATGGCTTGTATGGTTGCGGGCCAGGTTGTCTTTGCAGGCTCCGGCCCCGGCGATGCGGACCTTTTGACCGTCAAAACCCTGTGCGCGCTGCAGGAGGCGGATGTCATTCTTTATGACCGTCTGGTCAGCGATGAGATCATGGCGCTGGCCGGCCCGCAAGCGGTGCTGGAAAATGTCGGCAAGGAAGGCTTTGGTGCGCAGGTCAGTCAGGACGAGATCAACGCGCGGCTGGTCGCCCATGCCCAGGCCGGTAAAAAGGTACTGCGGCTGAAGGCTGGCGACCCCACCATCTTTGCCCGCCTGGATGAAGAGCTGACTGCATGCGAAGAGGCTGGCATCGTCACGCAGATCATCCCCGGCATCACCGCTGCGTCGGCTGCCGTGGCCGGCATCGGCCAAAGCCTGACGCAGCGCGGGCGCAACACATCCGTGCGCTTCATCACCGGCCACGCGATGACCGGCTTTGCTGATCACGACTGGGCCGCCTTGGCGCGTCCGGGCGAGGTGGCCGCAGTGTACATGGGCAAGAAATCCGCCCGCTTCGTACAGGGCCGCCTGATCATGCACGGTGCGGACCGCGCCACGCCGGTGACCATTGTCGAGAACGCCTCGCGCCCTGAACAGCGGGTGCTGGAAACCAATCTGGACCGTCTGCCTGCCGACCTTGATGCGGCTGGCTTTGACGGCCCTGCCCTCACATTCCTGGGCCTCGCGCCGCGCAAAGCGGCCGCCGCCCTGAACGACCTCAAAACGGAGCTTGCATAATGGCCCGCGCCTTTACCCCCAAAGTCATCACCGCCAACGACTTGCTCGAAGGCGACGTGATCTATTTCACCGCTGACGACAGCTGGACCCGTGACATAGAACAGGCTGAGCTGATCACCGACGAGGCCGTCGCACCGTTGCGCCTGCTGGACGCGGAAAAGCAGAACATCCGCATCGTCGGCGCCTATCTGGCCGATGCCAAGGCTGGGCCGAACGGCCCCGAGCCGACCCACTTCCGCGAGGACTTCCGCCGCACCGGCCCCTCGAACTACTTCCATGGCAAGCAGGAGGCTGAAGCCAATGTATAAGTACAACGAGTTTGACGAAGCCTTCCTGGCGGAACGCAACGCCCAGTTCCGCGCCCAGGTCGAGCGCCGCATCGACGGCTCCCTCACCGAGGACGAATTCAAGCCGCTGCGCCTGATGAACGGCGTCTACCTGCAGCTGCACGCCTATATGCTGCGGGTCGCGGTGCCTTATGGCACCCTGAATTCCGCCCAGATGCGCACCCTGGCGCTGCTGGCGGAAAAGTGGGACAAGGGCTATGGCCATTTCACCACCCGCCAAAACATCCAGTACAACTGGCCGAAACTGCGCGACATTCCGGATATGCTGGACGCGCTGGGTGAGGCTGGTCTGCACGCTATCCAGACCTCGGGCAACACCATCCGCAACACCACCGCCGACCATTTCGCCGGTGCCGCCGCGGATGAGCTGACCGACCCCCGCCCCTATGCCGAGCTGATCCGCCAGTGGTCCACCGACCACCCGGAATTCCAGTTCCTGGGCCGCAAGTTCAAGATCGCCATCACCGGCAGCAGCAACGACCGCGCGGTGATCATGGCGCATGACGTGGGCCTGCAGGTGGTGGAACAGGACGGCAAGACCGGCTTCAGGGTCGTCGTCGGCGGGGGCCTCGGCCGCACCCCGATGATCGGCCAGGTACTGCGCGAATTCCTGCCGCAGGCAGACCTGCTGCCTTATCTGGAGTCGGTTCTGACCGTCTACAACGTGCTGGGACGGCGCGACAACAAGTACAAGGCGCGCATCAAGATCACTGTCTCTGAGAACGGCATCGACACCTACCGCGCGATGACCGAGGAGGCCTTTATGGCGATCCGCGGCCAGTACGACGGCACCGACCAGCAGCAGCTGGAAGAGATCAAGACGCATTTCCAGGCACCTGAGTTCCGCTCCGGTTCCACCGAAACGTTTGACACGGCTTACGCAAACGACCCGGTGTTCCGCGCCTGGGCCGACACCAATCTGGCCGAACACCGCAAGGGCGACCATGCCATCGTGACCATCTCGATCAAGGCGCACGGGGCAACCCCGGGCGACGCGACTGCCGAGCAGATGCGGGTAATGGCGGATCTGGGCGAGCAATACGCCTATAACGAGCTGCGCATCAGCCACCAGCAGAACGTGATTCTGCCGCATGTCCACAAGAACGACCTGCCGGCGATCCACGCCACGCTGAAGGCAAACGGCCTGGCCACTGCCAACATCGGCCTGATCTCGGACATCATCGCCTGCCCCGGCATGGATTACTGCGCGCTGGCAACCGCCCGCTCGATTCCCGTGGCGCAGGAGATTGCAAGCCGCTTTGACGATCTGAAGATGGAACACGATATCGGCCATCTGCAGATCAAGATCTCGGGCTGCATCAACGCCTGCGGCCACCATCATGTTGCCCATATCGGCATCCTGGGCTTGGACCGTGCAGGGGTGGAGAACTACCAGATCACCCTGGGCGGCGACGCGACTGAGACGGCGGCCATCGGCACCCGCACCGGTCCCGGCTTTGCCTATGACGAGATCGTGCCCGCAGTAGAGCGCATTGTTGAGGTCTACATGGCCCAGCGTGAGGGGCCTGAGGAAACCTTCCTTGAGACCTACCGCCGGATCGGCATGGAGCCGTTCAAGGCAGCGCTTTATCCCGAGGCCCAGAAAAAGGTCGCCTGATCTGATGTTCCACACAGCCGGAAACAAGCCCGCCGGGGAGCCTGTCAGCCCCCGGGACCGGGAGCTGGCCGCCAAGGCGGAGGCGCTGAATGCGCGCTTCCGCCACCATTCGGCCACCTCGGTGATGCAGGGCGCATTGAAGGACGCAGGGCATATCGCTCTGGTTTCCTCTTTCGGCGCGGAATCCGTGGTGCTGCTGCACATGGCCGCGATCATCGACCCGATGACGCCGGTTGTGTTCGTGGACACCGAACTGCTGTTCACCGAGACACTGATCTACCAGCAGGAGGTGAGCGAGCGGCTGGGCCTGCGCAATGTGCGCATCATCCGCGCCGACGACATCGCCGAAAAGGACCCCTATGGGGCCCTCAAGTTCAGCGACAAGGATGCTTGCTGCACCCTGCGCAAGACCGTGCCGCTGCAAAAGGCGCTGGCGGGCTATGACGGCTGGATTACGGGCCGCAAGCGGTTCCAGGCCGGCACCCGTGCCGCGCTGGAGTTCTTTGAGGTCGAAGACGGCCCAGGAGGATCAACCGGGCGGCTCAAGATCAACCCGCTGGCCCATTGGGCGCCCGAAGACGTGCGCGCCTATATGGATGAAAACCGCCTGCCCCGCCACCCGCTGGTGGCCAAGGGTTATCCGTCGATCGGCTGCGCGCCCTGCACCAGCCCGGTCAAGGAAGGCGAAGACCCGCGCGCCGGCCGGTGGCGCGGGGAAAACAAGGAAGAATGCGGCATCCACGTGGTGGACGGCCAAATGGTACGCACAGGAGCGTGAGTGAGATGACTGTTATCGTGACCGACACGGGCTTTGCCCGCGACGACTGGACCACCGGCTTTGAGGGCGCAGACGTGCTGGAGCTGGCCTCGGATGCCAATCTGAGCGAGGTGTCGCTGGACGGCGTGGCGCTGGTGCGGGTTGCCTTCCCCAGCTTTGCCGACGGCCGCGGCTTTACCCTGGCCCGCCAGCTGCGGCTGCGGGGCTATCAGGGCCGCCTGCGCGCCTTTGGCCATGTGATTGCCGATCAATACGCCATGGCCCGCCGCTCCGGCTTTGACGAGGTCGAACTGTCCGACGATCTGGCCGCCCGCCAGCCCGAGGACCAGTGGCTGGCCCGCGCCAACTGGAAAGACCACAGCTATCAGGCCCGCCTGCGCGGCAGCACCGCTGCCCGCTAAGCCAGCCCTCCCGAGCCTGGGAAAACCTTTGCCAGACCGGTTCCGTTGCGTCCTGCGCGGGGCCGGTTTCGCAAAACAAGGGGTTTTCCTGACCTGTATCAAAGACTAATCAGAGGTGCCGGCTACTCCCCCGGCAGTGGACCCGATGAATGAGATGACACCCGTGACCGACATTGCAACCAACGCCGCGCCTGAAAAGGCAAAGCCTGCCCTGCCCGATGCCCAGACCGTCACGCAAGTGAAGCACTGGACCGACAAGCTGTTCTCCTTCAAGGTGACCCGCCCGGCCTCGCTGCGGTTCCGCTCGGGCGAATTTGTGATGATCGGCCTGATGAACGATCCCGATCCCAAGACCGGCAAGGTGAAACCCCTGCTGCGCGCCTATTCCATCGCCTCGCCGTCCTGGGACGAGGAAATGGAGTTCTACTCGATCAAGGTCGAGGACGGCCCGCTGACCTCGCGCCTGCAGCACATCCAGCCGGGCGACGAGATCATCCTGCGCCCCAAACCCGTTGGCACCCTGGTGCATGACGCGCTGCTGCCCGGCAAGCGGATCTGGTTCTTTGCCACCGGCACCGGCTTTGCGCCCTTTGCGAGCCTTCTGCGCGAGCCGCAGACCTACGAGGATTACGACGAGGTGATCATCACCCACACCTGCCGCACCGCGGGTGAGCTGACCTATGGCCGTGAATTGATCGAAAGCCTGAAGGAAGACGAGCTGCTGAACGAGGTGATCGGCGAAGGCTTCTGGAAGAAGATCAAATATTACCCGACCACCACCCGCGAAGAGAGCCCGAAGATGGGCCGCATCACCGACCTGATGCGCTCGGGCGAGGCGTTTGCCGAACTTGGCGTGCCGCCACTGAACCCGGAAAGCGACCGCGCGATGATCTGCGGCAACCTGGCCTTCAACCTGGAGCTCAAGGATCTGTTCGAGAATACCTATGGGCTGGAAGAAGGCGCCAATTCGAAACCGGCGCATTTCGTGGTCGAAAAAGCCTTTCTCGACTGATCCCGCACCGGGGGCGCTGCCCGGATTTTGACACTGTTTTGACGGGAGGCTGCCGCCTCCCGTTTATCTTTTGTTGGGGATGATTCTGTATTCCGGTTGCTGAGATCCAGAACGGAGCAGCAAGAAATGCAGAACGAATTGACTTCGGGGCAGCCGCCCGTATTCCAGTCCGTCAGAACAGAGGCAGGCAAAGCCCGCGTCAAGGCAGCGGTTGCAGGGTTCCAGGCCCGTCCCGGCCAGGTGCAGCCGACGGTCCCCGAGCGGATTGCCGGCGTCAAGGCCCGCTATGATGCGCGCGCCATTACCCCAGGCGACATTGACGAGATGTTTGACGCGTTGGTGCAGGCCGGCCATCCGGTGACCTCGCCGATGCTGCTGCTGAATTCCATGGGCAAGCGGTTCCGCAGCCATCTGGCCACTATCACCGGCAGCGCCTACGACGGTGTCAAGCCGCTGGACCTGATTGGTATTGCCCAGCTGCAAATCCAGCGCGCCCGCAAACAAGGCGGCAACAGTGCCGGCTGGGAGACGTTCCTGGCCTTTCTGGCGCCGCAGCCGCAGCCCGGCGGCCAGGCCCCGCTGGACCATATGGCCCGTGTTGCGCAGCAAGCGCAGGCCCGCCCCCATTGATCCGCGGCAGTAAGTTCCGGCCGCAGACGTCCGGCGGCAGGCATGATGCCTGCCGCCGGTTGCGTTTCGTGCCTTACGGCCTGGCCTAGCTTACGGCCTGACTTAGCTTACGACCTGGCTCACTCGCTGCCTGCAGTGCTTTCGGTTTCCGCCGAACCGGATTGGTTCAGCAGTTCCTGTGCGGTGCCGGTTGCACTGTCCAGCGCCTCGGATGCGGCGTCCTGGGCGGCCTCAGCCGCGCCGGTGGCGGTCTCTGCCGTGCCGGTGGCAGCCTCGCCCGCCTGATCCACAGCAGAGCCTGCGGCATCCGCGGCGTCATCCGCAACGCCGGCGGCGGCATCGGTGGCAGCGTCTGTGGTGTCCTGGACGGTATCCGATGCAGCACCCGCCGTGCCCTGGGCTGCATCAACCGCATCCCCTGCCGCTTCTGCCGCCGCTTCTGCGGCTTCGCTTACGGTATCCTGCACCGCATCAACAGCTGCGCCGGCAGCTTCGGCACCGGATTCGATGGCACCCTCAACGGCGTCCGCCGCATCTTCCACCGCCTGCTCAGCCGGCGCCGTGCTGTTCTCGTCTGCCGCTTCCGGCGCTGTGCTGCTCTGTTCTTCTTGCACGGCCGGCGCCTCAGCAGGTGCCGGCTCCTGCGCGTTCTGGCCGTTCAGCAGCACATATCCGCCCACGGCAGCAGCCCCCAGCGCAATCAGGATCAATAACTGTTTCATAATACACTCCTTCCGTTAACCGGCTTGGCCGGTCTGGCCGCGCCATCCGCAGCATCTGCCTGCCAGATGGCGCGCGGCAGCGCAGCACTCAAGGGGGAAGTTTCCTAAGCCCGCATCACGGGCGGCCAGCTGCCGCCGGCCGGTCCCGCAACTGGCGGAACCCCGCCGCATTCCCACCGTTTCAGGATGCTGTCCCGCAGCGCCACGCTGCCGTCCGGCCAGGGTTTGCGCCTGTTTTCAGGGCCATTTGCAATATGCGGCCTTGAAATGCGGCTTTCCTGCCGCCATACCGCCTATAAGCCTTGAATCACATGCGCGGGGGCAGTAGCGTTCCCGCACTTTTTGCAATGACAGAAGGATCGCAGTCATAGCCCGCAGACCTCATAACGCGCCGCCGCAACGCGACACCGGCCCGCGCGTCAACGAAAAAATCCGTGCCTCCGAAATCCGCCTGATTGGCGCCGATGGCGATAACGCAGGGGTTGTGACCCCCGCCAGAGCCATGGAAATGGCCGCCGAGGCCGGATTGGATCTGGTTGAAATCTCGCCCAACGCCAACCCGCCCGTGTGCAAGATCATGGACTTTGGCAAGTTCAAATATGAACAGCAGAAACGCGAGAGCGAAGCCCGCAAGAAGCAAAAGATCATCGAGGTCAAAGAGGTCAAGTTCCGTCCCAACACGGACACTCATGACTATGATGTGAAAATGCGCAACGTCTACAAGTTCCTGGAGAACGGCGACAAGGTGAAAGTCACCCTGCGTTTCCGGGGCCGCGAGATGGCGCACCAGAACCTGGGCCGCGAGCTTTTGGAACGGGTTGCGGAAGATATCAAGGAATTGGGCAAGGTCGAAAACATGCCCAAGATGGAAGGCCGTCAAATGATCATGATGATCGGCCCGCTGCCGAACAAGTAATCCGGTCGCCTTCAAGACAGGTATCCAGCCCCGCAGTGCCGCTGCGGGGCTTTTCTTTTGCCAAAGCCATCGCAGTTAGCGCTGCCTTAACGCCTGCCCGGTAGAAGGGTCTTCATGGTCACTAAGGTGCAGGCATGAAAAGTTTATCCGACGTACAGAACACCGCTTTCATGGCCGTCGGCCCCAGCCGCATCGCCGCGCTGTCGCTGCTGGCCCTGGCCCAGGATCCGAAGGGCGCGGATGGCGGCAGCGCCACAGAGGTTCTGACCTTGTCGGTGCAGCGCATTGCGGCGGCTCATGCGATGCTCAGCAGCGGCCTGGACAGCCTGTTGCAGGAGTGCAGCTACAGTCTGCCCAAGGATCTGGAAGCCAAGCGCCAAGCCTGCCTGGACGTGCTCGGCCCCCTGCACAGCGCCACCTCCCGGCCCGAGGGCGGCCCGCTGGAGAATGTGCGCCGGATCCCGGACCTTGCGGGCCTCTGCCTTTACCGGCTGGAACCAGCTGTCTCCGGCTTTCTCAGCCAGATGGTCCAGACCTTATGCGACGCCCAGAAGAAGCGCGAGGAAGAGCGCGAGCAGAACATGCGCACAACCATCGCCAATGCCGAAGGGGTTGGCCGCAACATCAAGTTCATCTCCTTCAACGCCTCAATCGAGGCGGCGCGGATCGGCGATATGGGCAAGGGGTTTGCGGTTATCGCAACCGAAATCCGCGAATTGTCTGGCAAGACCCAGACCTTGCTGGAGGAAATCTCCGGCTACCTGCGGCACTAGCCGCCGCATTCGGCAGACACCGGCATCCCGGTGCCTGCTTTGTTCAAAACATTAAGCGGCCGCCGCCACGGCGCGTTTGGCCATCACCCCGACCAGATGGGCGCGATAGGCTTTGGAGCCATGCAGGTCCGCCATCATGCCGCCGGCATCCACGCTGAGTCCATCAAGCGCCCCCGGCGAAAAATCCGCATCCAGCGCGGCTTCGGCCTCATTCCAGCGGAATACGCCCTCCTCTGAGGCGCCGGTCACCGCCACCCGTACGCCCGCCGCATATTTCGCCGCAAACACCCCGACCAAGGCAAAGCGCGAGGCTGGCTGCAGGAACTTTTGATAACTGGCCTTCTGCGGCACCGGAAAGCGCACCGCGGTGATGATCTCACCCTCTTCCAAAGCGGTCTCAAACAGCCCGCGAAAATAGCCATCCGCGGTGATCTCGCGCCGGTTGGTCATAATCGTTGCACCGCTGCCCAGCGCCGCCGCCGGATAACAGGCTGCGGGGTCGTTGTTGGCCAATGAGCCGCCGATGGTGCCGCGGTTCCGGACTGCCGGATCGCCGATTTGGCCCGCCAATGCTGCCAATGCCGGATAGGCATCTGCCGCAGCTTCGGCCACCTCCGCATGGGTGGTGGCGCCGCCGATGCTCAGCATCCCGTCACCGCCGCTGATACCCTTCATCCCCTCTATGCCCGTCAGGCTCACCAGTTTCGACGGCATCGCCAGCCGCTGTTTCAGCGTCGGGATCAGCGTCTGCCCGCCGCCCAGCGCCTGCGCGTCCTCATCCGCCAGCGCCGCCACCGCTTCAGCTATGGTCGCGGGTTTTTCGAACTCGAATTCATACATCTTCGTTTCCTTTCTGAAAACCGGCCCTCCGGCTTTCATCTTTCCGAAAATACTCCGGGGGTATGGGGGCAGCGCCCCCATGAACCCTTACCCGTTCATCGCCGCCCAGACCCGGGCGGGCGACAGCGGCATGTCGATATGGGTCACATCCTTGCCTGCCGACTGCAGTGCATCGACCACCGCATTTACCACTGCTGGCGGCGATCCGATGGCCCCGGCCTCGCCGCACCCCTTCACGCCCAATGGATTGTGGGTGCAGGGCGTCTGGCAAGAATGATCAACCTGATAGAACGGCACATCATCGGCGCGCGGCATGGCGTAGTCCATGTAAGACGCCGACAGCAATTGCCCGTCTTCGTCATAGGCGGCGTTTTCCAACAGCGCCTGGCCGATGCCCTGCCCCAGCCCGCCATGGACCTGGCCGTCAACGATCATCGGATTGATGATATTGCCAAAATCATCGGCAGCCGCAAAGCGCTCGATGCTGACCTTTCCGGTGTCGGGATCCACCTCCACCTCGCAGGCATAGGCGCCGGCCGGATAGGTAAAGTTGGCCGGGTCGTAAAACGCGGTCTCCTCCAGTCCCGGCTCCAGCTCCTCCAGCGGGTAGTTATGGGGCACATAAGCGGTCAGGGTCACATCGCCCCAGGCCACCGATTTGTCAGTGCCCGCAACGGTGAACTGGCCGTCCTTCAGCTCAATATCGGCGTCAGACGCCTCCATCAGATGAGCGGCGATCTTCTTGGCCTTATTGATGATCTTCTCGGTTGCCCGCACCATGGCCGAACCGCAGACCGCAATCGAGCGCGACCCGTATGTGCCCATGCCAAACGGCACCCTGCCGGTGTCGCCATGCACGATGTCGATCATGCTTTCATCAATGCCGATCATGTCGGCCACCACCTGCGGAAAGGACGTCTCGTGCCCCTGCCCGTGGCTATGGGCGCCGACAAAAACGCTGATGGTGCCGGTGGCATTGACCCGCACTGTGGCTGCATCATAAAGACCAGCGCGTGCGCCCAGCATGCCCACAATGTTGGAGGGTGCAATGCCGCAAGCCTCAATATAGCAGTTGACGCCAAAGCCGCGCAGTTTGCCCTTGGCTTCGCTCGCCGCACGGCGGGCGGCAAAACCTGCCACATCGGCGACCTCCTCGAGCTTGTCCATGGTCGCCACGTAATCGCCGGTGTCATAGGTCAGCGCCACCGGGGTTTCATAGGGAAACTCGGTGATGAAGTTCTGACGGCGCAAGGCAATCGGGTCGGCGCCAAGCTCGCGCGCGGCCTTGTCGATGACACGCTCCAGCTGATAGGTCGCCTCGGGCCGCCCTGCACCGCGGTAGGCATCCACCGGCACCGTGTTGGTGAACACGGTCTTCACGTTCACCTGTACGATGGGCGTCTTGTAGTTACCCGCCATCAGGGTGCCGTGCAGATAGCTGGGCACCGAGGTGGAGAAGGTCGACAGATACGCCCCCATATTGGCCATTGTATTGGTGCGCAGCGCGGTGAAATTATTGTCCGCGTCCAGCGCCAATTCGATCTTGGACACGTGATCACGGCCATGCGCGTCAGAGATGAACGCTTCGGACCTTGTCGAGGTCCATTTCACCGCCCGCCCGCAGGCCTTGGCGGCATGGGTGCAAAAGGCTTCCTCGGCATAGTGGAAGATCTTGGAGCCAAAGCCGCCGCCCACATCAGGTGCCACCACCCGCACCTTGTGCTCGGGCAGGCCCAGCACAAAGGCGCACATCAGCAGGCGGATCACATGCGGGTTCTGGCTGGTGGTGTGCAGCGTGTAGTCATCGGTGCCGCGGCTGTATTCGCCGATGGCCACACGCGGCTCCATCGGGTTGGCGACCAGACGGTTGTTGACCAGCTCCAGCGTCGTCACATGGGCGGCGCTGTCAAAGGCCGCCTGCACCGCAGTATCGTCATCATTGCCGAACACCCAGTCATAACAGAGGTTTGAGGTCAGATCCTCATGCACCTTGGTGCTGCGGTCCGCCAATGCTCGGGCCATATTCACAACCGCAGGCTTGTCGCTGAGGTCCAGCTCAATGGCCTCTGCCGCGTCGCGGGCCTGCTCGACTGTGTCGGCGACCACTGCGGCGACGATCTCGCCCACGTGGCGGATGGTGCCGTCGGCGATGATCGGGTGGCGCGGCTCCTGCTGCGGGTTGCCGTGGCGGTCGGTTACGCCCCAGCCGCAGGGGATGCCGCCGACCTCGGCGAAATCAGCGCCGGTGAAGATCTTCACCACGCCGGGCATTGCCGCAGCCGTGCTGGTGCCGATCGAATTGATGGTTGCATGGGCCACATCCGCGCGCAGGAAATGCACATGGGCCTGGCCGTGCACGTTGATGTCGTCGGTATAGTTTCCGGCTCCTGTCAGGAACCGCACGTCCTCGCGCCGCTTGGGGCTGGCGCCGATGCCGCTGTCATTGTCCTTGGGCATGTCTGGATCTTCCTCCCTGGAGGGTGCTGCCGTGGCGCACCTCTTGGTAATCACTCCTTGTTCAACTCAGGCCGCTCCCTGTCGGCCTGGGGTCGTCATCTGTCACTCGGCGGCAATCGCCGAAACATCCTGCCCCGAGGCCGCCAGGATCGCCTTGACGATATTGTGGTAGCCGGTGCAGCGGCACAGGTTGCCCTCAAGGTAGTCGCGGATCTCTGCCTCGCTGGGCTTGGGGTTCTCTTTCAAGAGCGCTGCCGCCGACATCACCATGCCCGGCGTGCAAAAGCCGCATTGCAGCCCGTGGTGGTCCTGGAACGCCTGCTGGATCGTGTTCAGCGAGCCGTCGGCATTGGCCTGGCCTTCGATGGTGGCGACCTGCGCCCCCTCGGCCTCCAGCGCCAGCATGGTGCAGGCTTTCACCGCCTGGCCGTCCACATGCACGACGCAGGCGCCGCACTGGCTGGTGTCGCAGCCCACATGGGTGCCGGTGAGGCCCAGCTCCTCGCGCAGGAATGCGGACAGCAGCGTGCGCCCTTCCACATCGCCGCTGGCAGCCTTGCCGTTCACGGTCATTGAGACCTTGGCCATAGTACCCTCCCTTTAGCTTGTTTTTGTCTGGCTGGGGGGAGTTAACCACGGGCGGGGCCATCCGCGAAGTGTTTTCAGGGCGGTAACGGGGGTAAAATTCGCGTCAGACGGGCCTGCCTAGGGTTGTGACCTTGCGTCACAAATCACGTGCCGCAACGCCGCATTCAACCTTCTGCATCGCGGCGCGGCATCGGGCGGGTGGGAATCTCCTTCAGCAACCCGCCGACGCCCATCGCGGCGATATCGGCGGAGGTGACGGGCAGGCCGCAAACCACCCGCTCCAGCACCCAATCGGCGCCATTGAGCGCCGGAGAGCGCGCGCAGCCCGGCAGGCCAATGACAGGCCTGTCCCGAAAGCTGCCCAGAAACAGCAGGTTGCCGGGATCGACCGGCATACCGAACCGGGTGACGCTGCCACCCGCCTTGCGCAAAGCCTCAGGTGCGACATCGTGAGTGTCGGAGGTCGCCGAGCCGGTCAGCACCAGCAACAGCTGTCCCGGTGCCCGGGCGATGGCCTCTGCCAGCGCGTCCTCGCGGTGCGGTACCACAACGCGCGGCGACAGGGGGATGCCCATCCGGTGCAGGCGCCCGGCCATCGCGGCGCGGCCTTTGTCCGGCGGCGTCTCGTCACTCACCTGCGTTTCAATCAGCGTGGCAGAGGAGAACACCGGCGGCAGCACCCGGATCGCATCCCCTGCGCCGTCGCTGGCGCGGCGGATGGCGTCGGCGGCGACGCCATAGGAAATGATCTTGATCGTGGCCAGCATCCCGTCTGCGTCCGCCCGGTGATAATCCGGCACGGTGGCAACGGTGATCATCGGGTCCGCCGCGTTGACGGCCTCCAGCTTGGCCCGGTCCAGCCGCACCAAACCGGAGCGGTCGGCATAGAGGTTCACCCGGCCCGTACCTGCGCCGGAAATGCGCACACCCTGCGCCGAGGGGTCCGGTACCAGCGCATGTCCAAGCGTTGCTGCGGCGGCGTCCTCGTGCAGATCGGCTGGGTCGAGCCGGGCCACGGTTAGGGTTTCATGCCCCGCTGCGGCGAGATCTTGGAGGTCATCTGCAGTCAGCACCGTGCCCTTGGCCACCTTACGGCTGCCCCCCTGCAGCGAATGTGCGAGGATGGCGCCCTTGGCCTGTTGCAGCGGGACGGGTCCGAACCTCATGGCTGTTTGCCGCGCAGCACGGCGGTCATTTCGGCCAGGATGGACACGGCGATTTCCGCCGGGCCGGCGGCGCCGATATCAAGGCCGATAGGGCCGTGGATGCAGTTGATCTGCTTTGCGCTGAAGCCGGCGCCCTGCATCCGCGCCACCCGGGCGGCTTGTGTTTTCTTCGATCCCAACGCGCCGATGTAGAACACATCTGCCTTCAGGGCCGCTTGCAGCGCCGGATCGTCCAGTTTCGGATCATGCGTCAGCAGCACCAGCGCGGTGCGGCTGTCGAGACCGAGCTTTGCCACCGCCTCGTCCGGCCAATCATCCATCAGGGTCTCGCCGGGGAAGCGTTCCGGCGAGGCGAAGGCCGCGCGCGGGTCGATGATCACCACGTCATACCCCGCGATCCGCGCCATCGGCACCAAGGCTTGGGTAATGTGTACGGCCCCGACGCAGACCAGACGCAGCGGCGGGTTGTGAACGGCCACAAAGGTTTCGCCGTCTTCTTCCAGGCCAGAGCGGTCCAGGCGCATCCGGTCGGGGTATCCATCGCGGACCAGGCGGCGGGTGCCGGTGGCGAGGTTCACCTCATAGGCCGCGGGCGTGCGGTTAGCGCGGGCCTCTGCCAGTTCTTGCAGCAGGTCCATGGGCAGCGCAGTGCCGACCGGCTCCACCAGCACCTTGATGGTGCCACCGCAGGCGAGGCCCACGGCAAAGGCGTCCGCATCGCTGACGCCGAATTCCAGCAAACGGTGACGGCCGTCCTGCAGTGCGTCAAGTGCTTCGGCCACCACGGCGCCCTCGACGCAGCCGCCGGAGACGGAGCCTTCGATCTTGCCATCTCCCGAGACCACCAGCTGCGAACCGGCGCGGCGCGGCGCCGAGCCCCAGGTCTGCACCACAGTGGCCAGCGCCGCGCCTGAACCGGAACGGTGCCATTCCAGGGCTGTCTCAGGCGCGTTCTCAAACGGGTTTGTGGTCTGCATGCGGCGTCCTCCCCGCCGGTTTGCCCGGCTTTGAGCCTCAAAGGTCGGGGTTTGCAGCCTTGGTTTCAAGCGGGAAGTTGCGGCGTCCAAACAGAAAACGCCCGCCGGAACGGGCGGGCGCTTGGGGCTTGCTTGGGTGCGGTGGTTATTCCGCCGGCTGCAGTTCAGCCTTTTGCGGCACCAGCCGCTGCGGCAGGGCAAAGGCCAGTGCGATGAATCCAAGGCCCAGAAGGATGCCCAGCAGATCGCCAGGCAGCGCCATCAGCCCTTCGTATTTGGCGCCGGGAACTGCGCCCAATGTCACCTTGCCGCCCGCGAAATTGTCCAAAAGGCCGCTGGCCTTCCACGCCGGATAGGTCGCCATATAGGCCGCCGCGCCCAGCAGGCCCCCTGCGATAAAGAACAGCGCGTCCTTGCGGCCCGAAGCGGCGGCGACAACGCCGGTGCCGGGGCAATAGCCCGACAGCGCCCAGCCGGCACCCAGCATCAGCCCGCCGATGAAAACACCGGTATAGGCCGCCTTGACCGACATATGGCCGGCATCGACCAGCCCCGCCATCTGGCCGCCGAACATCAGCACCGAGCCGGTGCCGATTGCCAGCAGGATGGATTTGGCCAGGTCCAGATTGGTGAGGTTCAGCATCTTGCCGATAAAGCCGGGGTTCGACGCTCCGATCCGGTCCAGCACCGCACCAAAGGCAGCACCGGTCACAATTGCCAATAGAATGGTTGTCATGGCTCAGGCCTCCTTTTTGAACAGCAGTAGCGAGACGGGGATGGCAGCGGCAAAGGCTCCGGCAGCGAAGATATAGCCCGAGAGCGCGGTTTGCATCATGCCGGACATCATGTGCCCCGAGGTACAGCCGCCTGCGAGGCGCGCGCCGTACAGCACGATGAAGCCGCCCAGGAAAGCCGCGGCGTAGCGTTTCATCCGGCAGCCGCCGAAGTTGGCGCGCCAGAGCGCGGGGATTGTCCGCTCAGCCTGCGGGATGCCGCCGCGCAGACTGGCCGAAAGCAACCCGCCCAGCGCCATCGCCAGCACAAAGACAAAGCTGTAGTTCAGCGGGCTGACGACGGCCTTGGCGTATTTGCCGTCCGATTTTGCCAGATAGGCGTTGGTGGAGGTGGTGCCTTCGGCGGTTTCTGTCACCAGTCCGGGGAACACCGCATCTGCGATAATGCCGTCCAGGATCACAAATTGCGTTGAAACCCCGATGGGTTTGACCAGCAGCACCGCCAGAAAGAACACCAGCCCCAGCAAGAGGCCTCCGGCTTTCCAGTTGAGAGTCATGTCAGCTCCTTTCGCACGTTACATTCAGATTTCAGAATGCAACGTGGAAGCGGGGAGCGGATTGATCCAGATCAAGTGACATTCCATTTATGGAATTTGTTAACCGAGCATTGCCATCAGTCTGGCCTTCTCGCCCGCATCGGAGGGGCTGGAAATCACCTGTGCCAGATCCTGCAGCGAGGCGATGGAATGGCCCGCGCGAAAACTGTCGGTATAGGGCAGCATGGCGCGGATACCCTGGGCCTTTGGGGCAAAACCGTCCCAGCGCAACAAGGGGTTCAGCCAGATCAGGCGGCGCGACGACAGCTGCAGGCGCTGCATCTCACGGGCCAAAGCCTCCGGGTCGCCGCGGTCCAGCCCGTCGGTGATCAAAAGCACCACCGCCCCCTGCCCCATCACCCGCCGCGACCAGTCGCGGTTGAAGGCGTGCAGGCAGTCGCCGATCCGGGTGCCGCCCTCCCAGTCCTGCGCCTCTGATCCCGCTGCAGCCAGGGCCGCGTCCACGTCGCGCTGATGCAGATGGCGGGTGATATTCGTCAGCCGGGTGCCGAAAGTGAAGCCATGCACCCGCGCCCAGCCTTGCCCATTTGCATTGGCGGCGGCGTGCAGGAAATGCAGGATGATGCGGCTGTACTGGCTCATCGAGCCGGAGATATCGCAGAGCACCACCAGATTGGGCCAGCGGATGCGGCGCCTGACGCGGGCGATCTGCTGCAATTCGCCGCCCTGGCGGGCTGCATTGCGCAACGTGCGGCGCCAGTCGGGACGTGTCCCTTGCGGCGATGCCATCAGCCGCCGCGACTGGATCGGTGTCACCGGCAGGGTGAGCTGCGCAAGGATGCGTTTGGCGGCGGCGATCTCCGACGTGCTCATCTGTTCGAAATCGAGGGTTCTGAGCCGTTCTTCGGCTGACATGGTGAGGGTGGTGTCCACCTCGACCTCGGTGCCGTCCTCATCATTGTCCGGTGTCTCCGGCTGGTCCCGCATACCGTCCAGCAGCGCCTCTGCCGCGCGTTTTTCCGCCGGTTTTGCGGCGCGGTCCTCCTGCACGCCGCGGATCGCAGGCAGCATGGCGGCCATCATGTGTTCCAGATAGCGCGGGTCGCGCCAGAACAGGCGGAAGACCTGGGCGAAGACCGCCCGTTGCTCGGGCTTGGTCACGAAACAGGCGTGCAAGGCCCAGTAGAAATCCGTGCGGCTGGTGAAGCCCGCGGCGGCCACCGCCCGCACCGCACCCAGCACCCGGCCCGGCCCGGCCGGCAGCCCCGCCTTGCGCAGGGCGCGGGCGAAATGAGTGATGTTGCGGACCAGCTTGGGGTGGTCCGGCAGGGGGAGCGGCGGAGTGTCTGGCACTAGGGCAGCTCATGGGGGCTCTGCCCCCAAACCCCCGGAGTATTTCTGGAAAGATGAACCATCAGGCCGCATCCAGGCTTGCCCGGGCCTGATCCAGGATGCGTTTGGCCTCGGAGCCGTGCAGGCGGGCGATATCATCCTGGTATTTGAGGATTGCGCCCAGGGTGTCGGCGATCACCTCGGGGCTGAGGGCGATGACGTCGAGGGCCAGCAGGCAATTGGCCCAGTCGATTGTTTCCGCAACACCCGGTTTTTTGAACAGGTCTTCGGTGCGCAGGGATTGCACAAAGGCGACGATCTCGCGGCTGAGCTGCTCGCTGGCCTCGGGCGCGCGGGCGTTGAGGATTTCAATCTCGCGGGGGAAATCCGGGTAGTCGACCCAATGATAAAGACAGCGGCGTTTCAGCGCGTCATGCACTTCCCGTGTGCGGTTGGACGTGAGGATGACGATGGGCGGTTCCGGCGCCTGGATGGTGCCAAGCTCGGGGATGGTGACCTGGAAATCGCTGAGCGCCTCCAAGAGGAAAGCCTCAAACGGTTCATCGGTGCGGTCGAGTTCATCGATAAGCAGGACGGGGGCGCCGTTTTCATCCGGGCGCATCGCCTGCAACAGCGGCCGTTCTATGAGGTAGTCAGCCGAGAACAGTTCCGCCTGCAGGGCGGCGCGTTCGGCGCTGCCTGCGGCCTCGGCGGTGCGGATGGCGACCATCTGGGCAGCGAAGTTCCATTCATAGACGGCGCTGGCGGCGTCCAGCCCCTCGTAGCATTGCAGCCGGATCAGGCGGCGGCCCAGTGCGGCGGCAATGGCCTTGGCGATCTCGGTTTTGCCGGTGCCGGCCTCGCCCTCCAGAAACAGCGGGCGGCCCAGTTTCAGCGACAGGAACACCACAGTGGCCAGAGACCTGCCGCAGATATAGCCCTGCTCTGCCAGCATGTGCTGGACCTGACCGATGGATTGCGCCTGCTGCATGTTGTGCCTCCCCTTGCCCTGCCAACAGGCCATGCGGCGCGGCATCGGTCAAGCCGCGTGGTGCGGCGACGCTGCGGCGGCGGGGTTGCCGGGGGCGGTTGAATAACCGGGCCTGCCGGGTAAAACTGCCGCGGGAAGACCCTGCAGACGGCCAGGGCAAGAGGACAGGGACAGGAACGCCAGCCATGCACCGCGTTTTTCGCAAACACGCCGGCCCGAGCGGCCAGGATCAAAGGCGCTAGGGGATGCGGGTTCTGGCCGTCCTTTGCGTGCGCAATGAGGGCGCGTTTCTGCTGGAGTGGCTGGCCCATCACCGGGCTGCGGGCTTTACTGATTTCCTGGTGTTTTCAAACGATTGCCAGGACGGCACCGATCACATGCTGGACCGGTTGCAGGACATGGGGCAGCTGGTCCATGTCCGCAATGAAGGCCCGTATGACAAGGGCGGCATTCAATTCACCGCATTGAAGCAGGCCGACCGGCATCCGCTGATGAAGCAGGCCGATTGGGTGCTGGTGCTGGATATCGACGAGTTTGTCTGCATCAAGACCGGCGATGGAACCGTGGCGGATCTGCTGGCAGCACTGCCTGAGGCCGATGCGGTGACGCTGACCTGGCGGCTGTTCGGCAACGCAGGCGCCGTGCGGTATAAGGATGCGCCGGTGACCGCGCAATTCACCCGTTGCGCGCCGGAGGCCATTCACTGGCCATGGCGGGCGGTGATGTTCAAGACGCTGTACCGCAATGACGGCACCTACCGGAAATGCGGGGTTCACCGGCCCCGCGATATCCACAGCACGGCGCAGCTGGACAGCTTCCGCTGGTATGATTGCGAAGGCCGCGAACTGGGCAAGGCGTTCAAGACAAAACGGCTGTTTTCCAACTACGGCCAGCCCAACGGACGGCTGGCGCAGCTGAATCATTACCCGCTGGGGGCGATGGAGAGCTATGTGCTGAAGGCCGACCGCGGAAGGGTCAACCGGCAGGCGGAGCTGGGCATGGATTACTGGGTTGAGCGCAATTATTGCAGCGCCGAGGATACCTCAATCGTCCGTTACGGCACAGACTGCGCGGGTCTTCAGGCCGGGCTGATGGAGGATCCGGACCTGGCCCGGCTGCACCGCGGGGCTGTGGCCTGGCGCCATGCCCGGTTTGCCGGGCTGATGACACAGGAACCCTATCGGGCGCTGTTTGCGCGGCTGCTGATGACGCCCCCTGCCCGCCCGATAAGCCCGGCAGCCGCCGATCTGCTGCGCAGCTTTGCCATTCCGGACCAAGCCGCTCCGCAGCCCCCGGAGGACAGCAGCTGAGGCACAGCTGCCGGCTCAGGCAAAAGGCCGCCGAAAGAACCGCGCGCCGCCTCATTCAGGCATGGGTTTTTCCAATTTTGGCCTTAATTGTCACCTAAATGTAAATCCAAACAGCAGGCAGGACCCCTTTGGGGCAAAGAGGACAGCAGGCATGCAGGACGGACTTGAAAATCTGGATGAAGACCTTTCCGGGCTGAAGCCGGCCCAGTGGAAGGCCCGGATGGCGGCTTTGGCCGAAGAGCATGGCATGTTCCAGCCGCTTGGCGACAAGCATTTCGCCACATTCATCGACCAGGGCAACACGCTCTTGGTGACGTTTGAAACCATGCAGGGCATTCACAACCTGTCGGATCAGGCGCAGCCGCTGGGGTTTGACCTGGTGAAGAACCTGGGCTGGTCGCATATGTGCGTGGTCTCAGACGGCGATACCTGGTTCCGCGAAGGCCGTATCTATGGCTTTTTCGATCAGCTGATCGACGACGGTTTTTTCGACGAGTTCGACAAAGTGATCTTTTACGGCGCGGGCCCCTGCGGTTATGCGGCGGCGGCCTATTCGGTGGCCTCGCCGGGTGCGGTGGTGGTCGCGGTGCAGCCGCAGGCGACGCTGGACCCGCGGATGACCGAATGGGATGACCGGTTTGCCGATATGCGGCGCCTGTCCTTCACCGACCGCTATGGCTATGCGCCTGACATGCTGGACGCCGCTGATCAGGCCTATGTGATCTATGACCCGCGGGAACAGCTGGACGCCATGCATGCCGCGCTGTTTGCGCGCAAGAACGTGACCCGGCTCAGGGCTGCGCATCTGGGCGATGCGGTGCAGACCCGGCTGATCGAGATGGAGATGCTGTATCACATCCTGTCGCTGGCAGGCAGCCGCAAGCTGACCGGCGGCGCCTTTCACAAGCTGCTGCGCAGCCGCCGCAACAATTCTTTCTTCCTGCGCAATCTGCTGAAAAACCTGGAACGGCAGGACCGCCCGTTCCTGATGGCGCTGTTGTGCCGCAATGTGACCGAGCGGATGCGGGCCCCGAGGTTCCGCCGCCGCCTGCAGGAATTGCAAACCCGCGCCGAAGAAGGCGAGTTCATCTTTCCTGCCAAACCCTGAGCAGCGCCTGCCCCGGGCGCATTCAGCCGCTTCTTTTCTGCCCGCCTCTGTGCTAGGCGGGCGGCATGACCCAGACGCTGACCATCCCCCGCCCCGACGACTGGCACCTGCATCTGCGCGATGGCGCGATGCTGGAGGCCGTGCTGCCTGAAACCGCCCGCCATTTCGGCCGCGCAATCATCATGCCGAACCTGGTGCCGCCGGTGGTAACCGCTGGTCAGGCCGCCGCTTATCGCGACCGCATTCTGGCCGCGCTGCCCAATGGCATGGCGTTTGAGCCCTTGATGACGCTGTACCTGACCGAGGACACCGACCCCGCGGATGTTGCCGCGGCGCACGCCAGCGGGCTGGTCAAGGCGGTAAAGCTGTACCCGGCCGGCGCCACCACCAATTCGGCCTCGGGCGTCAGCGACTTCGACAAGGTGCGCGGCGTGCTGGAAAAGATGGCCGGGATCGGCCTGCCGCTGTGTGTGCATGGCGAAGTCACAGATGCGGACATCGACATTTTCGACCGCGAGGCCGTATTCATCGACCGGGTGCTGGACCCGATCCGCAAATCCACCCCCGGACTGCGCGTGGTGATGGAGCATATCACCACCAAGAACGGTGTGGACTATGTGAAATCCAACGCCGCAGATCTAGGGGCGACGATCACCACGCACCATCTGATCATCAATCGCAACCACATCCTGGTGGGCGGCATCAAGCCGCATTACTATTGCCTGCCGGTCGCCAAGCGCGAAGAGCACCGTCTGGCGTTGCGCGCTGCCGCCACCTCGGGCGATGCGCGGTTCTTTCTGGGCACCGATTCCGCGCCCCATACCGATCCGAACAAGGAAAGCGCCTGCGGCTGCGCCGGCTGTTTCACCGCCACCAACACCATGTCCCTTCTGGCGCATGTGTTTGAAGAGGAAGGCGCGCTGGACAAGCTGGCGGGCTTTGCCTCGGAAAACGGTCCGGCGTTTTACGGCCTGCCAGTGAGCGGCGAGATGCTGAGCTTAAGAAAATCGGACGCGGCTGTGGAATTTCCCGAAAAGATCGAAACCCGTGAGGGACCGGTGACGGTGTTTCAGCCGGGGTTTGATGTTTACTGGAAAGTCGCAAAATGACAGACCCGGCCCGCAAAGCAGGCTGCTGCGCGGGCCGGACCGGGCCATTTGCCAAAAACTGCGACTATAGCGCCATTACAACACCTGTTAACGAAACATGAACAATCTCCAGTCCGCCGCTTGCATTGCGACCGCAATCTAAAGACGCTCTCAGCCGATTTCAAAAGTTTGCCGCACAGGCAGACAGTTCAATGTAATGAGGCTGACAATGACGACATTTTCACTCCGCGGTATCCGGGTCGACTATTCTGGTGACGACATTGCAGCCGCAAGCGCCATTCAGGCCGAAGTGGTAGTGCCATCTGCATCAACCACATTCAGCTATACGATAACCGGCCACCAGGAAGACAATGTCGCTGAAATCAGCCTGACTGGCGGCATCCGGCAGCTGAGAATTGAAGGCAGGATTTACGACCATTCAACGGACGCGCCCGGGTATGAAACACTGATTACCAGCGTCACATGGTCCGGCGGCACCAGCATTGTACTGATTGTCGCTGAAGAGACCGGACCCAACTCGGACACCGATTACATCTTCCATTTGGACGGCCCTGCTTTCCCTGCAATCGGAACTTTGCAAGAGTGGATCAGTGTAAATGACTCTATCACCAGCCTTATGGATCCGACAGGCAGTTTTGCACCGGGCGCGGATATACCATGGTCCACATTCACCCATTCTACCGTCAGTGAAGAAGACACTTATGTCGGCACCTCCGGCAACGACACTTTGACCGGCACCGGAGCTGATGACTATTTCATCAGCTCCGAAGGCAATGACCGTTATAATGGTTCTGGAAGCAAATATGACCAGGTCACCTTCAATAATGACCCCGGCGGTGTCACCGCCAACCTGAAAACCGGTAAGGCAACAGACGGCTGGGGCGACACTGACACTTTGCGCAGCATAGAAATGCTGCGCGGCTCCGCCTTTGATGACGATCTGTCGGGAAATGGCAAACGTAACTTCTTTCGCGGACTGGCAGGCGATGACACGATCAACGGCCGCGGAGGCCGGGACGAGGTCCGTTACGACCGCGACGAACGCTATGGCGGCGAGGACGGCGCAACTGTCAACCTGTCCAAAGGCTTTGCCATTGACGGCTTTGGCGACCGTGACACGCTGAAAAGCATCGAAAACGCGCGCGGCACTGACAGCGGCGACAAGATTACCGGCAGCAGCACCGGCAACCGCATTATGGGACTGGGCGGCAATGACACCCTGTCCGGCAAGGGCGGAAATGACACGATTTTTGGCGGCGGCGGCAAGGACAGGATCAATGGTGACGGCGGCAACGATCTGCTGTCCGGCGAAGGCGGTGCTGACCGGTTCATTTTCAAAGGCACCTTCGGGAACGATACGGTATCTGATTTTTCCACCTCAGGCCGCAAGGAAAAGATCGACCTGTCTGATGTCACAACCATCAAGCATTTCCGCGATCTGAAGAACAACCATCTGTCCGAAAACGATGACGGCGATGCGGTGATCCGCGACAACCGCGGCAATACAATCACCCTGGAAGACATTGCGATTGCCGATCTGTCCGGCAACGATTTCCTGTTCTGAACCCGAACCGCAGGTGCCGGCCTGAAAAGTCAGCGGCGAAAGACACCAAAAAGGCCTGTGCTCCGGCACGGGCCTTTTGTTCACCATTCCAATCAGCCGGTGCTTCACACTTGAAAGACGAGCTGGCAAGTGTAGTTTCAACTTTGATTAAAATAAGTTCTTTTTGAGGTGAACACGTATGACGACCTATACGCTTTCAGGCTTCGGCGTCAGCAAATTTTCTTTGTTCGATCCTGCCGGGGGGGGATGGGTGCAGACCGGCCTGAAACTCAGATTGACGGTTCCGGATGGCGAAGGGTTTACGTTTTCGCCAACCCGGGTTCACGAAGACAAGGTTGATATCGAACCCGGTGATCACGTTTCCGGCCTGACGCGGACCCAAGGCGAGGCCGCTGACGGAACCCACTATGACACGCTGGACACAGGATATTCGCTGTCAGAAATTTCGTGGGACGGCGGCAAGACCGTGGTTCTGACAATACACAGCATGAGTGTTCACCAGGCTGTTTACGCGCTGAGCGGCGACCCGCCGCCGGAGATCGGCAGTTACAGCGACTACGCGGCCTTTGAAGGCTCGATCACGCAGCGGTCCCCTGTCACCACCTCCCTGCAGCCCGGTCAAGTCCTGGAGTGGGCCCTGGGCACGGTGGATGTTTCGCAACACGACAGGCTCATCGGAACCGGCCGGGATGATACGCTGAAGGGCGGTTCCGGGGCTGACACCATCAAAGGCGGCGCGGGCGACGACGTTGTGAAAGGCGGGTCCGGCAGCGACAAGCTGGCCGGAAATTCAGGCGATGACACGTTGTCCGGCCAAAGGGGGGATGACAGGCTGAACGGCGGCAGAAGCAGGGACAGCCTGGATGGCGGCTGGGGAGACGACGCGCTGAAAGGCGGCAAAGGCCGGGATACGCTGGATGGCGGTGCAGGGCACGATACCCTGCATGGCGGCTCCGGGCGGGACACGCTCGATGGCGGCTATGGCGATGATCTTTTGACCGGCGGATCAGGCGACGACACTTTTGTGTTTTTTGACGTGTTTGGCGACGACATCATTACCGACTTTAATGCCTCCAGCAGCGGTGAAAAGATTGACCTGAGCACGGTGTCCAGCATCACGGATATGACTGATCTGCTGGACAACCACATTCGCGAGGACGGCGAAAACGTCGTGATCGAGGACGCACACGGCAACACCATCACGCTGAAAGATGTGCAGCTGGCGGATCTGGACGAAACGGATTTCAATTTTGAATTGCTCGAATGGGAGCCTGTGCTCGTTTCAGCCAAGCAGCCCGCCGGCATCGACACCCCTACCCCCATTGTTGAAAGACTCTGGGCCTGCGAAGACTACCCAGCCCCGCTGGAATGGAACTTGGTCTGATCTGAACAACAGAGGGCAGCGTTGGCCTGCTGCCTTTCACCGGGGGTTCAAACCGGCGGCGTTCCGGTTTATGGACAGCCAAACCGCTGCCGCAAAGGATGCCTGCCGCCATGATCCCCTCGTCCTATCCGTCTCAAGAAGAAATCGCCCGCCTGTCGGCCCGGATGCTGCTGGAAATCGGCGCGGTGAACTTTAACACCGAAACACCTTATACGCTGGCGTCCGGCCTGCCCTCGCCCAGCTATATCGACTGCCGCAAGCTGATCTCCTTTCCGCGGATCCGCTCGACGCTGATGGATTTCATGACCGTGACCGTGATGCGCAATGCCGGGTTTGAGGCGTTTGACAATATCGCCGGCGGTGAGACTGCGGGCATTCCCTTTGCTGCCCTGGTCGCCGAACGCATGGCACTGCCAATGACCTATGTGCGCAAGAAGCCCAAGGGCTATGGCAAGAACGCCCGCATCGAGGGCGCGATGAGCGAAGGTGAACGGGTGCTGCTGGTCGAGGACCTGACCACCGATGGCGGATCGAAACTGTCGTTTGTCGATGCGATCCGCGAGACCGGAGCCAGCTGCGGCCACACCGCAGTGATTTTCTATTACGACATCTTCCCGGAAACCACCAAGACCCTGGGCGATCACGGGGTGGAACTGCACTATCTGTGCACCTGGTGGGATGTGCTGGCCGAAGCCCGCGCGCAAGGAGCGTTCAGCACCGAGACGCTCGATGAGGTGGAAACCTTCCTGAAGGATCCGCGCGCCTGGCAGGACGCGCATAAATCCGCTTAACGCCAGGGAAAGCGTTACGGGGCGGCCTGTGGACAAAGCCGCCTCGAATCATATTCTGCGCCAATAGATATGCAGATATAGAATTCTTCCCAGATCGCGCCACATCATATAGTCTGCATAGGGCAGGCATGCTGGCCTTTCCGGTAAACAGCCCACAGGCCCCGTGCGGATATCCACAAGGGATCCACAGAGATTCCCAGATAGGAGAAACGCCCTTGGCGCCCTATAAGGCGGGCTTAGTGACGAGAGCAGTGATGAACGAAATTACCCCTTTCGACGGCGATATGCCGCCTCCGGCCCCGATGCCGGAGCCTGCCGCACCGCAATCTGCGATGCCAGACAATGAACTGCCGCATTCGGTGGAGGCGGAACAGCAGCTCTTGGGTGCGATCCTGACCAACAACGAGGTCTATGACAAGATCGCGCTGATCATCGACTCGTCGCATTTCTATGATCCGGTGCATGCCCGGATCTATGAAGTGGCCGCAGCGCGGATTTCCAAGAACGCGCTGGCCTCGCCGGTGACGCTGAAGGCGTTTCTGGAAGACCACGAGGGGCTGAAGGAGCTGGGCGGCCCGGCCTATCTGGCCAAGCTTGCCGGCGCGTCGATCTCGGCCTTTGCGGTGCGGGATTACGCACAGATGATCTACGACCTGGCGATCCGGCGCGAGCTGATTGCCCTGGGCCACAGCATTGCAGAAAAGGCGCGCCGCGTTGACGTGGCATCAGAACCTAAAGAGCAGATCGTTGAAGCAGAACAATCGCTGTATCAGCTGGCCGAACAGGGCCAGACCGAAAGCGGTTTCAAGTCGTTCCTGAAAGCCGTCACAGAAGCGGTTAATGTGACCAACGAGGCGTATCAGCGGGGTGGCGGCATGGCCGGCATCTCGACGGGCCTGACGGACCTCGACAAACAACTTGGCGGCCTGCATCCCTCGGACCTTCTGATCCTCGCGGGCCGCCCCTCTATGGGGAAGACGTCGCTGGCGACCAACATCGCCTTTAACGTCGCCAAGGCCTATAAACGCGGGATAAAACCCGACGGTTCGGAGGGCGCGCTGGACGGCGGCGTGGTCGGCTTTTTCAGCCTTGAGATGAGCGCCGAGCAGCTGGCCGGGCGTATTCTGGCGGAAGCGTCTGAGATTTCATCGCACAAGATCCGCCAGGGTGACATGACCGAAGGCGAATTCCGCCGCTTTGTGCAGGCGGCCAAGGACCTGGAAAGCTGCCCGCTGTTCATTGACGACACACCGGCGATCCCGATTTCGCAGCTTGCCGCACGGGCGCGGCGTCTGAAGCGGACGCATGGGCTGGACCTTCTGGTGATCGACTATCTGCAGCTGTGCCGCGGCATGGCCGAAAACCGGGTGAACGAGATTGCCGAAATCTCGATGGGGATGAAGGCGATTGCCAAGGAATTGAACATCCCGGTGATCGCGCTGTCGCAGCTGTCGCGCCAGGTGGAAAACCGCGAAGACAAACGGCCGCAGCTGTCGGACCTGCGGGAATCCGGCTCGATCGAACAGGACGCCGACGTGGTGATGTTTGTGTTCCGCGAGGAATATTACAAAGAACGGGAAAAGCCCGGCGATCACGAGCTGGACAGGATGGAAGAGTGGAAGCAGGCGATGGAGAGCCTGCACGGCAAGGCGGATGTCATTGTCGGCAAACAGCGCCACGGTCCCATCGGCACCGTGACCCTGACATTTGAGGCGCAATTCACCCGCTTTGGCAACCTGGCCAAAGCCTGGCAGCAGGGGCAGGAAGACTACTGATCCCGGCCGGTTTGGGCCGGAGTCCGGTTTACCTATGCCAAGGACACGCCGATCACTTGACCGTCACCCCCTTGGCACCGGCCCCGTCCTGCCCCCCTGGACCGGGCTAATTTGTTCTGCGGCGGCGGAGCTCTGCCGCCATTCCGGTTTTTCCCACTTGACCTGCGGTCTCCCCATGTCATGAACACCGCATGAGCACGGCAAGATTGACAATCAACCTGGATGCGCTGGTCACCAACTGGCGGAATCTGGATGCGCTGACCACCTGCGAAACCGCAGCTGTGGTCAAGGCGAACGGCTATGGCCTGGATGCGGGCCGCGTCGGCAAGGCACTGGCCAAGGCGGGCGCGCGCAATTTCTTTGTGGCGGCAGCGGAAGAAGGCGGCGCGCTGCGGCGCGCACTTGGCCCCGGCCCCGGCATTTCGGTGTTTTCCGGCCATATGGCGGGCGACACCAAGCTGCTGAAGGATTTTCAGCTGACACCGATGCTGAACTCGCTGGACCAGATGCTGCGCCATTTCGAGGCGCTGCCGGGGCATCCGTTCGGGGTGCAGCTGGACAGCGGCATGAACCGGCTGGGAATGGAGCACAGCGAATGGGCCGCAGTGGCCGAGATCGCCCTGGGCCAGAATCCGGTGCTGCTGATGTCGCATCTGGCCTGCGCCGATGAGCCCGGCCACGCGATGAACGCGCAGCAGCTGCAGACCTTCCGCGATATGACCGACGGGCTGGAAATCCCCCGCTCGCTGGCCGCGACCGGCGGCATGCTGCTGGGGCCGGAATACCATTTCGACCTTTGCCGCCCCGGTATCGGGCTTTATGGCGGGCTGCCGTTCACGGACGCACTGCCGGTGGTGCAGCTGGACCTGCCGGTCATTCAGCTGCGCGATCTGAAACCGGGTGAGACTGCCGGTTACGGCAACAGCTGGACCGCCCAGCGTCCCAGCCGCATCGCCACCGTCGCCGCGGGCTATGCCGACGGTTTGCACCGGGCGATGGGCAATGGCGGCATCCAGGTCTTTGCAGGCCGCACCCCCTGCCCCGTGGTAGGCCGGGTCTCGATGGATCTGATCACTGTGGACGTGACCGACCTGGCTGAGGTGCCTGAGGCGCTGTCGATCCTCAATGAGCAGCAAACCGTGGATCGGCTGGCCGATGCGGCCGGCACCATCGGCTATGAGATCCTGACCTCTACCGGTCACCGCTATGCACGGACATATCAGGGATGAACCCGATTGCTTTTCTGGCCCGGCTGGGCCGCGCAGCCCTGGCCGGGCTGGCCGCTGTTGGCCGCGCAGCACTATTTGCGCTGCGGGCCTTCAGCCATATGGTCCGCCCGCCCTATTACCCGCGCGAGCTGCTGAATGCGCTGTTGAACATCGGCTGGCTGTCGCTGCCGGTTGTGGGCCTGACCGCGGTCTTCACCGGCGGCGCGCTGGCGCTGCAGATCTATGCCGGCGGCGCGCGCTTTAATGCCGAGGCGGTGGTGCCGCAAATCGTTGCCATCGGCATGGTGCGCGAGCTGGGCCCGGTGCTGGTCGGGCTGATGATCGCGGCGCGGGTGACCTCGTCGATTGCGGCGGAGATCGCCACCATGAAGGTGACCGAGCAGATCGACGCGCTGGTGACGCTGTCGACCCATCCGATGAAATACCTGGTGGCACCGCGGGTGCTGGCGGCCCTGATCACCGTGCCGGTGCTGGTCGGCGTCGGCGACATCATCGGGATCATGGGCGGCTATGCTGTGGCGGTGCAGAACCTCGGCTTCAATTCCGCGGCCTACCTGAAGAACACCGTAGATTTCCTGGAGCCGCTGGACATTATCTCGTCACTGGTCAAGGGCGCCGCCTTTGGCACCATCGCGGCGATGATGGGCTGCTATTACGGCATGCAATCGGGCCGCGGCGCACAGGGCGTGGGCCGCGCCACCAAAGGGTCCGTTGAATCCGCGGCGGTGCTGATCCTGGCCGCCAATTTTGTCCTGACAGGGGTGTTCTTCTCGCTATGATCCGGGCATGCGGAACACTCGCCTTAGCAGTCGTTCTGGCTGGCTGTGCCCAGCCGGAATACAGAATTGTGCGAGATAGTACTTTTAACTCAAAAGCTCCTGCAGGAGTGAACGACAGCCATCTCCAGTCCGTTGCTTTTGAAAAGCTGCGTGGTTTCACTACTTCTCAAGCCATATCCTTCCTAGTTAAAGATGGATTTAGCGGTACAGGCACAACTTGCACGTACGTAAATGAACACAAGCGCAGCACTGCGGAAATATGGTTTGGCATTATTCCGCCCGGAGAAAAAGTGCTCGATGACCGGTATTCCTCCAAAATCACATATCAAATCGAAGTTCTTAACGATCCCATTCAAAGCCTTGAAGATGTCAGCGCGGATTTTCGGTGGGAAACAGGAAAAGTGCCATGGCATCGCAGCTCCCGCCCCTCGGATTTTGAGGTGATCAATGATTAGAATGGAAAACGTCCGCAAATCCTTTGGCGACAATGCTGTGCTCAACGGCATGAACCTGGAAATCGCCAAGGGCAGCTCGATGGTGATCATCGGCGGGTCCGGCACTGGCAAATCCGTGGCGCTGAAAAGCGTGCTGGGGCTGATCACCCCGGACAGCGGTGAAATCTATGTCGATGGCAGGCCTGCAGGCCAGGGCGACCGCGACAAGTTTCTGGCGCGGTTCGGGATGCTGTTTCAGGGCGGTGCGCTGTTTGACTCGCTGCCGGTCTGGCAGAATGTCGCCTTTCGCCTGCTGCGCGGCGCGTTGAAGCGCCCGGCGGATGAGGCCCGCGAGATCGCCATCGAGAAACTGCGCCGGGTGGGTTTGAAATCAGACGTCGCCGACCGTCTGCCTGCTGAACTGTCGGGCGGCATGCAGAAACGTGTAGGCCTCGCCCGCGCGATTGCCGCCGAGCCGGAGATCATCTTTTTCGACGAGCCGACCACCGGCCTGGACCCGATCATGTCCGGCGTGATCAACGACCTGATCCGCGAGATCGTTGTCGAGATGGGCGCTACCGCGATGACCATCACCCACGACATGACCTCCGTCCGCGCCATCGCCGACAATGTGGCGATGCTGCATGCAGGCGTGATCCAGTGGACCGGACCGGTCAGCGAGATGGACCAGTCGGGTGACCCCTATATGGAGCAGTTCATCCACGGTCGTGCGGAAGGGCCGATTGAGGCGGTGCGGTGATAGGATCGTTACAAGGCTTAATCGCGCTCCTGCTGTTAGCTTCACCCTTTGTGGCTGCAGCGGTTACAATGTGGCTGGGTATGAAGCTGCAACGAGAGTCAGTTCATCAGAAAGCAGGAGTTTGGCTGGCAGTTCTGCCACCGATGACACTGCTGTGGTTCGCTTTGCTGTTCTTCATACTAGCAAGCGGTTCCGATCTAAGGCGATATTTGTCGTGGCACGTTCATTTCGTGACACTTGGCGCGTTTCTTGCTATCGAGTTTTTACTTCTGCGCGCATTCACGAACAGCACGTTTCGCCTGCATGCAGCTAGTGCGGCGGCGCTATGCGGTGTGGCAGGGTTTGCCATTTTTACAACGATCTTTCTCTGAGCTCTCGGTCTTGCAAGACACAAACAGCGCTCACTTTCTTTTTTATCCAAGACCTCCCTCTAACGGCATCCAACACGAGGCCAGTGCCTGTTCGCGGGCGGAAGCGTAGCGCCCGCCCAGGGGGGCGGACGGGCGCTGGCCGGGCCGCACGCGTCCCAGCCGGTGTAAGCCGCCGCTGTTTTCCCCCTTTCAATCACGGCTCAGAAGGCACAAGTCTTGGCGGAACCGCATAAAACGAGCCGCCATGACCCTCCGCCTCCTCACCCTGTCGCTGCTGATCCTTTACCCCGTCGCCTGGTTCGCGCCGCTGATGCGGGCGGGGCTGCTGCCGATCTTCGGCCTCAGCGAAATCTCGGTGCTTACGGGGCTGCAGTCCTTGTGGGGCAGTGATGCGGTGCTGGCGCTGATCGTGACATTTTTTGCGATCTTTGCGCCCTACCTCAAAACCATCGGGCTGGCGCTGGTGCAGTGGGATCTGCTGGACAGCAAGGTGCAGCCGGTCCTGCATGTGCTGGGCAAACTGGCAATGGCTGATGTTTTCCTCATCGCGCTTTACATCACGCTGGCCAAGGGGATCGGCCTTGCGACCATTGAGACCGCCTGGGGGTTGTACCTGTTCACGGCATGCATCCTGGCCTCGCTGGGGCTGGGGATGCTGACTGAACGCACTGCAAAGATTGGCAAAACACCGGACTGAAAGCTTGATCCGGCGCTGAACCGCTCCATTTCGTAGGGCCGAACACCTGTATCGCAGGGGTCCGGCATGCTGCGCCCGGTTGACGGGCGTCCCCCGCAGCCCCGCCGGCCCCGCATCTGTTGCATTGCTGCTGGAGGGGGACCTATGTCCGGCGTTCAATCGATCCTGTTCACTGCCCAGACCGCATTCATGCGGCTGACGTTCCTGCTGATCTGCTTTGGCGCGCTGGCGGCGCTGGCGGCCACCGGGCTGTCGGCCACGGGCATCTGGCCCTGGCTCAGCCTGCAGGCCGGGGTTGGCGCTGATATCTACCCGCAGGCCGGAATGGCGGCGCAGATCACCCTGACGGCGCTGGCGGTGATGCTGGCGTTTTTCCTGCCTGCCAACGGGCGTATCCTGGCGCTGGAAACCTCGCACCGGCGGTTCTCGCTGCAGATGGAGGACGT
Organism: Leisingera sp. M658; assembly: GCF_025144145.1. Lineage (NCBI taxonomy): Bacteria > Pseudomonadati > Pseudomonadota > Alphaproteobacteria > Rhodobacterales > Roseobacteraceae > Leisingera > Leisingera sp. M658. The sequence goes on from NZ_CP083546.1 coordinate 2,563,496, forward strand.
GCTGCAGGCCTATCAGCTGGCCCATGCCGCCGACCGTGCCGGGATCTTTACCCTGGCATCAGAATTCGACGCGGTGAAGGAGCGGCTTGCCTTTCTGCGGTCGCACCCCGATCTGGCCGGGCTGGAACCGCAGGTGCTGGAGGTGGCGTCGCAGATGAGCCAGGTCAGCCACGAGCTGGCAGAGACCTATTCCGACGCCAAAGTATCCCGGGCCCGGCTGTTTCTGCAGCAGCGCCAGGAGGAACTGGAGACCTTCAAGGCGCGGCTAGAGGATGCCCAGATCGTCATGCATGAGCTGCGCCAGTGGTCCCGCGATGTGGAGATCGAGGAAAGCATCGCCAAATCGCATCTGGGACGGCTGCGCGGCGAACTGTTCGAATTGCTGCCGGAACTGTCGGCGCAACTGCAAAGCCCGCCGGACGGGTCTGATCCGCATCCCGGCAGCGTCGTGCCGATCCAGCCGCCCCGCCGCGCGGACTGACGCGCTGCGCTGCTTGCGGAAGACGCGTCAAAGGGGCGCTGCCCCCGGCCCTTGGGAGCCTCCCCCGGGGTATTTTCAACCAGAAAGTAGCCCGCTTCTTCTGGCCCCCAATATCCCGGAGCGCGAGGCAGAGCCTCGCTTTTGCCGTGACAGCCCGCAGGAACCGCGCGTCAAGGTTCGCGGCCCTTGAACAAAACAGAAACATCTGCCACTGATCCGGCATGGCAAAAACATCTTTCTCCTGCTCGGCCTGCGGCGCGAGCTTCTCCAAATGGTCGGGCCGCTGCGAAGGCTGCGGCGAATGGAACACGATTTCCGAGGACAAGGGGCTGAGCTCCGGCCCCTCGAAAAAGTCACTGGGCGTCAAACGCGGGCGCACCATCCCGTTGAGTGATCTGGCCACACGCGAAACCCCGCCGCCGCGCGCCTGCTGCGGCGTGGGAGAACTGGACCGGGTGCTGGGCGGCGGCCTGGTGGCGGCCTCGGCCATCCTGGTCGGCGGTGATCCGGGCATCGGCAAATCCACCCTTTTGCTGCAAGCGGCGGCGCGGTTTGCCAAGGCCGGTGTCAAGACCATCTATGTCAGCGGCGAGGAAGCCAGCGCGCAGGTGCGGATGCGGGCGCAGCGGCTGGGGCTGACGGATGCGCCCGTGCAGCTGGCTGCCGAGACCAACCTGCGTGATATTCTGACGACGCTGGAAGCGGAGAAGCCGCAACTGGCTATCATTGACTCCATCCAGACCATGTGGTCCGACCATGTGGACAGTGCGCCGGGGTCGGTCAGCCAGGTGCGGGCTGCGGCGCACGAGCTGACCACCTTTGCCAAACGCAACGGAGTGTCGATCATCATGGTCGGCCATGTCACCAAGGACGGCCAGATCGCCGGCCCCCGCGTGGTTGAGCATATGGTCGACACGGTGCTCTATTTCGAGGGGGAGCGCGGCCATCAGTTCCGCATCCTGCGGGCGGTCAAGAACCGCTTTGGCCCGGCGGATGAGATCGGCGTGTTTGAGATGACCGGCGGCGGGCTGGCTGAGGTCATCAACCCCTCGGCCCTGTTTCTGTCCGAACGCGGCGAGCCGTCGCCCGGCTCAGTGGTGTTTGCCGGCATCGAGGGCACCCGGCCCGTTCTGGTCGAGATGCAGGCACTGATTGCGCCCTCGCCCCATTCGCAGCCGCGCCGCGCTGTTGTCGGTTGGGATTCATCGCGGCTGGCGATGATACTGGCCGTCCTCGAAGCGCGCTGCGGCATCCCGTTTGCAGGATTGGATGTCTATCTGAACGTGGCGGGCGGCATGAAGATCTCGGAACCTGCGGCGGACCTTGCGGTGGCCGCAGCGCTGCTGAGCGCACGGGAAGACGTGGCTTTACCCGCCGATACCGTGGTTTTCGGAGAAATTTCGCTATCCGGAGCCCTGCGTCCGGCTCCGCAGACCGAAAACCGGTTGAAAGAGGCGCAAAAACTTGGTTTCACGGCGGCGATTGCCCCTGGCGGCAGTAAAACTGTGTCCGTGAACGGTCTGAACTTGCGAAAGTCCAGCGATCTGGCCGGTTTTGTTGGCGAATTCTTCGGGGCCGGCTAAGGTCGCAAAAAATTTATCGCAGGCAAACGGGCGAGGGACATGGAAGGTTTCACAATCATCGACGGGGTCGTGGCCCTGGTCATCGTCGTATCGGCGTTGCTGGCCTATTCACGTGGCTTCGTGCGCGAAGCGATGGCCATCGCAGGCTGGATCGCCGCAGGCGTGCTCGCCTTTATCTTTGCGCCGCAGGTGGAACCGCTGATGGCGGAAATTCCGGTGATCGGCGAATTCATTGCCGACAGCTGCGAATTGTCGATCATCGCGGCCTTTGCCGCGGTGTTTGCATTGGCGCTGATCGTGGTCTCCTTCTTTACGCCGCTGTTTTCCACCCTGGTGCAGCGCTCGGCGCTTGGCGGGCTGGACCAGGGCGCGGGTTTCTTCTTTGGGGTGTTGCGCGGCATTCTTTTGGTGGCGATTGCCTTCTTCCTCTACAATGTGGTGATGACCGGGCAGAGCTTCACAATTGTTGACGAAAGCCGCTCGGCCGACGTGTTTGAGCGTTTGATCGGCAAGATTGAGGACCGCAACCCGGAGCAGGCATTGGGCTGGGTCACCGAGCAGTATGAAGCGCTGATCGGGTCCTGCGGTCAGTAATACCTAAGGATTACCACCTTAAGACAGACACGCGGGCGCCCCTTGGGCGCCCGTTTTGCTTTGATTTCAAAGCGTTCACACAGTTATCCACAAGCATCCGGGTTGGATGGTTAACGAGATAAATGGTGGTTAACGTCCTGTTAACCAAAAGGAATCACGTGCAGAGCGAGCAAAACCCGGGTCATCAAACTTGCGGTAAATCTTAACAAATCCTCAGCCTGCCCCGTCAAACAGTTAACAATCCCCCTGAAAAGGCGGCTTTTGTCCCGGAAAAATCGCGCCATCCCGAAATGGGACGCACGCCCGCCCCAATTTGGTCCCAATTCCGGGGCCTGATGGCTTCAACGGCAAAACGCCGGGCTAAGACGCTCAGAAGGGACGACACAATGCAGCTGGACCACACCACAGATTTTGCCGACTATCAGCCGGTTGATGTTCTGCTGCTGACCAATCCCCTGCCGCACACGCTGTCTGCGGCCCCTGCCAAGAGGCGCAACCGTATCCGCAGCGGCGGCTTTCTGCCCGCAACGCTGGTGGAGACTGAAGAAGGCTTTAGGCAGGCCCGCGACGTGAAGCCCGGCGACATGGTGTTCACCTTTGACGGCGGTGCTCAGGAAGTGAAAGCGGTCCGCCACGCAGTGCCGCGCCTGACCACATGCATGCATGTCCCGGCCGGCGCCCTGGGCAATGACACCGACCTGATGCTGCCCTCGGACCAGAAAGTGGCGCTGGAAATGGACACTGCCGAGCGCCTGTTCGGCCTGCCGGTGGTGGTCACCAAGCTGATTGCGCTGACCGGCTACAAAGGCATCACCGCAGTTGCGCCCGAGCGTCTGGGCCGCATCCATTTCGAGTTTGCAGAAGAAGAGCTGGTCTGGGCCGAAAGCGGCATGCTGCTGCCCGCAGGCGATGTTGCCGAAGAGTCCGCCTTTCACCAGCTGTCGCTTTCCGAGACCCGCAAGGTGCTGGCCAGCGACGAAGGCCGCGCTCTTGCCGAGACCGGCATGGGCAGCGAGGACGCCCGCCTGCCGTCGCCGCTGGACAACCTGCTGGACCGTATTCTGGCAGCCTGATCACCGGGGCCAAGCCCCCCAAGACATTCCCTCCCCCCTCGGGCCCGCCTTTGTGCGGGCCTTTTCTTTGCAGGATGCGGCCACCGGGCTGGAAGAACAGCATCCTGACCGCATCCCGCAATCAGCCGGCCATCGGCCGCATACCGCACAAAACCGGGAAAATGTTTCGCGCAGCAGCGTCATTTCGAAAAAAATTGCCCGGTATTTGGATGTGTGCCAGCATTAGCGCAGGCGCCGAGACGCATGACAGAACAAATGGCGCCCGTTTTCAGGGAGGATTTGACGATGAATTTGCGGCCTGACCCCACATTCCATGCCACCCCCAGGCTAGCCATGGAAGCCCCGGCCGAGACGCTGGCTTTTACCCTTATGCTCAGCCCCGATGGTTCGCAGCCTGACGGGCTAGCGGTTGTCGATGTGGATCCCAAATCGGACAGCTACGGCGACATCGTGCATCAGCTGATCATGCCCAACAAGGGCGACGAATTTCATCATTTCGGCTGGAACGCCTGTTCTTCTGCGCTGTCGCCGCTGACCGGGCACGCGTTTCTGGAGCGGCGGTATCTGATCATTCCCGGCATCCGCTCCAGCCGCATCTATGTGATCGACGTGAAGGAGCCGCGAGAGGCGAAGATCCACAAGATCATCGAACCCGAAGAGCTGTTTGCCAAAACCGGCTATTCCCGCCCGCACACCATTCATTGCGGGCCTGAGGGCATCTATGTCTCGACCCTGGGCGGCGGCGGCAAAGACGGCACCGACGGGCCGCCGGGCATTTTCATCATGGATTGCGAGACCTTCGACATTCTGGGCCGTTATGAAATGGACCGCGGCGCGCAGGACAAGCATTATGATTTCTGGTGGAACCTGCCGCGCGACTACATGGTAAGTTCCGAATGGGGCCTGCCACCGCAATTTGAAAACGGCATCGTGGCCGAGGATCTGCTGAGCAACAAATACGGCCATTCGATCCATTTCTGGAACCTGCGCGAGCGCAAGAACGTGCAGACCATTGATCTGGGCGAAAACCACCAGATGGCGCTGGAAATCCGGCCTGCGCATGATCCGTCCAAAGATTACGGCTTTTGCGGCGTGGTGGTGGATACCACTAACCTGCAAGGCGCGATTTTCACCTGGTGGCAAAAGGATGACGGCACGTTTGAGGCCAAGAAAACCATCACCATCGACCCGCGCCCCGAAAAACCCGAAAACCTGCCGCCGCTGCTGCAGGGGTTTGAGGCAGTGCCGCCATTGGTTACCGATATCGACCTGAGCCTGGACGACAAATACCTGTATGTGGCCTGCTGGGGGTTGGGGGAAATGCATCAGTATGATGTATCTGACCCGATGAATCCCAAGCTGGCCGGCAAGGTTGAACTGGGCGGTATTGCCCGCGGCGCCAAGCACCCGAACGGCAAGGATTTTGCCTATGGCCCGCAGATGGTTGAGATCAGCCGCGACGGCAAGCGGGTATATTGGACCAACTCGCTTTATTCCACCTGGGACGACCAGTTCTATCCTGATGACGAAGGCGGCCAGATGGTAATGGCCAACGTGGGCGACGGCGGCGGGCTGGAGCTGGACAAGGATTTCTATATCGACTTCCCCAAAGGCTACCGCAGTCATCAGATCCGGCTGGAGGGGGGCGACTGCTCTACCGACAGTTTCTGCTATCCTTCCGTCTGACGGGTGGCGGAAATTTCAACGGCGGCGGCCCTTTGGTGGGCCGTCGTTGCCTCGGGGCTTTATCACGGGGTGAACCCTGGCATGGGATGGCCGCTGGCGGTCTCCTCGGCGCTGATGGAGCGCCGCAAAACCAGTCTGTTCAAAGCCCTGCTGGCCCTGGCCTTTGGCCATTTGCTGGCGATGACTGCGATCCTGCTGCCGTTTTCGGCGCTGCTGTGGCTGACGGAATGGCATGTTGAAATCCGCATCGGTGCGGCCTGTTTGGTGATTGCGCTGGGGGGGTATCTGCTGATCAACCGCCGCCACCCCCGCTTTTTGGCGCGGGTGCCGCCGTCGCGGCTGGCGCTGTGGTCGTTTCTGGCAGCGATGGCGCATGGTGCGGGGCTAATGCTGGTGCCGGTCTATCTGGGCCTTTGCGGCCCGGATGAGGGCGCAGGCCACGCCGCCGCTTATACGCTGATGGGCCGCAATGCTGGTATCGCCGTCACCGTGGCCCTGGCCCATACGTTTGCCATGACCGCAGCCGGCGGCGCGCTGGCGCTTGGCGTCTATCACTGGCTGGGCCTTAAATTCCTGTCCAAGGGCTGGTTTAACCTGGATCTGGTCTGGGCACTGAGCCTTGTGCTGGTAGGGGTTGTTTCATTGCTGACGCTTCATTGATGCGTCAGCCGAGACCATCCTGCCCCGCCCCGTTGCCGCGGTGCGGCATCGGATTTGTGATCCTTTGATGACAGCCGCGGCGAAAGGCACTATGTGAGGGCCGGAACAGGAAACGGATTCGGAGCCACACCGCCTTGCCGCTGCTGCAGACGCTGCCCGCCTGCCCTTGTGGATCTGACCTGACGCGCATGGCGCCGGGCTTTGGAGACGCAATCGGCGCCTTGGCTCCGGCCGGTTTGCCGGTATGGCCGCTTGGCGCGGCTTGGTCAGCCGGATTGGCGCAAGCGACGCAAAATGCGCTAGACTGCCATCCGAGCCGCTTCCTTCAGCAACCGAACAGCAAAGCCTAAGTGGGATTGGAGCCAGCCAATGTGCGGGATTTTGGGGATCGCAAGCCGGGACACGGATGTCTTTGCGGAGATATATGACGGGCTGCTGATGCTGCAGCACCGCGGCCAGGACGCCTCGGGGATTGTGACCTACACCGGCGAGTTCTTTCGCGAGCGCAAGGAGAACGGCCTGGTCAAGGATGTGTTCGGCCCGCAAGATGCCGACACCCTGACCGGCAAGACCGGCATCGGCCATGTCCGCTATCCCACCGCGGGCTCGCTGAGTGCGGCCGAAGCACAGCCGTTCTTTGTGAACGCGCCTTATGGTATCTATCTGGTTCACAACGGCAATATCACCAATACTGCCGAACAGCGCGAGAAGGTGACCGGCAAATACAGCCGCCATCTGCGCACCACCTCAGATTCCGAAATCATGCTGAACGTGCTGGCCGACAAGGTGGCTGACGCGATCAAGGTCAACGGCAATGCCGAGCCGGTCCGCAACATCTTTGCCGGTGTGAAGATGACCATGGAGCGGATCCAGGGCGCCTATTCGGTGCTGTGCATGATCGCCGGCGTCGGCATGCTGGCGTTCCGCGACCCCAATGGCATCCGCCCGCTGTCCGTCGGCAGACGCCCGGCACAAAGCGGCGGCGAGGATTTCTGCTTTGCCTCTGAAGACGTGGCCTTCGGCATCAACGGCTTTGAAAAGATCCGCGACGTAAAGCCGGGCGAGGCCATTCTTGTTGATCTCGACGGCAACATGCACAGCTTCCAGGCGGTCGAGGGCAAGCTGACACCCTGCATCTTTGAATATGTCTATCTGGCGCGGCCTGATTCGATGATGGACGGTGTTTCCGTCTACAAGACCCAGCTGCGCATGGGCCAGGCGCTGGCCAAGCAGATCCAGGACGCGGGACTGGAAATCGACAGCATCATCCCGGTACCTGATTCGGCGCGCCCCGTGGCACTGGAAGTCGCCAACTCCACCGGCATCCGCTACCGCGAAGGGCTGGTGAAGAACCGTTATGTGGGCCGGACCTTTATCATGCCGGGCCAAGCGGAACGCCAGAAATCGGTGCGCCGCAAGCTGAACGCAATCCCGCTGGAGTTCAAGGGCCGCAACGTGCTGCTGATCGACGATTCCATTGTGCGCGGCAACACGATTAAAAAGATTGTGCAAATGTGCCGCGATGCGGGCGCCAAGAAAGTCTATATCGCCTCTGCCTCACCGCCGGTGAAATACCCGAACGTCTATGGCATCGACATGCCGACCAAGCACGAGCTGATTGCAAACGGCCTCAGCATCGACGAAATCCGCGAAGAGTTGGGCGCCGATGCGCTGTTTTATCAGAGGCTCGAAGACCTGATCTGGGCGGCGCAGGAAGGCAACCCGGACATCCAGGGCTTTGACTGCTCCTGCTTTGACGGCAATTATGTTACCGGGGTGACGGCTGAATACCTGGATGCACTGGAAGGCAGCAGCCGGGTCAGCGCCAAGATCCAGGACATGCCGGCCCCCGGCGCCTCCTGGAATGCCTCGAAACTGGCCGCCGGCTAAGGCTGGCGTCCCCGCGGTCCATGGGGGTTTGAACTTCCAGCCGCATCCGCGTATGAGGGCCGCCAACAGTGCATGGGGAGGCGCTGGCCGTGACGGCCCGCGCCTTTTCCTATGCTTCCAGATGAAAGGCCGCCTTTTGGACGCGCATCTTGCCCGCATGCTGAACTCTCCGCGCCAGTGCCGCTGCTGCGGCGCAACCTTTGCGCAATTGCTGAGCCTCAGCTGCGACCGGCCCGATATCTGTTCCGAGGACATGGAGGTGGAGGACAACTCTGCTGTGCTGGCCACCCGCGGCGACATCCTGACGGATGATTTCTGCCGCCTCGGCGAATTGCGTTTTATCCGCGCAGTGCTGGCAGTGCCATTGGCAAACAGCCGCGGCGAAGAGTTCATCCTGGGCACCTGGGCCAGCCTCAGCCGCGATGATTTCGACGCCTATCTCGACCTGTTTGAGATGCGCGAGACGGAAAAGCTGGGCGACCGCCCGGCCTGGCTGGCCAATGCAATCCCGCCCGACATGCCGGTGCCTGCGGGCTGCATGCTGGAGATGCGCCCCGGCGGTGAGTATCCTGAGCTGAGGGTCACCGAACAGAACCATCCGCTCTATCCGCTGCAAAAGGACGGTGCCGACCTGGAGGAGCTGCTGGAGCTGCTCTATGCCTATGGGCACGACCTGCCGTCGCTGGTGTATGACGCCTGAGCGGGCATTGCGGCACCGGGTCTCGCGGTCCCGTTGCAGCCGTCCGCGGCTTCCCGCCGATGCGGATGCCGCCGCGCCGGATGCGGCTTGATACGCAGCCTGCCGCAGCCCAGATACGTCCGGATTAATGAGGAACGGACGGTATGTCGAACACAGAGACTGAGGTCGGCACCTCTGCCAAAGTGGCAGGGCTTGCGACTCAGACCAATGCAATGAACCGCAGCAACCTGAGCCTGCTGGGGCTGTTCGGTCCAGAGGACAGTATGACTGCACTGATCCGGCTGCCGTCGGGCCGCACCCGCAAGGTGTCGCGCGGCAGCCGCCTGTCATCGGGCCAGGTGGTGGCAATAGACGCCAAGGGGCTGATCCTGAATTCCAAGGGCGAAAGCAAGCGACTTGCCATGCCTGGCGGCTAAAGCACCCCGGTTCCGCAGCACAAATTTCTTCGAAGAAATTTGCCAAGAATTTTCCAAAATTCTTGGCCCGGGCCGCCGCCCCTTGACCTGCCCGTGCGCGCGGCCCACAAGACGTGCCATGACAGATAAAATCGCTCTCATCACCGGCGCGTCGCGCGGCCTTGGCAACGCCCTGGCCGAAGCGCTTGCGCCCACCCATCACATTGTTGCCGTGGCCCGGACCACCGGCGCGCTGGAAGAGCTGGATGACCGCATCAAGGCCGCAGGCGGCTCTGCCACCCTGGCGCCGATGGACATCACCGTGCCCGAGGCGATGGCAACGCTCTGCCGTGGCATCCACGACCGCTGGGGCAAGCTGGACTTGTGGCTGCACACCGCGATCCACGCAACCGCGCTTTGCCCGGCGCCTTCTGTGGCCGCCAAGGACTGGACCAAGGCCGTGGCCATCAACGCCACTGCGACCTCGGTGCTGATCCCCTATGTCGCGCCGCTCTTGGGCCAATCGGGCCGCGCCGTGTTCTTTGATGACGCACGCGCGGGCGAGAAGTTTTATGGCACCTACGGCGCCACCAAGGCGGCGCAGATGGCGCTGGCCCGCAGCTGGCAGGCGGAAACCGGGCGCACCGGCCCGCAGGTGCGGATCCTGGAGCCGCAGCCGATGGCCACTGCCCTGCGCGCCCGTTTCCACCCGGGCGAGAACCGCGATGCACTGAGCCCGATCCAGGATGAGGCCGCGCGCCTGCTGCCGCAGATCCTGGCAGACTGACGCTGATTGTCAGCCCGCGCCGCGCGCCAGCGCGGCGCCCGGCCCAACGCCCGGGACGGCATCTTTGATGCAGGCCCAGGGGGCGGGAGCGCACCTGGCCGGCCTGTTGCCTCCCTGCCCCGCTTTGCGGCTGATCCCGCTTCACTCCGCGAAAACCTTGCCCCGTTCCGGCACAGGTCCTATTCAATCGAAAACCCGGTTGAACACGGCAGGCAGACCCCATGCGCATTCTGATCACCAATGACGACGGCATCAGCGCCGAAGGGCTGAAGGTCCTGGACGCCATCGCCCATGAGGTCGCAGGCCCGGACGGCGAAGTCTGGACCGTGGCCCCTGCGTTTGAACAATCCGGCGTCGGCCATTGCATCAGCTACACCCGGCCCACCATGCTCAGCCAGCTGGGCGAGCGCCGCTTTGCCGCCGAAGGCTCGCCTGCCGACTGCGTGCTGGCGGGCATTCATGTGGTGATGCAAGGCGAGAAACCCGATCTGGTGCTGTCCGGTGTGAACCGCGGCAACAACTCGGCTGAAAACGCGCTCTATTCCGGCACACTCGGCGGCGCCATGGAAGCCGCGCTGCAGGGCATCCCGGCGATGGCGCTGTCGCAGTATTACGGCCCTGCCAACCGCGAGACGAACAATCCGTTTGAGGCCGCCGCCGTGCATGGGGCCGGGCTGGTCAATAAGATCCTGGCCGCCCAGCCGCAGGACGGGCAGGATTACCGGCTGTTTTACAATATCAACTTCCCGCCGGTCCCGGCCGCAGAGGTGAAGGGTGCCCGTGTGGCCACCCAAGGGTTCCGCCGCGGCAGCCATTTTTCCGCGGAAGAACAGCTGTCGCCCACCGGACGCCGCTATCTGTGGATCCGCGGCGGCAACCAGCAGGTCGAGACCGCCGCCGGTTCGGACGCTGCGGTCAACCTCGACGGCTATATCTCTGTCACTCCGATGCGTGCCGACCTGACCGCGCGCGATGCACTGGATGCGCTGAAGGCAATTGAATGAGCGGCCCCGATCCCGAAACCAAGATGCAATTCCTGTTCTCTGTGCGCTCGCGCGGGGTGACGGAGCAGCGGGTGCTGGAAGCCATCGAAGCGATCGACCGCGGTATGTTTGTGCGCGGCATCTTCTCGGAACGCGCCTATGAGGACGTGCCGCTGCCGATTGCCTGCGGCCAGACCATCTCGCAGCCTTCTATCGTGGGCATGATGACCCAGGCGCTGCAGATCTCCCCGCGCGACACGGTGCTGGAGGTCGGCACCGGCTCCGGCTATCAGGCGGCGATCCTGTCAAAGCTGGCACGCCGGGTCTATACCATCGACCGCCACGCAAGGCTGGTGCGCGAGGCGCGGGCCGTGTTCGAGCAGCTGCAGCTTGCCAATGTGACCTCGCTGGTCGGCGACGGCAGCCACGGCCTGAGCGAACAGGCGCCGTTTGACCGGATCATCGTGACCGCCGCCGCCGAGGATCCGCCAAGCCCCCTGCTGGCGCAGCTCAAGACCGGCGGCATCATGGTTCTGCCGGTGGGGCAATCCGACCATGTGCAGACCCTGATCCGGGTGCGCAAAACCGAAGACGGGCTGGACTATGACGAACTGCGCCCGGTCCGTTTTGTGCCGCTGCTTGAGGGATTGGGCAAGGACACGTAAACTACCGGCGGATTTCAGCCGCCCCCCGGACGGCATGGGCTATAGTGATTGACGCGAGCGAACCCCCGCGAAAAAGGGGAAGCGTGTTTTGAGGAGAGCAAAATGACCCGGACCACCCCCACCCGGACCGCATTCCGCGGCCTGCCCCGTGCAAGGCTGCTGGCCGCATTGCCGCTGGCCGGGATGCTGACCGGGGTGCTGGCCGCCTGCCAGGGCCCCCTGGATTATGACCTGCGCGGCCAGTTGGGCGCCTTTAACACGGCAGGCGCGGCGCAGACTGCAACCGCGAACCGGCCTTCGCCGGATACCCGCGGCCTGATCTCCTACCCCTCTTATCAGGTGGCGGTGGCGCAGCGCGGCGATACGGTTTCGGACGTCGCTGCCCGCATCGGCCTGCCGCCCGCGGAAGTGGCCCGGTTCAACGGCATGGAAACCGGCGACAAGATGCGCCAGGGCGAAGTGCTGGCGCTGCCGCGCCGCGCGCCGGACAGCCTGCCTGGCAACGCCACTGCAGGGTCCGTCGATATTGCTACGCTGGCGGGCCAGGCCATTGACACCGCACCGCTGACCTCGCCCAACCCCGGTTCCGTCACCCCTACTGCAATCCAGCCGGTGCCCAAGCCGCAGCCGCCCAAGGTGCAGGCCGGCCCCGAGCCGGTGCGTCACAAGGTGAAACGCGGCGAGACCGCCTATACCATCTCAAGGCTCTATCAGGTGCCGGTGAAATCGCTGGCGGAATGGAACGGCCTGGGCAGCGATTTTGCGGTGCGCGAAGGCCAGTTCCTGTTGATCCCCTTGAAAGAAGAGCCCGCACCCCGGCCGGCCCCGGCCGCTGCTGCCGTGGCAGTCACCGAACCGGGGGCCGGTTCTGAAACGCCGGTGCCGCCAAGCGCCAGCCAGCCGCTGCCGGAAGAAAAAGTCGAGCCCGCCGCCGTCAAACCTGCGGCGGAAACCCTGCCCAAGCCGGAGCTGCCCAAACCCACCCGCGCCAGCAGTGCTGCCATGGCCTATCCGGTGCAGGGCAAGATCGTCAAAACCTACTCCAAGGGCCGGAATGACGGTATCGACATCGCTGCCGCTGCCGGTGCGCCGGTGAATGCCGCTGAGGCCGGCACTGTTGCTGCGATCACCAAGGATTCCAATAATGTGCCGATTGTGGTGATCCGCCACAGCCAGAAACTGCTGACGGTCTATCAGAACGTTGGCAATATCACCGTGAAGAAGGGCGAAAGCGTGGTTCGCGGCCAGCGCATCGCCTCGCTGCGCGGCGGCGACGATGCCTATGTGCATTTCGAAGTGCGCGACGGATTTGAAAGCATAGACCCGCTGAGATACTTGAACTGACGGCGGTAAGGATCTGCAAACAAACAAAAGCCCGGCACAATCGCCGGGCTTTTCTGGTTTCAGGCATTGCGAAGTCGTTGCGGCCTATCGCAGCGCCACCCCGTGCCGCCCGGCCAGATCGGTGAAGAACTGCCAGGCCACCCGGCCCGACCGCGCGCCGCGGGTCGCCTGCCATTCAATGGCCTCGGCACGCAACACGTCTGTGTCCGCCGTGACGCCGTAAGCCGCACAATAGCCCTCGATCATCGCCAGATACTCGTCCTGATCGCAAGGATGGAAGCCCAGCCACAGGCCGAAGCGGTCGGACAGAGAAACCTTCTCCTCAACCGCTTCCGACGGGTTGATGGCACTGGACCGTTCGTTTTCGATCATGTCCCGCGGCATCAGGTGGCGCCGGTTCGAGGTGGCGTAGAACACCACATTCTCGGGCCGCCCTTCGATACCGCCGTCCAGCACCGCCTTGAGGCTTTTGTAGTGCTGGTCGTCATGGCTGAATGACAGGTCGTCGCAAAACAGGATAAACCGGTTCTCCGAGCCGCGCAGATGGTTCAGCAGGCGCGCTACCGAGGGCAGATCCTCGCGCTGCAGCTCCACCAGTTTCAGCCCTGGATGATCCGCCGCCAGGGCGCCATGCACGGCCTTCACCAGGCTGGATTTCCCCATCCCCCGCGCGCCCCACAACAGCGCGTTGTTGGCGGCGGCCCCTTGGGCAAACCGGCGGGTGTTCTCCAGCAGCGTATCGCGGGAGCGGTTGATGCCGACCAGCAGATCCAGATCAACCCGGCTCACCTGTTCCACCGCTTCCAGCCGTTCTGGCCCCACATGCCAGACAAAGGCGCTGGCGGCGTTGAAATCGGGTGCCTCCAAAGGTGCGGGCGACATCCGCTCCAGCGCCTCGGCAATGCGGGTCAATGCGATCTGGTCCATGGGTGCCTCCGTCCGTCAGTTGCCGCATTTCAAAGCACGTTCAAGGCGGACCGGCAAGAGGCGAGAGACAGGCAGCGTGTCTGCAAGGGCAACAGGCCTAGGCCCTGCTTTTTCTGCGTGCGGCCATTCTGCGCCCGTCCCGAATGTTCATGCCCATCATCGTGAGGTTCAGCGCACCCGCCAATAGTTCAATGCCCTGCACAACGATGAATGCACCGTCAAAGTTTCCCGCACTTGCCCTTGCCTCCAGAAAGAAGGCCGCCGGCAGGAGAACCAGCAATCCATTTGCGGCAATAAAGGGCATGCGCTTCATCTTTGCACGGGCCGGGGCATCTTTGCGGCGGCGCCCGATCGCCATGCCTGAGCCCCCGGCAATGGCCATCGCCGGTATCAGGGCGAACATCCCCAAGAGGATTCTGGATTTGACCAGGGCAATGGTTTCCGGTGTTCCCAAAACCTCGCTGAGCACTGTGGACGTCCAGAACGTCAGAATGATCAGGAAGGCGGTTACACCTGCGGCTGCGTGGACTTTCTGTTTCATGGCAATCTGATCCCGGATCATTCAGGTGACACAGTGATTGGCGACAGCCAATTTTTTGAACAGATGCGGCTTGGCGATTGCGCTTTCCGGGTACTGTGCAATGCGGCGTTGGAATTCCGGGTGCATGAATGCCGCACGAAAGCTTTGCACGTCCTGCCAGACAGCATAGTTCACATAGGTCGCGCTGCCGGCGATCCCCTTGTGCATCTGTGTCGAAATGTACCCGGGCTGCGCCTTCATGAAATCAGCGTCATGCGCCCAAGCATCCAACAAGGCCTGCTCATCAGATGGGTCTATTGTGAACAGGTTCATCAGGACAACCGGGCCTTCTTCGGCGTCCATCTGTTCGAAAAGCGTGACGGCGCTGTCGAGTTCTGCAAGTTCAGGCATGTGGGTTCCTTTCACCAATATAGCATGCTATGTATCATTGCATAGCATGCTATTCAAGTGCAGATCTGGCACATGAAATTCGAAAAAGAAAACTCCGCCGGTTATCTGGTGAATCACACCGCCCGCCTGTTTGCCGCCGGCTTGCAGGAGCGTATCACTCCGCTTGGCATTACCATTGGGCAATTCCCCATTCTGCTGGAACTTTGGGTCAAGGACGGGGTGACCCAGCGCGAGCTGCTGCAGAAGCTGGCGCTGGAACAGGCGACCCTTGCCAACACACTGAACCGAATGGAAAGAGACGGGCTGATTGTCAGGAAGAAACACCCGTCAGACGCGCGGTCACAGCAAATCTGGCTGACCGCAAAAGGACAGGCCACACGGGAAAGCGCATATCAGGCTGCCAACGACCAGAACGAGCAATCCCTAGCTCCCCTATCAATCGAGGAGAGGAAACAGTTCATGGGGTTGATGCGCCGGATAATCAGCGCTGGAAACTGCGGATGACTGCCTACGCAGCGGCCGCCAAAGCCAGAGACCCGGCACCACAACTATCAATCAATGGTATGCAACCCAAGAAAGGCGCGCCCTCGCGGACGCGCCTTTCTGCTTCAAACCGTCTTTGGCCTACTTGTCCTTGCCGTCTTCAGCTTCGAATTCAGCCATCATCGGATCGTCGGGATGGGCGTCCATCTCGTCCTCATCGTCATAATACCCCTCGGCGCGCAGCTTGGCTTCACGCTTGGCCTCGACCCGGCGGACCAGGAGAATTGAGATCTCGTACAGCCCGTAAACCACCACAAACAGGATCACTTGGGTGATCACATCCGGCGGGGTCACCAGCGCGGCCAGCACCAGAATCGCCACCACCGCGTATTTGCGGACCGAGCCCAGGCCATCGGCGCTCACCAGCCCGGCCTTGCCCATCAGCGTCAGCAGAACCGGCAGCTGGAAGCACAGGCCAAAGGCCACGATGAATTTGATGGTCAGGTTCAGATACTCCTGCGCCGAGCCTTGGAACACCACGCTAAGGCCCTGGTTCACTTCCTCACCGGTGACAGCCTCGCCGCCGGTTCCGAATTGCTGGAATCCAAGGAAGAAGTCATAGGCCAGCGGTGTCACCACATAAAAGGCAAAACTGGCCCCCAGAATGAACATGAACGGCGAGGCGAGCATAAAGGGCAGGAACGCGCCCTTTTCATTCTTGTAGAGCCCGGGCGCCACAAACCGCCACATCTGGAATCCGATATAGGGAAACGCCAGGATAAAGCCGCCCAGGAAGGAAATCTTGATCGCGACAAAGAAACCCTCCTGCGGGCTGATGAAGATCAGCGCGCAGTCCTGGCCGCCTTCAGCCAGCACCTGGCACAAAGGCGCAGTGAGGAAGTTGAACACCGGCGTTGCCACGGTGAAACAGATCACCATGCCGACGATGAAAGCCGCAACCGAATGGATCAGCCGGTTGCGCAGCTCGGCCAGATGCTCGATCAGCGGCGCGGTTGAGTCGTCGATCTCATCCGTGTTGCTCATGATTTGGCCTCTTCTTCCGTTTTCGGTGCCGCAGGCTTCAGCGCCGCCTCGGCCTCTTCGGCCTTGGCCAGCGCCGCTTCCGCCTCGCGCGCCTTGCGCTCAGCTGCGGCACGCGCTGTGGACGCCTGGATCTTCTTGGCATCTTCCGCGCGCTCAGCGGCCAGCTTGCCGGTCTCGCTTTCGGGGTCGAATTTGGTCGGGTCGATCGATTTAGCCATTTCCTGCGCTGCCTGTTTCACCCCGTCCATGGCAGAGCCCATGGGGTTCGATGCAGCCTTCAGGCCCTTGGCCATATCGTTGACCCCGGCCTCATCCGCCGCGTCATGCATCGCCCGGCTGAATTCGCGCGCCATCCCCTTGGCCTTGCCCACGAACCGTCCCACATTTCGGAACAGCACCGGCAGGTCCTTGGGGCCGACCACGATCAGCGCGACCACGCCAATGACCAGCAGTTCGGTCCACCCAAGATCAAACATAGACGGTTATGCCTTGTCTTTTTCGGTCTCGGGCGTGACGTCTTTCGCTTCGGCGGCGGTATCTTCTTCCAGCTCCTTGCTGCCTTCGCTGATGCCCTTCTTGAACGAGGTGATGCCTTTGCCGACTTCGCCCATCAGCGAGGAAATCTTGCCGCGCCCGAACAGGACCAGAACCACGACAGCGATAAGCAGAATACCAGGCAGGCCGATGTTGTTGAGCATGAGAGTCTCTCCTTCTTGTTCCGGCGCCGATCAGCGGCGCCGGTGGAATTGTTCGCTACGGGTTTAGCGCGGGCTGCGCGTTGAGCGAAAGCAACTCTGCGCACGCAAGGCACCCGTAAACCTCGGATTCTGCGTTTTTTGCAGGCAGCCCGCATTCAACTGACAGGTATATGTCAGTTGTGGCCCGGTAAATCCAGCCCATCACAAACACCAAAGGAGAAACGTGATGAGCAAACATGTCGCCGAAATCGTGACTTTCAAACTGGCCGACGGCGTGAGTCCCGAGAAATTTGTCTCTCTCAGTCAGGCCAGCGAGGCTTTTGTACGGTCCCAGCCCGGCTTTCTGCACCGGCAGCTAAGCTGCGGCGAAGATGGGCACTGGACCGATTATGTCATCTGGAAGGACATGGAAACAGCGCATAGGGTGGCCGCCGAATTCCACAAGCAGGACTTCTGCGCCGATCTGATGAAGGCCATCGCGCCGGATAGCGCAAAAATGCGCCATGAAGAAGTGCTGTGGGATATGGCCGCCTGATCTGGCCCAAGCCGCGCCCGGCACCTGCGCCGGGCGCGGCCCTTGACCTCTCCCCCTTTCCCGCGCCAAGGGTGGTTCCCATGCGCCGCACCGACCGCCTTTTCGAAATCATCCAGATCCTGCGCGACGGGAAACTGCACCTTGCCCGGGACATTGCCGAACGGCTGGAGGTCTCGACCCGCACCATCTACCGCGATATGGACACGCTGACGGCCTCCGGCGTGCCGGTCGAGGGCGAACGCGGCGTCGGCTATATGGTGCGCGAGCAGATCAGCCTGCCGCCGCTGACGCTGACGCCGGAAGAATTGGAGGCGCTGAATCTCGGCATGGCAATCGTGGCCGAGGCCGCCGACCCGGACCTCAAATCCGCAGCCCAGTCACTGGCGGCCAAGGTGGATGCAGTGCTGCCGGAACAGACCATCGCCGAAGCCGACGCCTGGAAATTCGCGGTCTACCCCTTCTCGGACGCAGCACGCGCCCTTGCCCATATGCCGGCCCTGCGCGCCGCCATCAAAGCCCGCCAGAAACTGCAGCTCAGCTATCGCCGCATCGACGGCACTCTGACAGGCCGCAGGATCCGCCCTCTGCACATGGAATACTGGGGCCGGGTCTGGACCCTCACCGCCTGGTGCGAGACCCGCGGGGATTTCCGGGTGTTCCGGGTCGACCTGATCGAAGACGCCTCCGCCCTGCCCGAACTTTTCGTCGACGAACCCGGCAAACGCCTGCAGGACTACGACCCATACGGCTCCTGAGCCCCGGCATTCACCTTTGCAAAAATACTCCGGGGGAGGCCCGCAGGGCCGGGGGCAGCGCCCCCTATCCCAGCTCGAAACTGGTGACACCGTAGATCAGATCCGTTTCCAGCTGCGGCGCTGTACCGCGGTACATCCGGGCGGTCTCAAAAACCGGCGCCAGTCCCAGGGAGCGCGCCAGATCCACCGCTGCAGCATGGGGTTCCGGCACATCCAGAAATACCTCCTGCCCTTCCGGCAGTTCATGCAGCAGCCGCGCCAGCACCGCTTCTGCCGCCGGACGCGACGTGGCAACAAGCGGCCCGATCTTGCAGCCGCTGGCGCAGGGCCGCAGGGTGCCGAAAGCGGCAAGGCCGCCATGCTGATGCGCGGCGCAGGAAACATGCCCCTCAGCCCCCAGCCAATGCTGCCAGAACCCCCGGCGCGGCGCTGGGAAGACGCGGGCATCCAGTGCCTCCAGCTCTGCCCCCGGTTCTGTCAGCGGTGTCACCTCATATTCCTGCGAAACCGCCAGCCCGCCGGACAGCACCCCGCCAAAGCGGATATTGCGGTAAGCCAGTTCAAAGCCGGAGCGGCAGTAGTTCTCCTGCTGGTCCACCACGCCGTCCAGGCCAACAACCCGGCTCCCGGCGTGTTCCAGCGCCTTTTGCCACAAGGCATAGCCATACCCCTGCCCGCGATGCTGTGATGCAACAATGTAGAAACCGAGGAACGCAAACGCCTGCCCGTAGTTCACCACCGAGACGCAAGCAATTATCTGCCCGTCCAGGAAACCGCCCCAGAACCCTTCGGAATCAACCGCGCCGAAACAGGCCGCGTCCTGATGGCCGGGGTTCCAGCCTTCACGCGCGGCCCAGTCAACGGCGATCTGGATTTCCGCGCCGCTCAATGCCCTGATCCGATAGCTATCCTGCAACTGCACCTCCTGTCTAATTGGAGACAAAAATGCCCTTCAATTATCAGGCAGGAAAGACAAAACAGCGGTTGCGGCGCACCGTCAGCCACATCACCCGGCCTTTTTCCGGCAAGAACACATTGGGCACCGTGGCTCGCAGGATCGAGCCGTCGAACTCCATCCGGAACTCCACCAGGCTTTCACTGCCCAGGAACCGCGCCCGTTCCACCACCGCGCGCGCAGGCACCCCGTCGCTGGGGGTCGGCAGCGGCCCCTTGCCCGCCCGGTCAAAATCAATCCGCAGATGCTGCGGGCGGAACACGATCTCGACCGCGGTTCCATCCGGCACGCCGGGGGCCAGAAACTGGCCGAATGCGGTCTCGGCCAATGCCCCGCGCACTTCGGCCTTCAGCACATTCACATCGCTGAAGAACGCAACCGCGGCCTTGTCCACAGGGTGGGTATAGACGTTGTAGGGCGCGCCTTGCTGCACAATTTTCCCGCCGCGCATCAGCGCGATCTCGTCGGCCATGCGCATCGCCTCTTCCGGTTCATGGGTGACCAGCAGGACCGCGGTGTCTTCCTCTTTCAGCAGGCTCAGCGTCTCATCCCGGATGCCGTCGCGCAGACGGTTATCAAGCCCCGAGAACGGCTCATCCATCAGCATGATCCGTGGCCGCGGCGCAATCGCGCGGGCCAAAGCAACCCGCTGCTGTTCGCCACCCGACAGCTGGTGCGGATAGCCGTCAATGAAACGTTTCAGCGCCACCCGGTTCAAGAGTTCCTCAACCCGGGCGCGTTTCTCATCCTTGCTGCCCTTCAGGCCGAAACCGACATTGTCAGCGACGCTCAGGTGCGGGAACAGGGCGAAATCCTGGAACATCAGCCCGATTTCGCGCCGCTCCGGCGGCACCCGGAACACCGTGTCGCAGATCAGCCTGCCATCCACGTAAATCTCGCCGCTGTCCTGCATCTCCACCCCGGCGATCATCCGCAGCGTGGTGGATTTTCCGCAGCCCGAAGGCCCCAGCAGGCAGGTCACCTGCCCCGCCTGGATCTGCAGCGAAACGTCATCCACCACCGCGCGCCCCTCAAAGAAGCGCTTGATGCGGCGGATCTCCAGACGCGGCGGCGTTTGCGTGCTGATCAGGTCGGCGGGGGCAGTGTTCATGAGGCCTCGGGGCTGTTTTCCGCGCGAAACGCTGGGGTCACGCCGGGATAGCAACCCTGCCGCAAGGCCGCAAGCCGCTCTAGCAGCAGCCCTGCGCGGCACCGTCCTGTTCCAGCCCATTGAAAGGCGAATTGCCACCACAGCCCGCAAAAATCCCGTAGTGGGTATCAAACGAGCCGATGAAGTCGAAATGCGCCGCCAGACGGCTGCCCTGCAGCATCATCCAGGTATTGCCGCAGACAGGAAACACCTTGCCCGCCTCGATCACATGATGATCATCCAGCGCAAAGACATGCGGCGCGTGTTCGATGGTGCCTTTGTAGATCACCGCCTGGCCGTAATCCTCGCAGGCCGGTTCAAGTGCTGCCAGTTTGAATAACCGGTAGGTGGCCGAAAGGAACTTCAGCGGCTGAACACGTGTCTCCAGCGCCGGGTTCTCGATCGTCAGCAGCCGCGAGGTCACCATGCGCGGGTCCTTGAAACCTGATGCTTTGGCGATCGACAGAAAGTCGTTCCAATAAAGCGCGCCGGACAGGCACTCGCCGTACAGCACCTCATCCTCGGCCATCGTCTGCGGCACCCGGCGGTCGGCATAGACGTCCGAAAAATACATCTCGCCACCCTCTTTCAGCAGATGATGCGCGCCGCGCAGCACCGCGCCCTTGTCGGTGGCCAGGTTGATCACGCAGTTGGAGACGATGATATCAAACGAGCCCGGCTCCAGACCCAGTTCCTCCAGCTGTTCAATGTAGCCGTGGTGAAATTCGACGTTGGACTTGGCATAACCAAAGGCTTCGGCGTGATAATCCTGATGGCGGCGGGCGACGTCCAGCTGCGCCGGGGTCATATCGACGCCCACTACCTTGCCGCTCTCTCCGACAAGCGCCGACAAGGCATAGACATCGCGGCCCGCGCCGCAGCCCAGATCGAGGATCCGCGCGCCCTCCAGCGCTTCCGGCGCGATCAGCCCGCAGCCGTAGTAGCGGGTCAGCACCTCGTCATGGATCTTGGACAGCACCGCCTTCACATGGTCCGGCATGTCATCCGGCGTACAGCAAGCGTTGGTCTGCAGATCTTCGCTGCCCTGCAGCACCTCGCCGTAATAGGTCTGCACGTTTTCATGTTTCATCGCGACGCCTTTCCTGTGGTTCCGGACCACTGGGATAGCGGCGTGCAAGATAGGCGGCAATCCGGGCAGCGGGCGGCCTGACGCAACTGTGATGGAGCGTGGGCAGCGGGGCCGGCGCTGCCCGGCCTATCGACCGGGCGGAAGAAGAAGATTCAGCTTTCCGGCAGCAGCTCAAACGCGGCTCCGGCCCGTACTTTGCCGTTCACCATCAGCTCAATCCTGTGCGGGCCGGGCACCAGCTTAAAGGTGGTGGCATCGCCCTTCAGCTTATGCTTTTTGCCCAGCTCCAGCCTGCCGCCGGCGATCCTGGCCTGCTTCAGCTTGAAAACCTTGGCCGAGGTCTTTCCGCCAGGGCGCTGGAAATGCAGGATATAATCCACCAGAACCGGCGCGCCAGCCGCGCCTTCCAGCCGGCAGGTGAAATCCAAGGCCGCGCCGATACGCACCTTGTCCGGCACCTCAATCAGCGCTTCCAATGCCAGATCCGGGTCATAGCCCAGCATCGCCATCGCCCGCGGATGGCCCGCCTTGACCAGCCCGCGCAAGGCATGGGAGGTCATCCAGTCCAGTTCCTTGCGGTCCTGAATCCCTACGCCGTGCCAGCCCTGCAGCCGGTCCATCACCAGATCCGGATCTTTCTTGGCAATGTCGTTCAGATGGTTGGCGACTGACCGCGTGACATAGCGGGTGCTGTCGCCGTGCAGCTGGTCCAGCAGCGGCAGCGGGTCCGCCAGGTTCAGCCCAACTGCCTCGCCCCAGGGCAGGCGCGGCCGGGTGCCCTCGCTGACGAGGCGCCGTACATGATAGCTGGAATGGGTGGACCATTCCCCCAAACGCGCCAAAACCGCATCCGGCCAGCGGTTGAGAAACGGGCGGATCGCCCATTCCATGGAAAACCGCTGGGTGATCTCCTCCAGCAGGTCCAGCGACAGCCCGGGATGCGCCCCGGCACCTTTGGCCGCCACATACTCCCCCAGGGGCGCAAAGATGAAATCGCCGAAATCATCGTCGGTCTTGCCGGGGTCCAATGGCGGCGGCAGTGCTTTCAACAGGATCGGTGCAGCCTCGGGCAAAGCCTGTGGCAGATGATCCGCAAGCACTTGCGCAATCAGAACGATCCGCTGCTTCAGCTCCAGCTCCGGCAGTTTTGCCATCACCTGGGCTTCAAACGCCTCAGCATCAAATCCAGCCTCAGCCGCTGAAAAAAGGCCCGCCAGATAGCGGACCTTGTCGCGGTTGAACAGCTGGTCCTTCAGGGAAAAACCGCTGGCCATTTCTGCGTTCCTTACATCGTGGTGTTGGTAGCGCCGCCATCCAGAAGGATGTTCTGCCCGACCATGAAACCTGCGTGCTGCGAGCACATGAAGGCGCAGGTGGCGCCGAACTCAGCCCGGGTGCCATAGCGGCCCGCCGGAATTGTGGCGCAGCGTTGCACCTTGGCTTCTTCCGGTGTGATCCCCTGTGCCTGCGCCGCACCGCCATCCAGCGACACAGCGCGGTCCGTGGCATGGATGCCCGGCTGCAGATTGTTCATGATAACGCCCTGACCGGCCACTTGCCGCGCAGTGCCTGCAACATAGCCGGTAAGGCCCGCCCGCGCCGCGTTCGACAGACCCAGCACCGGGATTGGCGATTTGACCGAGACCGAGGTGATATTGACCACCCGGCCCCAGCCGCGGTCGATCATACCGGGCACCAGCGCCTTGATCAGCGCGATCGGGGTCAGCATGTTGGCGTCCAGCGCGCTGATAAAGTCCTCGCGGTCCCAGTCGGTCCACATGCCCGGTGGAGGGCCGCCCGCGTTGGTCACCAGAATGTCCACGCCGTCAGCCGCATCCAGCACCTTCTGCTGGCCCTCCAGCGTGGTCACATCCGCTGCGACGGTGACCACATCCACACCGTACTGATCGCGGACCGCCTGCGCTGACACCTCCAGCGCGTCGGCACCGCGGGCGTTCATTACCAGGTTCACACCGGCCTCTGCCAGCGCCTCGGCACAGCCCAGCCCCAGCCCTTTGCTGCTGGCACAGACCAGCGCGCGCTTGCCCGAAATACCCAGATCCATCGTCGTTCTCCCTCGGGAATCTTGTCCGTTTCGCGGAGCTTGCACCGCCTGCGCCCGGATGGCCAGCCCCGCGGCCGGCCGGACCGCAATCAGCCGGCAGCGTGAAACTGCCGGAAAATCCCCCCTTCTCACCCCCATTCTGCCACAATTTCACGGCAAATCTATTGGACGGCCCGGCCTGCGGGCCCACATATTGGAAGCGAACACCGGCCGAACATGGGACAGATTTTGACCGCCAGCCTCTCCTCCGTCCAGGCCTACCCGGCCGAGCGTTTCCGCGTCGAATACGGCGCCAACATGGGCGATCCCCTGGGCGTGCTCGAGGACCTAGTGCTGGACGACATCTACCTGCTGAACAACCCGGTGCCGCCGCAGCGGCTGGGCATCGCCACCCATCACGATGGCAGTTTCCGCATCGCCGGCGACACCGCCCTGGGCACCCCGGGTGCGGCGCTACATCTGGACTGCCTGCTGACACTGATGCCCGACAGCGGCCCCAACACCGAGATCCTGGTAATGGTCGAAGTGGACGGTGACGGGCTGATTGCCGGTATCTTTCTGGTGCCGCTGGCCCCTTTGCAGGCGCATATGCCCTACACGCTGGTCAAGGCCGGGCGCAAATCGGCCCGGCGCAAGCTGGCGCAATCCGCCTGCGTCTCCTTTACCCGCGGCACCCGCATCACGCTGGCCACCGGCGCACAGCGCCTGATCGAAGACATGCGCGCAGGCGACCGTGTCCTGACCCGGGACGACGGTATTCAGGAGGTGCGCTGGGTTGGCCAGTCCACCCTGCGCGCGGTTGGGGATCTGGCCCCGATCCTGATCCGCCAAGGCGCCTTGAACAACGCCAACGACCTGATTGTCAGCCCCGCCCACCGGCTAATGGTCTATCAGCGCAGCGACGAAATCGGCGCCGGCGCGCCGGAGGTCCTGGTCCGCGCCCGCGACCTGGTGAATGGCGGCACCGTGGTGGTGCTGGACGGCGGCTTTGCCGACTATTTCCAGATTCTGTTCGACCGTCATCACATCATCTATGCCGAGGGAATTGCGGCTGAGAGCACCTTTCTTGACCCGGTGACAAGCCCGGCTTTGCCGGACGATTTCTGGACCTTGCGCCCCGGCACCCTGCCTGCGCAGCACAAGCGCGGCGCCCATGGCCTGGACGTGAGCCGGTCACTGCTGGACCGCCCCGATGCAGTGGGACTGCTGAAGCGGGCCTCGCTGCGCTAGTTTTCTGCTTCCACGTGTTCGCCGGGCAACATAATCCCGGATTGGACTGCGCGGACAAACGCGCCACAACCTAAATGCGAATTTATCGTTCATTAAGGACTGTAAAGATAGAATGCGATGGACGCATAGCGGGCTGTGAGCACACCGATGAAGACGATTTCCCCTTTTCAGAAATGGCGCTTATTCTTCAGGAACAGCCACCTCTCGCTGATCCATGCACTGGTCATTGGCCTATCGCTGATGATGACCATCGGCGCCTGGCTCTACGCCGAAACGCAGACGCAAAACCGTGTCGAAAATGCCTTTAATGCAGCCCGCGATCAGGCCGTCGGCTTGATTGCAGCCCGCATGGAGAAATACGAAGAAGCCCTATGGGCCGGTGTATCAGCCATCCAATCCAATGATGGCGACATGAGCTATGAGCAGTGGAAAATATTCGCGCATTCCTTGCGGGTTGACGAAAGGTATCCGGGGATCAACGGGATCGGCGTCATTCACCATGTAGCCCCGTCCCAATTTGACAGCTACCTGCGGACCCGGCGGACGGAACGGCCGGGTTTTTCAGTCTATCCTGCGCATGACAACAGCATTCACTTGCCGATCTCGTTCATTGAGCCGGAGAATCTGAATGCAGCGGCCGTGGGACTGGACGTTGCCCACGAACTTAACCGGCGGGATGCCGCATTGGCCAGCCGCTCAAGTGGCGAAGCCAGGATTACCGGCCCCATTGTTCTTGTTCAGGACGAAAGCAGCACGCCGGGTTTCCTGTTTTACGCCCCCTTTTATTCCGGAGGAGACGCTGACAGCCAATCAGAGCGCGAGCAGCGCTTTGACGGCATGGTCTACGCGCCGTTCGTGGTGCGGAAACTGATGGCCGGCCTGCTGTCCAAAGAGCTGAGGAATGTGCGGTTCAGTATCAGCGACCAAGGAGAGCGGATCTATAATGAACATGACCCGGCAGATCCCCGGTTTGATCCCGCTCCCAAGTTTGCAGAGAAGGTGCTGCTGGAAATATACGGCCGAAAATGGACCATTGATATCCGCACCAATCTTGGGTTCCGCCAGGCAAACTCCTATTCTCAGCCGACTATTATACTGATTGCCGGCCTGGTGATCGAAGCCTTGGTCATTTCGCTTTTGTTTTTCATGAGCCGGTCAAACCAGCGTGCCCAGGCTTATGCGGAAAGGATTACAGCCAATCTGCAGCAGGAAACCGCGAAGCTGGCCAAGGCCAATGCGGAACTGGAACAGTTTGTCTACATCACCTCCCATGACTTAAAGACGCCGGTGCGCGGCATTAGCACGCTTACCGAGATGATCCAGGAAGATCTGGAAGACTATTTTCAATCTGCAAATGCAGACCCCGAGGTTGCTGCCAACCTGGCGCGGATCACTGAACGCGTGGGCCGGATGAACGATCTGACCCAAGGTGTGATGGAATTTTCGCGTATTGGAAAACATGAGGAAGCTGAACAGACACTCAACCTTGGCGAGGTGATTGAAACACTGAAGTCGGATTTCAGCCTTTCCGATGACCAGCTTGAGCGGGTGGGAGACGTCGAAACCATTGCCACGGATACCTTCAACTTCCGCCGTGTCCTGGAAAACCTTGTTGGCAATGCGGTCAAGTACCATCCCGCGCCGGACACCGCGAAGATATCCGTCAGCATTGTGGACGCAGCCGACCGGTATGACATATCCGTAAGGGACGATGGTGACGGTATTGCGCCGGAATTCCATACTAAAATTTTCGAAGTCTTTCAAACTCTGCGGCGGCCGAACCAGCCTGAGAGCACTGGCATTGGCTTGGCTATTGTGAAAAAAACGGTCGAACAGCATGGGTTTGGGGTTGAGTTGAAATCCGAGGTTGGACACGGCGCTGATTTCAGGTTTAGCTGGCCGAACAAAGGGGCTGCACACTCCTCCGCAAACCAAGAGAAAGCCGCCTGACGTGGAGAGCACGAAATGAATATCCTTTTGGTCGAGGACAATGACCTGGATGCGCTTATTCTGGAGCGCAATCTGAAGAAACTCTCCCCTGCTGCACAAATTGTCCGGGCATGCGATGGGCTGGAAGCGCTGGAAATCCTGACCACCGACAAGCTGCAGGACGTTCCACACCCTTTTTTCATTCTGCTGGACATCAACATGCCGCGCATGAACGGGCACGAATTCCTGGACGCCATGAGGGCAAAGGAAGATATTTCCAGCAACATCGTCTTCATGTTCACGACGTCCGAAAATCCGAAAGACATATCCCGGGCCTACGCCCGGAACGTGAGCGGCTACATTGTGAAGCCGATCTCTTCAGCCGGCACGCGGAAGGTATTGGGCGCGTTGCAGGATATGTGGGATATCTGCACACCTCCGATCTACTGCAGCGCCTAATCCGCACACACCGGCCCCAGGGCAAAACGGCTGAACATCTGAAGCGGTTGCCCGGTCTTTAGGCCAATCCTTGCCGTCACTGCCTCCAGTGGCTGTTGATACTGCCACAGCGAGCTGGCGCGCGCGCGGCATATCCTTAATGACCCAGGATGCGGACGCACAGTAGTGCCGCCCCTGAGATGCGCGGGATTGCGTTGGTGCAGCAAACCGTGCCGGCAAGCCCCGGCCCGGGAAACCTGCAGCAGGCTTTTGCGCGATTGCCGCCCCGTCTACCGCAGGATGCGCGCCAAAAGCTCAGCCTTGCGAAAGGGTTTGGACAGAAAATCGTTCATCCCCACGGCCATGCAAGCCTCCACGTCGCTAGGCTGCGCATTGGCTGTCAGCGCAATGATCGGGCATTCCGGCAGCGCGGCATCCTGCTCATACTGCCGGATTTTCCGGGTGGCCTCAAGCCCGCCCAGAACCGGCATCGACAGATCCATCAGGATCAGGTCGCAGCCAGCAGAGATATATGCCTCAAAGGCGAGCTGCCCGTTGGCCGCAAACAGCAGGTCTGCACCAGTAGGTTTCAACATCTTCCTGACGACCAGCTGGTTGGTCTTGTTGTCCTCGGCGACAAGGATCCTCATCCCCTTCAACGCCTCTGCCGGCAGCTCTGACGGGGTGTTTACCGCCTGAATATTCAACGCCAGTCTTTGATCCTGGACGCAGGAAACGCCGTCTTCTGGGCTGGCGGCGCCATCCTCTGCATCCGCCTGCCTTAAATCCAGATGGACCGTAAAGACCGCCCCCTGCCCCGGCACCGATGCCACGTCGATCCTGCCGCCCATCCGCTCAACCAGCGCACGGGTGATTGCCAATCCCAGGCCGGTGCCCTCTACCACCCTTGTGGTCTGGCGGTTGACCTGTTCGAACGCAGAAAAAATCTGTTCAATCTGCGACTGGTCGATCCCCGGGCCGGTGTCGCTTACAGAGATGCGCAGCGGATGTTTCGCAGCGCCAGGGTCATAGGAAACGCTGGCAGTCACCTGGCCGGTGCCGGTGAATTTGATCGCATTACCCAGCAGGTTCATCAGGATTTGCCGGATCTTGCTGGCGTCCCCGATAAATGCCCGCGGGACGTCAGCGGGATAATCGGTGCGAAGATCGAGCCCCTTATAGGCCGCCTTTGCCCACAGCAGGGTCCCCACATCCTGGACAAGGTCCAACAGGGAAAAGGGAGCATCCCGCAATGAGATTTTGTCCGCCTGAATTTTGGAAAAATCCAGAACATCGTTGATCACGCTCAGCAAGGCGGTGGCCGAATTGAAAATCGTGTCCGCGAACAAAGCCTGCTGGTCATCAAGTGCTGTTTCTTTCAGCAATTCACACATCCCGAGTATGCCGTTCATCGGGGTTCTGATTTCGTGGCTCATGTTGGCCAGAAACCGCTCTTTTGCCTGGCTTGCCTCCTCCGCCTTGTCGAGGGCCAGCCGGGTGAGCTCCAACGCCTCGTCCCGCTCACGCTCAGACGTGATATCAGTGGAGGAGCCGACGAGGTAGACCAGCCTGCCGTCATCATTGAAGACAGGCCGCAGCGTCGTGCTGAGGTATTTTGTTTTCTGAACAGCCGGAAGGACGATGTCGTAGGTGGCTTCCCTGCCTGCGGCTATGACGTCAAGGTGGTGGTTCAAGGCGCGGCGGCCAGTCGCCCCGCCATAAAGCTCAAGCGCGGTTTTGCCGGCGAAATCGTCAAATCCGAGCTTGGTGAATTCCTGCGCCTTTGTATTCATCGCCACATAGCGCGGCAGGCCGTCGCCCCCCACTTTCAGGACGATCACTGCAATTTCAACTGAGTCCAAAACTTCAAAATGATCGGAAAATTCATCTTGTTGCACGAGTTGTTCCTGCAGTGGCAAAGTTTTCAAATCCGGTTGCCCGCATTCATTCAAATAGACTTACAAGATATTCGTTAGCGAAACATAGGCAATCCGGAATTTGGATCTGTTCGTTGCCCCGTGACAGTCGGCAGCTTGCCCGGCGGCGGCCCCTGTTTTCCTTGCCACGCTTGCGGATTCTGGATACAGCCACCCCCATGTTGGACACCGCTTCGAACCACCCCGAACTGCCGCCCGAAATTGCCCGCCGCCGGACCTTTGCGATCATTTCGCACCCGGACGCCGGCAAGACCACGCTGACTGAAAAGTTCCTGCTGTACGGCGGTGCGATTCAGATGGCCGGGCAGGTGCGCGCCAAGGGTGAGGCGCGGCGCACGCGCTCGGACTTCATGCAGATGGAAAAGGACCGCGGAATCTCGGTCTCCGCCTCGGCAATGTCATTTGATTTCAGCGGCTTCCGCTTTAACCTGGTGGATACGCCCGGCCACTCGGACTTTTCCGAGGACACCTACCGCACGCTGACTGCGGTGGATGCGGCAGTGATGGTGATCGACGGCGCCAAAGGCGTGGAAAGCCAGACCCAAAAGCTGTTTGAAGTCTGCCGTCTGCGCGACCTTCCGATCCTGACTTTCTGTAACAAGATGGACCGCGAAAGCCGGGACACCTTTGAGATCATTGATGAGATCCAGCAGAACCTGGCGATTGACGTGACACCTGCCAGCTGGCCGATTGGCGTGGGCCGCGAATTTATCGGCTGTTATGACATGCTGCGCGACCGGCTGGAGCTGATGGACCGCGCCGACCGCAACAAGGTTGCAGAAAGCATTGAGATTAACGGCTTGGACGACCCAAGGCTGGCTGAACATGTGCCGGAACACCTGCTGGAACAGCTGTTGGAAGAGGTCGAGATGGCCCGCGAGCTGTTGCCCGCGCTGGACCCTCAATCGGTGCTGGAGGGGCATATGACCCCGATCTGGTTCGGCTCGGCGATCAACTCCTTCGGGGTGAAGGAGCTGATGGACGGTATCGGCGCCTATGGCCCCGAACCGCAGCCGCAATCCGCCCAGCCCCGCCAGGTGGCGCCGGAAGAGAAAAAGGTCGCGGGTTTCGTTTTCAAGGTGCAGGCCAATATGGACCCCAAGCACCGCGACCGGGTGGCCTTTGTCCGCATGGCGTCGGGTCATTTCAAACGCGGAATGAAACTGACCCATGTGCGCACCAAAAAACCGATGGCGATTTCCAACCCGGTGCTGTTCCTGGCCTCAGACCGCGAATTGGCGGAAGAAGCCTGGGCCGGCGATATCATCGGCATTCCGAACCACGGCCAGCTGCGTATCGGCGATACGCTGACCGAGGGCGAGGCGATCAGGGTGACCGGCATCCCATCGTTTGCACCGGAACTGCTGCAAGGTGTGCGGGCGGGCGATCCGATGAAGGCCAAGCATCTGGAAAAGGCACTGATGCAGTTTGCCGAAGAAGGGGCTGCCAAAGTATTCAAGCCCTCGATCGGCTCCGGCTTCATCGTTGGCGTTGTCGGCCAGTTGCAGTTCGAGGTTCTCGCCTCACGGATTGAGATGGAATACGGCCTGCCGGTGCGGTTTGAGGCCAGCCAGTTCACCTCGGCCCGCTGGGTCAACGGGGAGCGGGCAGCAGTGGACAAGTTCACCAACGCCAACAAGCAGCATATCGCCCATGATCACGACGGCGATGTCGTCTACCTTACGCGGCTGCAATGGGACATTGACCGGGTGGTGCGCGACTATCCGGACTTGAAACTGACCGCGACCAAGGAAATGATGGTCTGACAGAAACGCAGTATTTAGAAAAACAGCGCATTGAAACCCGTCATGGACCTGGATCAACAGAACTACCCTGGCGGTTTTTTTGCGCTGATGCGGCGGCTGGAGACGCGCGAGGCGCCTTTCGACGATCCGCTGTCGGTGCTGCCGCCCCCGGACGTTGATCTGAATGCACTTAAGGCAGCGTTGGTCTCCTGCGCACCTGACATGGACAGCATGCCGGAAAACCGCAGGCATGCGTTGCGCAAGCAGGCGATTTTACGCGCTGAGTTTGCTGGCCAGCCTGAAATTTGGGCGCTTCATGCAGTTTGCATTGCCATTCTGCGCAGGCGCGCCGCTCCGCCGCAGGCGCGGCAGTTGTTTCTGCGGATCTGGTCGGAACAGGGCGACGCGCTGGCCCGCGAACTGCCAGTGCGCTGGATGATATCGGCAGCGGCTACATTTGCCGATCATGGGGAAACCATAGACCAACGCTTGGGCGGACAGGGGCTGATGCTGCTGTTCGACCTGATCAAGCTTCACGACAGTGAGCGCCGTCAGAGCGGGCAGAAAAACAGCGTTGGCTTTCCCCGGACCCGCGGCGGTTCAAAGCCGGACGATCTGGGCTTTGGCTTGGAGCCCTATTCACTGCCAAGCGGGGATTTGGACAAGAACATGCTGGCCCGGCTGTGGCGCTATGCCGAGAATGACGCGGTTCTCCGGCCTTTGGGAACACGCATGCTGCAGATGGTCATGAATGATCCGCGCAGCATCTTCGCCCGGATCCAACGCTATAAGGACAGGCCCGCCTCTGATGAGCGGTGAGCAGATCAAATGGGGTGTCGTCAGCACCATCAAGGCAGACGCAGGCGATATCCTGACCTTTGCGGCCCATCACCTTGAGGCCGGGGCGCACAGACTGTTTCTGTATCTGGACGCCCCCTGCCCGGACGCTTTTCCGCATCTGAAAGCACACCCCAAGATCCGGGTCACCGAATGCAACGAGACCTACTGGCGGCGGATGGGCCGACGGCCGGTCAAGCACCAGGTACGGCAATCGGCAAACGCCAGCCGCGCCTACCAGCGTCAGGCCGGGGATGTGGACTGGCTGTTGCACTGCGACGTGGACGAATTCCTGTGGTCTGCAGGGTCTGTTGCCGCCCGGCTGGCGGCGCTGCCGTCTGACACCCGCTGTGCCCGGGTGCGCCCGGTTGAGGCCCTGGCGGGCGGCGGCGGCACGGCATTCAAAGGATATCTCCCGGTCGCTGACCAGGACACCCGCGCTGCGCGGCTGTACCCGCAGTTCGGCAAACATCTTAAGGGCGGTTTTCTAAGCCATGTCCAAGGCAAACTGTTTACCCGCACCGGCATCGACGGCCTGGAGATTCGGATTCACAATATTTTGCTGGACGGCGGCATGAATCCCGGCCAGGCCGAACTGGACGGCTTGGATCTGTGCCATTTTCATGCCGCGGACTGGCAAAGCTGGATCAGCCACTACCGGTACCGGCTGCAAAAAGGCTCTTACCGGGCCGGGCTTGCCCCTTCCCGGTCACGGGAGACCGGGGGAATCACCGCGCACGAGCTGCTCAGCACGATTGAAACGGATCACGGAGAGGCCGGCCTGCGCATCTTTTTTGACGAAGTTTGCGCCGACAGCCCTGACCTGCGGAACCGCCTGCAGGCTGAGGGGCTGCTAAAGATCCGAAATCTGGATTTGGACACAAAACGGCGGAAACACTTTCCCGAATTCGGCTGAATTGTCTCTCTGTTGCAAATGGGCGGGACAAAGGCACAGCAAAATCCGGCAATAATTGACGATCGCGCGGGATTTTGCTATGCCGCGACACGAGCCGGCAGCTGCCATCCCGCATGACCTTTGCGGAGCCGGCTGCAACACACACGCGCGGGCCAGGTCAGTGTCCGCAATGACGGATGCATATGACAAAATTCTCCGATCTGAACCTTAATCCCAAGGTCCTCAAAGCTGTTGAGGAAGCTGGATATGAAACCCCCACTCCAATCCAGGCCGGGGCGATTCCATCCGCACTGGAGGGACGCGACGTTCTGGGAATCGCCCAGACCGGCACCGGTAAGACTGCGTCTTTCACGCTGCCGATGATCACCCTTCTGGCGCGCGGCCGCGCCCGCGCCCGGATGCCGCGCAGCCTGGTGCTGTGCCCCACCCGCGAGCTAGCGGCCCAGGTGGCGGAAAACTTCGACACCTATGCCAAGCATGTAAAGCTCACCAAGGCGCTGCTGATCGGCGGGGTTTCATTCAAGGAACAGGACGCGCTGATCGACAAAGGCGTCGATGTCCTGATCGCTACCCCCGGCCGCCTGCTGGACCATTTTGAGCGCGGCAAGCTGCTGCTCACCGGTGTGCAGATCATGGTGGTGGACGAGGCCGACCGGATGCTCGACATGGGCTTTATCCCGGATATCGAGCGGATCTTCTCGCTGACGCCGTTCACCCGCCAGACGCTGTTCTTTTCGGCCACCATGGCGCCAGAGATCGAGCGGATCACCAACACATTCCTGTCAGGCCCCGCCCGGATCGAAGTGGCCCGCCAGGCCACTGCGTCGGAAACCATCGAACAGGCCGTCGTGCAGTTCAAAGCGTCCCGCCGCGACCGCGAAGCAACGGAAAAACGCCGGGTACTGCGCGCGCTGATTGATGGCGAGGGTGACAAGCTCACCAATGGCATCATCTTCTGCAACCGCAAAACGGATGTGGATATCGTAGCCAAATCGCTCAAGAAATACGGTTATGACGCAGCGCCGATCCATGGCGATCTGGATCAAAGCCAGCGGACCAAAACTTTGGACGGCTTCCGCGAAGGGGCCTTGCGCATCCTGGTGGCTTCGGATGTGGCCGCGCGCGGCCTTGATGTGCCCAGCGTCAGCCATGTGTTCAATTTCGATGTGCCCGGCCATGCCGAGGATTACGTCCACCGGATCGGCCGCACAGGGCGCGCCGGCCGCGAGGGCAAGGCCATCACCATCTGTATTCCGCGCGATGACAAGGCGTTGGATGCGGTGGAAAAGCTGCTTCAGAAAGAGATCCCGCGTCTGGACAACCCGGTGAAGCCGGAACCCAAGGCGGAAAAACCCGCGCGCGCTGCCAAGCCGGAAGCGGACACCCGCGCGGCCAAGCCGGAAGCGGAAGCCCGCGAGCCCCGCAAAGAGGCGTCCCGCAGCCCCCGCAAGGACGAAACGCCTGCGCAAAAGCCCGAACGCTCTTCGGGCCGCGGTAAATACGGTAAACGCGACGACAAATCCGTGGTCGGCATGGGCGACCATCTGCCCAGCTTCATCGCTCTCAGCTTTGCGGAACGCCGGGCCGGCTGACCGTCACTGCCAGGCATTTTTTTTGCAGGCCGCTCCTCCCCGGGGCGGCCTTTTTTTCATTGCGGCTGCAGAAGGGCGACCCACCATGCAGCTGCCGCATGGCGACCTTTGCACTTGCAGCATAACGGGTCTTCGATCTTGGGTGGCGTCAACCTGTGCAAACAGGCGTATTGCATCCGCAACACTGTAACGCGCCATTGAAATTGGGCCTCGCCATGAACACCACCGACACCAACACCCTGACCATTGCACAATTCCAGGCCATTGAAGCCCGCGCCCATGAGCTGCGCGCCGAGGCTTTTGCCAATGTGATGCGCCGCCTGTTCCGCGCTATGTTCAGCGCCCCGCGCAAGGTAGTTTCCTGCCCCAGCTGCGCCCGTCCGCTGCACGGCTGAGACGTCTCGCGGCTCTGCCGGTCCAGCACCCGAATTGACAACGCCGCGTGCCTAAAAAGGCCGCGGCGTTGTTGTTTCTTACACTGTTGTTCTGCGGCAGCGCCGCGGACCCGCCAGGGTACGCGGCGCCTGGCCCAACGGGGCCTGCTGCATTTTCAATGCGGCTTGGGCCGGGCGGGAGAACCGCCCTGCCCTCGCAGGTTCAGCGCATGCGGCTGACGACCACCGTCACCTCGGGTTTTTTGCCGATCTCGCTATGGGCGCTTTGGCGGGCAATGCGGCGCAGCTCCTGTTCCAGCTTGTCCTCATCGCGCAGCGTCTTGGCACCGGCGCGCATCAGGAACTGGTTCAGATCCGCTTCCATAATCTCGACCAGGGCGGCGTTGGAACTGCCGGTCTCAGACAAGCCCTTGACGTCGCACCAGGGCTCGCCCAGCGGCTCGTCCTGCTCGTCCAGCAGCACAGTCACCACCACATGGCCGTTCAGCGCCATGCGGATACGGTCGCGGACAACACCGTCCATCGCACCGTATTTGACAGATCCGTCCAGATAGGTGCGGCCGGTATCGACATAGCCGGCACTCTTGGGCGCGTCGCCGCTGAGGTCCATCATCATACCGTTGACCACAACCGCGCTGGCAATGCCCTTTGCCTCGCCCAGACGAGCGTGCTGGCGCAGATGGCGGTGCTCGCCGTGCATCGGCACCAGCATTCTGGGTTTCAGCAAGGTATGCATGGTTTCCAGATCCGGACCGTTGGCATGGCCGGACACATGGTAAAGGCCGGAACTGTCATCAACCACATCCACACCCATTTCAGAGAACTGGTTGATAATGCGGATCACGCCCTTTTCATTGCCCGGGATGGTCTTGGAGGAGAACAGGAAAGTGTCGCCCTCCTTCAGCTCCAGCCCGCGGTATTTGCCGCGCGCCAGCTGTGCAGAGGCCGCGCGGCGCTCGCCCTGGCTGCCGGTGGTGATCAGCATCAGATTGTCGCGCGGCACATTACTTGCGTCTTCAGGGCTGATCACCTTGGGGAAGTCCGTCAGAACACCGGTTTCCGTCGCAGCCTCGATCATCCGGCGCATCGCCCGGCCCAGCAGCACAATCGACCGCCCGGCCCGCACCCCGGCCTCGGCCAGGGTTTTCACCCGGGCCACGTTGGAGGCGAATGTGGTGGCGGCAACCATGCCCTTGGCTTCGGAAATCAACCGGGTGATCTCATCCGGCAGCTCTGATTCCGAACGGCCCGGATGGGTCGAGAACACATTGGTGGAATCGCAGACCAGCGCCTGGATGCCGTCCTTGGCGATCTCTGCCCACATCTCCGGATCGAAGGGTTCCCCGACCAGCGGATTGGAATCCAGCTTGAAGTCGCCGGTATGCACCACCCGGCCTGCCGGGCTGTCGATCACCAACCCGCCGCTTTCGGGGATTGAGTGGCTCATCGGGGCAACACCGATGGTGAAGGGACCAAGCTTGGTCACTTCGGGCCAGGCTTCAACCGTGTGCACGTTGGCCGGATCGTGACCCGCTTCCTCCATCTTGCGGCGCGCCAGGTTGGCGGTGAAGGCACGGGCGTAGACCGGCACATTCAGGCTGGAATACATATGCGCGATGGCGCCGATGTGGTCCTCGTGCCCGTGGGTGACGAAAATCCCTTCCAGCCGGTCTACCCGCTCTTTCAGCCAGGTCATGTCCGGCATGATCAGGTCGACGCCGGGGGTGGTGTCCATATCGGGGAAGGTCACGCCCAGGTCGACCAGGATCAGGCGTTCTTTGTTCTTTGGCCCGTAGCCGTAGACATAGGCATTCATGCCAATTTCACCCGCCCCGCCGAGGGGCAGATAGATCAATCTTTCACTGCTCATGCGTCAGTACCATTATCCTTGTTGTATTTATGAATGATCTGCAGCCCATGCATGGTGAGGTCATCCTCAAATGCGTCGAACAGATCAGCGGATTGCTGGAACAAAGGCGCCAGCCCGCCTGTCGAGATTACTTTCATCGCCACGCCGCGCTCGGTCTTGATCCGGGTGCAGATCTCGCGGACGAGGCCGACATAGCCCCAGAACACGCCGGACTGCATACAGGCGACGGTGTTGGTTCCGATGACATTTTCAGGTTTGGTGATGTCCACATGCGGCAAGGCGGCGGCAGCCTGGTGCAGGGCCTCAAGGCTCAGGTTCACGCCGGGCGCAATCACCCCGCCGACATAGGCGCCATCCTCGGCCACCACATCAAATGTTGTGGCGGTGCCAAAATCCACCACAATCAGATTGCCGCCATAAAGGTCAAAGCCGGATACCGTGTTGACCAGCCGGTCGGGGCCGACGGCGGTGCCTTCGTCCACCCGCACCGCGACGGGCAGCAGGCAACCAGGCTTGCCCACCACCAGGGGGCGCGTGCTGAAATAGCGGTCCGCCAAAACCCGCAGGTTGAACACCACCCGCGGCACGGTCGAGGAAATGATCATGTCGGTGATATCCGCCTCGATCCCCTGCAGCCGCATCAGTGTGTTGAGCCAGACATAGTATTGGTCGGCAGTGCGCTGCCAGTCGGTGGCGGTGCGCCACATGCCAACGAACTTCTCGCCGTCGTAGATTGAGAAGACGGTATTGGTATTGCCGCAGTCAACTGCCAGAAGCATTGCTGCCCTTTCCTAGAAATAGATGTCGGCCGCGGGAATGCTGACGCGGCCCTTGGCAGTGTTTAGGACAAGGTTGCCGTTGGCGTCCACTGTTTCAAAAGTGCCTTCGGTCTCGGAACTAGCGGTGCGGGCGGTGATCACCTCGCCCAGCTTGGCGGCGCGCGCCAGCCATGCGGTGCGAATCGGTTCAAAACCATAGGTGCTGAATTGTTGCTCATAGCGTGCAAAGGCGCCGGCCACTGCTTCCAGAAACTCCTCCGGCGAGACCTGAACGCCGGTTTCCGACAACAGCGACACTGGCCAGACCGCGCCGGGTTCCAGCCATTCCTTCATCGGGGTTTCAACCAGATTGACACCGATGCCGACAAACAGGTGGGTGACCCCCTGCCCGTTGCCAGCACTTTCCAGCAGGATCCCCGCCAGCTTGCCGCCTTTTAGCAGCACATCGTTGGGCCACTTCAGCGACAGGCCTTCAGTGCGGCCTGTCACGGCGACACAGGCGTCATAGACCGCCAGCGCCGCGACAAAGCTGCGCAGCGCTGCCTGATCCGGCGCGCCTTGGGGCCGCATCACCAGCGTGGCGGCGAAATTGCCCTTGGGGTCCTTCCAGTCGCGCCCGCGGCGGCCGCGCCCCTGGGTCTGGCGCAGCGCCAGGATCCATTCGGGGCCTGCCAGCTCACCGGCGATGCGGGCGGCCTCGTTCAGGGTGCTGTCGACCTCGGCAAGCACCCGTTTTCCATATTCAGCTGGCCAGCTCATCTGCATTCCTTAGAAAGTGCGAAAGGCCCGGTCACGCGACCGGGCCTTTTCAGCCTGCCTGAAAAGCAGATCAATTTACAAGGGTTGCCGCGGCAGCTGCCGCCGCGCCGTCAATGCCGAACTGGTAGACCACGCCCACCAGCATCAGCGCAGCAGAGGCCATCAGCGCCACGCCCAGAACCGGCGATCCCTTCGCTTCGACATCGTCATCGCCCGTGCCGAAGTACATGTAGAAGACGATGCGGATGTAGTAGAACGCACCGATCACCGAAGCCACGGCAGAGGCAATGACCAGCCCGATCAGCCCAGCATCAACACCCGCCTGCCAGACGCCCAGTTTGGCAAAGAAACCCAGCATTGGCGGCACCCCGGCCAGCGAGAACATCAGGATCAGCACCGCCAGCGCCTTGCCCGGCTCACGCGCGGCGAACTGATTCAGCGCCATGATATCGGTCACGGGCTTTCCGTCTTTCTCCAGCATCAGGATAAAGGAGAAGGTGCCGATGTTCATGGTGACGTAGATCGCCAGATAAACCAGCATCGCAGTGACGCCCTGTTCGGTGCCCGCTGCCAGACCGATCATCGCATAGCCCATATGGGCAATCGACGAAAAGGCCATCAGGCGTTTGATATCGCGCTGGCCGATGGCGGCAATGGCGCCGAGGAACATCGATAGCACCGACAGCACCACGATGATCTGCTGCCAGTCGGAGATTGCTCCGCCAAAGGCATCATGCAGGACGCGGGCAAACAGGCCCATCGCCGCAACCTTGGGCGCGGTGGCAAAGAAGGCCGTGACCGGAGTCGGCGCGCCCTCGTAGACGTCCGGGGTCCACATGTGGAAAGGCACCGCCGAGACCTTGAAGGCAAGCCCCGAGATCATGAAAACGAGGCCGAACAGCATGCCGATGGACATATGGCCCTGCTCTGCCACCTGGATGATGCCCGCGAACTGGGTGGTGCCGGCAAAGCCGTAGACCAGCGAGGCACCGTACAGCAGCAGCCCCGAGGACAGCGCACCCAGCACGAAGTACTTGAGGCCCGCCTCGGTCGACTTCACACTGTCGCGGCGCATTGCAGCGACGACATACAGCGACAGCGACTGCAGCTCCAGCCCCATGTAAAGGGACATCAGGTCGCCGGCTGAGACCATCATCATCATGCCAACAGCGCTGAGCGCCACCAGGATCGGGTATTCAAACCGCAGCATGCCGCGGCGCGCCATATAGTCCTGGCCGATCAGCAGCACTGCCGCCGCGCCCAAGAGCAGCGCCACTTTGGCAAAGCGGGCAAAGCCGTCGTTGATGAACATGCCGTTGAAGGCCGTCTGGGTGGTCGCCGGGCTGGCCGCGATCCAGAAAGCTACCGCCGCCAACAGCGCCGCGGTTGCCCAGACCAGCGGCACTGCCAGCTTGTCCTTGCCGGTGTAGACCGCGCCCAAGAGCGCGCCCATCGCGTAAAGCGCCAGAACGATCTCTGGCAGGATTACAGTAAGATCAGCTTGGATCATCTGCCTGATGCTCCCTTAATGCGAAGCAATCTGGGTGGCTGCCGAAGTGTCGGCAGCCGCCAGAGACTGGTTGAAGTTTGCAATCAGCGCCTCGGTCGAGGGGGCGATGACATCGGTGACCAGGGACGGGTAGACACCCAGAAGCAGGGTCATCACCACCAGCGGCGCAAAAACGAAACGCTCGCGTGCGGTCATGTCGCGGATGCCGGCCAGGCTGCCCTTGATCATGTCGCCAAAGACCACCCGGCGGTAGAGCCACAGCGCATATCCGGCCGAGAAGATCACCCCGGTTGCGGCCACTGCCGTCACCCAGGTGTTTTTCTGGAAGGCGCCCATCAGGGTCAGGAATTCACCGACAAAACCAGAGGTGCCCGGCAGGCCGACGTTGCCCATGGTGAAGAACATAAACACCAAAGCGTATGCCGGCATCCTGATCACCAAGCCGCCGTAGGCGCCGATGTCGCGGGTATGCATGCGGTCATAGATCACGCCGACACAAAGGAAGAGCGCGGCAGAGATGAAGCCGTGGCTCAGCATCTGAAAGATGGCGCCGTCGATGCCTTGCTGGTTAGCGGCAAAGATGCCCATGGTCACAAATCCCATGTGCGCGACTGACGAATAGGCGATCAGCTTTTTCATGTCCTCCTGCACCAGTGCCACCAGCGAGGTGTAGACAACTGCAATGGCTGACATCCACAGGACCACATCGGTCATCACATCCGCACCGACCGGGAACATCGGCAGGCTGAAGCGCAGGAAACCATAGCCGCCCATTTTCAGCAAGATCGCCGCCAGCACCACGGACCCTGCGGTCGGCGCCTGCACGTGCGCATCCGGCAGCCAGGTATGCACCGGCCACATCGGCATCTTCACCGCAAAGGAGGCAAAAAACGCCAGGAACATAAGCGTCTGGGCGCCGCCCACGACGTGAATGCCCAGCACATCAAAGGACGCAGCCGAGAAGCTGTGGGTCAGCAGGGTTTCGATATCGGTGGTGCCGGCGTCCACATACATGAACACCATCGCCACCAGCATCAGCACCGAGCCGAAGAAGGTGTAGAGGAAGAACTTGAAAGAGGCGTAGATCCGTTCCTTGCCGCCCCAGATGCCGATGATCAGGAACATCGGGATAAGGCCCGCCTCGAAGAACAGGTAGAACAGCACCAGGTCCAGCGCCATGAAGACGCCCAGCATCAGGGTCTCCAAGAGCAGGAAGGCGATCATGTATTCCTTCACACGG
This sequence comes from Leisingera sp. M658, assembly GCF_025144145.1. Lineage (NCBI taxonomy): Bacteria > Pseudomonadati > Pseudomonadota > Alphaproteobacteria > Rhodobacterales > Roseobacteraceae > Leisingera > Leisingera sp. M658. Next base: position 2,604,147 of record NZ_CP083546.1, read on the forward strand.
GTCGTGACCGACCAGCTGGCCAGAATGGTCAGCGGCATGATGAAGGTGGTCAGCATCACAAACAGCACCGAGATGCCGTCGACGCCCATCTTGTACTTCAGCCCCAGGATCCAGGCCCGGTCTTCCACAAACTGAAAGCCTGTGTTGGCGGGGTCGAACTCAAAATAGATGCCAAGGCTCACCAGGAAGGTGATCGTGGTGGCAAAGAGCGCAACAAACTTGGCATTGCGCTGTGCCGCCTTATCCTCGCCGCGCAGGAACAGGGCCAGAATGCCTGCAGCCAGCGCCGGGATGAAGGTGACAATAGAAAGGAGATTGTCCATCAGTGCGTTCCTCCGCCGATCGACATCCAGGTAACCAGGGCTGCGATGCCCAGCACCATCCAGAAGGCATAAGTGAAGATGTAACCGGACTGCGCCCGGCCCGCGAGGCGGGTAAAGAAGGGAACAACCCCCATTGCCAGACCGTTCAGGAAGCCGTCGATGGTGCCCCCGTCGCCGCGTTTCCACAGGAAGCGGCCAATGGCCAGCGCCGGTTTGACGAAGATCACGTTGTATATCTCGTCAAAGTACCATTTGTTCAACAGGAACAGGTAGAGCGGGCGTTGCTGAGCGGCCAGACGTGCCGGCAGCGACGGGTTCCAGATGTAGAACCACAGCGCCAGCACCAGACCTGCAACCATCGCCATGAACGGGGACAGCTTCACCCATTTCGGGGCCGCGTGGGCGTCCTCCAGGATGTGGTTGTCTTTGCCGATGTAGATACCGCCCTCACCCGGCTTGCCGGCAAACACATAGTGGTGCGCGCCTTCGGCTGCGGCTTCACCGTGCGCAGCCTCTTCGCCGTGGCCGTCAGAGTCACCATGCGCAGCGTCCTCGCCGTGGCCGGCGTCTTCGCCATGTACCGCGGCTGCGGCTTCCGCAACCGGAATGCCATAGAATTTGCCAACCTGATCAGCGTGGCCGAAAAAGCTACTGTACCAGATCATACCTGCAGTAACCGACCCCACCGCCAGCACGCCCAGCGGCACCAGCATGGTCCAGGGGCTTTCGTGCGCGTGATCGTGGGTGTGTTTGTCGCCGCGTGCCTCGCCATAGAAAGTCATGAACATCAGGCGCCAGGAATAGAAAGAGGTCATGAAGGCCGCGATCACCAGCGCCCAGAAACCGAACATCGATCCACCCGCATAAGCGCTTTCGATAATCGCATCCTTGGAGACAAAGCCGGCAAAGCCGATCCAGCCGCTAAGCGGGATACCAACACCGGTGATGGCAAGCGTGCCGATCATCATTGCGCGGAAGGTCCACGGGATCTTTTTGCGCAGGTTGCCATAATGGCGCATGTCCTGCTCGTGATGCATCGCGTGGATCACCGAACCGGCGCCCAGGAACAGCATCGCCTTGAAGAAGGCGTGGGTGAACAGGTGGAACATGGCAGCGGAATACATGCCGACGCCAGCGGCCACGAACATATAGCCCAGCTGCGAACAGGTCGAATAGGCGATCACGCGCTTGATGTCGTTCTGCACCAGCCCGACGGTTGCCGCAAAGAATGCCGTGGCTGCGCCCATCACGGTGATGAATGCAGTGGCTTCAGGCGCAAATTCCATCAGCGGCGACATCCGGCAGACCAGGAACACACCCGCGGTCACCATGGTTGCCGCGTGGATCAGCGCCGACACCGGGGTCGGGCCTTCCATCGCGTCCGGCAGCCAGGTGTGCAGGATCAGCTGCGCCGACTTGCCCATCGCGCCGACAAACAGCAGGAAAGCAATCAGGTTGGCAGCATTCCACTCGCTCCACAGGAACGACACTTGGGTTTCCGCCAGCGCCGGAGCGGCGGTAAAGACATCTGCAAGGTTGATGCTGTCGGTCAGGAAGAACAGCCCGAAGATCCCCAGCGCAAAACCGAAGTCACCGACGCGGTTGACGATAAACGCCTTCATCGCTGCCGCGTTGGCGGTGGGCTTGCGGTAGTAAAAGCCGATCAGCAAGTAGGAGGCGACGCCGACGCCTTCCCAGCCAAAAAACATCTGCACCAGATTGTCCGAGGTCACCAGCATCAGCATCGCAAAGGTGAAGAACGACAGATAGGCAAAGAAGCGCGGCTTGTAGCTTTCGCCCTCTTTCCACTGCGGGTCATGCGACATGTAGCCGAAGCTGTACAGATGCACGAGCGACGACACTGTGGTGATCACGATCAGCATGATCGCGGTCAGCCGGTCCAGCCGGATCGCCCAGGAGGTCGACAGCGAGCCGCTTTCGATCCAGCGGAAGATTTCGATGTTGTCGGTCACCCCGTCAAACGACAGGAAGGTGACCCAGCTGAGCAGCGCCGCCAGGAAAAGCAGCGATGTGGCCGTGACAGTGGCGGCTTTCTCGCCGATGAATTTCCAGCCGAAGCCGCAGATAAGGGCGCCCGCCAGCGGGGCAAAGAGAAGGATGGTTTCCATAAGTTCTTCAGCCCTTCATCACGTTGACGTCTTCGACGGCAATGGTGCCGCGGTTACGGAAGAAGCAGACCAGGATCGCCAGGCCTATGGCGGCCTCGGCGGCGGCCACGGTCAGCACAAACAGGGTAAAGACCTGCCCCACCAGATCGCCCAGGAAGCTGGAGAAAGCGACCAGATTGATGTTCACCGCCAGCAGCATCAGTTCGATGCTCATCAACAGGATGATCACGTTCTTGCGGTTCAGGAAGAGCCCGAAGATGCCGATGACGAACAGCGTCGCCGCGACGGTCAGATAATGTTCAAGTCCGATCATGTGCTCAAAGCCCCTGCCCCGGTTTCACGTCCTTAAGCTCCATTGCTACGGCCGGGTCGCGCATCATCTGGGCAACCACGTCCTGGCGCTTGACGTCGGTGCGGTGGCGCAGGGTCAGCACGATCGCGCCGATCATTGCCACCAGCAGGATCAGGCCAGACAATTGGAACAGAAGGAAATATTGATCATAGATGATGAGGCCCAGGGCCTCGGTGTTGTGGCGGTCGGCGGGCACTGGATTGGCTAGCAGCTCAGGCGCCTTATGCGCGGTTTCCCAGACGCCAAAGGCCATCACGAACTGCATCAGGATTACCAGGCCGATCAGCAGAGCCAGCGGCAGGTACCGCGCCATCTCCGCCTTCAGCGCGGCAAAGTCCACGTCCAGCATCATCACCACAAACAGGAACAGCACCGCAACAGCCCCCACATAGACGATGATCAGCAGCATGGCGACAAATTCCGCCCCCAGGAGCACAAACAGCCCGGCCGAAGAGATAAAGGCCAGGATCAGCCACAGCACCGAATGCACCGGCTGGCGGCTGATCACAGTGAACAGCCCGCCAGTGATGGCGCTGACGGCGAAGAGGTAGAAGGCAAAAACGCTCATGTCTCATCGTCCTTGTTGTCGTCCAGAACCGTCTGCGCCAGATCCAGCGCCCGGTTCATGGCCGGAATGCCGGCAAACACCGACATCTGTCCGATCGTTTCTACGATCTCTTGTTTCTTTGCCCCTGCCGCAAGAGCGTGGCGCACAGTCTGGCGCACCGCTGAATCTGCCTGCGCGCCCTGCATGGTGAGCCCGGCCAGCGTCAGCAGCAGCCGGGTCTTGGCATCCAGCCCGTCCTTGTTGACGGTGTTGCCGAACATCATTTCCATGACCTCTTTGGGCATGGTGGGCCACAGCGCCTCGAACTCCTTGAAAGCCTCGGAAGGCGAGAAATTCTCCAGCGCCGGATTGAAGGCCTTGGCCATCTCCTGCGCCTGGGTCTGCATCTGTTCCATCATGGCCTCAAACGGGTTGGGCGGCTGTTTGGTCATGTCCTGTCCTCCGTCCAAGAATTTTCAAAAATTCTTGGCAAAAGTTTTTGAAAACTTTTGCGCTGCTCTCTCATCGATACGGCGCATCGATTTCGAGGTTGCGGGCAATCTCGGCTTCCCAGCGTTCGCCGTTCGCCAGAAGTTTATCCTTGTCGTAGAACAGCTCCTCGCGGGTTTCTGTCGCGAATTCAAAGTTCGGGCCTTCGACAATGGCATCCACCGGGCAGGCTTCCTGGCAGAAACCGCAGTAAATGCATTTGGTCATGTCGATGTCATACCGCGTGGTGCGGCGGCTGCCATCCTCGCGCGGTTCCGCGTCGATGGTGATCGCTTGCGCCGGGCAGACCGCCTCGCACAGCTTGCAGGCAATGCAGCGTTCCTCACCGTTGGGATAGCGGCGCAGCGCGTGCTCACCGCGGAACCGCGGCGACAACGGACCCTTCTCGTGCGGGTAGTTCAGGGTGGCCTTGGGGGCAAAGAAATACTTCATCCCCAGTTTGAAGCCGACCCAGAAATCCTGCAGCAGGAAGTATTTGGCGGCGCGGGTATAGTCGATTTGGGTCATCTTTTAGATCCTTGCCACTGCCAACATACGTTTGTTCCACTCAGACAGCTCATCTGGAATTCCAAGCTGGTCTAAACCGGTGTCGAATGGGGTAGAACCGAGATGGTCACCAACGATGTCATCAAGAGCCTGCTCGGCAGAGTGGTAATAACCCAAGATTTCACCCTCGATTCTGACATCAAACCCACCGGCTGGCCGACCGACTATTTCGATCACGCCTTCCCGTGTCTCGTAGGAGTAAATGCTGACAGTAGGTTTCAACTCACCCTCCCACGGTCCAGCGGGCGAAGATGCCCCAGAACCAGTCGAATTTTGCAGCAAAGGACACGAAGACCACCCAGGCCAGCGAGAACGGCAGGAACACTTTCCAGCCCAGCCGCATCAGCTGGTCGTAGCGGTAGCGCGGGGTGATCGCCTTGACCATTGCGAAGAGGAAGAAGAAGAACGCCATCTTGGCGACCATCCACAGGACGCCGTCCGGCAAGCCTGGGATCGGCGACAGCCAGCCGCCGAAGAACAAGAGCGAGGTCAGCGCGCACATCAGGAAGATGGCGATGTATTCCCCGGCCATGAACAGCAGGAAGGGCGTGGCCGAGTATTCCACCTGATAGCCCGCGACCAGTTCCGATTCCGCTTCCGGCAGGTCGAACGGCGGGCGGTTGGTTTCTGCAAGCGCCGAGATAAAGAACAGAAACACCATCGGGAAATGCGGGATCCAATACCAGTTCAGAAGGCCCAGATCACCATCCTGCGCGCGCACGATATCGCCAAAGTTCATGCTTCCGGTGGAGATGATGATGCCGATGATGATCAGGCCCAGCGATACCTCGTAGGATATCATCTGTGCGGCAGAGCGCAGGCTGCCCAGGAACGGGTACTTCGAGTTCGACGCCCAGCCGCCCATGATCACGCCGTAAACCTCAAGACTGGAGACCGCGAAGACATAAAGAATGGCCACGTTGATGTCTGACAGCACCCAGCCGTCGTTGAACGGGATCACCGCCCAGGCGATCATCGCCAGCACAAATGACGTCAGCGGAGCCAGGATAAAGACCGGACGGTCGGCACCGGCCGGGATCACCACTTCCTTGACCACATATTTCAGCGCGTCGGCCACCGATTGAAGCAGGCCGAAGACGCCCACCACGTTCGGCCCCCGGCGCATCTGCACTGCGGCCCAGATCTTGCGGTCCCCGTAGACAAGGAACAGGAGCGAGATCATCACAAAGGCAACAACTGCAAGCACTTGCGCCAGGATCAGAACAGCGATGCCGCCTGGAGTGTTAAAGAAATCAGCCATAGGTCCTCACACCGTCGGTATTCCGTTTGCCGCGCAATCCGCAACCACGACTTCAGCGTCAATGGTGCGCAACCCGCGCGGCAGAGAGGGCGAAATCAGATAGACCGCATCAGCGGTCCGGCTGCCCCCTGCCTGTTTCATTGTTGTGCGCACATGGCGCGCAAACCCGTAATCCCGGATCAGCGCGTATTGCGCGGCGGCACATTCCGCATAGTTGTCGAGGTCTTCCTGCACGGTCGCACCGCGCATGGAGACGTGAAATTGGACCAGATCGCCCTCCAGCAGGCTGGTTTCCACCCCTTCATAGATCGGGGCGGGCCGCTCGCCTTCGCTGCCGGGCGCCATTGCGCAGGCGGCCAGCAGGAAGGGCGTTATGAGGGCAAAGCGGATCATTCAGCAGCCAGTTTCCCGGTTTCGCGGGCTTTCACACCCGCCGACAGTTCCGCCATCAGCTGCGAGGCGCGGGCAATCGGGTTGGTCAGGTAGAAGTCCTTGATCGCGGGCAGGAAGTCCGCCTTGCCAAGCTTGTCCAGCTCCAGCGCGTCGCCTGTTTTCTCAGCCACTTCGTCAATCCTGGCCAGATGCGGCACCTCAGCCACCAGCGCTTGGCGCAGCTGCGCCAGCGAGTCATAGCCCAGCTTGGCGTCAACTTCGGCGCTGAGGGCGCGCAGGATGGCCCAGTTTTCCTTGGCTTCACCCGGTGCGAACGCGGCACGCATCGCGAGCTGCGGACGGCCTTCGGTGTTTACGAACAACCCGTTTTCTTCGGTATAGGCAGCGCCCGGCAGGATCACGTCAGCGCGATGTGCGCCGCGGTCGCCATGGGAGCCCTGATAGATCACAAAGGCACCCCCGCTTTCAGAACTGTCGGTTTCGACCTCATCCGCGCCTAAGTTATAGATCACTTCGGCGCCGTCGATGGCTGCTTCCATGCCGCCTTCGGTGACGGCCCCCACATCCATTGCCCCCACACGGGACGCAGCGGTGTGAAGGATCAGCAGCTTGCCGTTGGTGCGTTCGGCCGCATGCATGGCGTGAGCCAGAACGGCAAGCCCGTCCGCTTCACGCAAAGCGCCGGCACCCACGACAATTACCGAAGGTTTTTCCAAGATGTCAGTGAATTCGTGCTTTTCCAGACCGGCAAGCGCGTCGCGCCCTGCCCCCATCTGGAACACGTCATAGGTCAGATCCGCCGGCTGGCCGATATTGCCGATCTTCGCACCATTCAGCCAGGCCTTGCGGATGCGTGCATTCAGCACCGGGGCTTCATCACGCGGGTTTGTGCCGACCAACAGAATGTATTCGGCGCTGTCGATATCTTCGATGGCCGCGGTGCCGGCATAACCCGCCCGGTTGCCAATGGGCAGGCGGGCGTTGTCGGTACGGCACTCAACCTTGCCGCCCAGACCTTCGACCAGCTGTTTCAGGGCAAAGGCGGCCTCAACCGGGGCCAGATCGCCGATCAGACCGGCAACTTTCTTGCCCTTCATGGCATTGGCTGCAGCAGTCAGCGCCTCGCCCCATGTGGCAGGCTTCAGCTTGCCATCGACACGCACATAAGGGCGGTCGAGACGCTGGCGGCGCAAGCCATCCCAGACAAAGCGGGTCTTGTCGCTGATCCATTCCTCGTTCACGCCGTCATGGTTGCGCGGCAGGATGCGCATCACTTCGCGGCCTTTGGTGTCAACGCGGATGTTCGATCCCAACGCGTCCATCACGTCGATGGTTTCGGTCTTGGTCAGTTCCCACGGACGGGCGGTGAAGGCATAAGGCTTCGACGTCAGCGCGCCGACCGGGCAAAGGTCGATGATATTGCCCTGCAGGTTCGATTGCAGCGTCTGGTTCAGGTAGGAAGTGATCTCTGCATCCTCGCCGCGCCCGGTCTGGCCCATCTGGGTAATGCCGGCCACTTCGGATGTAAAACGCACGCAGCGGGTGCAGCTGATGCAGCGGGTCATAGCGGTACCGACCAGCGGGCCAAGGTCCAGATCATCCACCGCGCGCTTGGCTTCCTTGAAGCGGCTGGCAGAGATGCCATAGGCCATCGCCTGGTCCTGCAGATCGCATTCGCCGCCCTGATCGCAGATCGGGCAGTCCAGCGGATGGTTGATCAGCATGAATTCCATCACGCCTTCGCGGGCTTTCTTGACCATCGGCGAGTTGGTTTTCACCTGCGGCGCCTGTCCTTCCGGCCCGGGGCGCAGATCGCGCACCTGCATCGCGCAGGACGCGGCCGGCTTCGGCGGGCCGCCGACAACTTCAACAAGGCACATGCGGCAGTTGCCCGCAATCGACAGGCGCTCGTGGTAGCAGAAGCGCGGGATCTCGACACCGGCCTCCTCACAAGCCTGGATCAGGGTCATCGCCCCTTCCACCTCGATCTCGGTTCCGTCAATGTTGATCTTGCGGAGGTCAGACATGGTCTATTTCGCCCTCAGTAACACGCCGATCGCGCTGTTCTTTTCGATTTCCGCGCGGCCATAGGCGCAGAAGGTTTCCGGTTGTTCGTAAAAGACGCCGTTTTGCGCCAGCAGGCGCTCGCCCTTAGCACGCATACGGGCCTTTTCAGCATCCGAGTCGATATAGGCCCGGATTTCCGTGTCCGTGTACCCCAGCTCATTCGCCCGCGCTTTGAGCCTGCGCAACTCGCCCAGACCCTTGAAGTAGCGCGGCGCAAGGCGGTCGCAGTGGTCCGAGACCTCCTTGGCCATGGCCACCGCAAACAGGGGGTCTTCGATTTCGGCGACATCGCGCAGCGACGGTTTGGCCAGTGCCGAAACCGGCAGGGCAACAAAGGCAGACAGGGCAACAGCAATCAGGGCACGCATGGCAAAGAACTCCTTCAGTTTGAAGCTCCCACTGCTCAATCGCGCGGCGCTGCTATTCAATAGCAGCCGGTCCGGGCGGCCCTGATATGCCGGAAATCCGCTCACGGTGTGCAGGTTCCCTGGAATACGGCCTTGCCGTCGGTCAGTGTCAGCTGCGTATCCTGATCGGCAGGGTCCACTACCCAATCGATTTTGGAGGAGCCATAGTTCACAACGCAATAGGTGGTCCCGGCGTGGGCCGCAGCCGCGCGCGCACCTGTGACAGAGCGGTCGGCGCCCTTGATTTCGATGGAGAAATCGGCGCGGTTCACCTTCTTGTCCAAAGGCTTGGCCTTGGCCTTGAAGGGGATGCCGTCATAAAGCTCGCGGTTCTTGTTGGTGGTTGAGGAACCGCAGGCCGTGACCAGCGCCGCAACTGCCAAACAGGCCACCGGCAGGGCCATCCGGTATGTCGTTAGAATGCTCAAAATACTGCCACCAAAGTCAAAATTGCCAGGCCGCCCATACAGGACCAGCCAATCACGTAGAAAATCGAGCGCAGCCCGCCATGCGGTTTGCCGCTGCCGCGCAGATGGATAAGGATCATGATCACCCGCGCCACCAGCACCAATGAGGCCAGCAGGTTCACCCAGAACGGCGCCGCACCCGCCAGTATCGCGGCCAAAGTCACCGCAAGGAAGGCCGGCAGGGTTTCGCAGCCATTCAAATAGGCCCGGTTCAGACGGTAAGCCTTTTCGGCATAGTCCTCCTGCGGCGTGGCGCCAGGCGCAAGGCCTGCCTTCTGCTTGGCCAGCGCCGAAAACGGCGACAGCGCCAGGATGATCAAGGTAAAGATCACCAGCGCGGCCAGAGCGTGGGAATATGCGTCGAAGGATTCCATTGGTTACTCCGCCGCCATCGCGCCCATGCGGCCCGATTTCTGAGCCTTGATACGGTCTTCGATTTCCTCGCGGAAGTTCTTGATCAGACCCTGGATCGGCCAGGCCGCCGCGTCGCCAAGGGCGCAGATGGTGTGGCCTTCGACCTGTTTGGTCACGTCCCACAGCATGTCGATCTCTTCCAGCTCGGCCTCGCCGCGTACCAGGCGGTCCATCACGCGCATCATCCAGCCGGTGCCCTCGCGGCACGGGGTGCACTGGCCGCAAGATTCGTGCTTGTAGAACTTGGCCAGGCGCCAGATTGCCTTGATAATGTCCGTCTGCTTGTCCATCACAATGACTGCCGCGGTGCCAAGGCCCGAGCCCAGCTCGCCGCGCAGGTAGTCGAAGTCCATGATCGCGTCGCGCATGTTCTCGCCGCGCACGCAAGGCACCGATGAGCCGCCGGGGATCACCGCCAGCAGATTGTCCCAGCCGCCGCGGATGCCGCCGCAGTGCTTTTCGATCAGTTCCTCGAAACCAATCGACATCGCCTCTTCAACCACACAGGGGTTTTTCACATGACCGGAGATCGCAAACAGCTTGGTGCCTGCGTTGTTCTGGCGCCCGAAGCCTGCGAACCAATCGGCACCGCGGCGCAGGATAGTCGGCACAACGGCAATGGATTCCACGTTGTTCACCGTGGTCGGACAGCCGTAAAGGCCCGCACCCGCCGGGAACGGCGGCTTCATCCGGGGCATGCCCTTCTTGCCTTCAAGGCTTTCAATCAGGGCGGTTTCCTCGCCGCAGATATAGGCCCCTGCCCCGTGGTGCAGGAAAACGTCAAAGTCCCAGCCAGAGCCGGCCGCGTTCCTGCCCAAGAGGCCCTGATCATAGCATTCGTCGATCGCGGCCTGCAGCGCCTCGCGCTCGCGGATGTATTCGCCGCGCAGGTAGATGTAGCAGGTATGCGCGTTCATCGCGAAGGACGCGATCAGTGCGCCCTCGATCAGCGTGTGCGGATCATGGCGCATAATCTCGCGGTCTTTGCACGTGCCAGGCTCGGATTCATCCGCGTTGATCACCAGAAAGGCCGGCCGGCCATCGCTTTCCTTGGGCATGAAGGACCATTTCAGGCCGGTCGGGAAACCCGCGCCGCCGCGGCCGCGCAGGCCGCTGTCTTTCATGGTCTGAATAATCCAGTCGCGGCCCTTCTCAACGATGCCGGCGGTGCCATCCCAATGGCCGCGCGCCTTGGCACCCGCAAGGTTACGTTCGTGCATCCCGTAAAGGTTGGTAAAGATCCGGTCCTGATCCTTCAGCATGTGTGCCTACCTTTGGTTTTCTTGTTCATTGGCCCGGCGCATGCGCCAGAGTTGAAATATGTTGACCAGGGCATAGATCATGCCTGCCAGCGCGGCGAAATCGAACAGCAAGGCATAACGCCCCGGCAGCCCCAGCATGGGGCCGATGAACAGCGACACGGCGATCCACAGCAAAATGGTTCCGGCAATCACCAATGCGATATGCCGGCCCTTCGCTGCGATGGCTTGGTCCTGTTCCTTGCTCATCTGTTCCCTATCGCCAAGGCACCGCCCCCTCGGGCCGATCCCGATTAGTCTTCTTTGTCGTCGTAGATGTGCTCTTCTTTGGCACGTCTGGCGAATTCAGTCTCGTCGCCCACCTGCAGCCGCTTGGCCTGCTCGATCCAGCCGTCCCGCTCGATCCGGCCCTTGAACTTGAGCCGTGCATCAACCCAGGCAACCTCGGCCTCGGTCCAGTCAGCAATCTGGTCGAAATGGAAGAACCCCAGCTCATTCAGGGTCTGCTCCAGCTTGGGGCCAACCCCTTTGAGCAGTTTCAGATCATCCGCCAGGCCGCCGCGGGCTTCCTTCAGGATTTCCGGCTGGGCTTCCTCGGGCTGGCTGTCCGCCCCAGGTTTTACCGCCGCGCCTTCCGGAGAGGAAGGCTCAGCCGCGTCCGATTTTTTGGGAGCCGCCTTGGCAGCTTCTTCTGCCTGTTTCGCGGCAGGTTTGGGCGCTTCCGGTGCTTTGGGCGGCGCATCTGCCGCGGCCCGGCCGGCAACAACGCCGTCCTTGCCGACCCAAGGGGTCAGCAGCGGCACTTCATCCCCCTGGATACGCTTGACACCGTCCTTGATGTCCATCGCCAGCTGCGCACTTGCATTGTACTGGGTCTTGCCGCTGTCAAAGTCAGTCAGCGAGGTGAGGCCCGATTTCGGCTCAGCTGCGTACCGCCCGTTCTGAGGGCCCGGCGTCACCATCTTGCCTGCGGCCAGATCGTCCAACAGCCGGGTAAAGCTCTCGACGGTAAGGTCCTCGTAATAGTCCTTGCCGATCTGGGCCATCGGCGCATTGGTGCAGGCGCCAAGGCATTCGACCTCTTCCCAGGAAAACTTGCCGTCCGCCGACAGGGTGTGCGGCTTTGCAGCTATTTTTTCCTTGCAGACCGCAACCAGGTCTTCGGCCCCGCAAATCATGCAGGACGTAGTGCCGCAGATCTGGATATTGGCAACAGACCCTGTGGGTTGCATCTGGAACATGAAGTAGAAAGAGGTGACTTCCAGCACCCGGATATAAGCCATGCCCAGCATATCGGCGATGGCCTCAATAGCGGGCTTGGTGACCCAGCCTTCCTGCTCCTGCGCGCGCCACAAGAGCGGAATAACCGCCGAGGCCTGGCGGCCCTCGGGGAATTTGGTGATCTGCGCCTCAGCCCAGGCCTGGTTGGCCGGGGTGAAGGCAAAGCTGTCGGGTTGTTCTGAATGCAGACGGCGAAGCATTAGATTTCTTCCAAGTTCTCTAGTGACTTGAGGCTTGGAGCGCCCCCAATTGTCAGGTTACGCATTCGTGCACCGCGAGCGATTTTTTGGAAACGATCCCATTCGTCTATGGATTCAAAAGCGATTTCCAGACGAAAGCCATCCTCACCGAACCGATGCAACTCAAACTCTTCACCGGTTTCTCGATCTCGAAATCTCTTTGTCACCGGTCAATCTCCCCGAACACGACGTCCATAGTGCCGATGATGGCGGCGACGTCCGCCAGCTGGTGGCCGCCGGCCACGTGGTCCATCGCCTGCAGGTGCAAGAAGCCCGGCGCGCGGATCTTGGAGCGGTAGGGTTTGTTGGACCCGTCCGCCACCAGATAGACGCCGAACTCGCCCTTGGGTGCCTCGACAGCGGCGTAAACCTCGCCTGCGGGGACGTGAAAGCCTTCGGTGTAAAGCTTGAAGTGGTGGATCAGGCTTTCCATCGAGGTCTTCATATCGCCGCGCTTGGGCGGGGACAGCTTGCCGCGGGCTATTACGTCGCCGGTGGCTTCGCGCAGTTTGACAATTGCCTGGCGGATGATCGAGGTCGATTGGCGCATCTCTTCCATCCGGCACAGGTAGCGGTCGTAGCAGTCGCCGTTCTTGCCGACGGGGATCTGGAACTCAAACTCGTCATAGCATTCATAGGGCTGCGCGCGGCGCAGGTCCCAAGCAAGGCCGGAGCCGCGCACCATAACGCCGGAGAAGCCGTATTGCTGGATCTCTTCCTCGGTCACCACGCCAATGTCGCAGTTGCGCTGCTTGAAGATGCGGTTTTCGGTCAAAAGGCCGTCGATGTCGTCCAGAACTTTGGGGAATTCCAGCGCCCAGAGGTCGATATCGTCCAGCAGATCGTCCGGAATGTCCTGATGCACGCCGCCAGGGCGGAAATAGGCCGCGTGCAAGCGCGCACCGCAGGCGCGCTCGTAGAACACCATCAGTTTCTCGCGTTCTTCAAAGCCCCACAGCGGCGGGGTCAGCGCGCCAACATCCATTGCCTGCGTGGTGACGTTCAGAAGGTGGTTCAGAACCCGGCCGATTTCCGAATAGAGCACCCGGATCAGCTGGCCGCGGCGGGGAACCTCGACACCGGTCAGTTTTTCGATGGCCAGGCACCAGGCATGTTCCTGGTTCATCGGCGCAACGTAATCAAGGCGGTCGAAATACGGCAGGTTCTGAAGGTAGGTGCGGCTTTCCATCAGCTTTTCGGTGCCGCGATGCAGCAGGCCGATATGCGGATCGCAGCGCTCGACAATCTCGCCGTCGAGTTCCAGCACCAGACGCAAAACTCCGTGTGCAGCAGGGTGCTGCGGGCCGAAGTTGATGTTGAAGTTGCGGATCTTCTGCTCGCCGCTCAGCGCATCCACGCTACCGTCGTCAAATTTGGAGCCGTCCATCATTTCGCCCCCCTATTTATTTTGGGCTGCGAAACTACACAAAATGTGTAGTCAGAGGTTTTTTTAAAAAAGGGAATAGCCGCGCTCAGCATCATTGCACAGCCCGTCAGCAAGTTTCCCATTTCGGCCAGAGGTTCAAACCACATCAGTTTGCGCCCTCCTTCTTCTCGTCACCCGGCAAGATGTATTCAGCACCTTCCCACGGGGACATGAAATCAAACTGGCGGTACTCCTGCACCAGCTTCACCGGCTCATAGACCACGCGCTTTTGCGCCTCGTCATAGCGTACTTCGGTATAGCCGGTGGTCGGGAAATCCTTGCGCAGCGGGTAGCCGCGGAAGCCATAGTCGGTCAGGATCCGGCGCAGGTCCGGGTGGCCGGAGAACAGGATGCCGAACATGTCGTAGACTTCCCGCTCGAACCAGTTGGCCGAAGGGTGCACATCGACGATCGAGGGCACCATTTCATCTTCGCGCACCGCAGCGCGCAGGCGGATACGCTGATTCCGGTACATCGACAGGAAGTGATAGACCACGTCGAACCGCTTGCCCCGTTCCGGGTAGTCCACCGCGGTGATATCCACCAGCGAGGAGAACTTGCAGTTCTGATCCGACTTCAGGAACTCCACCAGGCCGGCGATATTCGAGGGCGTCACGTCAATGTTCAGCTCACCAAAGGACACGTCCCAGGCGACAACGCAATCGGGGCGTTTGGCTTCGATCTGCGCGCCGAGTTCATTCAAGGCTTCAGTCATCTGCTCTCTCCCGCCTTAGCGAACAAGGGTGCCGGTGCGGCGGATCTTGCGCTGCAGCTGCATCAGGCCATACAGCAGCGCCTCAGCCGTCGGCGGGCAGCCCGGTACATAGACATCAACCGGCACAACCCGGTCACAGCCGCGCACCACGGAATAGCTGTAGTGATAATAGCCGCCGCCATTGGCGCAGGATCCCATCGAGATCACGTAACGCGGCTCTGGCATCTGATCGTAGACCTTGCGCAGGGCCGGCGCCATCTTGTTGGTGAGGGTGCCCGCAACGATCATCACGTCCGACTGGCGCGGCGAGGCGCGCGGTGCGATGCCAAAACGCTCGGCATCATAGCGCGGCATCGAGGTGTGCATCATTTCCACAGCACAGCAGGCCAGACCGAAGGTCATCCAGTGCAGCGAGCCGGTGCGCGCCCAATTGATGATGTCTTCTGCCGAGGTGAGCAGGAAACCCTTGTCCTGCAACTCAGCGTTCAGGGCCTGGGTGACAACTTCCTTGTCCACACCCGCGGTGTTGGCTCCGGTCATCACTGCCATTCCAGCGCCCCTTTCTTCCATTCATAGGCAAAGCCGATGGTCAGCACGCCCAGGAACACCATCATCGACCAGAAACCAGTGTCGCTGATGTCCTTGAAACCGACGGCCCAGGGAAACAGGAATGCGATTTCCAGGTCAAAAATGATGAAGAGAATCGACACCAGATAGAACCGGACGTCGAATTTCATACGGGCATCATCAAAGGCATTGAAGCCGCACTCATAGGCGCTGACCTTTTCCGGGTCCGGGTTGCGGACTGCCAGCACAACGGCTGCTAGGATAAGGACAATGCCCAACCCTGCCGCAACGGCCAGGAAAACCAGGATCGGCAGGTATTCCCTCAACATCTCTTCCAAGAGCAGCTCCTTTTCCCGGCGGTTTCCCGCGCGACGTCAATTGGCGTGTTGATTTGCCTCGTGCATACCCCCCCGCCCCCACAGCGTCAACTAAAGCAAGGTTAATCTACAAGGGTTTGTGACAGGAAAAAGCACAGCCGCAACATGCACGTAATTCCTTAGTTATTTCATAAGGAAAGCGGCCGCAGGGGAAACCGCGGCCGCCATCAAAACATGACTCATTTTTACCGGTATTTCAGCCTTGCCAGACAGGTTTGCGCTTTTCAAAGAATGCGCTGATGCCCTCGTGCGCCTCGTCGCCTTCCCAGCGCGCCACCAGCGCCTTGATTGTATGGTCAATCACAGCGTCATCAAGTTGCGGTCCCAAGTCGCGGGCCAGCTTTTTGGCGGCGGCGACGGCGCCGGGTGCGCAGTTCAGATAGGGTGCGACCTCCGCCTCGACTGCCTCCGCCAGCTGATCTGCGGGCACGGCTTTGGCCAGCAGCCCCAGCTCAACCGCCTCTGCCGCGCCGAACAGGCGGGCCGACATGAAGACACGCCGTGCTTTGGCTTCGCCCATACGGGCAATGACATAAGGGCCGATGGTGGCGGGAATCAGTCCCAGCCTGGTCTCGGTCAGCCCCATCTTCAGATGGTCCGCGCCGATGGCAACGTCACAGACCGAGGCCATTCCAACACCGCCGCCAAAGGCATTGCCTTGCACCGCGCCGATCACCGGCTTAGCCAGGGTGTTAAGAGCCATCAGCATCTCTGCCAGCACCCGCGCCTCACGGCCACGGGTTCCGGCGTCCGCATCCATCTGATCCCGCATCCAGCCCAGATCGCCGCCGGCGCAAAAACTCTTGCCTGCGCCGGTCAGCACCACGACACGAGCGGTCTCGTCTTCGTTCAGCCGCCGGGCCGCCAGAATCAATTCCTGCAGCATCTGACCGGACATGGCGTTGTGTTTGTCAGGGCGGTTCAGGGTAAGGGTGCAGACGCCACGGGCGTCAGTGTCCAGGGTGATTGTCTCAAACATCTTGCTTCTCCGCTGAATTCTATTGCAGGCCGCGCATCGAACGGGCCAGTGCCGCAGCCTTATCCAGCACATTACCGTCCAGCCCCGTGTCATAGCCCAACCCGGTCAGGCGCTTGTGCACCGCTTCCGTCGCCACGTTGCCCGCAGCCCCCGGTGCGTAAGGACAGCCGCCCAAACCGCCCACGGCAGCATCAAACACCCGCAGGCCCTGCGTTAGCGAGGCCTCGATATTGTCCAGTGCCCGGCCCGCGGTGTCGTGGTAGTGCCCCGCAAGCCTGGCCGCAGGAACCCGTGCGGTGACGGCGCTCAGCATCGCGGTGATCGCCTCCGGAGTACCCTGCCCGATGGTGTCGCCCAGCGAGATCTCATAGCAACCGAGGGCGTACAACCGTTCGGCCACCTCCGCTACTTTCTCCGGCGCTGTTGCCCCGTCATAAGGACAGTCGGTCACGCAGGACACATAGCCCCGCACCGGCAGCCTGTTCTCCTTGGCAGCCTCCAAGATGGGCAGAAAACGTGTGATGCTCTCCTCGATTGTGGCGTTGATATTGGCCTTGGAGAACCCTTCAGAGGCGGAGGCAAAGACCGCGATTTCATCCGCCTTGGCAGCTACAGCATCCTCGTAACCGCGCATATTGGGCGTCAGTGCTGCATACCGCACGCCGGGCGCGCGGGTGATGCCCGCCAGCACCTGGGCGCTGCCCGCCATCTGCGGCACCCATTTGGGCGACACAAAGCTCGCCACCTCAATCCGCGTAAATCCGGCGCGGCTCAGGCAGTTTGTCAACGCGACTTTCTCCGCCACGGGGATTTCACGCTTTTCATTCTGCAGCCCGTCGCGCGGACCGACTTCGAAAATTTCGACACGCTCAGCCATCGCCGGGCCTCCTGCTTCTTGCTGGTCTTAAATACCCAATTCCGGACAGCTGCCGCAGGCGCACGGTCAGCCGCCTTCCTCCTCCAGCCGCACCAGCGCCGCGCCAGCCTCGACCTGGTCGCCAGCGGCGGCAAGCACCTCAGCCACCACACCGTCGCGCGCGGCCAGCAGCGAATGCTCCATCTTCATCGCTTCCAGAATAGCCAGCCTGTCGCCCTCTGCCACCGGCTGGCCGGCTTTGGCAAATACAGCTTTGACCAGCCCCGGCATCGGCGCCTCAACCACATTGCTGTCGCCGCCTGCAGCCGCATCACGATCCAGCGGATCCACAACGGCAAATTCCAGGCCATAAGCGTCAAACACCGTGATCAGCGGGCCGGCCTGCGAGGTTACAGGCATCCGGCGCCCGTCAATGCGCCAATGGCCCTGGCTGCGCTCGGCCAGCACGGTTTCACCATTCACCGACCACAGCTGCCGGTCCGGCCCGTCCACCTGCACGTCAGCTGTGAACTCCTCCTCCAAATGGCTGAGCGTAACAGCGCGGTGCAGCGGCGCCCAAAGCGTGAAACCGGTCTCCGGCGCGGCGTCCACCAGGCCAAGTGCCACCATACCGGCGGCCGCTTTGTGGCGCAGCTCAGTCTTTGGCGCAGCCACCAATGCCTCCAGATCGCGGGCGATCAGGCCGGTGTCCACGTCGCCCCGCGCAAACCCTTCGTGCGCTGCCAGCGCGCCGAGGAAAGCAAGGTTGGTGACGGTGCCGCCCACCTGGGTTTCTTCCAGCGCACGGGCCAAACGGGACAGCGCCACCTTACGGGTGGAGCCATGCACGATCACCTTGGCAATCATCGGGTCATACCAGGGGCTGATGGCGTCGCCTGCCCGCACGCCGCTGTCGGCGCGGCATTCGGCCGGGAAAGACAAATGGGTCAGCGTGCCGGTGGCCGGAAGAAAGCCCTTAGGCACGTCTTCCGCATAAAGCCGCGCTTCAAACGCGTGTCCGGTGATCGTCAGATCTTCCTGCCGGGCAGGCAGGCGCTCACCTGAGGCGACCCGCAACTGCCACTCCACCAGATCGACACCGGTGATCAGTTCGGTCACCGGATGCTCCACCTGCAGGCGGGTGTTCATTTCCATGAACCAGAAGCCGTCGGTGCGCAGCCCGTCCGAGCCATCGACGATGAATTCGACGGTGCCTGCCCCCCTGTAACCGATCGCCTCAGCCGCGCGCACGCCGGCCCGCCCCATTGCTTGGCGCATCTCAGCCGTCATGCCCGGTGCGGGGGCCTCCTCGATCACTTTCTGGTGGCGGCGCTGCAGCGAACAGTCGCGTTCAAACAGGTGCACCGCATGGGTGCCATCGCCAAAGACCTGCACCTCGATATGACGCGGCTGCTGAATGTATTTCTCGATCAGCACATCCGGATTTCCGAAGGCCGTGGTGGCCTCACCCTGGGCGCTGTTCAGGGCATCAGCGAACTCCGCCGGCTTCTCGACCAGCCGCATCCCCTTGCCGCCGCCGCCGGCCACGGCTTTGATCAGCACCGGATACCCGATCTTGCCCGCTTCTTCCTGCAGGAAGCCCGCATCCTGATTGGCACCGTGATAGCCCGGCACCACCGGCACGCCGGCCTCTTCCATCAGCACCTTGGCGGCGTCTTTGAGGCCCATCTTTCGGATCGCGTCTGCGGACGGGCCGATGAAGGTGAGGCCCGCGGCCTCCACCGCCTCAACAAAGTCCGGGTTTTCCGACAGGAAGCCATAACCGGGGTGGATCGCCTGGGCGCCGGTCGCCTTGGCCACGCGGATAATTTCCGCACCGCGCAGATAGCTGTCCGCAGGCGCCGGGCCGCCGATATGCACGGCCTCATCCGCCAGCGACACATGTTTGGCGGCCGCATCGGCGTCTGAATAGACGGCCACTGTCCGCACTCCCATGGCGCGGGCACTTTCCATCACGCGGCAGGCAATCTCTCCGCGGTTGGCAATCAAAATCTTGTCAAACATGGGAGGTCCTCACATCCGGAACACGCCGAAGCGTGTGTCTTCAATCGGGGCATTCAGCGCGGCACTGAGCGACAGCGCCAGCACATCGCGGCTTTTGCGCGGGTCGATGATACCGTCGTCCCAGAGACGTGCAGAGGCATAAAGCGGGTGACTCTGCTCCTCGAACATCTCAATGGTGGGGCGTTTGAAGTCGGCTTCTTCCTCCGTGCTCCAGCTGCCGCCCTGGCGTTCGATGGCATCGCGCTTGACCGTTGCCAGCACGCCTGCCGCCTGCTCGCCGCCCATCACAGAGATGCGGGAGTTGGGCCAGGACCACAGGAACCGCGGCTGGTAAGCCCGGCCCGACATGCCGTAATTGCCCGCTCCAAAGGAGCCGCCGACCAGCATCGTTACCTTCGGCACATTGGTTGTGGCAACTGCCGTCACCATTTTGGCGCCGTGGCGGGCGATGCCCTCGTTCTCATATTTGCGGCCGACCATGAAACCGGTGATATTCTGCAGGAAAACCAGCGGGATCTTGCGCTGGCTGCACAGTTCCACAAAATGCGCGCCCTTCTGGGCGGCTTCCGAGAACAGCACACCGTTGTTGGCGATGATGCCTACAGGGCATCCTTTGACATGGGCAAAACCAGTGACAAGAGTTTCGCCGAAACGCGGTTTGAATTCGTCAAAGCGGGAACCATCGACCAGCCGCGCAATCACCTCGCGGATGTCGTAAGGCGTGCGCAGGTCACCTGGCACCACGCCGAGGATTTCCTCGGGGTCATAGGCGGGCTCCTCGGGGCTGGCCCAATTCACCGTCAACGGCTTGGTGATGTTCAAGGACTGCACCGCGCGCCGCGCCAGCGCCAGCGCGTGGGCATCGTCTTCGGCCAGGTAATCGGCCACGCCGGACAGGCGGGTGTGCACATCGCCACCGCCCAGATCTTCGGCGCTTACGACCTCGCCCGTCGCGGCCTTCACCAGCGGCGGGCCTGCGAGGAAAATGGTGCCCTGCTCCTTCACGATGATGGTGACGTCGGACATGGCCGGAACATAAGCGCCGCCTGCGGTGCAGGAGCCCATGACCACCGCAATCTGCGCAATGCCCTTGGCCGACATCCGTGCCTGATTGTAGAAGATACGCCCGAAGTGGTCGCGGTCGGGGAAGACCTCATCCTGTTGCGGCAGGTTGGCACCGCCGCTGTCCACCAGATAGATGCAGGGGAGACGGTTTTCCTCGGCAATCTCCTGCGCCCGCAGGTGTTTCTTCACCGTCATCGGGAAATAGGTGCCGCCCTTCACTGTGGCGTCATTGCAGACCACCATGACCTCTTGCCCGTGAACGCGGCCGATACCCGCCACAACCCCAGCACCGGGGGCGGCCCCGTCATACATGGCATGGGCCGCAGTGGCGCCGATCTCCAGAAACGGAGAGCCGGGGTCGAGCAGATTCGCCACGCGGCGGCGCGGCAGCATCTTGCCGCGGCCTTCGTGGCGGGCACGGGATTTCTCGCCGCCACCCATGCGCGCGGCCTCTGCCGCCTCGCTGATCTGCCCGAGCGCGTCCAGATGCGCCTCGCGGTTCTGTTTGAAGCCGTCCGAGGAGGGCATCGCCTTGGATGTGAGTTTCATTGCTCGTTGTCCTCCGGTTTAAGGGGATCAGCCCACCGGGCTAACCTGCGAGCCTCGACCCATCGAAGCCCCGCCTCTTTCACATGGCATCTGGTGAAGTTGCCGTCATACTCTTCCCGCGGCTTACAATCGCTTGTACCTGTAAGCTCACGAAGTCTGGATAACCTGTTTTGGTAGTTTGAGACTTCTAAGTCACTCTCGGTAGTTATCACATTCGGTAGCTCTGCAAGTAATTCGCCTACCCTCATGTTCAGGTGCCCAACAAAATCATTCCTGCAAGAAAGCCGCGTCTTAAAGGAGGGCGGATAGTAGCAGTGCTTAACTCCCCACTCAAAGCACTTGGTATCCATGTGCATTTGAGTGATTATGTGCCCTTTCGACAAAGCAGCACATCCGTCAAGCCAGGCAAGCGCATCAATGTAATGGGGGGGCACGCTCTGCGCACCCGCTGTTGATGCAAAGCACAATGTGGCCGTAATTACGCTGACTATCTTCACTCAGTTACCTCGCCCGCAGCCCGCGCCTTCAATTCCTTGCGGATCACCTTACCGGTCACCGTCATCGGCAGCTCCTGTAAAAATTCGACTTCGCGCGGATAGGAGTACTGCGCGAGTCGGCCCTTTACGTAATCCTGCAGTTCCTGCGCCGAAGCTTCCGCCCCCGGCTTCAGCACCACATAGGCTTTGACGATCTCAGTGCGCAGGCTGTCGGGCTTGCCGACCACGCCAACCGTCGCCACTGCCGGGTGGGTCATCAAGCAATCCTCGATCTCTGCCGGACCGATGCGGTAGCCGCCGGAGGTAATCACGTCATCCTCGCGGCCTACAAAGCGAAGATAATCCCTTTCCCAGATGCCTCGGTCGCCAGTCACCAGCCAGTCGCCGCGGAACTTGGCCGCGGTCTCCTCAGGCCGGTTCCAATATTCCAGCAGCATCGAGGCCGAGCCGCGGCGGATGGCGACGTCGCCCTCATCTTGCGTGGGATTGCCCGCCTCGTCGATCACCGTCAGCTCATGCCCCGGCACCGGTTTGCCAATGCAGCCCGGACGCGGGTCAAAATCCGCTGCGCAGGAGGAGGCAACCATGTTGCACTCGGTCTGGCCATAGAATTCATTAATCGTTATGCTCAGGTCCCGCCGGCCCCAGGCGAGCATCTCGGCGCCCAGGGGCTCTCCGCCGCTGGCAACCGAGCGCAAGGCCCGAAGCCCCTGCCCGGCTGCCTTGAGCATCCTGAGCGCGGTTGGAGGGAAGAAAATGTTGCGGACACCGGCCTGTTCGATCAGCGCTGCGCAGGCCTCGGGGGTGAACTTGTCCAGCCGTGCTGCCACCACCGGCACGCCCAGCGCCAAGCCCGGCATCAGAACGTCGAACAATCCGCCAATCCAGGCCCAGTCGGCAGGCGTCCACAGGCAGTCGCCCGGCTGGCCCAAGTGGTCATGGCTGATCGAAACGCCCGGCAGATGGCCGGTCAGCACCCGGTGGCCGTGCAGCGCGCCCTTGGGGCTGCCGGTGGTGCCGGAGGTGTATATCAGCACCGCGGGGGTTTCAGGTGCGGTATCGGCAAAAGCTACCGGCGGGCCGTCTATTCCGGCGGTGTCTGCCATCACCGCTTCGGCCAGATCGCCGAGCAGATCCGCGCCTTCCTGGTCTGTAAAGACAAAGCGCACACCAGCATCGCCAGCGCGGGAGGCCAGCGCGTTGCGTTTGAACAGCTTGAACAGCGGCACCGAGATGCCGCCCGCCTTCCAGATGGCCAGATGCGCTGCAGCACACCATGGCGACTGGCTCAGCAGCACGCCGACGCGGTCGCCCGGCTGGATGCGGGTCAGCAGGTAGCGAGCCAGGCCATCCACCATCCCTGACAGCGCGCCATAAGAAAAGCTGCGGCGCGCAGGGCCGGTCATATCGATCAGCGCCACAGCCTCAGCAGGATGCGACAGGCATTGGGCGGCCATGTTCAGCCGCTCCGGCAGGTTCCAGCTGCCATCGGCGCGCAGGCCAGGAATGTTACAAAAATCATGCATATTTAGACATTCCAGAAACGCATAGCTGATATGCATTTTTTCCCTGCGTTTTCAAAGGCAAAGAAAGTGTCTCTTTGATTCAGATCAGGGTTTTCACCCGCTTCCGGGTGCACCACGGCGGAGTAATCACAAGAAAAGGGACGCACCCCATGAAACGCATGGTTTCCGCTTTGGCATTGACCTCTGCCCTGGCCGCACTGGCCGACCCCGCGCTGGCCCAACAGCATGGCGACTGGACCGTTGGCGTCGGCATCGCCAACGTGAACCCGAAATCCGGCAACGGCACCCTTGCCGGTATGGCCGCTGATATCGACGACGGCACCGCGCTGTCGCTGACGGTTGAATACTTCTTCCGTGACAACTGGGGTGTCGAACTGCTGGCCGCTTCGCCGTTCGAGCATGATGTCACTTTGGCCGGCGCCGGCTATGCCGCCTCTGCCAAGCAGCTGCCGCCGACCATCTCGGTCAACTACCATTTCCCGACCCAGGGCAAGATCAAGCCGTTTGTCGGCCTGGGCCTGAACTACACCACTTTCTTTGAAGAAAGCTCGCCGCTTGGTGTGATCGAAATGGACGATAGTTTCGGCGTGGCGCTCAATGCCGGCGCGGACTGGCAGATCTCCGACCGCGGTGCGGTACGTTTCAATGTCCGCTACATCGACATCGAAAGCGACGTTACCCTGAACGGGGCCGCGATCGGCACCGCCGAGATCGACCCGGTTGTCCTGAACATTGCTTACGTGCACCGCTTCTGATCCTTTGCATCCCTATGCTGGCGGGCCAATGCGCGTCCGCCAGCGTCTGTTTCCGGCTTGCTATTCGCCGAGCCAGGCATCTTCCAGATAGAGCGCCTGCTCTCCGGTCAGCCGCATCAGGCAGCTGAGCGAGGCCGGGCCGCCGCCAGTGCCGCCGCCCCATTGCGACCTTTCGAATTCACAGGTGGCGTCGCGATAGCTGATCCAGGCCCGCTGCATGCTGCGGAGCGGTGGCGCTGTCTTTGGTGCGGCAGAACCAAGCTCCTCCATTTCGGCATCCAATTCTACCGCCTTGGCCCGCAAAGACTTGTAGGCGCGGTTCAGCCGCTGATCCCAGTAGCTTCGCTCGCCATCCAGGCATCCCATCATACCAACGGTGGTAGAGCCATCCGGCGCCGCCCCCATGCAGTGCTGTGCCGAGGTGCCCACGCAGCTGCGCTTTGTGTCCTGATTGACCGCTCCCGCGACGCAAGCATCCGTCGCACCAGAGGAGAATTGAACCTCCTGTGCCATGACGGACGTGCCTGCCATCAGCAGAGCAAACGGCAGAGCCGTTTTCATCACATGGTTCCCATCAGCTCGCGGCCGATCAGCATCCGGCGGATCTCAGAGGTGCCGGCACCGATCTCCATCAGCTTGGCATCGCGGAAAATACGGCCAACCGGGTTGTCGGACAGGTAACCGGCACCGCCAAAGGCCTGCACCGCCTGATGCGCCTGGGTCATCGCCACTTCGGACGCGTAAAGGCAGCAGGCCGCGGCGTCCTGACGTGTCACCGTGCCCTTGTCGCAGGACTTGGCCACCTCATAAACATAAGCCCGCGCCGAGTTCATCGCGGTGTACATATCGGCGATCTTGGCCTGCATCAGCTGGAAGTTCCCGATTGGCTGGCCGAACTGCTTGCGCTCGGCCATATAGGGCATCATTTCATCCATGCAGGAGGCCATGATACCGGTGCCGATACCGGCCAGCACCACACGCTCGTAGTCGAGGCCGGACATCAGCACACGCACGCCCTTACCCTCGTCGCCCAGGATGTTTTCAAACGGGACTTCGACGTCCTCGAACACCAGTTCCGCCGTGTTGGAGCCGCGCATGCCCAGTTTGTCGAAATGCTTGGAGGTGGAAAAGCCCTTCATCTCTTTTTCGATCAGGAAGGCCGTCATGCCTTTGGAACCGGCGTCAGGATCGGTTTTGGCATAGACCACCAGGGTGTCGGCATCCGGACCGTTGGTGATCCAGTATTTGTTGCCGTTCAGGCGGAAGTGATCGTTGCGCTTTTCCGCCCGCAGCGACATTGAAACGACGTCGGATCCCGCACCTGCTTCGGACATCGCCAGCGCGCCGACATGCTCACCCGAGATCAGCCGCGGCAGATACTTGGCCTTTTGCTCGGCGTTGCCGTTCAGCTTGATCTGATTGACGCAGAGATTGGAATGCGCGCCATAAGACAGCGAGACAGAGGCGCTGGCGCGGGCGATTTCCTCGACTGCAACGGTATGGGCCAGATAAGACATGCCGGCACCGCCGAACTCCTCCGGCACGGTGATCCCCAAAAGGCCAAGCTCGCCCATCTCTTTCCACAGCTCCGCAGGAAACGCGTTACTCTGGTCGATCTCCTGCGCCATCGGCCTGACACGGTCCTGCGCCCAGCGGTGAATTACGTCGCGCAGGGCATTCACGTCATCGCCAAGATCAAAAGTCATGCTTGCATTGAACATCCCGCGGGACCTCCCGGTTAGAGCCGATTATATGAACAGTTGTTCAATTCAATAGACGAGGCCTCGATTCGGGTCAATCATGTTCCGTGCCGGCGCCGCAAACAGCACCGGGCGGCCCCGCCAGGGACCGCCCGCAAATAGCCGCTTTGGATTGGATCAGCGGACCACGTAAACCACTGTGCGGTCGTCCGCCTCAACCAGCACAGGCAGGCCGTTCAGGTAGACATAGCGGTAATTGGTGTCCGGCACCTCGGTCAGCTGGACCTCTTCCGGGATCATGACACCTGTCACCACCTCACCCTGCACGTAAACCGGCTCGGTGGCGTTGCTGCGCACATAGGTCACCACCTTCTCGTCTGGCACCGCAGCCTCACCCGCGAGTGAGCCCGCAATGGCCCCTGCGACAATGCCTGCCGGGCCTGCAATCAGGCCGCCGGTGATGGCGCCGCCGACAGCACCCAGCGCAGCATCGTCTTCGCCGGTTTCAGTGCTGGTGTACGTGACGGTGTTGAATTTGACCGGGTTGTCCTTGGCAACAACCGGCACATACTTGTCGGCCAGAGTGGTGGTCAGGTATTCGCCGTAAGCCCAGCCGTCCGCGCCATCATATGCAACCTTGCACCAATTGCTTTCCTCAAGGCAGCCCTCAAGATCAACCGTGCCATCGGCAGAGATGACGCCAATGATCTCGTGCTGCGGCCCCGGGCCTGCGCGCAGGTTCAGGTCGGTCACAGCCTGCACTTGGGCGCAGGCCCAGACCGGTGCGGCCAGCAGGGCCAGAGCGGACGCGGTCAGGGCAGGAGCGGTCAGGGTGCGGTTGGACATGAACATTGTGTTCTCCTCGATATCATTTCTGTCTGAGGGCGCGTTTTTGCGCCGTTGTGCTGAGACAACGTCCGCTTGTTCAAAAAGGTTCCCCGGATCGTTTTGCCGATTGCGCGCGTTGGTTTAGCAGTAACCGGACAGACCGGCACAAATCAGATTGCGAGGATAAAAACTGATGAAACGATTGAACCGCGCCGCGGCAGCCCTGACCTGCCTGCTGAGCCTGCCCGCCGCAGCGGAGGAAGTCGGGGAGATCGGCGTCGACTGGGTGGGAAACGACATCATCATCGAGGCCATCGCCGACCCCAAGGTCAGCGGCGTAACCTGCCACATCGCTTATTTCGAACGGGGGCTGCTGGACCGCCTGTCCAACGGAAACTGGTTCGAGGATCCGTCCAACGCCTCAATCGCCTGCCGCCAGACCGGGCCGATCACCGTGGGTGACATCGACCGCGGCCGCGATGGCGAGGACGTGTTCCGCGCGTCCCGCTCCATCATCCTGAAATCGCTGCGGGTGAAGCGCATCTTCGACGAGGGCAACCAGACGCTGATCTATGCTGCCCACGCGGCAGAGCTGACCGATGGCTCGGCCAAGGTCTCGATCTCGACGGTGCCGCTCTATCAGGCCGACTGATAGACGGCAGAGACCTCGGCGCGGATAATGCGGGCGATTTGGGCGCAGTCTTCCAGACTGAATGTCAGCGGCACCCGCATGTCGATGATGCCGGCCAAAACCCGGTCACTCTGAGGCAGCCGCGGGGTGTCTGCATAGCGCCAGCTGTCATAGCGGGAGGTGAAGGCCACTGGTTCGGGCGTGCCGAACCACTTCAGTTCCACGCCGCGGGCAGCGCAGCGCCGCACCGCCTCCTGCACGGCCTCCTCGGACCAGTCCATCAGCAGGAACTGGATCGAAGAGCCGACATAGACCTCCTGCGTGGGGCGCCCGACCACGGTCAGGCCCGGCGTGCCGCGCAGGCCGTTCTCAACCGCGCGGTAGCGGTCATTCCAGCGCTGCACCTGGGTTTCCAGGTCACTCAGCTGCGGCCGCAGGATGGCGGCACGCAGGTTGTCCATCCGGCCCGAAATGTTGGGGGTCTCGTATTTCACCCGTTCGAACACTTCCGGTCCCGGCGCCGCCAGGTGGCGGCCATAAAGCATATAGGATCCTGACAGCATGATGGCACGGGCGGCGATCTCTTCATCATCTGTGATGAGCAGCCCGCCTTCGCCCGAGTTCACATGTTTGTAAGTCTGGCAGGAATAGCACCCCACTGCCCCGTGCTTGCCCGAGAGCACACCATTCCAGGACGCCCCCATGGTGTGGGCGCAGTCTTCAATCACGGTGATGCCGGCGGCGTTGCAGACCTCCATCAGACGGTCCATGTCGCACAGATGGCCGCGCATATGCGACAGCATCAGCACCCTGGCCTGATCCGCCTTTGCGGCCAGATCGTCGAGATCAATGGTCAGGTCTTCGGTGACTTCAACAAACACCGGCTCTGCCCCGACCGAAGCGATGGAACCCGGCACCGGTGCGAGTGTAAAGGCATTGGTCAGGACCTTATCGCCGGGCTTCACTCCGACCGCCCGCAGGGAGGTGGCCAGCGCATAACCGCCCGAAGCCACCGCCAGGCAGTATTTCGCGCCCATCTGTGCCGCGAATTCCTGTTCCAGCAGCGCAGTTTCCCCTGCCTCGCCCTCTGCCACGTTGTACCGGTGCAGCCGCCCGCTGCGCAGCACCGCAAGTGCTGCCTCGATGGCGTCTTCGGGGATGGGTTCCTGCTGGGTGAAAGACCCGGAAAAAATCTCGCTCATGCGGCGTTTGTGAGCCGCCGCCCGGCAGGGGTCAAGAGGGAAGCCATTTGGCCGAGTTTCCCGAAACTAAGTTGCGGGATCACGCAATCAACTGCTCCGCGATCTCCGGCAGGTCTTCGAACCGGTGCAGCAGCGCTTCAGGTTTGAGCGCTGCCATATCATCGCCCGACGGGCCGAAGGTCACCAGAACCGAGGGCACGCCCGCATTGGCAGATGTATTGCGGTCAGTGTCGCTGTCACCCACCAGCAAGGTGCGGGCCGGGTCACCGCCTGCCCGGCGCGCGGCTTCAAACAGCGGCTCAGGGTCAGGTTTGCGCACCGGCAGCGTATCTGCCCCCACCAGCGACCTAAACGCATCGCGCACGCCCAGGCTGCGCAGCAACTGTTCCGCCAGCCCCTCCGGCTTGTTGGTGCAGATACCGACGCCGAAGCCTGCGGTTTCCAGCGCCTCGACCGCCTCCATTGCACCGGGATAAAGCACCGTATGGTGATCAATCGCATCGCGATAGACGTCCAGAAACACCGGATAGAACTCTTCCACTACCGCCGGATCATACTGATCCACCCGCTTCAGCCCATGCGTCAGCATCATCCGGGCACCGCGCAGCGATACCGCCGCATCCTGCGGATAGCTCAGCACATCGCCCAGCCCCATCTGCCGGAAACAGGTATTGGCCGCCGCCAGCAGATCGCCGGAAGTATCCGCCAGCGTGCCGTCCAGATCGAAGATAACTGTTCGCATATCCTGCCCCTTCGGCGCATTTCCGCTGCCGCATGTTGCAGCCCGCAATCTTGTTTGATGGCGCTATCTCTTGCGCCCCGCCCCTTAGCGGATAAAACGGGAGTGATAAAAAGACAAAGAGAAAAGCGATTATGAGCATTGCCCTTGTCATCCTGGCGGCCGGAAAAGGCACCCGGATGAACTCCGACCTTCCGAAAGTGCTGCACCCGATCGCACAGGCGCCAATGCTGGAGCATGCGATGGCCGCTGGCCGCACGCTGGCGCCCGAGCGCACCATTATCGTGGCAGGGCACGGAGCGGATCAAGTCCGCAAGGCAGTGGCTGGTATCGACGAAGAGGCCGACGTTGTCCTGCAGGAAGAACAGCTTGGAACCGCCCATGCGGTGGACCAGGCCCGCACCGCGCTGACAGGGTTCGAGGGCGATGTGGTTGTGCTTTATGGCGACACGCCCTTTGTCAGCGCTGAGACGCTGGAACGCATGGTCGAAGCCCGCCAGCGTGCCGATCTGGTTGTGCTGGGGTTCGAGGCCGCCGATCCGGGCCGCTATGGCCGCCTGGTGATGGACGGCGACAGCCTGGAGCGGATTGTCGAGTTCAAGGATGCAAGTGAAACAGAGCGCGCTATCAGCTTCTGCAATTCCGGTCTGATGGCAGGCAAGGCCAGCGCGTTGTTCGACCTGATCGCCAAGGTCGGCAATGAAAACGCCTCGGGCGAATATTACCTGACTGACCTGGTGGAGCTGGCCCGCCGCGAAGACCTGAAAGTCACCGCCGTGTCCTGTGACGAGGCGGAGACGCTGGGCGTCAACTCCCGCACAGAACTGGCGCAGGCGGATGCGCTGTTTCAGGCGCGGGCACGGGCAGACCTGATGGAACTGGGCGTTACCCTGATGGCCCCGGAAACCGTTTACCTCGCCTTTGATACATTCATCGGGCGGGACACGGTGATTGAGCCCAACGTGGTCTTCGGCCCCGGCGTGACGGTGGAGAGCGGTGCGCTGATCCGGGCGTTTTCGCATCTGGAGGGCTGCCAT
This sequence comes from Leisingera sp. M658, assembly GCF_025144145.1. NCBI lineage: Bacteria > Pseudomonadati > Pseudomonadota > Alphaproteobacteria > Rhodobacterales > Roseobacteraceae > Leisingera > Leisingera sp. M658. Next base: position 2,633,816 of record NZ_CP083546.1, read on the forward strand.
GTCAGCCGCGGCGCCAAGGTTGGTCCCTATGCCCGCTTGCGCCCCGGCGCGGAACTGGCCGAGGACACTCACGTTGGCAACTTTGTCGAGATCAAGAACGCGGAAATCGCTGCAGGCGCCAAGGTCAATCACCTGAGCTATATCGGCGATGCTTCGGTCGGCAAGGAAACCAACATTGGCGCGGGCACAATTACCTGCAACTATGACGGGGTGATGAAGCACCGCACCGAGATCGGCGCGCGCGCCTTTATCGGGTCGAACACCATGCTGGTGGCGCCGGTTCGGGTCGGCAACGAGGCGATGACCGCCACCGGTGCTGTGATCACAAAGAATGTCGAAGACGGCGACCTGGCCCTTGCCCGCGCCGAACAGACCAACAAGCCGGGCCGGGCACGCAAGCTGATGGATATCCTGCGCGCCAAGAAAGCCCGCCTGCAGAAGGAAGCCAAGTGATGTGCGGAATTGTCGGCGTACTGGGCAATCACGAGGCCGCCCCGATCCTGGTCGAGGCGCTGAAGCGGCTTGAATACCGCGGCTATGACAGTGCCGGTATTGCCACCGTGAACAGGGGCGAGCTGCGGCGCCGCCGCGCGGTGGGCAAGCTGGTGAACCTCAGCGACCTATTGGTGCACGAGCCGCTGGCCGGCAAATCCGGCATCGGCCACACCCGCTGGGCCACCCATGGCGCGCCTTCTGTCAGCAATGCCCACCCGCACCGCGCGGGCGCCGTCGCAGTCGTGCACAATGGCATCATCGAGAACTACAAGGAGCTGCGGGCTGAGCTGCTGAACTGCGGAATGGAGTTCCGGACAGAGACCGACACCGAAACCGTCGCCCTGATGACGGAACGCCATTTGCAGGAAGGGCTGGCGCCGGTGGATGCCGCTTTCAAGACGCTGGACCAGCTGCAAGGCGCGTTTGCGCTCGCCTTTCTGTTTGATGGCGAGGAAGACCTGATCATTGCCGCCCGCAAGGGCTCGCCGCTGGCCATCGGTCATGGTGATGGCGAGATGTTCGTGGGCTCCGACGCCATCGCCCTGGCGCCGCTCACCGACCGGATCACCTATCTGGAGGAAGGCGACCGCGCCGTCGTCACCCGCGCAGGCGCAGAAATCCGCAATGCAGACGGCGCCTTGGTGAACCGGGCGACCAAGACCATCCAGATCGATTCTGCCCAGGTGGACAAAGCCGGCCACAAGCATTTCATGGCCAAGGAAATCGCCGAGCAGCCGCATGTGATTGCCGAGGCAATCCGCCACTATCTGCCGGTTGAGGAAGACGCCGTGCGCCTGCCCGGCGAAGTGGACTTCTCGCAGGTCGAACGGCTGACGATGGTGGCCTGCGGCACCGCCTATTACGCCTGTGTGACCGCCAAATACTGGTTTGAGCAGATCGCCCGGCTGCCGGTCGAAGTCGATATTGCGTCCGAGTTCCGCTACCGCGAACCGCCGATCCCCGGCAAGACGCTGGCGCTGTTTGTCTCCCAATCGGGCGAGACCGCCGACACTCTGGCCGCGCTGCGCTATTGCCAGGAAAAGGCCGACAAGATCCTGTCAGTGGTAAACGTGCCCGAAAGTTCCATCGCGCGGGAAAGCGATCTGGCACTGCCGATCTATGCCGGGCCGGAAATCGGCGTCGCCTCGACCAAGGCGTTTACCTGTCAGCTGACAGTGCTGCTGGCGCTGGCGCTGAAAGCCGCCTGCGACCGCGGCCATCTTTCGACTGACGAAATGGCAGACTACGCCACCGCGATCCGCGGCCTGCCTAATGTGATGTCCTCCGCGCTGGAGCAGAACGAGGCGATCCGCCAAGCCGCGCAGAAGGTCAGCGAAGCCCGCGACGTCTTGTTCCTGGGCCGCGGCCTAATGTTTCCGCTGGCGCTGGAAGGCGCGCTGAAGCTGAAGGAAATCAGCTACATCCACGCCGAAGCTTATGCCTCGGGCGAACTGAAGCACGGCCCCATTGCACTGATCGACAAACACATGCCGGTGGTGGTGCTGTCCCCCAAGGATTCGCTGTTCGACAAATCGGTCTCCAACATGCAGGAGGTGCTGGCGCGCAAGGGCAAGGTTCTGATGATCTCCGATCAGGACGGCATAGACGAGGCCGGAGACGATGTTTGGTGCGCGATCCGGATGCCACGCGTCAAAGAAGCGCTGTCGCCGATCCTCTATGCGATCCCGGCACAGTTGCTGGCCTATCACACCGCGGTCGCCAAGGGCACCGATGTGGACCAGCCGCGAAACCTCGCGAAATCCGTTACCGTGGAGTAGCAGCCGGTGGCCAAGCAATTCAACCGGATCAATGAGGGTCACGCGCGTTTCATCGCTGCGCAGCATATCTTCTTTTCCGGGACCGCTGCGGCGGAAGGCCGGGTAAACATCTCTCCCAAGGGCATGGACAGCCTGCGGGTGATGGACCCGAACCGGATCGTTTGGCGCAATCTCACCGGCAGCGGCAACGAGACTGCGGGGCATTTGCGCCAGATGAACCGGATGACGCTGATGTGGTGCAGCTTCGCGGCGCGGCCTCTGATACTGCGGGCTTATGGCTCGGCCCGCACCCTGCATCCCCGCGACCCGGAATTTGCGGAGCTCAACGCGCTGTTCCCAGCCAACCCAGGCCCGCGCCAGATCTATGACATGAACGTGGAAATGATGCAGACGTCCTGCGGCTACGCGGTGCCGTTCCTCGATTACGCCGGCGAACGGGACACATTGGACAGGGTGACCGAACCGTTGGGCCAAGACGGGCTGCATACATTCTGGGCAGAGCGCAACCTGACCACAATCGACGGGCAGCCGTCCAACATTTTCGGAGATATTGATGACGCTGGATGACGCTCTTGCCAGTTTGAAAGCGCAGGCAGAACCCGGCCGCGCCGCGCAGATGGCCGCCTATCACAAGCAAACCCGCGAAATACTGGGCGTGCCCAATCCGGCCACCAATGACCTGACCAAGACTTGGCGGCAAGCGCTCCCGCTCGAAGAACGGGTCAACCTGGCACGCGCACTGTGGGAGTCGGATATCTTCGAAGCCCGCATCGCCGCCGCCAAACTGCTGACCCAGGCGCGGATCAAGGAAGACGCAGCCGCATGGGACTTGATGCAATCCTGGGTGCCGGATTTTGACAGCTGGGCCATCGCAGATCACGCCTGCTCGGCCATTTCAAAACGCCTGCAAACCGCACCGGAACGGCTGGACACTGTGGAAGCCTGGACGCAGTCGGATCACATGTGGTCCCGCCGCGCGGCACTTGTCGCCACCCTGCCCTGGGCCAAGATGAACAATTTGAAGCCTGCTGACCAAGAACGGCGCGAACGTATTCTGGGCTGGGCGGCGGCTTATGTGCCGGACCGCAACTGGTTCATGCAAAAAGCCGTGGCCTGGTGGCTGCGCGACCTCAGCAAACATGACGCGGAGCGCACCCGCGCGTTTCTGGCCGAACATGGGACAGCCATGAAAGCCTTCGCCCGCAAGGAAGCGGCGAAATACCTGAAAGACAGCTAGCCCCCGCCCTATTCACGACCGGCCCGCCCGGCGCCAGCCGGGCAGCGCACGCCCCCGCCCCAAGAGGGCGGGCGCTTCCCCGCTCTCAAGCAGGATCAACCCGCGGGCAGCACCTGGACTTCGGCCAATTCAGTCAGCGGCAGCTGCAGTGCGCGCATGGCGCCGATCGACAGACGGCTGCCGCCGGACTCGGCCCCCGGGGCGGGCTTCAGCGTCAGCACCACCTGGGTGTTGCGGCTGGTGCGCACCAATGCCTGCTGTTCAGCAGCCACCAGCGGTGTTTCCATCCACAGTCCCGGCAGGGACGGATCGCCCAGCGAGGCCACCGTGGTTGCAGAGCCGCGGAACGACGGTGCATCGGACAAGGCGGGGCCCGCCTCGGCCACATCAACACCGGGGGCCGGCTGCAGCACCGGGTCTTGCGGCTCAGCTGCCGCCGGAGCCCCCTGGCCGCCAAGGATGGAAGAATTCAGCTGGATCCCGTTACAGGCAGCCAGCAGGGAAATCGAAGCAAGGGAAATGACTGTCATACGCATGAGGCGACCCTAGCTTTGCGCGAAACTCTTTGCCAGCGGTAAAAGCCGCCCCCCTCTTGCCGCGGGCGGTGCCCCGCTTTACCTAGGAGGCATGACAGCTCCGCTTATTGATCCCTTCGCCCGCGCAATCACTTATCTGCGTGTCTCGGTCACCGACCGCTGCGACTTCCGCTGCGTCTATTGCATGTCCGAGAATATGACCTTTTTGCCCAAGAAGGATCTGCTGACGCTGGAGGAGCTGGACCGGCTGTGTTCCACCTTCATCCGGCTCGGCGTTGAGAAGCTCAGGATCACCGGCGGTGAGCCGCTGGTCCGGCGCGGCATCATGACTTTCTTCCAGTCGATGAGCCGCCATCTGGACACCGGCGCCCTGAAGGAGCTGACGCTGACCACCAATGGCTCGCAGCTGTCGAAATACGCCGATGACCTTTATGCCGCCGGGGTGCGCCGGGTGAATATCTCGCTCGACACGCTGGACGAACAGAAATTCGCCGATGTCACCCGCTGGGGCCGCCTGCCGCAGGTGCTGAAAGGGATTGATGCCGCGCAGAAGGCAGGCCTCAAGGTCAAGCTCAACGCCGTGGCGCTGAAAGGCTTCAACGAAGAAGAACTGCCCGCGATCACCGCATGGTGCGCCGAACGCGGCCTCGACCTAACATGGATTGAGGTCATGCCGATGGGCGAGGACATCGGCGCCATGGAGCGCATCGGCCAGTATTGGTCGCTGAAAGACGTGCGTGCGGAATACGAAAACCACTATACCGTCACCGATCTGGCTGAGCGCACCGGCGGTCCGGCGCGATATGTGCGGCTGGAGGAAACCGGCCAGAAGATCGGCTTCATCACCCCGCTGTCCCATAACTTCTGCGAAAGCTGCAACCGGGTGCGGGTGACCTGCACCGGTGAAATTTACACCTGCCTGGGCCAAGAGGGCAAAGCTGACCTGCGCGCGCCCCTGCGCGCAAACGAGGAAGGCACCGGCGTCTTGGAGGCCGCGATCCGCGCCGCCATCGGCGACAAGCCCCGCGGCCATGACTTTGACTATTCCCGGCAGGAGGCCGGCGGCCAGATGTCCCGCCACATGAGCCACACCGGCGGCTGATCATGTCCAGTGACTCGCCCGCGCGGCCAACGCTGCTTTACTCCCTTTATTGCGGCGCCAGCGCGCTGATAGCACCCTTTGCCTGGCGCAAGGTGGCAGGCAAGCTGCGTGATTACGGCCTGCCGGAGGCGCGCGTGCGCGAACGCCTTGGCCACGCCTCCCTGCCCCGCCCCGCCGGGCAGCTGATCTGGTTCCACGCCGCCTCGGTCGGCGAGAGCCTGTCGGTGCTCACGCTCATCAAGCGGATGGGAGAACAGGCGCCGGACGCGGAATTTCTGATCACTTCCGGCACGCCAACGTCTGCCGAGCTGATTGCCAAACGGATGCCGCCGCGCTGCCGTCATCAGTTCCCGCCGCTGGACACAACCTCGGCGGTGGACCGGTTTCTGGCGCACTGGCGCCCCGATCTGGGGGTGTTTGTCGAAAGCGAACTGTGGCCGCAAATGCTGGTGCGGGCGCGCAAGGGCGGCTGCCCGCTGGTGCTGCTGAATGCGCGGCTGTCGGACCGGTCTGTGGAAGGCTGGAAGAAACGCCCGGAAACGGCGCGCTACATCCTGGGGCAATTCGATCTGCTGGTGACGCAAAATGCAAAAACCGCATCAAACCTGCAGGCGATGGGCGCCAACCCCAAGCGCGTCCGCCCCGGCAGCAACCTCAAGGCCGTCTCAGCGCCGCTGCCGGTCGACCGGGACAGCCTTGAAAAGCTGCGTAGAAACATCGGTGAACGCCCGGTCTGGATCGCGTCCTCGACCCACGAGGGCGAGGAAGAGACCGTGCTGGAGGCACATAAGGCGCTGCTGAAGAAGCACCCGGACCTCTGCCTGCTGCTTGCTCCCCGCCACCCCGAGCGCGGCGATGCGGCAGAAGCTCTGGTGAAGGGCGCAGGCCTGTCCTGCGCACGGCGCAGCAAGGGCGTCATGCCCGGGACTGCCACCCAGGTCTATCTGGCGGACACTCTGGGCGAGGTTGGCACCTGGTATGCCCTCAGCCCGCTGGTTTTCCTGGGCGGCTCCCTGCGTGAAATCGGCGGCCACAACCCGTTTGAGCCGATGCAGGCGGGCGCCACTGTGATCACCGGCACCGGACATTACAATTTCGCCGAAACCTATGCCGAACTGACCGCGCTTGGCGCCGCGGCTGAGGTGCGGTCCGCGGCAGAGTTGACCGATCAGGTTGCCACCTGGCTGGAACAGCCGCAGACCTTCCAGGCTGCCTGTGATGCCGCCCGGCAATTCATCTCCCGCCAGTCGGATCAATTGGACAAGACGGTGGACGCCCTGCTGGCGGTTCTGCCCCGCGATGGAGGCCATGATGGCAAAAACTGACGCCAATACGGTTGAGGTCATCGCGCCGAATTTCAAGCGCCGCCTGTCCGGCGTCACCTCTACCATCGTGCGGCTGGTGCCGCTTCAGCGCCAGCAAATCGCCATTGCCACCGCCGGCAGCGGCCTGCCCGGCGGCATGCCGCATCTGTCGGTGCTGCAGCTCTTGTTCATGAAACGCAACGGCCCGGCCGGCGCCCGCGTTTGGCACGCCCGGCGCAATGTCGAAATGCTCGGCGGGCTGGCGTTGAAATACCTGCTGGGCAAGCGGCTGAAACTGTTGTTCACCTCCGCTTCCCAGCGTCATCACTCCGGTTACACCAAGTGGCTGATTTCCAACATGGACCGGGTGATCGCAACTTCCGCCAAAGGAGCCGCCTATCTGCAGAACCCGGTGCAGGTGGTGCATCACGGGATCAATACCGAAGAATTTTCCCCGCCCGCTGACAAAGCCGCGTTGCGGCGTGAACTGTGCCTGCCTCAGGATGCAATCCTGATCGGTTGCTACGGCCGCATCCGGGCGCAGAAAGGCACGGACGTCTTTGTCGATGCCATGCTGGAGGTGATGAAAGCGCATCCCCAAGCGGTAGGCCTGGTCATGGGCCGCGCCACCGAAAAGCATGTGGCGTTTGAGAAGGAGCTGCGCGCCAAGGTAGAGGCCGCAGGTCTGTCCGGCCGCCTGCTGTTCCCGCCTGAGGTGCCGGTCTGGGAAGTTTCCCGCTGGTATCAGGCGCTGGATCTCTATGTGGCACCGCAACGCTGGGAGGGGTTTGGCCTGACCCCTTTGGAAGCCATGTCTTGCGGGGTGCCTGCAGTTGCCACCCGCGTTGGCGCCTTTGAAGAGCTGATCGCACCGGGTGAAACCGGCCTTCTGATCGACGCAGGCGAGACCCGGCAGATGGTGGAGGCGATCAATAAGGTGTTGTCCACCGAAGGACGGCTGGACGCCTGGTCAGAGGCGGCACGCAGGCACGCAATTACTAATTTCGCGCTGGAAAAGGAGGCCGGTACGCTGGTCGCGATCTACCGCGAGATGCTGGAGCATTAGCTTCTTCCTTTAACCCAAAGTATCTACCATCTGAGCTCACTCAATTCGCTGTCGCAACGATGGCAAAGCCGCCAAAGAGCCCAAGGACAAAGCCGCTGCGCGCGCGGAGGATCGAGGACATGCGCATTCGGGGCATAGGCGACAAGGCCCAGAAGGCCCATGTCCGAGCGATCAAGGATTTCGCCGCGTTCCTCGGGCGGTCGCCGGATACGGCCACGCCGGAGGACCTGCGCGCCTATCAACTGCACATGACGGGCACCGGGACACCCCCTCGGCCTTCAACGCGCGCATCATCGCGCTGCGGTTCTTCTTCGGCATGACCTGCAGGCGCGAGGAGATGAAGCGCTACCTGCAGTTCCGAACACAGCCGCGGAATTTGCCCGTGGTCTTCAGCGTCGAGGAGGTCTCGGGCATTCTTTTGGCTGCGCTGGGGCCGGGCCCGATGTGCCGGGCGGCACTCAGCATTTCCTAGGGCGCAGGGCTCAGGGCCGCCGAGGTTTGCAATCTCAAGATCGGCGACATCGACAGCGACCGGATGCTGATCCATGTCGAGCAGGGAAAGGACCGTAAAGTGATGCTGTCACCAGGATTGCTGAGCCTATTGCGAGACTATCGGCACGAAGCCAGACAGGAAGGCTGGCTGTTTCCCGGCAAGCCGAAGATCACCCCCCTCTCGCCGCGGCGGCTGAACCGGGCCTTCACGTTGGCGAAGACCATGGCTGAGGTCAGAAGCCCGCGACCCTGCATACCCTGCGGCGCAGCTTTGCCACGCATCTGCTAGAGGCCGATACGGACGTGCGGGTCATCCAAGTCCTGCTGGGCCACGCCAAGCTGACCTCTGCGGCGCAATACACGCATGTCGCCACCGAGACGATCCGCGACACGGTCAGCCCCTACGTGATGCTGGCAAAGCTGCAGGATCAGGCGGCTAACCTAAGTCTGGAGTGATAGACCCGGGCGTTGTCCCGCCCGAAACTGGAAATCGCTGACATCTTTCGCACCCATGGTCCCGCGTGGCAGCGGGCCAATGCGGGGCATGTAAGCCTGACCCAGCTCAAGGTGATGTCGGCAATTGAGACCTGCCTGACCGAAGCGCTCGGCGGGCATGTGGCCGGGTGCGCCAAATGCGGCCATCACCACATCGCCTGCAATTCCTGCAAGACACCGTTGCGCGGCAGGCGCATGCAAAACATGCTGCCGAGAGCGGGGCACTGCCCGAAGTGCCAGCGGCCGGCGGCGCGCGACTGGATGGAAGTCCGCGCTGAAGACCTGTTGCCCGTGGAGTATTTCCACGTGGTCTTCACCCTGCCAGCCGAGATTGCCCGGATTGCTTTCTGGAACGAGAAGGCGGTGTATGGGCTGCGGTTCAAGGCGTCGGCACAAACCGTGATGACCATAGCGGCAGACCCCAAACGGATGCGCGCGCGGGTGGGCAGAACCAGCGTGCTGCATACCTGGGGATCGGCGCTGACCCATCACTCCCACATCCACATGGTCGCGCCCCCTCTCGGCAGATTGCTGCGCAATCGCCTGCTGGGCAATGGGATGGCGGCCTGTCGCTGGACGGCGCGAGATGGGCTGCCTGCAAGCCCGTGGCCTTCCTGCACGTGCGGGGCCAGTCGCGCCTGTTCCGGTAGCTGTTTCTGGAGGGGCTGGTAGCGCTTCACCGCGCCGGGGAGCTGGCCTTCTTCGGCGACCTGGAACCGCTGGCGCAGGCCGGCACCTTCGCAGAGTGGCTGGACCCTTTACGCAAGGTCGAATGGGTCGTGTGTGGATGTCCCTGGTTTTGCAAGAAGTATCCAAAGGCTTGGGGTCGATCATTTGCGGTCGTGTGTCAGGCCTCAGATATGCGGCTTTTCTCACGCCGCGGGCCGGTATGGTTTGTTCGCGGACCGGGTCCAAGCCGTCTGCGCGGGCTCCTGGCGCCCCACCCATTGCCGGCTTTCCGATCGCGATTGCCGCCGGCTTCCATATCATTCAATGCACTTCTTGCGGAGGGCCGCGCCAGAACTGAGCGCTAAACCCTTTTCGTCATGCTATCGCTGGCATGTATTCTTCTCCCTTCGTCAGCATGGCCCAAATCTGACGCGCCATCTTGTTAGCCAGAGCGATAGCGGCAACCATTTCAGGTTTACGGTCCAATTTGTCCTGTAGCCATGGCGTGGCCCCGCGTTTGAAGCGCACAACACGTGCGACACAGCTCATCGCCCCGATAATCAGCAATCGCCGGATGTCACGCTGACCCATCTTTGACGTCTTTCCCAAGACCTGCTTGCCGCCGGAAGAGTATTGCCGCGGGATGAGACCCAGCCAAGCTGCAAAATCCCGGCCGCTTTTGAACGTCCCCATCGGTGGCGCCAAGGCCTCGATCGCCATTGCTCCAATCGGTCCGATGCCCGGCATGGACCGCAAAATGCGCGCATCGCGGCTCGCCGAGCCGATCTCTTTGATCTTCGTCATCACATCATCAATCTGCGCCGTGAGCGCTGCGATGCGGTCAATATGCATTCGGACCATATCCCGGGCAAGGTCAGGCAGTTCCGAACTTGGGGCTTAAATGCGCTCCGCCAATCTGGGCAGATTCGTGATGCCCTGTCCAACGATATACCGGACTCAGCGAGATGGCCTCTCAAGGCGTTGATCGCCCCGATGCGCTGCCCAATCAGCTGCTCGCGGGAGCGAAACAGCATTGTGTGAGCCTGGGTCTCAACCGATTTGACGGGAACGAAACGCATACTCGGTCGCTGAGCCGCCTCGACAATCGCTTCCGCATCCGCGGCATCATTCTTCTGCCGCTTCACGAAGGGTTTCACGTCGCTCGGGGCGATCAGCCGAACCTCATGGCCCAATTTGGTTATCTCGCGTGCCCAGTAATGCGAGGTCGCACATGCCTCAATGGCAAGGAGTCCATACATCTTTGAAACTGCGGGCGTGATAGTTTCCTTTGGAAAATCGCTGCGCCATCCGCAGCAGCCCCCGTGAACCTGAAAAACGTTCTTTGCCAGGTCAACGCCGATAATGGTAACTTCGTTCATGGGGGTTTGTCCGTCGCGGGTGAATGCAACATCACCAATTTGGCACAATGCGATGCCGTCTGAGGAGGGGACATCCACTCCATCATCCACGGCGAAAGCGCTTCGGAGGGCCCGAGGCGGTGCTGGCCTATCTTAGCCGGCACACCCACCGGGTGGCGGTCTCGAACCTTCGCCTTCCGCCGGAAGGACTACCGCATCAAGCACGGCGACCGGAAGAAGGTCATGCAGCTCGAAACCGGCGAGTTCATCCGCCGGTTCCTGACCCGCGTCCTGTCCGATGGGTTCCACCGCATCCGGCACTACGGACTGCTGGCCAGCGCGGCTTGCAAGGCCAACATCGCACGCATCCGTGACTTGCTTGGCCGCACGCCGATTGACCAAGCCCCCCGGAAACCCGTTGAGACCGTCCCGCTCTCGCACCGAGCCGGTCCCTTTGTGCCAATGACCAAAAGCGCTTATCAGGCGCGGGTGAAGGCCTATGCAGATGGGTCGCCAACTACGTTTCGGCTGTTCGCATCGCCCTTGGCGATCATCCAGGCCGCGCAGGTCAACGACTGGCCATCACAATTGCAATGGGCTTCAGCAAGCTATCCCTATCGTGCCGGCATCCGCGCCTCTGCTGTATCGGTGCTGGCAGCGAGGTCCGGATACCTTGCCAAGGTCAGCGGCGGTGAAACATGCGCGCAGTGATCAGACAGGCCGAGCACAACGAAGCCGTTCAGAGCACAGCTTTCATCACCGCCGGAAGCTTCGCAAACGAAAAGCCTCGAACAGACCTTGGCTCTTTGCTTTGAGAAGCTTCGTTACCACTGCGTCGGTGCCAGGGCCGGTGCCAGGTATGCGATCCCAAGGTTTGATGGTGTGATCCATTTGTTGAAACGAAAGGAAGCACTATGGGACAAGTTCGTCATGGCAGCGCCACGGTGACGCATGTGGTCCGAGCAGCAATACAGCGATCGCAAGCTTCGACCGCGGAGTTGAGCCGCGAGCTGGGCCCTTGCCTCGGCAAGTGAGTTGTACCGCAGGCTCATGAGGGGGCAAACAGCCCCCTCCCCGCATTATGCTTAAGCTGCCGGCATCCGCTGCTCGACAATCTCCGCCCACCAGCTGCAGCCGGCAGGGATCGCGTCATCGTTGAAGTTGTACTCTGGATGATGCACCATCGCAGTATCGCCGTTGCCCATCAGAATATAAGCGCCCGGGCGCTCTTCCAGCATGAAAGCGAAATCCTCGCCGCCCATCACCAGCGGCGCGTCTTCGCAGGAACCGGAAACACTGGCGGCCACCTTGGCGGCGAACTCAGTCTGCGCATCGTGATTCGCCATCACGGGGTATCCGCGATGATAGGTGACACCCGCGGTACCGCCAAAGGTCGCGGCGATGCCGGTGCAGATCTCGTTGATCCGCTTCTCCGCCAGATCGCGCATCTCCCCCGACATGGTGCGCACGGTGCCCTTGATCTGCACCTTCTGCGGGATCACGTTGAACGCTTTGGAGGACGTCTCAAACGAGGTCACAGAGACCACGATCTGATGCACCGGGTCGGCATTGCGCGAGGCAATGGTCTGCAGCGCCAGCACGGCCTGGGCTGCCAGAACGGTGGTATCCACGGTTTCATGCGGTTTGGCAGCATGGCCGCCGCGGCCCTCGAAAGTGATGTCGAACTGATCGGTGGCGGCGAAGAAGGATCCGGGGCGGATAGCGAAGGAGCCCAGCGGCTGGCCCGGCCAGTTGTGCAGGCCATAGACTTCCTGAATGCCCCAGCGGTCCATCAGCCCGTCATCGCACATCACCTTGGCGCCGCCGCCGCCTTCCTCAGCCGGTTGGAAGATCACCACCACGGTGCCATCAAAATTCCGTGTTTCGGACAGGTACTTGGCCGCGCCCAGAAGCATCGCGGTGTGGCCGTCATGGCCGCAGGCATGCATTGCGCCGGGGGTCTTGGAGGCATAATCCAGCCCGGTCTGCTCATGGATCGGCAGCGCATCCATATCGGCGCGCAACGCGATGACCTTGCCCAATGTATCCGCCTTACCCTTAATCACGCCCACCACGCCGGTGCGGCCGATGCCGGTCACCACTTCGTCGCAGCCGAACGCCTGCAGCTTTTCCGCCACCAGCGCGCTGGTACGGTGGGTTTCGAACAGGATTTCCGGGTTTTCGTGGATGTCACGGCGCCAGGCGGTGATTTCATCCTGCAGTTCGGCAAAGCGGTTCTTGACCGGCATTTCTCGCTCCTTTGGTTGTCTTTTCCCCGCAGCCTCAGGCCGCAGGCATTCTTCGTTCCACCAGCTCGGCAAACCAGCTGCATCCCAAGGGAATCGCTTCGTCGTCAAAGACATAGGCCGGGTGGTGGCACATCTGAGTGTCGCCGTTGCCGAGGAAGATATAGGCGCCGGGGCGCTGCTCCAGCATATAAGAGAAATCCTCGGATGGCATAATCGGCGGGGTCTCGGCATCGACCTTGGCAGAGACCGCCTGCGCCGCCTCCACTGCATGGGCGGTGCCGTTTTCATCATTGATGGTAACGGGATAGCCAGGAACCCATTCGACCTCGGCCTTGGCGCCAAAGGCCACTGCCGTGCTTTCGGCAACCCGGCGCACCCAATCCCCGGCCTGGGTGCGGTACTCCGGATCCAGGGTTCGGACGGTGCCTTGCAACTTGGCGGTATGGGCAATCACGTTTGACGCCGTGCTGTCGGTCTCAAACGTGCCGACGGTCAGCACCACGCGCTTTACCGGGTCGACGTTGCGCGAGACGATCGAATGCAGCGAGACCACGATCTGAGAGGCCACAAGCGTCGTATCAATCGCCTCATGCGGGGCGGCGGCGTGGCCGCCCTTGCCGGTGACGGTGATGATGAACTCATCCGAAGACGCCATCAGCGGACCGGGGCGGATGGCAAATTCACCCACCGGAAGGCCCGGCATATTGTGCAGGCCATAGACCTCCTGGATACCCCAGCGGTCCATCAGCCCGTCGTCGCACATTGCCTTGCCGCCTGCGCCGCCTTCTTCTGCAGGCTGGAAGATCAGCACTGCTTTGCCGTCAAAATTCCGTGTCTCTGCAAGATACTTAGCCGCCCCCAGCAGGATCGACGTGTGGCCGTCATGGCCGCAGGCATGCATCACGCCAGGTGTCTTCGAGGCGTAGCCCACTCCCGAGGCCTCAGGGATTGGCAGCGCGTCCATATCAGCGCGCAGGCCGATAGCGCGACCGGAGGTATTGGTCCTGCCCTCGATCACCGCCACCACCCCGGTCTTGCCCACGCCAGTGGTGATATCGGTGACGCCGAACTCCTTAAGCCGCTCCACCACAAAGGCGGCGGTCTCGTGCACCTCGTACATCAGTTCGGGGTTCTCGTGCAGGTGATGGCGCCAAGCGGTGATCTCCTGGTGCATCTCGGCAAAGCGGTTCTTGGCCGGCATTTTCCCCTCCCTTTTTTGTTTCAGGTTCCGTTGCGGCAGACTGTCCGCGAAAAAACTTAGCTTCGCAAGTATGCGGTCCCGCCGGGACGTGGCGGAACACGCCAGTGCCGGGGTGGCAAGCATGCACAATCTGTACCCCCCTCGTATACCTTCCGCACAAACCTGAACACAAAACGCCCGGTTTCAAGGCAGAGGAAAGTAACCGCTCAGCTTCTCCACCAGCTTGCGCATGAAGTCGTGACCCGCATTGAACTGGGCGACTGTGATAAACTCGTTGGGCTGATGCGCCTGCGCGATGTCGCCGGGGCCGCAGATCACCGCGGAATAACCCGCCTGCTGAAACTGGCCCGCTTCAGTGCCGTAGCTGACCACATGGGAGCCGTTGTCGCCGGTCACCCGGCGCGCCAGCGCCTCTGCCTCGCCGTTTTGTTCCGGAACCAGTCCGGGCACGTCGAAATGCTTGGAAACATCAATGCGGGCGTCCGGGTGGATGGCCTGCATCTCCGCCTCGACCTCGCGCACTTTGGCAATATAGGCGGCTTCCCAATCACCGGCGCTCTCCCCCGGCACCACCCGGAAATCCATCATGAAACGGCAGTCCTTGGCAGTGATGTTGTGGGCCGTGCCGCCCTCAATCATGCCGACGTGGCAGGTAGTCCAGGGCGGGGTGAACATCGCCTGCACCTGGCCCGGTTCCCTGGCCATGTTCGCGGCGTTTTGCTGATTGGCCCAGTCGATCAGCCGGGCGCCCTGCATAATGGCGCTGACGCCGGTGTGCATCAGCGACGAATGCACCTCAAAACCCACCAAATGAGTGTCATAACCTGTGCCGCCCTTGTGGCCGGTCACCGCCTTCATCATCGACGGTTCGCCGACAATCACCGCTGAACCTTTGGGCAACACGGACTGCATGGCCTCGATCATTGGCGGCGCGCCGGTACAGCCGATTTCCTCGTCAAAACTCAGCGCCAGTTGCAGCGGGCGCTTCACGCCTTGGGTCTGCGCCTCCACCAGCGCCCAGATCGCCAGCGCGTCATAGCCCTTCATATCACAGGTGCCGCGGCCGAAGTATTTGCCGTCCTTCTCCACCACTTCGAACGGATCGGTGTCCCAGGGCTGGCCGTCCACAGGCACCACATCGGTATGGCCCGAGAGCACCACGGCGCCCTCCTCCCAAGGACCAACATGGGCAAAGACGGCGGCCTTGTGCGATTGCTGGGGGTCCACCCAACGGTGGCTTTCAATACCGTGCGAGGACAGATATTCCTGCACCCAATCCACCAGCGGCAGGTTGGTGTCCCGGCTCACGGTCGGGAAGGAGACCAGCGCTTGCATGATCTCCAAAGGCGTCAATCTGGCAGCCATGTCTTCAGTATCCGCTGTCGGTGGTCAGCACGAAATGGCCGGGCTCCAGCTCCAGGTACTCCGACGGTTCCGGCTCATAGCCCACTTCGTGGATCGGCGAGGGGATCGGTTTGAAGTTCAGCTCTTTCTCCGATTTGCGCTGGCGCGGGTCGGCGATCGGCACAGCTTTCATCAGCGCCTGGGTATAGGCGTGCAGCGGATTCTCAAACACCCGCTCGCGCGGGCCGATTTCAACGATGCGGCCCAGATACATTACCCCGACCTGATGCGAGACGCGCTCCACCACCGCCATGTCGTGGCTGATGAACAGGAAGGACAGGCCCAGTTCCGCCTGCAGCTCCATCATCAGGTTCAGCACCTGCGCCTGCACCGACACATCCAACGCCGAGACCGCCTCGTCCGCGACGATCAGCTTGGGGTTCAGCGCCAGCGCCCGGGCGATGGCGATCCGCTGGCGCTGGCCGCCGGACATCTCGTGCGGGTAGCGGCGCATGAAACTGCGTGGCAAGTGGACACGGTCGAACAGGCTGGCTACCCGGTCGTGCAGTTCGGAACCGGAGGCGAGGCCATAGTTCCGGATCGGTTCCGCCACCTGGTCGATCAACTGCATCTGCGGGTTCAGCGAGGCAAAGGGATCCTGAAAGATCATCTGCATGTCCTGGCGCGCCTTGTGCATCTGGGAGGCGTTGAAACCCAGCACATCGCGGCCCTCAAACTCCACTTTGCCTGAATCCGGCTCCACCAGCCGCAGAATCGACCGCCCGGCCGAAGACTTACCGCAGCCGGACTCGCCGACCAGCGACAGGGTCTGGCCCTTGAACACCTTGAAAGAGACATCTTCTACTGCGTGCACATTAGAAATCGTGCGGCGAAACAGGCCGCCTTTGACCGGGAAACGGGTTGTCAGGTTCTGCACCTCCAGCAGCACCTCGTCCGTGCCCTTGATCGGTTCGATCTTCTGGCCTTCGACCCCCAGCAGCTTCATCGGCTCGGGGTATTTCTTGCCGCGCATCTCGCCGAGTTTTGGAACTGCGGCCAGCAGCGCCTTGGTGTAGTCGTGCTTGGGGTTCTCAAAGATCTCCTGAACCGTGCCTTCCTCAACCTTGTTGCCGCGGAACATGACAACGACGCGGTCGGCCATCTGGGCGACCACCGCCATGTCGTGGGTGATGAACATCACCGCCGTTCCGGTTTCGCGTTTCAGGCGATCCATCAGCGCCAGGATTTCGGCCTGGATAGTCACATCCAGCGCGGTTGTGGGTTCGTCGGCGATCAAAAGCCGCGGTTCGCAGGCCATCGCCATGGCAATCACCACGCGCTGACGCATGCCGCCGGACAGTTCGTGCGGGTATTGCTTCAGCCGCCGCTCCGGTTCGGGAATGCGAACCTGGCGCAACAGTTCCAGCGCGCGTTCCTCGGCCTGGGATTTGGACATGTTCTTGTGGATGCGCAGCCCCTCGGTCAGCTGGCGGCCCACTGTGAACACCGGGTTCAGCGCGGTCATCGGCTCCTGGAAGATCATGCCGATCTCGTTGCCTCGGATCTGCTTCATCATCTCCTGTTCGGTGCTGGCCAGATTTGTCTCGCCGCCTTCACGCCGGTTGAACAACAGCTCGCCGCCCGCGATCTCGCCACCGCCGAACTCCACCAGCCGCATCAGCGACAGCGAAGAGACCGACTTGCCCGACCCGGATTCGCCCACGATACAAACGGTTTCGCCCGGGCTGACATCAAAGGAGACATCTTCAACACCGATGACAGGGCCGTCCTTGGTCTGAAACTCCACACGCAGATTTTTTATGGACGCAATGGTGTTGTCCAGCATGACGGCTCCCCTGCCAGTAAATTTCCAAGGCGCCCGGTGATCGGGGCCTCAGCTTCCAGAGTAAACTCTACTTTGCACAAAAATGCTCATGCAAATAATGCATAGGGTGATCGAAATTGGAATTTGCAATTTCCAGTGAACTGGTCTTCGATACCCCTAGTGGCTGCCTGCAATGCACCCCGCGCCGGCCTGCCCGGCAAAATGTTAAGACTGCTTAGTTTCTTCGTTTTTTGGCTGCCTGCAGGCGCAAATGCTACAGTTCCGCAGCGATGCGGCAATCATCCGGGCCAAAGAGTCCGGCCAACAAATAAGACACGAAACGTGTCCGACAAGGAGAGTGTGATGAAACTCAAATCCCTATTGATGGGGGCTGTTGCCACGGCCTCCCTCGCGCCTGCGGCCTTTGCCGAGCGCGGGTCAGACGGCCAGGTCAACATCATCTATTGGCAGGCGCCGTCGATCCTGAACCCGTATCTGTCAAGCGGCACCAAGGACATCCAGTCTTCGTCGCTGGTGATTGAACCGCTGGCGCGCTACGACCCGCAGGGCAACATGATCCCCTATCTGGCGGTGGAAATTCCGACTGTGGACAATGGCGGCGTCAGCGAGGATCTGACATCTGTCACCTGGAAAATCGCGCCCGGCATGAAGTGGTCCGATGGCAGCGGTGTCACCGCGCATGACGTCAAGTTCACCGCAGACTACTGTATGCATCCTGAGGGCGGCTGCGCCCAGCTGACCAAATACGAAGGTGTCACCAATGTCGAAGCGCTGGATGATCTGACCGTCAAGGTCACTTTCGACAAGCCGACCCCCTTCCCTTACGGCCCGTTTGTGGGCGGCGAAGGCCCGATCCTGCAAAAGGCGCAGTTTGAAAACTGCACCGGTGCAAGGGCGCCGGAATGCACCGATGCCAACTTTGGCCCGATCGGCACCGGCCCGTTTGTGGTGGATGAGTTCAAGCCGAACGACGTGATCACCATGTCGGCTAACCAAAACTACCGCGACCCGGCCAAGCCGGCGTTCGCCAAGGTACTGTTCAAAGGCGGCGGCGATGCAACTGCTGCGGGGCGTGCCGTAATGGAAACCGGCGAGTTCGATTACGCCTGGAACCTGCAGCTGGCGCCGGAAGTGATCGCGCAGATGGAAGCGGGCGGCAAGGGCACACCGGTTGCAGGCTTCGGCTCGCTGGTGGAACGCATCATGCTGAACCAGACCGACCCGTCATCGAGCCTGCCCGAGGGCGAGCGCGCCACTGTCAAGCATCCGCACCCGTTCCTGAAGGACCCGGCTGTCTACAAGGCGATGTCAATGGCCATCGACCGTCCGCTGCTGGTGGAAATCGGCTATGGCAAGGCGGGCGCAGTCAGCTGCAACTGGGTGCCCGCACCTGCAGCCTTTGCCTCCGACACATTTGACTGCTCCACCCAGGACATCGAAGGCGCCAAGGCGATGCTGGAGGAAGCCGGCTACAAGGACACCAATGGCGACGGCGTGCGGGAAACCCCTGACGGCAAGCCGATGAAAATCCTGTATCAGACCTCGACCAACGCGGTGCGTCAGGACTTCCAGGCGCTGATCAAGGAATGGTGGAGCCAGATCGGCATCGAATCCGAGCTGCGCAACATCAACGCTTCGGTGTTCTTCGGCGGCGATCCGGGTTCGCCCGACACTTTCCAGAAGTTCTATGCCGACGTCGAAATGTATGCCAACAACTTTGACGGCACCGACCCGCAGGCCTACCTGGGCAACGGCCTGTGCGATCAGGCTCCGCGTCCGGACACGCAGTGGCAGGGCCAGAACATCTCGCGCTTCTGCAACGAGGAGTTCGACCAGCTGCACGCCGAGCTGAGCAAGACAGCCGGTCTGGAAGCGCGTGCCGAGATCGGCCGCCGCCTGAACGACATCATGGTTGAAAACGGCGGCATGATCCCGCTGGTGCACCGCGGCCGCCTGTCGGCGCATTCCAATACCCTGGGCGGTGTGAACCTGAACGTCTGGGACAGCGAGCTGTGGAACGCAGCTGACTGGTACCGCATCAAGTAAGCCCGGCTTGCTTTTCCGGGGCCCCGGCACATGCCGGGGCCTCTTGCCATCCGGAAGGGCAGCGCCGCGGCCCCCCGGCATGGCCTGGACGCGGGGCCTCTCCCCGCCTGTTCCGAATTCAATATAAGTTGCAAAGGCGCTTAGCAGATGCTGACCTTTACAATCCGGCGGCTGATCCTGGCAGTTCCCACACTGCTGTTCATCAGCCTCGTGATCTTCCTGCTCCTGGAGCTCGCCCCCGGCGATCCCATGGCGCAGGTTCCCCTGACCGTCCCCGCTGAAGTCAAAGAAAAGATGCGCCTGGCCCTGGGCCTGGGCGAGCCAATGCATATCCGGTTCTGGAAATGGCTGGTGCAGTTCTTTTGGATCGAGCCGCAGGTGCTGATCGACAACATCTTCGGCACTGGCCTGGCTGACGGCAAGCTCAGGGTAATTTCCTGGCAGACCCGTTCGCCGGTGATGGACATCGTGGTGCAGCGGATGCCGCAGACCCTGTGGGTGGTCGGCACCGCCTATGTCGTCGCCATCCTGATCGCGCTGCCGATCGGCATCTATTCCGCCTACCGCCAGTATAGCTGGTTCGACCAGCTGGGCACATTCGTGTCGATGGTGGGTTTCTCCGTGCCGCCGTTCTTCTCCGGTGTGCTGGTGATCGTGATCTTCTCGGTGCAGCTGGGCTGGTTCCCGTCGATCTATGACACCACCCATGTGGTCGACAGCTGGGACAGCTTTGTCTACCAGCTGAAGCAGATGATCATGCCGGTGATGGTGCTGGCGCTGCAGATCACTGCCCAGCTGAGCCGCTTTATGCGCGCGTCGATGCTGGACAACCTGAACCAGGATTATGTGCGTACCGCACGGGCCAAGGGCCTGAGTGAATATGTCGTGGTGATGGTGCATGTGCTGCGCAATTCGATGATCCCGGTGGTCACCGTGATCGCGCTGGGTATCCCGGCGATCTTTGGCGGCGCCATCATCACCGAGCAGGTGTTCAAGGTGAACGGCATCGGCCAGCTGCTGATCGGCGCCATTCAGGCCAACGACCTGCCCATGGTGCAGACGCTGACCTTTATCTTTGCGGTGCTGATCGTGCTGTTCAATCTGATCGCCGACGTGCTGTACGGCATTCTTGATCCGAGGATCCGCTATGACTGAGTTGAGCAATCCTGTCCCTTCGAAACCGCCGCGCAGCCAATGGCTGGACGTTTGGGACCAGTTCAAATCCCACCGTGGTGCGCTGATGGGCGGGGCCTTGTTCCTGTTCATCATCCTGGCGGTCTATCTCGGCCCCTACCTGTGGGACATTGAGGCCACCAAGATCGACATCCGCGCCCGCAACCAAGGCCCGACCTGGGCACATCCCTTTGGCACCGATCAGCTGGGCCGCGACATGCTGGCCCGGATGATGGCGGGTGGCGCGACCTCGGTTTCCGTCGGTCTGACCGCGATGCTGCTGGCGCTGTTCCTTGGGTCCTTCATCGGGGTGATGGCCGGCTTCTTCAAGAAACTGGACGGACCGCTGATGCGCCTTACCGACCTGTTCCTGGCGCTGCCGCTGCTGCCGCTTCTGCTGGTTATGATGCTGCTGTTCCGCGAGCCGCTGAACGCGGCGTTCGGGCCGGAACAAGGGATCTTCATCCTGATCGTCGTCTCCATCGGGGTGACCAGCTGGATGCCAACCGCGCGGATCGTGCGCGGCGACGTGCTGGCCCTGAAGGAGCGTGAGTTTGTGATGGCCGCCCGCTCCATTGGCACCACCAACAGCGGGCTGATCACCCGGCATATCCTGCCCAACGTATTGTCGCCGATCATGGTCTCGGCCACCTTAGGGATTGCCACTGCGATCATCACCGAGTCGTCGCTGTCCTTCCTCGGACTCGGCTTCCCGCCGGATTTTCCGACCTGGGGGCGGCTGCTGTTTGATGCCACCGACTATCTGCAGCAGCACCCTGAACGGGTGTTCTGGCCCGGCATGGCGATCTCTTTGACGGTGCTGAGCGTGAACTACCTCGGCGACGGGTTGCGCGACGCGCTGGACCCGCGGATCCGCGGGCGCTGAGGCGCAACACACGCATACATTCAAATAAAAACATACCTTCTGGCCGCTTTCCCCAAAGCGGCCAGTTTGTTTTGCTGGCGGCGGTTTCTTGAAATCCGATTTTCCCCCAAGCCGCATAAATTGGGAAAAGCGTCCCGGTCTGACACCGCGAGCACGCCCAGCACCGCTTGCCTATGCAGTGGATACCCGCCATTTCGGGAAAACGTTCCGAATCCGCAGCAGGAGAGCGCAATGTTCGAAACATTCGGCTTTGAAGACACCACAGCACGGGAGATTTCCGTCCTGTTCGCGTTGGCCATCGGCGTGCTGTTCGGCGCGCTGGCGCAGCTGACCCGTTTCTGCTTCCGCCGGGCCTTGGCTGGCGATGACCGGCGGCAGGCGGCAGGTATCTGGGCAATGGCTTTGGCGGTTGCGGTCCTTGGCACGCAAGCCGCCGTGGCGCAGGGCTGGATCAGCTTTGCGGACCACCGGTTGTTAACCGGAGATCTGCCGCTGCTGGCAATCGCCGCAGGCGGGCTGATGTTCGGAGGCGGCATGATCCTGACCCGCGGATGCGCGTCGCGGCTGGTAGTTCTGGCAGGCAGCGGCAATTTGCGGGCACTGCTGGTGATCGCAGTCTTTGCCGTTACGGCGCATGCCACGCTCAAGGGCGTTCTGGCGCCGCTTCGAACCGCGCTTGGTTCGGTGACGCTGCCCTTGGGGGAGCAGGTTTCGCTGGCCGCCCTGCCCGGCGGCCCGCTGTTGTGGAGCGCGATGATCGCCACTGCCGCGCTGGCGGTTGCGCTGCGTTCGGGAAATCGCTTGCTGACACTGGGCGGCGGCGCCTTGATCGGCTTGCTGGTGCCCCTGGCTTGGGTTGGCACCGGCTTTGTGCTGTTTGACGAATTCGACCCGATCGCAATGGAGAGCCTGTCGTTCACCTCTCCGGCTGCGGACACATTGTTCTTTGTGATCGCCTCCAGCTCCATTCCTGCCGGCTTTGGGCCGGGTCTGATCGGCGGTGTGCTGCTGGGCGCCCTGGCGGCGGCGCTGCTGAGCGGCAGCTTCCAATGGCAAAGCTTTGAAAGCCCGCGCCAAACAGGCCGCTATCTGACCGGCGCCGTGCTGATGGGAACCGGCGGAGTATTGGCAGGCGGTTGCACGGTGGGTGCGGGGCTGGCCGGCATCCCCACGCTCAGCATAGCCGCTGTGCTGGCGCTGGCCTTTATCGCGCTTGGCGGCATCGGCATGAATGCCCTGCTTAATGCAGCTTCTTCCGAATCCGCTGGATCCCCAGCCACACCAAACCAACAACCGGCAGAGTGACCGCCGCAATCAGCAGCTTCTTGTTCAGTCCGTAGCGTTCGGCAAGCGGCAGGAAGAAATCGGACACCAGCGAGACCGCGTAATAGCTGACCGCCACCACTGACAGTCCCTCGACCGTGTGCTGCAAACGCAGCGCGAGATCGGCGCGGCGGTCCATACTGGCAAGCAGCGCCTGATTCTGCGCCGAGCGTTCCACATCCACCCGGGTCCGCAGCAGCTCCCCTGCCCGGCGCGCACGGTTGGCCAGCGTCTCCAGCCGTTTCTCTGCCGATTTCACCGTGCGCATGGCCGGCTCAAACCGCCGCAGCATGAATTCAGCCAGCGTCTGAAAACCCTCGTGGCGGCCTTCGCGCAGCAGGCTGACGCGCTGATTGACCAAAGCCTCATAAGCCCCCGTTGCACCAAAGCGGAAGGCAGAGCGGGCGGCCATTGCCTCCAGTTCTGCGGACACTGTCAGCAGCTGTGACAGTGTCTGTTCGGCAGGCACGGTACCGCTGGTCATCTCCACCATCATCTCGCTGAGATGCGTATCCAGCGCACTGATGGTTGGTGTCAGGCCGCGGGCGCGGGAAAAGCCCAGCATCGCCATTGCCCGGTAGGTCTCGATCTCGCACAGCCGCTGCACAATCCGGCCGATGCGCTGGCTTCCGGTTCCCGCGCCCGGCAGCACGGCAAACCGCATGTGCCCGGCGGGATCAATGCGAAAGTCCCCAGCCACCACGGCGCTGTCATCCAGCACCGGCGACACCGCCAGGCTTTCCGGCACAAACCAGTCGTGCAGGGTTGCCTTCAGCCTGGCCGGAGCGGCGCGCGGCACCACCCGGATCAGTGCTGAGGTAATCCGCTGCCCCGGCGCCTGTGCCAGCCAGTCTTCGGGGAAGACATCAAAGTCCGCCGGATCAAAGGCCCGCGTGCTGACGCCGTCCCGGTAAACCGTGTAGCTGACGAATTCCGTATGCTGCTCCCATTTGACCATGTGGCGCCCGATCTGCGCCGTGTGATGCGTCGCCCCCGGCTGAGGATGCGCTGCGCCATGGCGGTCCAGAAGGTCCGTCAGATGCTGGACGTCCTGCTGCCTGTCGCGATGCTCGGCTTCCTGCGGCTGTTTTACCGCCAGGTAAACCACTGTGCAGGGGCTGGACATGGCCGGGAAGGGCCGTGCGTGCAGCTCATTGGTGAGCTGATAACGTAAAGGGTGGTCCTGGATCAGGGGCATTGGGGTCTCCCGGGCAATGCCGCGGACCATAAAGCCTGAGGAAATGTATGTAAAGAACGCTGTTATTTCAATATGTTATCTGAATGCCGTGGTATGCAGAAGCCATCACAGGGGGCTCTGCCCCCGGCCTGCGGCCTCCCCCGGAGTATTTTGGACCAGAAAGAAGCAGCTCAGAAAAAAGGCGCCCCGTTTGGAGCGCCTTTTACAGGTTATCTGTTCTCTTAGCTGATCATGGTCAGCAAATTATCCAGGCTTGCTTTTGCGTCGCCATAGAACATGCGGGTGTTTTCCTTGAAGAACAGCGGGTTTTCGATGCCGGAGTAGCCGGTGCCCTGGCCGCGTTTGGAGACAAAGACCTGTTTCGCCTTCCAGCACTCCAGCACCGGCATGCCGGCGATCGGCGAATTGGGATCCTCCTGCGCCGCCGGGTTGACGATGTCGTTGGAGCCGATGACGATGGCTACATCAGTCTCGGGGAAGTCCTCGTTGATCTCGTCCATTTCCAGAACGATGTCGTAAGGAACTTTCGCTTCGGCCAAGAGCACGTTCATGTGGCCCGGAAGGCGGCCTGCGACCGGGTGGATCGCAAAACGGACGGTCTTGCCTTTGGCGCGCAGACGGCGGGTCAGTTCAGCCACGTTCTGCTGCGCCTGCGCCACGGCCATGCCGTAGCCAGGAATGATCACCACAGAGTCGGCCTCGTCCAGCGCTGCCGCCACGCCGTCGGCGTCGATGGCGATCTGCTCGCCGTCGATCTCCATCGCCGGGCCCGCGGTGCCGCCGAAGCCGCCCAGGATCACACTGACAAACGAGCGGTTCATCGCCTTGCACATGATGTAGCTGAGGATCGCACCCGAAGAGCCCACCAGCGCGCCGACCACGATCAAGAGGTCATTGCCCAGCGAGAAGCCGATCGCCGCCGCCGCCCAGCCCGAGTAGCTGTTCAGCATCGAGACCACCACCGGCATGTCGGCGCCGCCGATGCCCATGATCAGGTGATAGCCGATGAACAGCGCCGCCAGGGTCATCAGGAACAGCGGGAAGAAGCCGCCCGTGTTGAAGTACCAGATCAGGCTGAGGAAGGAGATGCCTGCGGCGCCGGCGTTCAGCATATGGCCACCCGGCAGTTTGGTGGCCGCCGAGGTGAGCTTGCCCGCCAGCTTGCCAAAGGCGACAACCGAGCCGGTGAAGGTGATCGCGCCGATGAAGATGCCGAGGAACAGCTCAACCCGCAAAAAGGCGATCTCGGCCGGGGTTTTCTTGGCAATCAGCTTGGCAAAAGTTCCCAAGTCATCGGTGCTGGTGGCTGCTGCCACATTGCCGATCTCGAAGTGGGCGATAAAGCCGACAAACACCGCGGCCAGGCCGACCAGCGAGTGCATCGCCGCAACCAGCTGCGGCATCTCGGTCATCTGGACCTTCTTGGCGACATAGGTGCCGATGAGGCCGCCGCCGGCAATCAGCAGCAGCGACAGCAGCCACAGGCCGGAACCGGGGCCGATAATTGTGGCAAAAACTGCCAACCCCATGCCGGCAATGCCGTACCAGACCGCGCGTTTGGCGCTTTCCTGGTTGGAGAGGCCGCCCAAGGACAGGATGAAGAGAACAGCCGCAACAACATAGGCGGCGGTGGTGAAACCGTATTCCATAAGTCCGGCCTCTCCTTAAGATTTCTGGAACATGGCAAGCATGCGCCGGGTGACGAGGAAGCCGCCGAAGATGTTGATCCCGGCCATGAAGACCGAAAGCGCCGCCAGCAGGATCACCAGCCAGCTGCCGGATCCGATCTGCATCAGGGCACCGAGGATAATGATCGAGGAGATCGCGTTGGTCACCGCCATCAGCGGCGTGTGCAGGGAATGCGCAACGCCCCAGATCACCTGGAAACCCACGAAACAGGCCAGCGCAAAGACGATGAAATGCTGCATGAAGCTGACCGGCGCAAAGAGGCCGACCAGCAGCAAGAGCGCGCCGCCGCCTGCCAGCAGCGACACCTGGCTTTTGGTCTGCGCCTTGAAGGCCGCAACCTCCTGCGCGCGTTTTTCTTCCGGCGTCAGCTCCGGCACAACTTCCTTGGGCTTGGCCGCAATTGCCTGCACCTTCGGCGGTGGCGGCGGGAAGGTGATCTCGCCCGCAAAGGCCACGGTGGCGCCGCGGATCACGTCGTCCTCCATGTCGTGATTGACCTGGCCGTCCTTTTCCGGTGTCAGATCTGTCATCATATGGCGGATGTTGGTGGCATAGAGCGTCGAGGCCTGCGCCGCCATCCGGGAGGGGAAATCGGTGTAGCCGATGATGGTGACGCCATTGTCCGTCACGATCTTCTCGTCTGCCACCGTCAGCTTGCAGTTGCCGCCCTTTTCCGCCGCCAGATCGACAATAACCGAGCCGGGCTTCATCGCCGCGACCATATCCTCGGTCCACAGCTCCGGCGCTTCGCGGTTGGGGATCAGCGCGGTGGTGATGACGATGTCCACCTCCGGCGCCAGCTCGCGGAACTTGGCCAGCTGTGCTTCGCGGAATTCCGGCGAGGAGACTGAGGCGTAGCCGCCGGTGGCAGCGCCGTCCTGCTGGGCTTCCTCGAAATCGAGATAGACAAATTCGGCGCCCATGCTCTCGACCTGCTCGGCGACTTCCGGGCGCACGTCAAAGGCCAGGGTGATTGCGCCAAGCGAAGTTGAGGTGCCGATGGCTGCCAGACCGGCAACGCCAGCGCCGACCACCAGAACCTTGGCCGGGGGCACCTTGCCCGCCGCCGTAATCTGGCCGGTAAAGAAGCGGCCGAAGTTGTTGCCCGCTTCAATGACCGCGCGGTAGCCCGCGATATTCGCCATTGACGACAGCGCATCCATCTTCTGCGCGCGGGAGATCCGCGGCACCATTTCCATGGCGATCACATTGGCGCCCTTGGATTTGGCCAGCTCCATGCCCTCTTCGTTCCCAGCCGGGTTGAAGAAGGAGATCAGCGTCTTGCCCTTGGTCAGGCGCTTCAGCTCGGTTGCATCCGGCTGGCGCACCTTGGCGACGATATCGGATGCTTTCCACAGCGCCGCCGGTGTCTTGATGATCTCAACGCCCGCCGCCTCATAGACTGCGTCGGAAAAACCTGCAGCCGCACCGGCCCCGGCTTCGATCGCGCAATCGTAACCGAGTTTCTGCAGCTGCTTGGCAGAGTCCGGCGTCATACCGACCCGGTTCTCGCCCGCAAATGTTTCTTTTGGTGTCCCTATTTTCACCTTATGGGTCCCCCTCGTCTTGCCCGTGCCAGCAATGTCTAGGTACGGATCACAATGATTTTCTTTACTATGCGCAAGATTATTGCGCAAGGATTTTGCTGCATTGCCGCAAAGTCATGCTGCAATGCCGCGTTCCGATCAGATCCAGCGGCGCACCTTTTTCTCATAGCGGGCCCAGTCCGCCCGGAAGGTCCGGCGCAACCTGTCTTCTTCGGGAATGACAAACCGCTTTTCCAGCACCCACAGGAAAATGGGGATCAGCGGCAGCGTCAGCACTGCGTCAAACCACAACACAAGGCCCGCGAGGATCAGAACATCGCCCAGATAGATCGGGTTGCGGCTGCGGCTGAAAATCCCCGATTGCACCAGCCGGCTGGGCGTCTGGTGCGGAATGACTGTGGTTTTTTGCCGCCGCATCTCGGTGATGGCGAGCAAGGCCAGTAAAAGGCCGCCGCCCAGCAGAATACCACCCAGGAACCCGGCCCATGCCCCCCCGAAAGAAAGCCCGAATGCGGCATGAGCCGACTGCAGCCAGGCCGTCAGGACGAAGCCTGCCAGCCAGACGGGTGGCACATCCAGCCACCGCATCACGCCCTGCTCTTTTGCAGAATATGTCCTGAATTCATATGCATTTCGGGCAATCTTTCCTTATCCGGCTTGCTCGTCCAGACCAGTTCGGGCGGGACTATCAGAAAAGGACAAATTGCCCCCGATGCCGCAGAAACGACGAATCTGTTCCGGCTTGCGGCATGATCCTGCATAGTTTCGCCCGAAAGCCTACGTATATTTATGTGTACTGAAGCGGAGGGGCTTATTCCCATTCCATTTCCTCGAACACCCGGCCTGCATTTTTGGTAGCCAGCTCCTCGAATGTGTCCAACCTCTTCCATTGCTCCTGATCCACATAGTAGGCGCTGGCGAGGTCTCCGCCGTCCTCGATATGGGCGCCGACCTTGGCCCGCAGGTCCATCAGATAATCGAGGGTATAGCGGCGAAGCTGCGGCAAATTGGTCGGGTGGCCATGGCCCGGGATGACATAGGCGGGGTTGAGCGGTTCCAGCTTGTCCTGCCAGGTCTCAACCCAGCATTTGGTGCAGGTGTGCGGAAAGACCGGCAGCATCCGTTCGTGAAAGGCGATGTCGCCGGCGATCATCAGGTTCCACGCGGGAATCCAAACCTGGATGTCACCGGGATCATGCGCCGGGCCCAGGTGCAGAATTTGCATCTCCACCCCGCCAAGCGTGAGGCTATAGCGGTCCTCGAAAGCCAGATTGGCATGTTCAACACGGGTTTCCCCTGCCCGGTCCTTGTTGTAGCCGCGCATGCGCTGCAGGATCATGTCGCTGTTTTCCCGCGTTTCCGCAATTGCCTCGGCATGGGCCAGCACATCCACGCCCTGATCGCGCCAGTAACCATTGCCCAGCATGGCATGGCCCTGGCCGTTTTCATTGATCACCAGCACCACGGGCTGATCGGTCACATGCTTGATTTCCTGATGCAGCGCCTTGGCCAGCGCGTCCGAGGCGCCGGCATTCACCACCACCACGCCTTCGCCGGTCACGATGAAGGACAGGTTGTTGTTGTGGCCTGCATTCTCATAGGTCGGCGGGGCCGTGGCGCCGATGGCGGAGAACACATGCGGGATGACCTCCACCGGTTTGGAGTAGAGTTCGGACTGGGGGTATTGGTCGGCGATGTCTTCGCTTGCCTGCGCGGCAAAGGGCATCAGCAGGGCTGCGCAGGCAGCGGCGGCAAAGGCTTTCATTGGTATCTCCCTGAACGTTTTCCGCAACATTCACACATGTGAATATAACTGTAAACGCCAGACCCATGCGGCGTGACGGCACGGCGGGCTTGCCAGAGCGTTCTGCCCGGATAGGCTGTGCCGCAAAACAGGGAGGCCGGACGTTCATGACATTGACTGGCAAACACGCACTGGTGACCGGCGGCGGTACCGGGATCGGGCTGGCCATTGCCCAAGGGCTGGCAGCGCAAGGGGCCCAAGTCACCATCACCGGACGGCGGCAGGAGGTTCTGGAGGAAGCCGCAACGGAGAACCTGCATCCGCTGGCCATGGATGTGCGCAGCGAGGAGGACGTGGCAGCCAGGATTGCCGCCGCGGTTGAGGCGCGCGGCCCTATACAGATCTGCGTGGCCAATACCGGCGTTGCCGAGGGGGCGGCGCTGCACAAGACCACGATGGAGTTCTGGCGCAACATGATGGCGACCAACCTTGACGGTGCCTTTTTGACCATCCGCGAGTGTTTTCAGTCGATGCGGCAGACCGATTGGGGCCGGGTCATCACGGTGTCATCTATCGCCGGGTTGCGGGGACTGAAAGGCGCCGCCTGCTACACCGCCAGCAAACACGGGATGATCGGCCTCACCCGCGCGCTAAGCGAGGATTATCTGGGCACGCCCTTCACCTTCAACGCGCTATGCCCTGGATACGTGGACACGCCGATTGTCGAGCGCAACATCACATCAATCGCCCAGCGCGCCGGGATGAGCGCGGTGGAAGCGCTGGACGTGATGGTCAACGCCAACCGCCACAAGCGGTTGATCGAACCCGGCGAAGTCGCCGCCGCGGCGCTTTGGTTGTGCGGACCGGGGTCGGGATCCATCAATGGCCAGTGCATCGAGATTTCAGGAGGGCAGACCTGATGGACCGCAAGGAATTCAACAAATTCTGCGCCACCTTCCCCGCCGCTGAACATGTGGTCCAATGGGGGAATTCCGACGTCTGGAAAGCAGGCGGCAAGCTGTTTGCGGTCTGCGGCTGGGCCGATGGCAAGGATGCCTTCACCTTCAAGGCCGGCGACATCGCCTATGAGGTGCTGCAGGAACGTCCCGGCGTCCGTCCGGCACCCTATTTGGCATCACGCGGAATGAAGTGGTTACAGCATTTTGAAGCCCCCGGCCTGTCAGATGCAGAGCTGCAGGAACAGATCACCCTGTCCTACCAGATGGTCACAGCAGGATTGTCCAAACGCAAACGGGCTGAGTTCGGCATTCCCGATCCCCAGCCTGCCGCGGGTCAGGGCTGACGCAGGCAACCGGCCTCTGGACAGAAAGGAATGGATACGATAGCAAAACGCAAAGCTTTAAGCTTGAAATACCCACCTGACGCGAGGCCCCGATGACCGATTTTGCAGCGACCAAGGCGATGTTCGACTTGCCGGAAGGCATGATCTATCTGGATGGCAACTCGCTGGGTCCCCTGCCCCGCGCTGCCAAAGACCGTGTTGGCACGATGATGCAGGACGAATGGGGGCAGATGCTGATCACCGGCTGGAACAAGGCCGGCTGGATGGACAAACCCAAGGCGCTGGGAGACCGCATCGGGCGGCTGATCGGGGCGGAGCCGGGCCATGTGGTGATGGGCGACACGCTGTCGATCAAGGTCTATCAGGCCGTTGCCTCGGCACTGGAGCTGAACCCGGGCCGCAAGGTGGTGCTGTCGGATAACGGCAACTTCCCGACTGACCTCTATATGGCGGGCGGGCTGCTGAAATCGCTGGGACCCGACTATGAGCTGCGGGTGGTCGACCCGGAAGCAGTAGAGGAAAACATCACCGAAGAGATTGCGGTGCTGATGATCACCGAGGTTGATTACCGCACCGGCCGCAAGCACGACATGAAGGCGCTGACCGAAAAAGCCCATGCCAACGGCGTGCTGACGGTCTGGGATCTGGCCCACTCAGCCGGTGCTGTTCCCGTGGATCTGGCGGGTTGCCACGCCGATTTTGCGGTTGGCTGCAGCTACAAATACCTTAATGGCGGCCCCGGCGCGCCGGCCTTCATCTATGTCTCCCCGCGCCATGCAGAGACCGCCCGCCCGGCGCTGTCCGGCTGGCTGGGGCACGAAGCGCCTTTTGCCTTTGACCTCGATTACCGGCCCGGCAGCGGCATCGACCGGATGCGCGTCGGCACTCCGCCGATCCTGCAACTGACCGCGCTGGAGGCGGCAATGGATATCTGGGACATGGCGGACATGGAAACCGTGCGCGCCAAATCCATCGCGCTGTGCGATCTGTTCATCGCTGAGGTGGAAAAAACCTGCCCGCAGCTGGAACTGGCCTCGCCGCGTGATCCCGCCTTCCGCGGAAGCCAGGTGTCGTTCAAATTCACTTACGGCTATGCCGCCATGCAGGCGCTGATCGGCCGCGGCGTGATCGGCGATTTCCGCGCACCCGATATCATGCGCTTTGGCTTCACCCCGCTGTACATCGACGAAGGCGACGTGCGCGCCGCGGCCCAGATCATTGCCGATGTCATGAACAACGCCCTGTGGGACCGTGCCGAATACAAAGTGCGCAACGCGGTCACCTGATGCGAACCGCCCGCTCATACCATCTGCCGCTCTGCCGCCCGGCGGGCTGGGTCGCGCTGTGGCGACGGCTGGCCCAATGCGGCACCCTGAACCGGAGAAACCCTTCCTTTCCCTGAACCGTGATACACTTAGGAAAAGGAAAGACTCCGATGACAAAACCCTATGATCCCGCCGACGATGGTGCGCAGATGTCCTTTGACGGGCGTATGTCCTACGGTGACTACCTGTCGCTGGACATGCTGCTGAACGCGCAGAAAACATGGACCAATACCCATGACGAGATGCTGTTCATCATTCAGCACCAGACCTCGGAACTGTGGATGCGGCTGGCCATTCACGAACTGACCGCCGCCCGCGAACGGCTGCTGGGCGACAAGGCGCATCAGGCCTTCAAGATGCTGGCCCGTGTGGCGCGCATTTTTGAGCAGCTGAACTCTGCCTGGGACGTGCTGCGTACCATGACACCCTCGGACTACACCGCGTTCCGGGACGAGCTGGGCCAAAGCTCCGGCTTCCAGTCGCACCAGTACCGGCAGATCGAATTTATGCTGGGCAACCGCAACAAGGCGATGCTGCGCCCCCATTCGCATCGCCCGGACATCCTGGCGCTGCTGGAGGCAGAGCTGGCGCAGCCGTCGCTCTATGACGTGGCGCTGAAGGCGCTGGCGCGCAGCTTCCCGCTACCGGACGAAGTGCTGAACCGGGATCTGGCCGGGGCGTATGTGCCGCATGACGCCGTACAGGCTGCCTGGACCGAGGTCTACCGCGACACCGAAACACATTGGGAGCTGTATGAACTGGCCGAGAAGCTGGTGGATTTCGAGGATTATTTCCGCCGCTGGCGCTTCAACCATGTAACCACGGTGGAGCGCGTCATCGGTTTCAAGCGCGGCACCGGCGGCACCGGCGGCGTCAGCTATCTGAAACGGATGCTGGAAGTGGAATTGTTCCCGGAACTCTGGCACCTGCGCACCGAGCTTTGATGCGCGCGCGGGCCGGTGCATCCGGCCCGCCCGTCAGCGCGGCGCCAGCCCGGCCCCGAACAGCGCCGCCAGCTGGCGCACACCGGACTGATAGGCGGAATAATCATCGGCGGTATGCTTGATCCCCTTCAACGAGGCGCAGACCGTCCGGGCAATTTCAGCAGGGTCTCCGGTCAGCACTGCCCGCCCGGCCCTGGCTTCCGCCTCCAGCCATTCTGCGTACATCGCGCGCAGCGCGGCCTCGCCCTGGTCGATGACCTCTCCGGCAACGTTCTTGCTGGCCTCGAACAGCTCCATCCCATGCGGTGAGGCCATCATCGACTCAATCGCTTCACCGCCCTGGGCTTCAAACGCCGCCAGCAGGCGCTTGGCCAGGGTTCCTTTGGAGGCCAGCCCGGCCCGGACATTTTCCGCAGCATTGCCGTAATACCCAGCCACAAGCGCCCGGAAAATCGCCTCTTTGTTCTTGAAATGCAAGTACAGCGCCGGCCGCGACATGCCCGCACTCTTGGCAATGTCATCCATCGAAGTCTTGCGGAACCCATAGGTAGAGAACGCCGCCCATGCGGCGCCCAGGATTACCTGCTGTTTTGGATCAATGCCTGCCATGTTCATGTTTTTGCTTCTGACATTCTCTTTGAAAAATGTCAATTGACGACCTGACGAAATAAGTACACTTTGTCAGAGAACAGCAAGGGAGCCTCCGCCATGCCAACAGACCTGCGCATCAACGGAAAGACACATCAAGTGGACCTGCCGGATAACGTGCCCCTCCTGTGGGTTCTGCGCGATGAGGTTGGCCTCACCGGCACCAAATTCGGTTGCGGCGTCGCCGCCTGCGGCGCCTGCACCGTGCATATTGATGGCGCGGCGGTGCGCTCCTGCCAGGTAGCGCTGTCCGACGTTTGGGGTGAAGTGACAACGATCGAGGGCCTTGGTACGCCCGAAGCAATGGCGGCAATCCAGCAGGCCTGGGTTAAGCATCAGGTAGCGCAATGCGGCTATTGCCAGTCCGGCCAGATCATGCAGGCCGCCAGCCTTTTGGCGGAAAACCCGGCCCCATCAGACGCCGAGATTGACGAGGCGATGCAGGGCAACCTCTGCCGCTGCGGCACCTATCCGCGTATCCGGGCCGCGATCCATTCCGCCGCAAAACAGATGCAGGAGGCGTAATCCCATGGCCAGCATCGCAAAAATCGCCCGTCGGACTTTCCTCATCGGCTCTGCCGCTATCGTCGGAGGCGTTGCCTTTGGCGCCTATTACGTCAGCCGCCCTGCCCCTAACCCGCTGCAACCGGGCGACGGCGAAGCTGCACTGAACCCGTTTGTGCTGATTGATCAGAACGGCATCACCCTATTTGCCCCGCGCGCCGAAATGGGCCAGGGGGTGAAAACCAGCTGGGCGGCGCTGATCGCGGAAGAGCTGGATGTGGAGCTGGATCAGGTGCGGGTGCTGCACGGGCCTGCCGCCAAAGCCTATTACAACTCGGCCTTCATGGCGGATGCGCTGCCGGGCAAGGGTTATGATACCAGCAACTTCAAACATTCAATCGGCGAGGCCCTGGGGCATCTCGGCAAGGTGCTGAACCTGCATGGCACCGGCGGCTCCACCTCGATGAAGGACGGCTTCACGCGGATGCGTCAGGCCGGCGCAACAGCCCGCGAGACGCTGAAACAGGCGGCAGCGGACCGGCTGGGCCTCAGCCGCAGCCAGTTCTCCACCGCCAAGGGGGCGGTGATTGCACCGGATGGCACGCAGATCCTCTACAGCGATCTGGCCATGGAGGCCGCCAAGCTGGACCCAGTGGAGGCCGATCTGCGCCCGCGCAGCGACTGGCGGCTGGTCGGCAAATCCCAGCCCCGGATCGACATGGCGGAAAAATCCACCGGCACCGCCGAATTCGGCATCGACGTGCGGCTGCCGGGGATGAAGTTTGCCGCATTGCGCATGAACCCGCGCCAGGGCGGCGGCATGGCAGGCTTTGACGCCGCAGCGGCCATGTCCTTGCCCGGTGTGGAAAAGGTGATCAGCATGGGCACCGGCGTCGCAGTGGTGGCCAGCAATACATGGCTCGCCATGCAGGCGGTGGATGCCATCGAGGTAGACTGGGAAGACGCCCCCTATCCGCCGGAAACCGATCAGATCTTCGCCCGCATCGCCGCGGCCTTTGACGACGCTCCGAACTCGGTGCTGCGCGATGACGGCGATGCGGATCAGCTGCCCGCAGGCGCAACTGAACTGACGGCAGACTACCAGGTGCCCTACCTGGCCCATGCCACAATGGAGCCGATGAATGCCACCGCCCTGCTGGAGGATGGCAGGCTGACCGTCTGGTGCGGCAACCAGATGCCCACGTTCACCCAGTCGAAATGTGCGGCAGAGGCCGGGCTGGACGCCGAACAGGTGGACATCCGCACCACCTATCTGGGCGGCGGATTCGGGCGACGGGTCGAGTTCGACTATGCAGTGTTCGCCACCCGCATCGCCAAGGACATGCCCGGCGTGCCGGTGCAGCTGACGTGGAGCCGCGAAGAGGACATGCGGCACGACATGTACCGCCCCGGCGCCATGGCCCGGATGCGCGGCGCGGTAAAGGATGGCACGGCGGTGCTGATGGATGGCAAAGTTGCAGCGGCCTCGCCCGTCGAACAGGCGATGAAACGGCTGGCGGATTTCACGCCCGCAGGCCCGGACAAGGTGCATGTCGAGGGGTTCTTCAACTCCCCATACGCGATCCCGAATTACCGTATGGCCGGGCATGTTTCGGACGTGCAGATCCCGGTTGGCTTCTGGCGCTCGGTCGGCAACAGCTTCAACGCCTTTTTCGTCGAAAGCTTCATGGATGAGATGGCCCATGCGGCTGGGACCGACCCGCTGGAATTCCGCCTGGACCTTGCCCGCCGCGAATGGGCGCCTGCCGCCGGCGTGCTGGAGGCGGTCAGGGAGATGTCCGGCTGGACCGGCAAAACACCCGATGGCGTGGGACGCGGCGTTGCCCTGTGCTACAGCTTCGGCACGCCGGTGGCCGAGGTGATCGAGGTGGCGGAGGAAGACGGCAGCATCCGCATCGCCAAGGCCTGGATTGCCTGCGACATGGGCCAGGTGATCGACCCGGAAATCGTCAAGGCCCAAATGTTCGGCGGCATGGCATACGGGCTGTCGGCGGCCTGCTTTGGCGAGATCACCTTTGCCGATGGCGCCGCCGAACAGGGCAACTTCCCGGACTATGACGCCCTGCGCATGCACACGATGCCCAAGACCGAAGTGAAGGTGCTGGAAACCCAGGCCCATATGGGCGGCGCCGGCGAGCCCGGCACCCCGCCAGCGGCGCCGGCGCTGGCCAACGCGCTGTTCGACCTCACCGGCAAACGCGCGCGTCGCCTGCCTCTGATGCACGCGTTTGATCTGCTGGTCTGAAA
The DNA here is from genome assembly GCF_025144145.1 of Leisingera sp. M658. Lineage (NCBI taxonomy): Bacteria > Pseudomonadati > Pseudomonadota > Alphaproteobacteria > Rhodobacterales > Roseobacteraceae > Leisingera > Leisingera sp. M658. Next base: position 2,669,586 of record NZ_CP083546.1, read on the forward strand.
CGGTTTGCGGCCTGCCGCGCGGGGCGGGCCGCAGGCTCTTCGCCTAGTCCAGGATCTTGACCATCCGGTAGTTGTGAATTTTCACGCCGCCACGCTCAAATTCGCACCGCTTATCCAAGGCAAATCCCGCCCGTTCGAAAAAGCCGCGCGCCGCTTCGCTCGCCTCGGCATACAACAGCCCGATCCCCTGACGCAGCGCAGCCTCTTCCAATTTGCCGTAGAGCATCGCCGCAACGCCCTGCCCCGCCGCACGGGGGTGGCAGAACAGCATGTCGATATGGCCGTCTGCTTCAAGATCAATGAAAGCCACCGGCACATCTGCGTCATCCGCCGCCACCCAGACTGCCCGGCCATCAGACAGTTTCCGCAGGAAAGCTTCACTTGACGGCGCCTCCGGGCACCATGCGCGGATTTGCGCAGGCGAATAAAACCGGCTGGCAATTCCATGAACAGCGGATGCAAAAACATCCGCCAGCGCCGCTGCATCACCTGCTCTGAATTGCCTGATTCTGCAGGAAACTGGCCTGCCAGCGGTCTCAAGCCGCATATTAATTGCCATATTCGAACCTTTTACGCTGACCGCTGCAAACCAGCCTGCGCCCTGCCAGCCGCCCAGGCCCTGACCGCATCGCCGAACGCCTCGAACAGCGGGCGCGACACCGGATCGCTGGCCGCATCCCATTCCGGGTGCCACTGCACAGACATCGTAAACCCGGCTGCGTCCTTGATATAGACTGCTTCGGGTGTGCCATCGGGCGCCTGCCCGTCAATCACCACGCGGGTGCCCGGGCGTTTGATCCCCTGCCCGTGCAGCGTGTTGGTCATGACTTCTTCGGCCCCGAACAAGCGGTGGAACACTCCGCCGGAGCTGAATTTCACCGTGTGGCGCAGGGCAAATTTCTCTTCCAGCGTGCCATCCGGCGGCATCCGGTGGTTCATCCGCCCCGGCAGATCGCGGATTTCCGGGTGCAGCGTGCCGCCCATCGCAACATTGACCTCCTGAAAGCCGCGGCAGATGCCCAGAAACGGCTGGCCGCGGTCAACACAGGCGCGGATCAGCGGCAAAGTGATCGCATCACGCGCCCGGTCAAAGGCACCATGCGCTTCGGTCTCGGCCTCGCCGTATTCATGCGGGTGCACATTCGGGCGGCCGCCTGTCAGCAAGAAGCCGTCAAAACTCTCCAGCAACTCCTCAACCGTCACAAAACGGGGGTCCGAAGGGATCATCAGCGGCATGCAACCCGCCACTTCGGCGATCGCCTCGGAATTCATGGTTCCGCCCGCGTGAACAGGGTACTGATCGTTGATCAGGTAGGAATTTCCGATGATGCCAACTTTGGGTCGCGCCATATTCCGCTCTTCTTGTGCTGTATAAAGAAGAACCTATCCCCCTGCGGGCGCCACATCAACGGGGAGCACGGCGCAACAGGCTGTTCAGCCGCGCACAACGCTGCGGAATGTCCCTGCGAAGTCAGATCTCGCCCTGCAAACCCGCCGCCTCGATACCGGCCATGGCCGCGACGGCATCATTGTCCGAGCTGTCGCCGGTAACGCCAACCGCGCCGATCACAGTACCGTCCGTGCCGCGCACCAGCACCCCGCCCGGCACCGGCACCACCTGGCCGCCGTAAACGCCGTTCACCGCCGCCATGAAATAGGCCTGCGCCTCTGCCCGGGCCATCTGGGCGCTGCCGGCCATGCCCAGCATGACCGAGCCATAGGCCTTGCCATGGGCAATGGGGAACCGGCCCGGCGCGGCGCCGTCCTCGCGCTCGAACGCCTGCACATGGCCGCCCGCATCCAGCACCACCACCGACAGCGGCTTCAGCCCCATCTCAAGCCCTTTGCCCAAGGCCGCACGGATGATTGCGCGCGCCTGATCCAGTGAAATGTCAGCCATGGGTGTCTTTCCTTCCGTTCGCGTGACGTCACGGAACAGAAAAGGAGGCCAAAAGGCCCCCTTTGACTACCCCTCATTGAAGGGAAACTGTTTCATCCGGTCAGTTTGCCGCGGTCAGCTAGCAGCTTCCTGCGCCTTCAGCTCCAGCCGCCGGGCGTGCAGAACAGGCTCGGTATAGCCGGAAGGCTGCACCCGGCCCTTGAACACCAGATCGCAGGCCGCCTGGAAGGCGATGGTGTCGAACCCAGGCGCCATCGCGCGATAGGTGTTGTCGCCGCGGTTCTGCTCATCCACCACTTTGGCCATCTTGCGGAGGGAGCCCATCACCTCGTCTTCAGTGACAACACCATGATGCAGCCAATTGGTGATATGCTGGGCGGAAATCCGGCAGGTGGCACGGTCCTCCATCAGGCCGACGTCGTTGATGTCGGGCACCTTGGAGCATCCCACCCCCTGATCGACCCAGCGCACCACGTAGCCCAGGATGCCCTGCGCATTGTTTTCCACCTCACGCGCGATCTGGCGCGGTGTCCATTTGCGGTAAGTCGCCAGCGGGATTTCCAGGATGCCATCAACATGGGCGCGGCGGCCGCCGGCCATAAGCCGCTCCTGCACTGCGAACACATCCACCTTGTGGTAATGCAACGCATGCAGGGTCGCGGCGGTCGGGCTTGGCACCCAGGCACAGTTGGCGCCGGATTTCGGGTGTTCGATCTTCTGTTCCAGCATTGCCGCCATCATGTCGGGCATCGCCCACATGCCCTTGCCGATCTGCGCCTTGCCGCTCAGCCCGCACTCCAGGCCGATATCCACATTCAGGTTCTCATAGGCGCCGATCCAGCCCTTGCGTTTGATGAAATCTTTGCGCGAAAACGGCCCCGCCTCCATCGAGGTGTGGATCTCATCCCCAGTGCGGTCGAGGAAGCCGGTGTTGATAAACGCCACCCGGTGCTTGGCCGCACGGATGCATTCCTTGAGGTTCACCGAGGTGCGGCGCTCTTCGTCCATGATGCCGATCTTCACGGTGTGGCGCGGCAAGCCCAGAATATCCTCGACCTTGCCGAAGATCCGGTCAGTGAATGCCACTTCCTCCGGCCCGTGCATCTTGGGCTTTACCACATAGACCGAGCCATGGGCCGAGTTGCCGCCCTCGCGCTTCAGGTCGTGCTTGGCGATCATCACGGTGATCAGCGCATCCAGCAGCCCCTCGTAAGCCTCCTTGCCGTCCTGATCCAGCACCGCCGGGTTGGTCATCAGATGGCCGACATTGCGCACCCACAGCACCGCCCGGCCCTTTACGGACATCGCAGAGCCGTCCGGCGCAGTGAAACCGAAATCCGGGTTCAGACGGCGGATAATACTCTTGCCGCCCTTGTCCAGCTTCGCTTCCAGATCGCCCCGCATCAAGCCCAGCCAATTGGAGTAGGCCTGCACTTTATCCTCGGCATCAACGCAGGCGACCGAGTCCTCACAGTCCATGATCGCCGACATCGCGCTTTCCAGCCGCACATCCGCCAACCCGGCCTGATCCCGCGCGCCAATCGCATGGGCGCGGTCAAAGACCAGCTCAACATGCAGCCCGTTGTTGCGCAGCAGCACGGATTCAGGCGCCTTGGGGTTGCCGCGGTAGCCTGCAAACTTCTCCGGCTGCGCCAGCGGCAGGTCGTCAATCAGCAGCTGGCCGTCCTGCACATAATAGCGGCGCACATCGGCGTGGCTGGTGCCTGCAATCGGAAACGCCTCATCCAGGAACACCCGCGCCCGCGCCACAACCCGCGCACCGCGGCCCTTGTCATAGCCGCCCTTGGGCGCCGGGGTGCCCATCGCATCGGTACCATAAAACCCGTCATACAGGCTGCCCCAGCGAGCGTTGGCTGCATTCAGCGCATACCGTGCGTTGGTGATCGGCACCACCAGCTGCGGCCCCGGCACCGATGCAATCTCGGGATCCACATTCTGCGTTTCAATCTCAAAATCCCCGCCCTCGGGCAGCAGATAGCCGATCTCATTCAGGAACGTCTTATACCCTTCGTGGTCATGAGGCTTGTCCCGGTTGGCAATATGCCAGGCATCGATCTTGGCCTGCATCTCTTCCCGCCTGGCCAGCAGCGCGCGGTTTTCCGGGCCAAACCCGTTCACCAGCTCCGCCAGTCCCGCCCAGAACGCCTCGGCCTCGACCCCGGTGCCCGGCAGCGCCTGCTTTTCGATGAATTCCGCCAGCTCTGGCGCGACCTGAATTCCCTGCTTTTCGACCCGGCTCATGACTTGCTCCTTTGGGCGGTACACCACTGTATGCTGTCTCTTAATTAGGGGAGAAGTTTCCGATCGGCAACAAAACAGCCTACCTCTGAAACCGAACTCAATTTCTTGATTATCAAGAAAGTGCTGCGGATTTTTCCAGTTCGCCCTTCAGGCCCCCCAATCCGCTTGCAGTCACCTGCCTATCCTCTACACCTTAAAAGGACGCAGTGCCGAGGAGAGCGAGAATGGCCAAAGACACGCCCCAAACCTTCTACCTGAAAGATTACACCTCTTTTGGATACGACGTTGAAAGCGTTCACCTGACCTTCCGCCTGTCGCCGGAAACCACCCGGGTTCTCAGCAAAATCCGCTTTGCGCCCAAGCCAGACGCGGCGGACAAGACGTTCTTCCTGCACGGCGAGGAGCTGAAATTGATCTCCGCCAAAATCGATGGCCAGGAAGTGACGCCGGAACTGGTAGATGGCGGTCTGAAATGCGATGTGCCCAGCGCTCCCTTCACTTGGGAGGCTGAGGTGGAAATCAACCCGGCCGGCAATACCGCGCTGGAAGGGCTTTATATGTCGGGCGGCATGTATTGCACCCAGTGCGAGGCCCAGGGCTTCCGCAAGATTACCTATTACCCCGACCGCCCCGATGTGATGTCCACCTTCACCGTCCGGATTGAGGGCGATGAGCCGGTGATGCTTTCGAACGGCAACCCCATGGGCGCGGGCGAAGGCTGGGCTGAATGGCACGATCCCTGGCCGAAACCGGCCTATCTGTTTGCGCTGGTTGCGGGCGATCTGGTCAACCACCCCGGCCAATTCACCACCAAATCCGGCAAAGAGGTAGAGCTGAACATCTGGGTCCGTCCCGGCCCTGATGAGGGCAAGTGCGCCTTTGGCATGGAAGCACTGAAAAAGTCGATGACATGGGACGAGAACGTCTATGGGCTTGAGTACGACCTGGAGCTGTTCAACATCGTCGCCGTGGACGATTTCAACATGGGTGCGATGGAGAACAAAGGGTTGAACATTTTCAACTCCTCCTGCGTCCTGGCATCGCCGGAAACCTCCACAGATGCAAATTTCGAACGTATTGAGGCAATTATCGCGCATGAGTATTTTCACAATTGGACCGGGAACCGCATCACCTGCCGCGACTGGTTCCAACTGTGCCTGAAGGAAGGCCTGACCGTTTTCCGTGACGCTCAATTCACTTCCGACATGCGCTCTGAACCGGTCAAACGGATCGAGGATGTGATTACCCTGCGCGCCCGCCAATTCCCCGAGGATGGCGGCCCCCTTGCCCATCCGCCGCGCCCCGAGGAGTTCCAGGAGATCAACAACTTCTACACTGCCACCGTTTACGAGAAAGGCGCCGAGGTGATCGGCATGCTCAAGCGGCTGGTAGGGGATGAGAACTACTACAAGGCGCTGAAACTCTATTTTGAGCGCCACGACGGCCAGGCCTGCACCATCGAGGACTGGCTGCAGGTGTTCGAGGACGCCACCGGCCGCGACTTGCAGCAATTCAAACTGTGGTACAGTCTGGCAGGCACCCCGCGGGTGAAAGTGTCCGAGGATTACGCCGACGGCACCTATACCCTAACGTTTGAGCAATCGACGCCGCCGACGCCGGGCCAGCCGGACAAGGCACCGCGGGTGATCCCGATGGCGGTTGGCCTGTTGTCGCCCAATGGCGACGAGCTGCACGGCACTGAGATGCTGGAGCTGACGGAAGCCAAGCAAAGCTTCACCTTTGACGGCCTCGCCGCCAAACCGGTGCCCTCGATCCTGCGCGAGTTTTCCGCCCCGGTAATCCTGGAGCGTGAGAGCACCAATGCCGAACGCGCTTTCCTGCTGGCCCATGACACCGACCCGTTCAACCGCTGGGAGGCAGGCAACGCGCTGGCCAAGGAGGTCCGTTTGGCGATGGTGCTGGACGGTGCCGCGCCCGATGGCGCCTATCTGGATGCGCTGGAAAAACTGGTGCGCGATGACGATCAGGACCCGGCCTTCCGCGCCCTGGTACTGTCGCCGCCCAGCCAGGCCGACATCGCCCAGACCCTGTTTGAGCGCGGCTATACCCCCGATCCGCAGAAAATCCATGACGCGGCTGAGACCTTTACCCAAACTCTGGCGCAGCAGCTGGAAACCAGCCTGCCCCGGCTTTATGCCGCCACCACGGTCGAAGGCCCTTATGCGCCGGACGCCGATAGCGCCGGGAAACGTGCCCTGAACGGCCGTATCCTGTCGCTGCTCACCCGTCTGGACGGCGGCGAACAGGCCGCGCGCCAATACGCAGCTGCGGACAACATGACCCAGCAATACACCGCCCTCGCCGCGCTGATGAAGGCTGAAAAGGGCGATGCCCAATCTCAGGCCTTCTTTGATCAGTGGCAGGACGACCGGCTGGTGATGGACAAGTGGTTCGCGCTGCAGATCGCCTGCGCGGCACCACAGAAAACCGCAGCCACCGCAGCCGCCCTGACCAATCATGCACTGTTCGACATGAAGAACCCCAACCGTTTCCGCGCCGTCTTTGGCGCATTGGCGGGCAACCACGCGGGCTTCCATCACGCCAGCGGCGAGGCTTATGCCCTGCTGGCAGAGAACCTGATTGCATTGGACAAACTGAACCCGCAGACCACTGCCCGCATGTGCGCCGCCTTCCAGACCTGGAAACGCTATGACGCCGGCCGCCAGTCGCTGATCCGCGCCCGGATGAGCCGCATTGCCGGCGCGCCGGGTCTCAGCCGGGACACCAATGAGATGATCACCCGGATCCTGGATGCCTGAAACACCGGAAACACGCTCTCCGGCGGCGGATTACAGCTTCTCCCGCCGGGGCCGATCTCCCGCCGCAATGCTGGCAACGGGCGGCTGGGTGGCGGCGCTGCTGGTGTTATGGCTCTTGCTGGATGCGGCCGTTTGGCTGGTGATCCTGCTGGCCCTGCCGGTTTTTCCTGCGCTGCTGGACCTGATCCGCAACCCCCTGTCTGGCCTCATGTTTTCTGGAAACCAATTGGAATGGTTCACCGGAGGCCTGACCGGCAAGGCCGAGCTTGGAGAGATCGACCGCGTGCGTTTTGACACCCGGTGGGATTTCTCAGTCCGCGCCACACTGGTCCTGCGCAACGGCAAACGCATCCGCCTGCCGCAAGAGGCCACCCCGCCGCACGCCGAAGCGGACGCCGAATTCCAGGCCCGCGGCATCAGGACCGAACGCCATCATTTCACTGCGTTTTGACGGCGCTGGTCTTGAACTTGCGCATCAGCTGCCATCGCCGCTGCCGCCACCCGCGATTGTTCCCATTGAGGCGTTAACTTCCCCAGTGCCGCCATCTTTGCGCCCCAATGCCTGACGACATTGGGAGCAACGATAAGCTGCCACTCATCAGGAAGCGCAAATGCTCACAACCTCTCGACAGGCACGGGATTTTCTGTCCCGCATTTCAGGTCTGGTTTCCGACCGCTCCAAGCCTGCCGCCACTCCTGTTCCTGTTCCTGTTTCGTCCCCGGCTCCGGCAGAGGAAATGCTGAACCGCCGCCTGGAAGACAGCCTGTCGATCCCGGTCAGCCGCGAAAAGGGCGATCCGGATTGCATCCAGGCCCAGGACCGCGGCCAGTTTCTGGCCCGTCAAGAGCGCTGGGAGGAGCTGTCCCGGCAAATCGGTGAAGCGGATCAATCCCGCGCCGCCGCCCGTTGCGGGCTGCCGCTGGCCGACCTCATCGCTTATGGTGCCCGGGCTGATGTTGTAAACGCAACCGAACATGCACTGACGGAAAACCAGGATGCCTGCAGCCGCACATTGATCCGCGGCCTGATGGCGTTTGAAGCATTGCGGGCCGAGAACCGCCACGACCCCTATTTGACAGCGCTGGTCGCCCTTGCCCATATCGACATCGGCTGGGCCTGGCGCGGGACCGATGGGCAAACTGCAGCCCCGCAGGCGAACCAGCGCCGTTGCGCCGCCCATTTCGACCGCGCCGCGGCCTTGCTGGACCCAATTGCAAACGATTGCCAGGACAGCCCGTTCCTGAAGGCCGCACACTGCGCGCTGTTTGCCGGCCGCAATGCCGGGACGCTTCGGGTGGCGGATGAATTCGCCGCGCTGATCGATCTCGCTCCCGGCAACCACCGCCACATGCGCACACTCGGCACCCATATGCTGCCGCGCCGGTCCGGCTCCTATGCGGCACTCGAACTGGAGGCCCGCCGCACCGCCGCGCGCACGGCTGAAACCTGGGGGGCCGGCGGCTACGCCTGGGTCTATTTCGACGCCATTGCCATCGACGATCAGGCCTGCGCCCGTGTTGACTCCCGGCTCTTCCTCGACGGGCTGAAGGATATCGTCAATGCCAACCCCTCACAGGAGATGATCAACCTGCTGGCCGCCTATTGCACGGTTTCCCTGCGCAAGGGTCTGGGCCAGACTCTGCAAGCCGACCTGCCGCGGCTGAAGATTGCCGAGGCTGCAAACTGGCTGATCCGCGATCACCTGACGGAACTGCATCCGCTGGTCTGGGCGCATGCGGCCGAAGGCTTTGACAACAGTGCCCGCATCCGCTCTGTCAGCCGCTTTGCCGCCCGTGGCCATGCCGGTGCGCTTGCTGCCATCGCCGGGCAATTCCGCGAAGAGATCGAAGGCGGGCAACACATCGCCTTTACCGGCCGGGGCCTGCAAGTCAGCCCGGCGTAACTGGCCGGCATCACGGAAAAGGCGGGGCCATGGCCCCCTTTGCTAAGTTTTCTTGAAGGCATCCATCAGCGCCGCGCCCAGCGCGCCTGTGCCCTGCCCCTTGGCCGGGCTGCCCTTGGGGCTGGCAGAGGTTTTGCCTTTTGCGCCGACAGGCGTGCCACCCCGTCGCGGTCCCGCGCCCTTGGACGGACCGCGCGCGTTGCGGTCCTCCTTGGCCGAAGCACCGCCATCCTTGCGCATGGTCAGTCCAATCCGCTTGCGCGGCACATCGACCTCGGTGACCGTCACCTTGACCACCTGACCGGTCTTCACAACCTCATGCGGGTCCTTCACAAAGCGGTCCGCCAGCTGGCTGACATGCACCAGCCCGTCCTGATGCACGCCAATGTCAACAAAGGCGCCAAAGGCTGCCACATTTGTCACTGTGCCTTCCAGCACCATGCCCGGTTTCAGGTCGGTGATCTGCTCCACCCCGTCTTTGAAGGACGCCGTCACAAAAGAAGGACGCGGGTCGCGGCCCGGCTTCTCCAGCTCCTGCAAAATGTCCCGCACGGTGGGCAGACCAAATCTGTCGCTGACGAAATCCTCTGCCCGCAGCCCTTTCAAGGCGTTCTCATCACCCATGATCTGGCGGATATCGCGCCCGCAGGCCGCAACCACCTTGCGCGCCACATCATAGGCCTCAGGGTGGACCGAGGACGCATCCAGCGGTTCCTTGCCATCGCGGATGCGCAAGAAGCCCGCACATTGCTCAAACGCCTTGGGGCCGAGCCGCGCCACCTTCAGCAACTCCTTGCGGGACATGAACGCCCCATTCACATCGCGGTGCGCCACAATCGCCTCCGCCAAGCCGGGGCCAAGACCCGAAACATGCGCCAGCAGCGGCGCCGAGGCCATGTTGAGATCCACCCCGACCCCGTTCACCACATCCTCGATCACCGCCTCCAGCGATTTCGAAAGTTTGTGCTGGTCAACATCGTGCTGATACTGGCCCACGCCAATACTTTTGGGTTCGATCTTCACCAGCTCCGCCAGCGGATCCTGCAGGCGCCGCGCGATCGACACCGCGCCGCGCAAACTCACATCCAGATCCGGAAATTCCCGCGCTGCCAGTTCCGAGGCCGAATAAACCGAGGCCCCCGCCTCACTGACCACCACCTTGGTCGGCGCCTTTACCTTCGCGGGCAGATGGTTCAGCACCTCCGCCACCATCCGCTCGGTCTCACGGCTTGCGGTGCCGTTGCCGATGGCGATCAGCTCGACGCCATGCTCGGCGATCAGCTTGACGATGGACACTTGCGCGCCGCGCAGATCATTCTTCGGCTGAAACGGGTACAACGTTTCGGTGGCCACCAGTTTGCCCGTAGCATCAACCACCGCCGCCTTGACGCCGGTGCGGATGCCCGGGTCCAGCCCGAGGGTCGGCCGCGCACCGGCTGGCGCTGCAAACAGCAAATCCTTCAGGTTGCGCGCAAACACCTGAATGGCATCCTCCTGCGCCCGCCCCCGCAGATCGCCCATCAGTTCCAGCATCATCGACAGCGACAGCTTCACCCGCCAGGTCCAGCCCGCCACCTTGCGCAGCCAGATATCCCCCGGACCGTTGCCGCCCGCGCCCAGCTCCGCTGCGACCATGGCCTCGGCCCTGGCCGCGCCTTCCTCCGGCTCCGGCCCCACATCCAGCGTCAGCACACCTTCATTTGAGCCGCGCAGCATCGCCAGTGCCCGGTGTGACGGAACATCCGCCCAGCGCTCGGTGTGGGCAAAGTAGTCCGAAAACTTGGCGCCTTCCTGTTCCTTGCCTTCGATCACCTTGGCAGTCAGCACCGCCTCCCGCTGCAGGAACTCCCGCAACCGCCCCAGCAGATGCGCCTTTTCCGTCAGACGCTCTGTCAGAATGTCCCGCGCCCCGTTCAGCGCATCCTTCACCGTTGCCACCATCTCGGTCACATACCCGCCGGCCAGCTGTTCCGGGTCAGCATTCCGGTCCGCCAGAATAGCATCGGCCAGCGGCTCCAGCCCGTTTTCGCGCGCAATCATTGCCTTGGTGCGCCGCTTGGGCTTGTAGGGCAGATAGATATCCTCCAGCTGCGCCTTGGTCTCTGCCTTCGCGATCGAGGCCGCCAGGCCTTCAGTCAGCTTGTCCTGCCCCTTGATCGAGTCGAAGATCGCCGCCCGCCGCTTTTCCAGCTCGCGCAGATATTCCAGCCGTTCCGCCAAGGTGCGCAGCTGGGTATCATCCAGCCCGCCCGTCGCCTCTTTCCGGTAGCGCGCGACAAAGGGCACCGTTGCGCCCTCGTCCAGCAGCGAAACCGCGGCGTTCACCTGTTTCGATGCGGCGCCGATTTCTGCGGCGATAGTCTGGCTGATGCGGGCGGATGTGTCCAATGCGGCCTCCTGAAATTCTGCTCGGGCATCTTTCTTAGCCGCGCTGGCGGGCACCGCCAAGCGATTGTTTCGCCTCCGGCGGAGGGCCGCGCCCAAACCTGAGAGGCTTCGAATGCGCCCTCCCCTTTGCCAGAGGCAAACCTGCGGTTTGACGGGAGGGGCGGGCGCGGCCCGGTCTTTTAGCCCGCGCCAAGTGCCCATTGCCCTCTTGCTCCTTGCCCCGCACAAGCCTAGAACCCTTGCCAACATTGGACATTCGGATACGGCGGAAAACCATGCTCGACCTGACATATGAACTCCCCAAGCCCAAGGTGATCGCGGGCGCCAAGCATGACTGGGAACTGGTCATCGGCATGGAGGTGCACGCCCAGGTCAGCTCCAATTCCAAGCTGTTCTCCGGCGCCTCCACCAAGTTCGGCGCTGAGCCAAACTCCAACGTGGCCTTTGTGGACGCGGCGATGCCCGGCATGCTGCCGGTGATCAACGAATACTGCATTGAACAGGCGGTGCGCACCGGCCTGGGCCTGAAGGCCGGCATCAACCTGTGGTCGGCCTTTGACCGCAAGAATTACTTCTACCCCGACCTGCCGCAGGGCTACCAGATTTCCCAGCTCTACCACCCCATTGTGGGCGAGGGCGAAGTGCTGGTGGAACTGGGCGACGGCACCGCGCGCAACGTGCGGGTCGAGCGCATCCATATGGAACAGGACGCGGGCAAGTCGATCCACGACATGGACCCCAACATGTCCTTTGTCGACCTGAACCGGACCGGTGTCTGCCTGATGGAGATCGTCTCCCGCCCCGACATCCGCGGCCCCGAAGAAGCCGCCGCCTATATCGCCAAGCTGCGCCAGATCATGCAGTATCTGGGCACCTGTGACGGCAACATGCAGAACGGCAACCTGCGCGCCGACGTCAACGTATCGGTCTGCCTGCCGGGCCAGTATGAGAAATACCAGGAAACCCAGGATTTCGATCATCTCGGCACCCGCTGCGAGATCAAGAACATGAACTCCATGCGCTTCATCCAGCAGGCCATCGAAGTCGAGGCGCGCCGCCAGATCGCCATCATCGAGGCAGGCGGCAAAATCGACCAGGAAACCCGGCTCTATGATCCGGACAAGGGCGAAACCCGCTCTATGCGGTCCAAGGAAGAAGCGCATGACTACCGCTATTTCCCCGACCCCGACCTGCTGCCGCTGGAAATCGAACAAGCCTGGGTCGATGACATCGCCGCCAATCTGCCGGAACTGCCGGACGAGAAGAAGGCACGCTTTATCAAAGACTTCAGCCTATCGGATTATGACGCGTCGGTACTAACCGCCGAGGTCGAGGCCGCGGCCTACTTTGAAGAAACCGCCAATGGCCGCAACGGCAAGCTGGCGGCCAACTGGGTGATCAACGAATTGTTCGGCCGCCTCAAGAAAGAAGATCACGCCATCAGCGATTCGCCGGTTTCTCCGGCGCAGCTCGGCGGTATCATCGATCTGATTTCCTCGGACGCCATCTCCGGCAAGATCGCCAAGGACCTGTTCGAGATCGTCTACACGACAGGCGGCGACCCGGCGCAGATCGTTGAAGAGCGCGGCATGAAGCAGGTGACCGACACCGGCGCGATTGAAACCGCCCTGGACGAAATCATCGCCGCCAACCCCGCGCAGGTGGAAAAGGCCAAGGTGAACCCGAAACTGGCGGGTTGGTTTGTCGGCCAGGTGATGAAAGCCACTGGCGGCAAAGCCAACCCGGCTGCCGTGAACAAGCTGGTGGCACAGAAACTGGGCGGCTGATCCGTTCCGGACGCAGTTTTTAAATGGGGCGCCGCTGGCGCCCCTTTATTTTTGCCCCGAAGAGGTCTTAACAGAACCCACTGGGCGGCTTCACGACCTTCCGCTAGCACATCAAAGATTGCGTGCCGGCAGGCCGCCCCGCGTCATCAAGCCAATTACCTGTCTTGGCCCGCTCCAAATTGCTTGTTACAAGCCCTCAAGCAGGAAGAGTAAAGCAAATGCAAGCCTACGAATACAAAGTTGTCCCCGCCCCGGCCAAGGGCACCAAGGCGAAAGGGGTCAAGACCCCGGAGGCACGCTTTGCCAATTCGATCGAGAATCTGCTGAATGAAATGGCGGCCGGCGGCTGGGAATTCCAGCGCGCCGAACTGCTGCCAAGCGAGGAGCGGTCGGGCCTCACCGGCTCCACCACCAACTGGCGCAATGTGATGGTGTTCCGCCGGGCGCTGGCCGCGGAACAGCCGGCAGAATCACCCGCACCAGGCCGCAAGGAACCCGCTGCCCCCTCAGTCGAGTTCCGCCATTCCGAGCCGCACACACCACCGCTCACCGCGGCGGCCGGCGATCCGGAAGCGCCGCCGGAGGCAACCCAGGTGCCCGGTCCCGGCGCCGCCAGGATGCAGTCTGATGACGGTGTCGAGGAACTCAGCCCGGTTGCAGGCATGACTGCCGCGCTGAAGAAACGCGCCGAACAGAAAGGCGACGGGGAGAACTGATCCTCCCGCGCCCTGGTGCCTAGACCCCGATATCCAGCGCCAGCGCGTGAATGCGCGGCACGATACCTCCCAGCGCCTTATGCACCGCGCGGTGCTGCGCCACCCGGTTCATCCCCTCAAACGCGCCGGCGCGGATCATCACCGCAAAATGGCTCTCGCCCGAGCCATCGTCGCCGGCATGGCCTGCATGTTTATGGCTTTCGTTCACCACCTCCAGCGCGCTGGGGGCAAAGGCCGCCTGCAGCGCTGCTTCCATCTCTTTCTTCACGTTCATTTTCCGCTCATCCCCATAATTTTTTCGGCGCGCCCCCTTCTATCTGGCGCACCTTAGACTAAACTGCTGCCTCCGAGTCGAACAGATGCGTCTAGAAGGTGCGCCCCCATGAGCAAGTCCGATCCCTTTGGCTTTGATATGTCCATCCGCTCAGCCAAAAAGAAGAATCCGCGCGGACGCCGGGCCGCCACCGGCGCGTCCGAAACCTCCGTCCGCCAGTGCGACAAGGACGGTTGCGAAGAAGCCGGCAAGTTCCGCGCGCCCAAAGCGCCGGATGTGCTGGATGATTTCTACTGGTTCTGCCAGGAGCACGTGCGCGAATACAACAATGGCTGGAACTTCTTTGAAGGCACCACCGAGGCCGAGCTGAACGCGCAGCAGTCCAAGGACAAGGTCTGGGAGCGCGAGACCAAGCCGATAGGCGACCCCGAGGCCCGCGCCTGGGCCCGTCTCGGCATCGAGGACCCGCATCAGGTGCTTGGTGTCAACGCAACGCAGAACCCCGGCCGGGCTGCCAAGGCGGGCCGCCGCCTGCCGCCCACCGAGCGCCGCGCGATCGAGATCCTGGAAGCCAAGGACGACTGGACCAAGGCCGATATCCGCAAGTCCTATAAGAAGCTGATCAAGGTGCTGCACCCCGACATCAACGGCGGCGACCGCAGCCAGGAAGAGCAGCTGCAAGAAGTCATGTGGGCCTGGGACCAGATCAAGGACAGCAAAAGCTTTAAATAGGCAGCCGGAAAACGGATGCGCAAAGAGCGGCCTGGGGCCGCTCTTTTTTTGCCGAAGGCGGCCCCAAGCCGCGGCATGGCAGGCGCCAAGGGTCAGGCAGCTATCCTTTGGGTCAGGCGGCCGCGCTTTTGCGGCCGCCGCAGCGGGGTTTCTATCCTTCTGCAGGCAGGCGGAGCGGGCATTTCCTGCGTAAATTGATTTCACCAAATCCGCTTATGCCAGCAGCCTCAGCGGCACCCGCCCCAACAGGAGACAGCCAATGCACCGCCTCACACTCACCGCCCGGTTGACCGAAGGTTCCAGCCATCAGCAGATCGCCGAATTCATCAGCCGGAACCGCCCGGCCTTCCGCGATGCCGGCGCCACCGGCATGATGATCCGCAGCGGTGAACAGGTGCATTTCATCCTGGAAGGACCACAAGCCGCCTTGCAGAACACCGTCGGCCAAGCCAAATCCAGCCCGCTGTTCGCATCTGCCGGCGTCACCAGCACGATGCCAGCCAGCTGCCGCGCTTTCGACAAAATCTGCCTGGCCTATGCGAGGCCAGAAAACCTCGGCGACGGGATGCGGCGCGAAATCACCCTGCTGACCGGGCTGGAGTTCACCCCGCAGGCCCTGGCCGCCTGACGCCCTGCACCGGCCGGCCCGCGGCCCCTGTCACGGGAAACCGCCTCAGGCCAGGCTGCTATGGGCGGTCTTTCGCCGAAACGTTAAGATAGACTCTTTATTTCTTTGACGTGTGCTGCCACGACCGGCTACCCAAAGATGTGCCGGCCGCAGCCTACCCCCCAAAGCTCAGCAAGAGCCGGCAAAACGCGCCCCCCGCTGCCCGGCTGGGGGCGCTGTGCGTCAGATGGGGCACTGCCCGCCCGCCCTTTGCCCCAGTCCAGATCCGGAACAATCGCAGTCTCAGCTGGTTTCTGGCGTTACTTTCCCTTGCCCTTGCCCGCCAGATCAGGCACCAATCCCGCGAATTGACCCCTGACAGCAGGGATGAGGGATAAGGATCGACTGCGATGACCGACGGCTTTGTGGATATGGATGCGAAACCGACCGAAACAGTTTCGGTGCGCGATGTGTTCGGGATCGACACCGACATGACCGTCAAGGGCTTTGCCGAGACCTCGGACCGGGTGCCGGCAGTGGACCCCACCTACAAGTTTGATCCGGAAACCACGCTGGCGATCCTGGCAGGTTTCAGCCACAACCGCCGCGTGATGATCCAGGGCTACCACGGCACCGGTAAATCGACCCACATCGAACAGGTCGCGGCGCGCCTGAACTGGCCCTCTGTTCGGGTGAACCTCGACAGCCACATCTCCCGGATCGACCTCATTGGCAAGGACGCGATCAAGCTGCGCGACGGCAAACAGGTGACCGAATTCCACGAAGGCATCCTGCCCTGGGCGCTGCGCAACCCGGTTGCGATTGTGTTCGACGAATATGACGCGGGCCGCGCCGACGTGATGTTTGTGATCCAGCGGGTGCTGGAGCATGACGGCAAGCTGACCCTTTTGGACCAGAACGAGATCATCACTCCGAACCCGTTCTTCCGCCTGTTTGCCACCGCCAACACCGTTGGCCTGGGCGACACCACCGGGCTTTATCACGGCACCCAGCAGATCAACCAGGCCCAGATGGACCGCTGGTCGCTGGTCTCGACCCTGAACTACCTGAGCCATGATGCCGAAGCTGCAATCATCCTGTCCAAGGCGCCGCATTACAACACCGCCGAAGGCCGCAAGACCATCAGCCAGATGGTCACCGTTGCCGACCTCACCCGCACCGCCTTCATGAACGGCGATCTGTCGACCGTGATGTCGCCGCGGACCGTGATCAACTGGGCCCAGAACGTCGAGATCTTCCGCAACGTAGGCTATGCCTTCCGGCTGTCGTTCCTGAACAAATGCGACGAGCTGGAGCGCCAGACCGTGGCCGAGTTCTACCAGCGCTGCTTTGACGAAGAGCTGCCGGAAAGCGCCGCGAGCGTGAGCCTGGGGTGACGCCATTTTTCGTCACAGCAGCCATTTGGGTCGCGCTTGACGCAATCTGGTTGTTTGACAAAACTGGTTGGAAGAAGACTGCTCCGTCAGCTATGACGGGCAGTCACCACAGTCATTTGATACGGCTGCGTTGGGAATGCGCCCTTTTGTTCCTGACGGTGTCGATCTGGAGTGCGTTCAATGGCTAAGAAGCCCAACGACAACCCCGCCGATCCGTTCAAGAAGGCCCTGGCCGAAGCAACCAAGGTTATGGCCAACGACCCGGAACTGTCGGTCAGCTACACGGTGGACCCTTCGGGGCTGTCGGGCGATTCCATGCGGCTGCCGCAGGTCTCGCGCCGGATGAGCCGCGAGGAAGTGCTGCTGGCCCGCGGCACTGCCGATGCGCTGGCGCTGCGGCACAAATTCCACGACGATGCCACCCACGCCAAATATACCCCGCAGGGCGAAATGGCCCGCGATCTCTATGAGGCGATGGAAACCGCCCGCTGCGAGGCGATGGGCGCACGCCACATGCCCGGCACCGCCTCCAACATCGACGTGAAGATCCGCAATGAGTCGATCCGCCGCGGCTATGACCAGATGAAATCCTCCTCCGAGGCGCCGCTGGCCGCCTCGGCCGGCTATCTGATCCGCCATCTGGCCACTGGCCGCCCGCTGCCCGAAGGCGCCTCCAACATCATGGAGCTGTGGCGCGGCTTCATCGAATCCCAGGCCGGCGGCACGCTGGAAAACCTGGACGAGACGATTGCCGACCAGGCAGCATTCGCCAAACTGGCGCGGCAGGTGATTTCCGACCTCGGCTATGGCGACCAGCTTGGCGATGACCCGGATGAGCTGGACGACGACGCCAACGACGAGGCCGAGGATAACGCCGAAGAGCAGGACGATCCGGACAGCAGCGGCCAGGACGATAGCGAGGACGAGCAGGCCGACGCCAGCCCCGAGCAATCCCAGGAACAGCAGCAGGACGAGAGCCAGGCCCAGGTCTCAATGGACGAGATGGCGGATGATGAATTCGCCGAGGACACCGAAATGCCCGACGGCGAAGCGCCGCTGGAGCCGCCCGCCCCGCCGCCTGCGTCTGAGGCCGATCCGGACTACAAGGTGTTTCAGGACGCCAATGATGAGGAAATTGCCGCCGAAGATCTGGCGGAGCCTGCCGAACTGGAGCGCCTGCGCGCCTATCTCGACCAGCAGCTGGAGCCGCTGAAGGGCGCGGTGTCCCGCCTTGCCAACAAGCTGCAGCGCCGTCTGCAGGCCCAGCAGAACCGGTCATGGGAGTTTGACCTGGAAGAGGGCACACTGGATGCCGGCCGCCTGGCCCGTGTTGTCGCCAACCCGACCACGCCGCTCAGCTTCAAGCGCGAAAAAGATACTGAGTTCCGCGATACAGTGGTGACGCTGCTGCTGGACAACTCCGGCTCGATGCGCGGGCGTCCGATTTCAATCGCGGCAATCTGCGCCGATGTGCTGGCGCGCACGCTTGAACGCTGCAACGTTAAGGTCGAAGTCCTTGGCTTCACTACCCGCGCCTGGAAAGGCGGGCTGGCGCGCGAGGGCTGGCTGAACGAGGGCCGCCCGCAGCAGCCCGGGCGCCTTAACGATCTGCGCCACATCATCTACAAGGGCGCGGATGCGCCGATGCGCCGGACCCGCACCAATCTGGGGCTGATGATGAAAGAGGGCCTGCTGAAGGAAAACATCGACGGCGAGGCGCTGGAATGGGCGCACCGGCGGATGACGGCCCGGCAGGAAGCCCGCAAGATCCTGATGGTGATCTCCGACGGCGCGCCGGTGGATGATTCGACGCTGTCGGTGAACCCGGCGAACTATCTGGAAAAACACCTGCGCGACGTGATCGCCATGGTGGAGAAACGCAAACAGGTGGAGCTGCTGGCGATCGGCATCGGCCATGATGTGACCCGCTATTACGAACGCGCAGTCACGATCACCGATGTGGAACAGCTGGCCGGCGCGATGACCGAGCAGCTGGCCGCCCTGTTCGACAGCGACCCGCGCGCCCGCGCCCGGGTGATGGGCATCAAACGCGCCGGCTGACCTGCACCGCAACGGCAGGGGCGCCCTCCCGCCCCTTTGGCCTGCATCAAGATGCCGTCAAAAGTTTTGGGCCAAGCACCGGATGCCCAGGCATCCGGTGCTTGGCCCAACGGGGTGAAGGGCATTCCAAAATGCCCTGAGACCGGGCGGGAGCCCTCCGCTTGCCCTGTGCCGCAAGGTCTGCAGCAAACCCATGCTGTCAGGCTTGCCAGCAGCAAGGCGATTTGGGACAAGAAGGGGCGCGCCGCTGCTGCGCCTTTTCATTTGCGCTGCCAGGGCCATCCGCCCCAATCCGCCCCGCCTTTCAGCAGGAGAGATACCCATGTTCCAGACATTCGATGTGACCGCCCGCCCGGAACAGGGTCCGCCCCGGCTGGCGGCCCTGCGCAAGGAGCTGGCAGCCGAAGATCTGGATGGTTTCCTGGTGCCCCGTGCCGACGCCCATCAGGGCGAATATGTTGCGCCCCGCGATGACCGGCTTGCCTGGCTCACCGGTTTTACCGGCTCGGCTGGTTTCTGTGCAGCCCTCACAAACATTGCCGGTGTCTTCATTGACGGCCGTTACCGCACCCAGGTGAAGCGCCAGGTCGCCGCGGATTTCACCCCGGTGCCCTGGCCCGAAGTGCAGCTGGCCGGCTGGCTGAAGGCGCAGCTTCCCGAAGGCGGCAAGATCGGGTTTGACCCCTGGCTGCATGCCGCGGGCCAGATCACCGCGCTGACCCAGGACCTGAAGGGCAGCGGCATCACCCTGGCGCAATGCGAAAACCTGGTGGACCGGATCTGGCAGGACCAGCCCGCACCGCCGATGCAGCCTGTGGCCGCGCACCCTCTTGATTACGCAGGCGAAAGCGCTGCTGAGAAATGCACCCGTCTCGCCAAGGACCTGCACGGTGCAGGCCAGGCGGCGGCGGTGATCACCCTGCCCGACAGCATCATGTGGCTGCTGAACATCCGCGGCGCCGATGTGGCCCGCAACCCGGTGGCGCATGGCTTTGCCATCCTGCACAGCGACGCGCGGGTGGATCTGTTCATGGCCGTGGACAAGCTGGCAGGACTGCAGGATCATTTTGACAGCGCCGTCACCCTGCACCCGCCCGAAGCGTTCCTCAAAGCCGCAGCGGCGCTCAACGGCTCCGTCGCCGCAGACGCCGGCACCGTGCCGCAGATCGTGGCGGACGCCTTAGGCAGCCGGATGGTGCCCGCAGGCGATCCCTGCGCCCTGCCCAAAGCGCGCAAAAACGCAGCCGAGATTGCAGGCAGCGCCGCCGCCCATCTGCGCGATGGCGCGGCAATTGTTGAAATGCTGGCCTGGCTCGACGCGCAGCCCCCTGGCACCATCACCGAAATTGACGCGGTGACGAAACTGGAGGCCCTGCGCCGCGAAGACCAAGCTCTGCGCGACATCAGTTTCGAGACCATTGCAGGCACCGGAGAGAACGGCGCGGTGATGCACTACCGGGTGACCGAGGAAACCGACACGCGGCTGGAGGACGGGCATCTATTGGTGCTGGACAGCGGCGGCCAGTATCTCGACGGCACCACCGACATCACCCGCACCATCGCCATCGGCACCCCCGGAGCCGAGGAACGCGACGCCTATACCCGCGTGTTGCAGGGCATGATCGCCATGTCCCGCCTGCGCTGGCCTAAAGGGCTGGCAGGCCGCGATATCGAATGCATCGGCCGGATGCCGCTGTGGCTGGCAGGCCAGGATTTCAACCACGGCCTTGGCCATGGCGTCGGCGCCTACCTCAGCGTGCACGAAGGCCCGCAGCGGCTGGCCCGCACCAGCCACGTGCCGCTGGAACCCGGCATGATCCTGTCAAACGAGCCGGGGTATTACCGCGAAGGCGCCTTTGGCATCCGGATCGAGAACCTTCTGGTGGTTGAACAGGCCCCGGCCCTTGACACCAGCGACGCCGAGCGCGAGATGCTGTGCTGGCGCACGCTCACCTTTGCCCCCATTGACCGGCGGCTGGTGAACACAGCGATGCTGTCAGCCGCCGAGAAAGACTGGCTCGACAGCTATCACCAAGAGGTTTCGGCAAAGACCGGACCGCTGCTCAACCCCGCCGCAAAGGCGTGGCTTGATGCCGCAACCGCCCCCTTGTGACACTGAGGTGTTACATAGGCTGCTACATAGACTGAACCAACGACGACACGCACGAAGAGAATGGAAAAACACGCATGACCACTATCCGTATCCGCAAGGCCGAAGGCACCTGGACCGTCCGCTCCGGCGGCGCTGTACTGGGAGAAAGCTCTAATGCTTTGGAGCTGACAGAGGGCGATATGGATCCGGTCATCTATTTCCCGCGCGAAGACATCGCCATGGCCTTCCTGGACCGCACCAGCAAGACCGCCCAGTGCCAGCACAAGGGCGAGGCCAGCTATTTTTCGATCGCCAACAAGTCGTCTGTCACCGAAAACGCGGCGTGGAGCTATGAAGACCCAGAGGAAGCGGCGGCTGAAATCAAGGGCTGCCTGGCATTCGTGCTGAGCGATTCTGTCAAGGTTGAACAAGTCTAAGCCGGTTATCCGGGTTGCGGGGCCGTTTCACTGAACGCGCCGCACCCGGGCCGCAGGAGCAGAACGCCCCCTAAAAAATCCCCCACCGGTGCCCTGGCGCCGGTGTTTTACGTTTGCGGGGAACCCGTTCCCGCGGCCAGATGCCCGTTGCAGCAACAGCCGGCCCGGTTTCGCAACAGGAGCCGGAGCCGCTGGGGCAGCTATTGTGCTGCAAACACCGAGGTTCAGGCCAAAACGGCGCGGCTGAGGTTCAGCCTGGCTTCCTCCAGCGCCTCACCTGCGCCAAGAATGTCCGTTTCGCGGGCGCATTGGATCGCATAGTTGATCACTGCTTCCAGCGCTGCCCGTTCGTTTGCCCGTTCGTCTGCCTTGTTGTTCGCACCAGCCTCTTGCGAGCCGATTTCGAAATTGCGCATGATTCCCTACCGTTTGAGTAAGCTAAGCAATAATCCGCTTACAGTGTTGGTTCAGGCGCCATTGCAGGGCAATGGGGTTTTTAACTTTACCTTTACGTGTCACCGATATCGCACAGATTTGGGGACGGAATCTGTGTTTTTCCCCGTAACAGACGAGGGATGCACCGGTCGGGATGCGGTGATCAGAGACACAACAGCCCGGTCCCGCTTATCTGTGCTCCTCCGCTGCGGTTGCAGCCAAGGCACGGTTGTAGGCCTTTAACGCATCTACATGGTACAGCGCGCCGATGATTTCCTCCGTCCCGCCCTCCTCCATCATCACTGGAAGAAAGGCCGCTTCCGCCCGGTCGAACACCGGCATAGCAGCCTCCAGAGACGCGGAGGCGCGGATGCACAGCCCTTCCTCAACCAGCGCCTGGCAGTCCTCCAGCGGCGCACAGCGGCCGTCGCCCATCGGACGCATCACCGCACCGGCGCGGATCAGTGCCAGCAAATAGGCCTGCGGTCCGGCGGCGCAATGAATATTGCGCTTTTCAAGCTGGGTCAGGAAGAAAGAGCGGTCCACCAGCCGCGAGGCCAGTGCGGTGGACATCGACACCGACACCATCACCGCCAGGCCGATCTGCCAGTCGCCGGTCAGCTCAAACACAATCAAGGTGGTTGAAATCGGCGCCCCCAGCACTGCAGCGGCAACAGCGCCCATGCCGGCAAAGGCATAAAGGGTGTGGGTGCCTGACACATCCGGCAGCACCGCAGTTGCGATCAAGCCAAAGGCCAGGCCGGTCAGCGCGCCGATCATCAGCGACGGCGAAAACACCCCGCCGCCCATACGTCCGCCCATGGTGATCGCCACGGCGGCGGTTTTGACTGCGGTGAAAATCACCGCCTGCCCCAGCAGCAGCCCGCCGGTCAGCGCCAGCACGGTGGTTTCATAACCGACACCGATGATATGCGGATACCAGACAGCAATCACCCCCAGCATCGCGCCGGAGACCGCAGGCCGCAGCCAGCGCGGCAGATGCAGCCGCTCTTGCACAGTGTTGCCCACTTTGTCGGCAAAGAAGATCGCCCTCATCAGCGCCACCGCCACCAGGCCGCAAATCAGGCCCAGGATCAGAAAGGCCGGCAGCTCCACATAGAACTGCAGCGCACCGGGGGTGTTCAGGGTGAATTCGGTGACATCGCCGTACTCCAGCCGGTTGATCACTGTTCCGGCAACCGAGGCCACCACGATCGGCGCAAAGGCGTTGACCGAGAAATGCCGCAGCACCACCTCCATCGCAAACAGCGCACCAGCAATCGGCGCGTTGAAACTGGCAGAGACGCCCGCCGCCACAGCGCAACCGAGCAAATCGCGCCCGGTAATGCCATCAGCGTTGATCCGGTTGCTGACCCAGGTGGAGATCACCCCCGCCATATGCACCACCGGCCCTTCCCGGCCCGTGGATCCGCCAGTGGACAGCGTAATGAAAGACGCCAGCGCCGAGGCCAGCCCCTCTTTGTGCTCGACCCTGCCGTCATGCAGTGCGGCGCCTTCGATCACATCCGCAACCGAGCGCACCCGCCCGTCCGGCGTAAAACGGTCCAGGATCAGGCCGACCACCAGCCCGCCGCCGGCGGCAATGGCGACCAGCGCATACCAGGGAAGCTCTTGCGCATGGGAATGCAGATAATCAAGATCCGGCGCGCCATAGACCCAGGCCTGCAATGCCGAGATCCCCTTGCGGAAGAATAGCGCGGCAAAACCGGCAGCGACGCCGATCAGCAGGGCGATCAGCCAGAACTGGAACTGGCTGGGGCCGCGATGGCGCAGCACCCGCCAGATGTCTTTCAGGCCAGCCAGCCATTGCACAGAAATTGAGGAAAGCGATGAACGGATTTCTTCTACCATAACCTGTCAGCGGGTCTTTTCTTATTTAATAGCCTACAACTGTCATAAGCCAGTTAAAGAACCCTCACCCGCAACAGTTTTCCGGCCGCAGTAATCCGGCTGGTCACCCGGCCAGCAATGCACGGGCGGCAGCGCGGGCTTCTTCGGTGATAGTATCACCCGACACCATACGGGCAAGCTCATCCACCCGCGCAGTATCGGCCAGCGGCACCACCTGCGACAGGGTCATGCCGTCCACCACCTGTTTGCGCACCTGCCAGTGATGGCCGCCAAGCGCTGCCACTTGCGGCGAATGGGTCACCACCAGCACCTGGCCGCTGGCCGCCAGACTGCGCAGGCGGCGGCCCACGGCATCCGCAGTCGCACCGCCGACACCGCGGTCAATTTCATCGAAAATCAAGGTCTTGCTGACATCCTCGCCGCGCAGGCAGACCTTCAATGCCAGCAAAAACCGGCTGAGTTCCCCGCCCGAGGCGATCTTGTTCAAGGCCCCTGCCGGGGCGCCCGGATTGGTGGCAACGGTAAAGGCCACCGCGTCAATGCCCTCGGGCCCCGGTGCGCAGCTGGAAATGCGGGTTTCAAACACCGCCCGTTCCATCTTGAGCGGCGCCAGTTCCGCCATCACCGCCTGATCCAGCGCCGCAGCGCTTTCCCGGCGGGCGGCACTCAGTTGTTCTGCGGCTTGGGTATAGGCCGCCTCGGCGGCCTTCAATGCGGCCTCCTGATCGGCCAAGTCCTGATCGCCGGCATCCAGTGCCGCCAGCTTGCTGCGCAGGGTTTCGGCATAGCCGGCCAGCTCATCCGCCTGCACATCATGCTTGCGCGCCAGGCCGCGAATGGCAAAAAGCCGTTCTTCGCAGTCCTCCAGCTCACCCGGATTGAATTCCAGATAGCCCAGCACCCGCTCAACCCCGTCCTGGGCATCGCCCAGCTCGATCATCGCGCGGCTAAGGGCCGCCAGCGGTTCCTCCAGCCCGGTATCGCTTTCCTGGCTGGCAACACCCTCAAGCCAGCGCTGTGCTTCACCCAAGGCCCCCTCGGCACCGTCGCTCAGCAGGGAATGGGCGCGGGTGATGTCACCGCGGATGCGCTCTGCCGCCTGCATCTGACGGCGGCGGGTGTCCAATGCATCGTCTTCGCCCGGTTGCGGGTCCAGCTTGTCCAGCTCGCCCACCGCATGGCGCAGGAACTCCTCCTCGGCCCGCACCGCATCTAATGCCGCCCGCGTGGCCCCGACGGTCTTGCGCGCCTTGGCCGCGCCGGTCCAGGCCGCCCGCACCGCGGCCAGCAGCCCCTGCACATTGGCATATTGATCCAGCAGCGCCATATGCCCGCGCGGATTCAGCAGCCCCCGGTCGTCATGCTGGCCGTGCAGCTCCACCAGGGTTTCAGACAGCGCCCGCAGCACCTCGCCCGAGCAGCGCCGGTCGTTGACCCAAGCGGTCTTGCGCCCCTCCGCCGTGTTCACCCGGCGCAGGATCAGCGTTTCGCCGCCGGGCAGGCCGGCCTCTTCCAGAATGGCATGCGCCGGGTGGCCCTTGGCCAGGTCGAACTCGGCCAGAACCTCGCCCTGCGCGGCGCCCTGGCGCACCAGCTCGGCCCGGCCCCGCCAGCCCAGCACAAACCCCAGACTGTCCAGAAGAATGGATTTGCCGGCGCCGGTCTCGCCGGTCAGCACATTGAGACCGGGCTGAAAGTTCAGCTCCAGATGATCAATGATCAGGATATCCCGGATATCAAGCGCGCGCAGCATAGCCCCGCCTCCGTGCAGCAGCAGCCGTTACAACCACTGCCCTTTGACCGTCTGACGGTAGATCTGGCTCAGCCAGTTATTGCCGCGGTCCCGCATTTTAAGCCCGTTTGCAGTCAGCAGCTTATAGCTGCTGTCATACCATTCGGTGGACTGGAAGTTATGGCCCAGAATGGCACCCGCAGTCTGCGCCTCGTCGGTCAGGCCCAGCGACAAATACCCCTCAACCAGCCGGTGCAGCGCTTCGGCTGTGTGGCTGGTGGTCTGGAAATCCTCGACCACCACCCGGAACCGGTTGATGGCCGACGTGTAATGGCCCCGGCGCAGATAATAGCGGCCGATCTCCATTTCCTTGCCCGCCAGATGGTCAAAGGCCAGGTCGAATTTCAGGATCGCCGAGGTGGCATATTCGCTGTCGGGATAGACCTCGATCACCGTGCGCAGCGCCTGCAGCGCCTGGAAAGTCAGGCCCTGGTCGCGGCCGACTTCGTCGATCTGGTCATAATAGCTGAGGGCAAGCAGATACTGGGCATAAGCCGCATCTTCATCCGCCGGGTAGAAATCGATGAACCGCTGCGCGGCTGCGCGGCTGTTCTCGTAATCCTTGGTGCTGTGATAGGCAAAGGCCTGCATGATCACCGCCTGCTTGGCCCATTCAGAATAGGGGTACAGGCGTTCGATCTCGGAAAAGTAATAGGCCGCGTCCTTGGGCTGTTTCTGGGCCAGCTCAAACTCGCCGCGCCCATAGATCTGCTCGGGCGTGAAGGCTTCCAGCGACTCGCCTTTCTTGACCGCGCCGCCGTCTCCGCCGCAGCCCGCAAGGGCCGCCATCAGAAGGACCGCGCCGAGGGTTTTGGCTCCCGCCCTGATGCCGTTCATAGTGCCTAACCTCACCGTCTTTAACTTACGGGTGTCCGCCCCGGTTATGCCGTCTCTAGCACATTCAAATGGCGTGCAAAACGCCTTTCGCCACTTCCGCGTTCACATGGCAGAGAAAGCGGGCAATGGTCAAGTCCGCCCTGCTGTTCCTGCTCCCTTCTGCCGCCCTCAGCACAGGAAAAGACCCGGGACACTCACGCCCCGGGCCAGTCTGCCGCTCGTTCCTGGTTTTTTGCCTTATGCCACGCGCCGCTGTTCGGCCGGGATTTCCGACCAGATCAGACCCTGCCCCGGCAGCCGCGCGGTCATCGCTGCATCGCAGGCGACGGCCCGGACCGCGCCCGGCTCCGCAAACAGGGCACGCAGCAATGTGTTGGTCAGCGCATGCCCCGCGCGCTCGCCAACATACCGCCCCAAGATCGGCCCCCCAGCCAGTGCCAGATCCCCAAGGGCATCCAGCATCTTGTGGCGCACAGGCTCATCCGAATGACGCAGGCCTGCGCCGCTCTCAACCCGTTCTCCGTCAAACACAACGGCGTTTTCGCCCGGCACACCGCCCAGGGCGAGACCATTGGCCTGCATCGCTTCCACGTCTGCCTGACGGCAGAAGGTGCGGCTGTCGCACAGCTCGCGTGCAAAGCTGCCGTTGCGCATATCCAGAACCTTGCTCTGACGGCCGATGGCGGCCTCGGCAAAGTCGATATGGAATTCAATGCTCAGCCGGTCGCTGGGCAGCAGAGTGGCACGGGCGCCGTCCTTCTCCACCGTCACCGGCTTCAGTACTTCATATGCCATGATCGGCACGCCCAGCCGGCGTACGCCGTATTGCATGATGCCGCGCACAAACGGTGCCGAGGAGCCGTCAACGATCGGCACTTCCGGCCCGTCGATTTCGATCAGCGCGTTGTGCACGCCGCAACCGGCCAATGCGGCCATGATGTGTTCCACGGTGGAAACGCTGACGCCGGAGGTGTTGATCAGCCGGGTGCACAGCGGGCTGCGCTCAACCAGGTCCCAGAGCGCCGGAACCAGGGTGTTGCCCAATGCAATGTCGGTGCGCTTGAAGACGATGCCATGCCCTGCCGGAGCCGGGATCAGGACCATGCGTGCAGGCTGGCCGGAATGCAGGCCGGGCCCTTCAAATGCTACCGATGCTTTGAGCGTATTCTGCACGTTGCGCCTCGTTCCACTGTTTCCGGCCTCATGGGACCGTGTTGCGAACGAGAGTTAAGGTTTTGCAAAAAAACCTACAACTCAATCTTTGTAACGGATTGAAACATGGCTGTAACAGATAAGCAAAACACCGCTCAAAATCGCGCAATTGGCTGAAATGCAAAAATAAAAAGCCGCCCGAAGGCGGCTTTTGCAATCTGTTTTGTGATCCGTCAGTTTGCTTGGCGGCGCAGGAATGCGGGGATTTCGATGCGTTCCTGGTCCGGGTCATGCTGCTGCGCCTGCACCGGTTGCTGCTGGGCTGCGGCGGCCGGAGCCTGCATGGCCGGCTGCTGGCGTGCGGCCTGCGGCGGCTGTTTGCCTGCCGGAGCGTCGGCTGTGCCGGTCATCCGGTGGATCAGGGAATTCAGCCCAAAGCGGCGCTGCCCGTCGGGCTGCTGCTGTGCATTCTGCTGCTGTTGCTGCTGCGGTGCCGGTGCGGCCGGGGCCGCCGCCGCACGCGGCTGCTGGACCCGCTGCGCTGCCGCCTGCAGACGCTCCAGCGCTTGCGGCGACGGGGTGCCCGGAGCCGGTGCCCGCGGCGCCACAAAAGCATCGGGCTGCGGCTCGGCTGCTGTTGCCTGCGGACGGAATTCCGGAACCTGCGGCTGATAGGCCGGCGGCGGCAGGCCGTCGTTGTCCACCAGTTCCGGCTCTTCAAAAATGTCTTCAGCCTGCTCCTGCGCGGCGGCCTGCTGCGCGTTCATCTCTTCGAACAGCGAAGGCTCTTCCAACTGCGGGGCAGCTTCGGGTTGAACAGGCTCCGGGGCTGCGGCTGCAACTGCGGGCTGGGCAACCGGGGTTTCCAGCTCCAACGGCGCCGGACGGGTGTCTTCGACACTGACAGTCTGGCGCAGCGGTGCCGACATCGGACGGCGCGGCACCGGCATTTCGGTGTTCACATCCACCGCGTCGATACCGGTGGCAACAACGGAGACCCGCATCTTGCCTTCCATGCCGGTGTCCAGGGTCGAGCCGACAATGATGTTGGCATCCGGATCCACTTCCTCGCGGATACGGTTGGCGGCCTCGTCCAGTTCAAACAGGGTCAAATCGTGCGAGCCGGTGATGTTGATCAGCACGCCGCGCGCGCCGCGCAGGCTGATTTCGTCCAGCAGCGGGTTGGCAATCGCCTTTTCGGCAGCCTGGACCGCGCGGTCCTCGCCCTCGCCCTCGCCGGTGCCCATCATCGCCTTGCCCATCTCGTCCATCACCGCGCGGACGTCGGCAAAGTCAAGGTTGATCAGGCCCGGGCGCACCATCAGGTCAGTCACGCCTTTGACACCCTGATACAGCACATCATCCGCCATCGAGAACGCCTCGGTGAAAGTGGTCTTCTCGTTGGCCAGGCGGAACAAGTTCTGGTTCGGAATGATGATCAGCGTATCGACAACCTTCTGCAGGCTTTCGACACCTGCCTCAGCCTGGCGCATCCGCTTAAGGCCTTCGAACTGGAA
The DNA here is from genome assembly GCF_025144145.1 of Leisingera sp. M658. NCBI lineage: Bacteria > Pseudomonadati > Pseudomonadota > Alphaproteobacteria > Rhodobacterales > Roseobacteraceae > Leisingera > Leisingera sp. M658. The sequence continues at coordinate 2,698,528 of NZ_CP083546.1, forward strand.
CGGCTTGGTGACAACGCCGACGGTCAGAACGCCCAGTTCCCGCGCAGCCTGCGCAATGATCGGCGCCGCACCGGTGCCGGTGCCGCCGCCCATGCCGGCAGTGATAAAGCACATATGCGCGCCGGCCAGATGGTCGACGATCTGCTCAATGCTTTCCTCAGCCGCAGCCGAGCCCACCTGCGGACGGGCGCCTGCGCCCAGTCCTTCGGTCACCTTCACACCCAGCTGGATGCGGCTCTTGGCCGAGGCCTGCTGCAGCGCCTGCGCGTCGGTGTTGGCCACGACGAATTCAACGCCGTCCAATTCCTTGGCAATCATGTTGTTGACGGCGTTGCCGCCGGCCCCGCCGACACCAAATACCGTGATCTTCGGCTTTAACTCTTCTTGCCCGGGCATCGAAAGATTCAACGTCATGCTCATACCGCCTGTGTTACCCGCCCTTCCCGCAAAGGGCTTTTTCCTGTGCTATTCACCATAATCCTACCGCGCAGAGGGAGTTTCGTCATCCCAAAAAGCACAATGTGCCACAAAATACGGCCTCATTCTGAGGTCTAAACCGCGGTATTTCGCCGTCCCTAGCAGATATGGGGGATCCAGCACAAGCCACACACAACACAGCTGCAGCCTCCGCAAAATCACTTCTGCAGAAGACATCTTTCCTGATACGTGGCTGGCCACTGCCCGGCCTGCTGAATCGCCGCGTTTGCCGCGGACGTTAAGAACAACCTAACGGGTCCTGCCGGCGCTGTCACGCCCTGTTTGACCCGTCTGGCAGAATTGAAAAGCGGCTTACCAGTTGTCCCGGAACCAGCGCACAGCACGGCCCAAAGTGCCCGCCGGATGACGGCTGGCGGGCATCTCGAAGTCCCACCATTCGTCCTGCGGATGGGCCGCAAACAGGCACAGCCCCACGGCTGAGGCAAAGCCCGGCCCGGTCGCCGATTGCGGCAGGCCGTGAACGCGCAAGGGCCGCCCCAGACGCACCTGCTGGCCCAGGATACGGCTGGCCAGCCCGTCCAGCCCCATGATCTGGCTGGAGCCGCCGGTCAGCACGATCTGCTGGCTGGGGAGATATTCGAAACCCGCCGCATCCAGCCGTGCCCGCACCTCTTCCAGGATTTCTTCGACGCGGGGCCGCATGATGCCGATCAGCTCGGCGCGGCTGACAGTGCGCCGGTCATGTTCCCAATCGCCGGTGTCACCGCCGATATCGATCATGTCGCGGTCGTCGGCTCCGGTGGCATGCACCCCGCCGCAAAAGGTCTTGATCCGCTCCGCGTTGGTCAGCGGCACCCCCAGCCCCATCGAAATGTCGCTGGTGATGTGATCGCCACCCAGACGCACCGCGTCGGCGTAGATCATATGCTTCTTCATAAAGACCGAGATCGAAGTGGAACCGCCGCCCATGTCGATACAGGCAGCACCCAGCTCCTGCTCGTCCTCGACCAGTGCCGAAAACCCCGAGGCATAGGCCGACGACGCAATCCCCGCCAGTTCCAGATCGCAGCGCTGGATGCAGCGCACCAGGTTTTGCACCGCGATGGCATCCACCGTCAGCATATGCATGTCGACCGCCAGCGTCTGCCCCATCTGACCGCGCGGATCCCCCAGGCCGGACCGGTTATCCAGCGCAAAGTTCACCGGCTGCGCATGTATCACCTCGCGGCCCGCGCCGTATTCCGGCACCTCGCAGGAGGCCAGCACCTGTGCCACCTCATGCTCCGAGACCACCTGCCCCTCAAGATCCAGCTTGGCATCCAGCCCGTATGAGCGCGGATTGGCGCCCGAGAAACAGGCGATCACGTGATCGACCCGCACCTCTGCCATCTTCTGTGCGGCCTGCACTGCGGTGCGGATGGCGCGTTCGGTTTCCTGCATGGCGTTGATTTCGCCGAACTGCACCCCGCGCGACCGCGTGGTTGCCGCCCCGATCACCCGGAACCCCGACTGCCCGGCCAAGGCGCCGATGGATCCGTCCTCGCTCAGCCGTCCGCTGCCGTCGAACCGCAGCACCAGGCAAGCGATTTTAGAGCTGCCCACGTCCAGAATGGCCACCACGCCGCGCTGCATCGCCTGGCGCCGCATCTGCCGCATCGCCCGCTGCGATTGATAGAGATCTGTCATGCTACTGCCCGCCCCCATTCAGCTGCCGGATCCGCCACCAGTTTTCCACTGAGTTTTCGGTCATACGCACGGTCGGGCGCCCAGCCAGGCGCATATCCACCGCTGCCACATCGCGTTCCAGCAAATCCTGCACTTCACTTACCGCCAGCACCCGCTCCAGCGCCCGCACCGGCTGCTCGGCCGGCAGCATGATCCGCTGCTTGCGGTCCAGCACCACGTCCCAGCGCCGCTCGCCCACCCGGACCAGCCCGCGCAGCCGCGGCCCCAGCGGCTTGGCCGCTGCAAACAGCCGCAGCGCCTGTGCCGCGTGTTGCCCGGCCCCCTTGCCCGCGATCAGCGGCAGGTCCGGGTGCAGGTTGCGGCGGCCCAGCTCGGCCACGTGAATGCCATTCTCATCCAGCAGCGCCAGCCCCTCGCGGCTGCGCCAGATCAGCGCCGGCGTGCGTTCCTCGACGTCCACCTGCAGGATGCCGCCGGGGCGGATCCGCACGCTTGCAGTCTTGACCGGGTCCAGCCCGGTGATCACATCGCGGATCTGCTCCAGATCCAGATCAAAGGAGCTGACGGGAAAATCCGCCGGCACCACCACGCGGATGTCCTGCGCCACGCTTAAGCCCGCCCCGTCCACCGCCATCACATTGACCATGAACTCGGGCCGCTCCTCGATTGCGGCGCGGGCATCGCTGACCAGCCCCTGCAGCGCGGCCCGGCGGCTCTCATCCGCCAGATAGGCGCTGCCGGCTGCAAAAATCAGGCAGAACGGCACCCCGACGCGCAGGCCGAACCGGATACCCGGCGTCAGCATCCAGCGTTGCAGCCGGTACTTCAGCCGCGACGGCGCCGGATCCGCCCGTCCCTCGCCGCCGCCGCCACTGCGGCGCAAGCGCCCCTTCAGCGGTTGCATGAGGCATCCTCCACCATCCAGGCGCAGAGTTCGCCGAAAGTCATGCCCAGATGTGCGGCCTGCTCTGGCACCAGCGAGGTCGGTGTCATACCGGGCTGGGTGTTGGTCTCCAACAGGATCAGCCCGCCGGCGCCGCGCGCCTCGTCCCAGCGGAAATCTGTGCGGCTCACACCGCGGCAGCCCAGCACCTCATGCGCCTTCAGCGCATATTCCAGGCACAGGTCATGGATTTCCCGCGGCAGATCCGCGGGCAGTACATGGCGTGATCCGCCCGGCTTGTATTTGGCGTCGTAATCATACCAGCCGTCGGTCAGGATATCGGTCACGGTCAGCGCCTTGTCCCCAACCACGGTGGTGGTCAGCTCGCGCCCCGGCGCGTAGGTTTCAACCATCACTTCGGCAGGCATCTGCTCCGACAGCTGCGGCGGGCCGTTGGCGGCTTCATGCACGATATAGATGCCGACGCTTGAGCCTTCATTATTGGGTTTCACCACATAGGGCGGCGCCATCACATGGCCCGCCATCACGTCGGCCTTTGCAAACAGCCCGCTTTCGACAACCGGCAGCCCGGCGGCGCGGTACACTTCCTTGGAGCGCTGCTTGTCCATTGCCAGCGCCGAGGCCAGCACCCCGGAATGGGTATAGGGCAGCCCCAGCCACTCCAGCACGCCCTGCACGCAGCCGTCCTCGCCCCAGCGCCCGTGCAACGCGTTGAACACCACATCCGGTTTGATATCCGCCAGACGCGCGTGCAGGTCCCGGCCTGCATCAATCTCAATAACCTCGAACCCCTCACCGCGCAAAGCAACCGTGCATTCACGGCCGCTGGACAGCGATACGTCGCGTTCGGCTGACGGGCCACCCATCAGCACCGCGACTTTCGGGAGTGTCCTGCTCGACTTACTCACCACGAAGCGCCTCAATACATGCGGGGCTTTGCGCCCCTGTTTCTTGGAGCCTGGAACAGGCCCGCATTATGTCTTTGCGCCGGTTAGATCCGGCTGATTTTTTGCGGGGCAGCCTGCCCCGGATTCTGCTGGGCATCCGCCCTGTATTCTGCCGGGCATCCGCCCCGGACTCTGCTGGGCATCCACCCTGTGCATCGGCATAGAATTGCCGCCTCTTCGGCACCCTACCGCCCAAAATCTTACCGGGGCGTTAATGATGCTTTTACCACGTTTATCAATTGCCGCTGCCCGCGCCCCTCCGGAGCTTTATGGTCACCTCTAGCTGCGGCAAGCGAAGCCTTTGTCAGCACTCGGGTTTTCCAGTTATTCGGACAGCTGTTCGGGAAGCGGATCACCAATCCGCATGATTTCCCACTCTAGCGTGATGCCGGAATCTTCGTAAACCTTTTTCCGCACATCTTCGCCCAGACCTTCCAAATCTGCGGCAGTTGCGCCACCCGTGTTGATAAGGAAGTTGGAATGTTTCCCGCTCATCTGCGCACCGCCGCGCCTTGCACCGCGCATGCCGGCGTTGTCGATCACCTTCCAGGCCTTCAGGTCATGCACGTCATCGGCGCGGCCCGTGGATGAAAACCCCGCCGGATTGCGGAAGGTAGAGCCGGCCGAACGGTCACGGGTCGGCTGGCTCTCATCGCGCTTTTGCAACTGTGCCTCCATCCGGGCATGCAAGTCCTCTGGATCGCCCTTGGGACCGCGCAAGGTGGCATGGACCAGCACCGCGCCCTCTGGGAAAGCGGTCTGGCGGTACTGGAAATCCAGCTCCTGCGCGGTAATCTCGCGGATCTCGCCCTCGCGGGTCACGATGGTGGCCGACACAAACACATCCGCAGTATAGCTGCCGTAACAGCCCGCGTTCATCCGCACCGCGCCGCCGATCGAACCGGGGATGGTGCGCAGGAAGGTCAGGTCAACACCTGCATCCGCCGCACGTTTTGCGACATGGGCATCCAGCGCCGCCGCACCGGCGGTGACGGTATCCCCGTCAACCGAAATCCCGTTAAAGCCGCGGCCCAGCCGGATCACCACCGCGCGCATGCCGCCATCGCGCACAATCAGGTTAGACCCCACCCCTATCGGGAACACCGGCACAGCCGGGTCCAGCCGGCGCAGGAATTCTGCCAAATCGTCTATATCCGCAGGCTGGAATAGATGGTCCGCCGGGCCGCCCACCCGCAGCCAGGTCAGCTCCGCCAGCGGTTTCTGCCAGGAAAGGCGCCCGCGAACCGCCGGAAGGATGATTTCAGTTTGCTCCGCCATCGTTTTTGCCGCCCCAGCTTCCAGCCAATAAACGCGCACAGTCCGTATACAAGATGGCCATCGAAATAAAGGGTGAACGCGGCGCCATGGTCATGATTTTCGTGAAACCGGTCCCAAGACAGCCAGATCAGCATAAGCCCCCAGAGCAACACCAAAGCTTGCGCCAGCCGGTACCACTTGAACCGGGCTAGATAATAGAAGCCAATCAGCCAAACGGCCCCAAAGGCCATCCAAATTGCAATTACAGCGGTCACTACCAACCTCCACGTCCGGCAACACGCACACCGGAGCAACAGCAGGAAACAAAAACAATCTTCCGTAGGTAGCACTTGCTGTGAAAACAATCCGTAAACGCGCGGTGATTTCCTGCCCGGTCAGCGGCTCAGCCTGCGCTTTACCCACCGCCCCAGATAGATCACCGGCCAGCGCAGTACCGACATGCCTGCCAGCAGCACCGCCAGCCCCCACCAGGGGCCGTTTTCATAGGTGACATAGCCAAGCAACGGAATGCCCAGTGCAATCAGCACATAGGCGCGCCGCCAGTGATTGTCGCGGCTGGGGATCATCGCCAGGATATTGGCGGTCAGCGCCCAGACGGCGGCAAGCGTCAGGGACAGCGTCATGCCGCGCGTCCCTGGAGGGCATCTTCTTCTGGCCGGAAGTATCCCGGGGGACGCCGCCGCAGGCGGCGGGGGGCAGCGCACCCTGCTGCCCTTGCTGCTCTCATTGCTCCAGCCGTTCCGGCAGGCCGTTGGCCCAGGTGCTGATCGTACCCGCCCCCAGGCAGACAACCATATCACCGGGACGCGCCTGTTCGCGCACCAGGCGCTCCAGATCTTCTTCGCTGAGGATGGCGCGGGCGTGGCGGTGGCCGTGGCGGATCAGCCCGGCAACCAGATCATCGCGGCCGGCGCCCTCGATCGGGTCTTCGCCTGCTGCGAACACTTCGGCAATCGCCACCACATCCGCCTCGTTGAAACAGGCGCAGAAATCGTCGAACAGGTTCGACAGGCGCGAATAGCGGTGCGGCTGATGCACTGCGATCACCCGGCCCTCGCTGGCCTGGCGCGCCGCCTTCAGCACCGCGGCGATCTCCACCGGGTGATGGCCGTAGTCGTCGATGATGGTGACGCCATTCACCTCGCCCACCTTGGTGAAACGCCGGTTCACGCCGCCAAAGGCCGCCAGCGCCTCACGGATTTCGGAACTGTTCATACCCAGATGCCGCGCGACCGCCACGGCGGACAGCGCGTTGGAGACATTGTGATCCCCCGGCATCGGCAGGGTGCAGCCCTCGATCACCCGGTCTTCGGCCTGCAGATGCACGTCAAAATGCGCCACACCGCCCTTGTAGGTCAGGTTCTCGGCCCGCACATCGGCCTGGGCGTTGAAACCATAGGTCACAACCCGGCGGTCGGAAATCCGCCCGATCAGCGCCTGCACCTCGGGATGGTCAGTGCAGCAAACGGCGATACCGTAGAACGGAATGTTTGACACAAACTCCAGGAAACCGTCGCGCAACGTGTCAAAGTCGCCCCAATGCTCCATATGCTCGGGGTCGATATTGGTCACCACGGCGATGGTCGCAGGCAGCCGGTTGAACGAGCCGTCGCTCTCGTCGGCCTCGACCACCATCCATTCGCCCTGCCCCATCCGCGCGTTGGAGCCATAGGCGTGAATGATGCCGCCGTTGACGATGGTCGGGTCAAAGCCGCCGGCCACCATCAGCTCTGCCATCATGGTGGTGGTGGTGGTCTTGCCATGAGTGCCGGCAATGGCGATGTTGGATTTGAGCCGCATCAGCTCCGCCAGCATATCGGCGCGGCGCACCACCGGCAGGCCGCGAAGACGGGCCTCGTCCAGCTCCGGATTGCCCGGTTTGATGGCGGAAGAGATCACCACAACCGCGGCGTTCTCCAGGTTTTCCGCCTTCTGGCCCACAAAAATACGCGCGCCCAGCTCTTCCAGCCGGCCGGTGATCTTGGAAGTTTTCAGGTCCGACCCCTGCACCATATAGCCGAGGTTCAGCAGCACCTCGGCGATGCCCGACATGCCGATGCCGCCGATCCCCACAAAATGGATCGGGCCGACGTCTCCGGGCAGTTTGGTTGCAGGGTTCATGACAGTTATCCTTCTTCGGCCAGCTGCTCAACCAGTGCCGCCAATCGTTCGGTGGCATCGGGAACCCCGGCGCTCAGTGCGGCTGCCGACATTTGCGTGGCAGCCTGCGGGTTACTCAGAATTGCGCCCATATGCTCTGCCAGCACCGGGATATCAAGAGCGCTTTCCGGGATCACCACCGTGGCATTGGCGTCAACCAGCCCACGGGCATTGGCGCTTTGGTGGTCGCCCGCCGCAGCGGCAAAGGGGATCAGGACCGAGGGCCGCCCGATAATCGAAATATCGGCCACCGACGAGGCGCCCGAGCGCGAGATCACCAGCTGCGCTTCCGACATCCGCGCAGGCACGTCGGTAAAGAAGGTCTGCACATCGGCGTTGATGCCGTGTTCGGCATAGAACGTATTGACCCGGTCCAAATCCTCCGCCCGCGCCTGATGCGACACCCGCAGATAGCGGCGGATTTGATCCGGCAGCGCAGCCACAGCCCCGGGCACCACGTCGGACAGGATCCGCGCGCCCTGGCTGCCGCCCATCACCAAGAGCGACATCGGATAGTCGCCCGGCGGGATATAGGCAGCCCCTGCCCGTTCCATTACCGCGCTGCGCACCGGGTTGCCCACATGCTCATGCGCGACACCTTCGGGCAGCGCGGTCGGCCAGGTGCCGCAGGCCACCCCTGCGACCCGCTTGGCAAACAACTGGTTGACCCGGCCCAGCACACCGTTCTGTTCATGGATCATCCGCGGCAGCTTCAGCAGCGTTGCCGCCCCCAGCGCCGGGATCGACGGGTAGCCGCCAAAACCGATGACGGCATCGGGGCGTTCGCGGCGCATCTGCATCATCATCGACAGAACGCCGCCTGCAATTTTCGGACCCGCCAGCGCCTTGCCCAGCAGCCCGCCGCGGGCAAAGGTGGCCGAGGACACTTGCGAAATCTCAACCGCGCTTGGAAACGACGCGGTATAGCGCGCGCCCCGCGCGTCAGTCGACAGTTTCACCCGCCAGCCGCGCGCCAGCATCATCTCGGCCAGCGCCTGTGCCGGAAACATATGGCCGCCGGTTCCGCCAGCGGCCATCAAAAGCAGTTTTTGTGCCATCCCAGGGGGTCTCTTTCACATCTCTCAGCGGCCGCGGCCGTTCAGGTAATCCGCAATCCCGCCCTGCGGACGCGTGCGGGTAAAGGCCAAGAGCATACCCACCGCAATCCCGGTGGCAATCAGCGAGGATCCGCCATAGCTGACAAACGGCAAAGTCATGCCTTTCGCAGGCAAGAGCCGCACCGCAACACCCATGTTGATCATCGCCTGCACGCCGAACATGCAGACCAGACCGGTGCCTGCGAGACGGATGAAAATATCGCGCTCCCGCATCAGCCGGAACAGCGAACGCACCACGATCGAGGCGTAAAGCACAATCAGAACCGCGACCAGCACCAGCCCGTATTCCTCGGCCGCGACGGCAACGATGAAATCGGTATGGGCATCGGGCAGCGACCATTTCACCTGCCCCTCACCAACGCCAACCCCAAACAGCCCGCCCTCGCGGATCGCATTGGTGGCATAGCCCAGCTGGGTGGTCGGATCGACATCGGGGTTCAGGAAGCCGTCGATGCGGCGGGCAAAGTGTTCGGAGCTGTTGTAGGCAAAGACGCCCCCCATCACCACCACGGCGGCCATGCAAACCAGCAGCAGCATCGGCGCCCCAGCCACAAAATACATCACCCCCCAGCCGAACAGGATCAGGCTGGCCTGGCCGAAATCCGGCTGCAAAACCAGCATCATAACGACCATCATGCACAGCGCAAAGGACATCAGCGTGCCGGGTGGCCCGTTGATCTGCTGGCTGGCGGCAATCATCCAGGCCGCAACCACAATAAAGCCGGGCTTCAGGAACTCCGACGGCTGCAGGGAGGCAAATCCCAGCGAGTACCAGCGCACCGCACCCTTGCCGAAATCGGTGCCGAAAATCGGCAAAAACGCCAAGGCGACAAAGGCCAGGGCAAAGCCCAGCACCGCCAGCCGCCGCACCAGCGTCGGCGACATCACGGATGTCACCAGCATCGCCGTCAGCGCCGTCAGGCCAAAAACCGCCTGCCGCTGCACATAGTGGAAATTGCCGAACCCGTTGCGCTCCGCCAGCGGCACCGAGGCCGCCAGCCCCAAGAGCAGCCCGATCACGAACAGCATCAGGATGCAGGACATTGTCCATTTATCCAGCGTCCGCCACCATTTCGGAAGAATCGGCTCACCTGCCTGCACGGGAACCGCGCCATAGACCATCTCAGTCATGGGAATACCGCCACTATATGCCTCGTTCCGCCCCATTTTTCGGGGTCTCACAGAAACTGTAACGAAACGTGAGCCGCGGCGCCAGAAAAAGAACACAGTTCGGCGGAAAACCACCGCACCGTCGACCGCCCATCTTGACAGGCAGGAAGCTGCCAGCGGATGCCGGCACTCCGCGGGAACCCGCCGTCTGAACAATACAGTTGCTAGGCAGAAAGCCTTTCAAGAACCGGAAAATCACGGCATTGCTCGCGAACATAGACCCAGGCACACACTGTCTTGGTCTGCTATTAAACGGGGGGCTGGCATCTTCACCGGTGTACCGTCAGCCAAGAGGGCTGCGCTCCGGCCAAAGGTTCTGTCAGCTCGTGCCCGCAGTCGGCGGCTGGAATACACTACCCCGCCGCCTTGGCTGCCTGCAGGAAACACCGCGGCGCATCCTCATTGATCCGTTAGTGCGTGTCCCCGTGCTGTGCATGAGTTCATGCCCGGCGCAGCAAAAGCTGACTTATCTTAGACCGGCTGCGGGTGCCCGATCCGGTGAACTGGCAGTCTGAGCCCATGCACGAAACCGCTTTGTGGCCGCATGATCGCGGTTACAGCATTCAGCCTTCACGCCGCTCAGCAATCGCTGTTCCCGCTGCCCAGCCCGAAGACCACGCCCATTGAAAATTATAGCCGCCAAGCCAGCCGGTGACATCGACAGCCTCGCCGATGACATAAAGTCCGGGTAAGTTCTTCGCTTCCATTGTGCGCGAGGACAGCGCCTCCGTGGAAATTCCTCCTGCCGTCACCTCTGCCTTCGCATAGCCCTCGGTGCCAGTGGGGTGGAATGTCAGCTGCGACAGGTAACCGGCGGCGCGCTCAAGGTCTGCATCGGAACTGTTGCCCAATTCCTTTCCCAATCCGATACGCGCTGACAACACCTCGGCCAGGCGGTTCGGAAGATGCTCGCTCAATGCCGATCTCAGCCTTGAGCGGGGCGCCCGCCGCCGGGCCTCGCGCAGCACCTCCAGGGCATTGTCGACCAGCGTCAGGACAACCGGTTCACCGGGGGTCCAATAGGAGGACACCTGCAAGATAGCTGGCCCCGACAGCCCCCGGTGAGTAAACAGCCCCGCTTCGGTGAAACTGGCCGTTCCGACCCGCGCTGTGACCGGGCTGGAAACGCCGGAAATGTCCCGGAACGCCTGTGAGTCCGGACCCAGCGTCAACGGCACGAGCGCGGGTCTCGGCGGCACCACCGTCAGGCCGAAGCGTTGCGCGATCTGGTAGGCGATGCCAGTAGCCCCCATCTTCGGAATCGAGGGGCCGCCGGTGGCGATGACCAGTTTCGCTGCTGTCGCTCCGGCAACGCGGAAAAGCCCGTCGCCATGGCCGATCTCGCCGATCTGCGTCGAAAGACGGATATCAACGCCGCCACGGGCACACTCGTCAAGGAGCATCGCTACAATCTGCCGTGCGGAGCCGTCGCAGAAGAGCTGCCCCAAGGTCTTCTCGTGCCAGGCGATGCCGTAGCGTTCGACCAGCGCGAGGAAATCCCACTGGGTATACCGTGCGAGAGCGGACTTGGAGAAATGCGGATTCCCGGACAGAAAGCATTCCGGCCCGGTCCACATATTGGTGAAGTTGCACCGGCCTCCACCCGAAATCAGTATCTTCTTCCCTGCCTTGTCTGCATGATCCAGCAGGAGCACACGCGCACCTGCCTGCCCGGCAATCGCGGCTGCCATCAGGCCGGCAGCACCGGCACCAAGCACAATTACGTCATATTTCATGCACGTCCTCTACGTCTCTCAGACAGAGGAGAAAAGGGACAATCGCACCATGCGCCTCGCTCCAGACACAACGGAGAAGCAGGAAATCAGCTTCCTCGACCGTGTCAGCTCTCAGGCATTCGAAAACGGACAGATTAATCATCCTTCCACGCCCGCCCGTTCTTGCGGATTGGAATGGCCGGGATGGCGTCACGCTCAAGGATGGCCGCGTGACAACGGCGTGTGGCCTTGGCCAGTTCTGACTTGCCCGGAATCCGTGCCAGCTGCGCGGCCAGCCGGACCTCCAGTACATCGAGCAAAGGCTTTGACGTAAGTGGCGCCAGGAGGGCACCGGACTTTCAGCTTGGCGGCCGGAAGTTCCAGGGGAGGATTTCGCCGGCCTGTTGGCAGAGTGACCTGCAGCCCGTCCCATGGGCGTGGATGCAGGCCGGCTTCTCTCCGAGACGGGACTTTGAGGAGATCCGGCGGCGCTGGCTTTGCAACCATTCTCAGAATCCGGCGGCCAGCGGCGCGGTGCGGGCCTGCCGGGCACCAGCTTGATCCTGACAGCGCCCGAAACGATCCGGATCACCTCACCTGATACAACAAGGTCCGGTTCCGGCGGCACCTCTGGCACATCGCAGACCATCAGCGGGGCGAAAAAGGTTCTCAACCTTTGCCGTTGGCAATATCAACCTCCCATGCTCCGCCAGCCGGCGCTAGGCCGACGGCTGGTTTGGGAAGAACTCCATACCGCGCCGCCACAGCATTCACGCCGTGCCCGGCTCAAGCGTATCCGCCATCGCCGCCCGCGGCTGAAGCCACCTTGACACTGCGCGCGGCGCCATCCATATAATTATCATGATAACATAAGTGGAGAAACACCATGACCGCCCCCTTCCAACTGATCGCCAGGATCACTCCGAAACCGGAACACATGCAGGATGTGCGCCAAAGCCTGCTGGATATTCTGGAACCGACCCGCGCCGAACCCGGCTGCCTGAAGTTCCTGCTGGCCGAAGGCCGCGATGGCGATTGCTTCTTTCTCGACGAAGAATGGGCCAGCGACGACGCCCTGGCGGCGCATTATGCAGCGGACTACATCACGCCGGTCTTCGCCAAATACGAGGCCTGGCTTGCAGCACCGGTGGAAATCCACAAGATGACCCCGCTGGCCTGAGCCTCATGTTCTTCCTAAAGGATATGCCGTCGCAGCAGATGGTCGGCACCTACGCCAAGGCATACGGCGCCGACCCGGACCATATCACCAGCGCGCTTATGATGATGCGCCGCGCCAGCCTGCTGATCCGCAGCCTCGACGCCTATTTTGCCCTCCACGGGCTGTCCCAATTGCGGTTCCTAGTGCTGATCGTGATCGACCGCGAACCGGACCGCACCTCGCTGACCCCGAATGAGATCGCCCAGCGGATCGACGTGTCAAAACCGGTGATGACCCGCACCCTGCAATCGTTGCAGAAAGACGGGCTGATAACCCTTTCGAACAACCCATCCGACGGGCGCTCCAAAGAAGCCGCGCTGACACCCGACGGCCATCAGCGGCTGCAAGACACTCTTCCCGGCTATTTCAAACTCTTGTCAGAGGAGATCACCAAGCCGTCCACCGCCAACAGCTGACCCTCACGGATTTTCCGCTTCGGAGCCGCCTTCGCTTGAGCTTGAACGGCCGGGGGTGACGGGCGGGGTCAAGAGAAATCGCGGAGGCTCCGCCGCAGGCGGATACCGCTATTTCTCTTGGGCGCGTGCGGCAGCTCTGGCAGGCAAAGATCAGGTGAAGGCGGGTTTGAGGCGGGTTTTCCGCTTGGGTGAGACCTGAAGCCCCTTTTACCCCAGCCGCGCCTTCACTTCGGCGATGAAATCCTCACCGCGCTGTTCGAAATTGTCATACTGATCGAAACTCGCGGCGGCCGGCGCCAGCAGCACGGTGTCACCCTCCTGCGAGTCCTGAATGGCCCGCTCCACTGCCGCCGCCATGGTGGTGCAAACTTCGGCCTGCACATCCAGCTGCAGCGCAAATCCCGCCGCCTCGCGCCCGATCACATAGGCTTTCACCACATTGCCAGCCCGCCCTTTCAAGGCCTCCAGCCCGCCATCCTTCTCCAACCCGCCGCAGATCCAGCGGATGTTACTGAACGCACTCAGCGCCTTTGCCGCGCTGTCCACATTGGTGGCCTTGCTGTCATTCACATAACGCACGCCGCCAGCCTCAGCGATGGTCTGGCTGCGGTGCGGCAGGCCGGGGAAGGTGGCCATTGCGTCGCCGATCAGCCGCGGCGCCAGCCCCAAGGTACGCGCCGCCGCATAGGCCGCGCAGGCGTTCTGGTGGTTGTGTGCCCCCGGCAGCCCGGTCATGGCGCGCAGATCAATCGAGGCCGCCTGCCGCCCCTTGCGGTATTCCGACAGGAACCCCTTGCGGGCAAAGACCTGCCAGCCAGGCCCGGTCAGCTTGCGCGCGGCGGACACCCGGATCACCCGGTCATCGCCTGCCCCTTCCGACAGCTGGCCCGCCAGAAACAGCCCCTCATCCTCGTCAATGCCAATCACCGCGCGGTCCGGCCCGCCCTCGGCAAACAGCCGCCGCTTGGCGGCGAAGTAACCGCCCATACCGCCATGCCTGTCCAGATGATCCGGGCTGAGGTTGGTGAACACCGCCACATCCGGTGTCAGTGCGCGCGCCAGCTCGGTCTGATAGCTCGACAGCTCCAGCACCACCACACCGCCATTTCCGGGCGCGTCGATATCCAGAACGCCGCGGCCTATATTGCCCGCCAGCTGGCTCTCGCGGCCCGCCTGCTGCAGGATGTGATGCAGCAGCGCCACCGTGGTTGATTTGCCGTTCGACCCCGTCACCGCCACCACCCGCGGCGGCTGATCATGCATTTGCCATTCGGCATCCGCAAAGGAGCGGAAGAACAGCCCGATATCATTGTCCACCGGCACGCCAGCCTCCATCGCCGCCCGGATCACCGGATTGGGCTTGGGGTAAAGATGCGGAATACCGGGCGAGGTGATCAGCGCCGCAACCCCGTCAAAGGCACCGGCCTTATGCAGGTCGCGGCAGGTCAGGCCTTCCGCCTCCGCCGCCTCCCGCGCTGCCGGGTTGTCGTCCCAGCAGACAGGCTCCGCCCCGCCTGCCCGCAGGGCACGCGCCGTCGCCAGCCCCGAACGGCCCAGCCCCAGCACCGCCACCTTGGCACCCTCATATCCTTTGACCGGGATCATCGCCTGCCCTCATCTTGATGAATTTGCTTCTGCGGAACATTGCACAGGTGCAAGCCGGGCTTCAAGCGCTGCCCCGGCACAGGCCGCGGGCATGGGCCGCAGGCCCGTGCCACGCCCAACAATTGGCAGGCAGGCATAGCCTGCCGAAATTGGCGGGAGCATCCCCCCGTTGCGCATCCACCGTACGCTGCCCACACCGCTTGTTCACCGCGCCGCGCTATTCTCCAGCCGTTGCAACACCAAGAACAGGACACCGGCCCCCTCAGTCCACCTCTTCATCGGGTGCAGGGCGGGTCCGCATAGGCCGCCAGACGGACGTGGCCCCTGACACGGGCCATCCGATGCTCCGCCCCCCTTGGCGGCGCCGCCTTCCTATAAAAGAAAAACCGCGCGAAGACCTGAAGCCCCGCGCGGTTCATATAGAGGAAGACTATGACCCCACCCGCCGCAAACCCCGGCGCGGCGGGCAAATCCGCGTGCCTCAGCGCACTTTCAGCGTCGCCAGTCCGATCATCGCCAGGATCAGCGAGATGATCCAGAAGCGGATCACGATCTGCGGTTCCGCCCAGCCCTTCTTTTCATAGTGGTGATGGATCGGCGCCATCAGGAACACCCGGCGCCCGGTGCGCTTGAAGTACAGAACCTGAATGATCACCGACATCGCCTCAACCACAAACAGCCCGCCGACGATGGCCAGCACCAGCTCGTGCTTGGTGGCAACCGCAATGGCCCCCAGCGCGCCGCCCAGGGCCAGCGAGCCGGTATCGCCCATGAACACCGCCGCCGGCGGCGCGTTGTACCACAGAAACCCCAGGCCTGCGCCGAACAGCGCCGCGCTGAAAATCAGGATCTCACCGGTGCCGGGCACGTAATGCACGTCCAGATATTCGGTAAAGTCGACCCGCCCCACCGCATAGGCAATGACACCCAGGGTGCCCGCAGCAATCATCACCGGCATGATCGCAAGGCCATCCAGCCCGTCGGTCAGGTTCACCGCATTGGCAGCGCCGACAATAACGCAGATCGAAAACGGCACATAGAACAGGCCAAGATTGATCAGCGTGTCCTTGAACACCGGCAGCGCCAGCTGGTTCTGCAGCGCTTCCGGGTGGAATCGCGCGGCCAGAACCGAACACAGCGCCGCAATCGCAATCCCCAAGGCCAGCCGCAGCTTGCCCGAAACACCTGCTGTGGTCTGTTTTGACACTTTGGCATAATCATCAGCAAAGCCGATCAGCGCAAAGGCCAGCGTCACCAGCAGCACCATCCAGACAAAGGGATTATCCAGCCGCGCCCACAACAGCGTCGAGGACAGCAGCGCGCCGACAATCAGCAGCCCGCCCATTGTGGGTGTGCCCGCCTTGGAAAAATGCCCCTCCGGCCCGTCATCGCGGATCGGCTGGCCCTTGCCCTGCTTGCGGCGCAGCACATTGATCAGCGGCTTGCCGAACAGAAAGCCAAAGATCAGCGCAGTCATAAAGGCGCCGCCTGCGCGGAAGGTGATATAGCGGAAGAGGTTGAAAACATCCCCCCCGTCCGACAAAGCGGTCAGCCAATAGAGCATCTGGGCCCTTCCCTCGTTCTTTTATGCGTTTTCTTGTGTGGGGGTGGATTGGCCCATTTCGCGGATGCCGTCAACGATCTTGGCCAGCCCCATGCTGTTGGAGCCTTTTGCCAGCACGATGTCGCCGCCTTTGATGGCGGTTTTCAGATCTGGCACCGCCTCGGAACTGGTACCGTACCAGCCGCCGCGTTTTGCTTCCGGCAGCGCCGCATAAAGCGACTTCATCAACGGCCCGACGCAATGGATTTTCTCAATACCCGCAACGGCCTGCAGCGCGGCAAGACCGGCATGCAGGTCCTTTTCCTGCACCCCCAGCTCTCCCATATCGCCAAGATAGGCAATCCGCCGCCCCGCGCCGGGTGTCGCCGCCAGCACTGCCAGCGCCGCCGCCATTGAGGTCGGATTGGCGTTATAGCTGTCGTCCAGCAGGGTAACCTCGCCGCTGTCCAGCCGGATGGTTTCCCGCACGCCGCGGCCCTTGACCGGCGACCACAGGGCGAGGCTTTCAACAGCTTTCACCACATCCGCACCCAGCGCATCGACACAGGCCAGCGCGCCCAAAGCGTTCATCGCAAAATGCGCGCCAAGGGATTGGATGTGCATCTCAACCTCGCCGCCCCCTGCCGTGGCGCGGGCAACAAGCCCGTCGCCTTTGTTGTCAGCTGACAACAATTGGTAATCCCCGGCACTTTCGCCGAACCAGCGGGCAGTGATGCCTAGATCTTCCGCCACATCCCGCAGCACATGGGCCTCGGCAATATCCGCGTTCAGTACCGAAACACCGCCCGGCTCCAGCCCCTGAATGATCGCGGCCTTCTCACCGGCAATGCCCTCGACGTCCTCAAACGCCTCCAGATGCACCGCGGCCACCGTTGTGACCATCGCCACATGCGGGCGGGCCTGTTTGGCCAACGGCGCAATCTCACCCGGATGGTTCATGCCGATTTCGATCACCGCAAATTCAGTCTCGCGCGGCATCCGCGCCAGCGTCAGCGGCACGCCCCAATGGTTGTTGTAGCTGGCCACTGCCGCATGTGTACGGCCCTGATCGGACAGCATCCGCGCCAGCATTTCCTTGGTCGAGGTTTTGCCGACCGAACCGGTCACCGCAACGACCTTGGCCCCGGTGCGGGCACGGGACGCCCGGCCAAGGGCCTCAAGCCCCGCCTGCACGTCGTCCACGATCAGCAGCGGCGCATCGGCGGCAACCCCTTCGGGAATGCGGGAGACCAGCGCAGCGCCCGCTCCCTTCGCCAAAGCCTGGGCCACGAAATCATGACCGTCGCGCGCGGCCTTCAGGGCCACGAACATATCACCCGGCTCAATGGTGCGGGTGTCGATCGACAGGCCGGTGACAGCCCAATTCCCCTGCGCCTGCCCGCCGGTGGCTGCAGCGGCCTCGGTTGCGGTCCAAAGCGTCATGCCAGCCTCCCGTCCAGTGCGGCTGCAGCAATGCTGGCCTGCTCCACATCGTCAAACGGCAGAACCTGATCGCCCACGGTCTGGCCGGTCTCATGCCCCTTGCCGCAGACAATCAGCGCATCGCCCGCCTGCAGCATGTCGGCGCCGCGCAGGATCGCCTCGGCGCGGTCGCCGACCTCGATGCAATCGGGCGCACCGCCCTTGACCGCAGCACGGATCACCGCCGGATCCTCGCTGCGCGGGTTGTCATCCGTCACAATCACCACATCGGCGTTCTGATGCGCTGCCTGCCCCATCAAAGGCCGCTTGCTGGTGTCGCGGTCGCCGCCTGCGCCAACAATGGCAATCAGTCGCCCCAGCACATGCGGTCGCAGGGCCTTGATGGCGCTGGCAACGGCGGCAGGCGTATGGGCGTAGTCAACAAATACGGCTGAGCCATTGTCACGCGACGCCGCCAGCTGCATCCGCCCCCGTACCGTGGTCAGATGCGGCAAGGTTTCAAACACCCGCTCCGGATCCTCGCCGCCGGCAATCACCAGCCCGCAGGCCAACAGAACGTTTTCCGCCTGAAAACCGCCGATCAGGTTCAGCCGTACCTGATACGGCTTGTCATGCCAGGAGAACCGCACATCCTGGCCGGTGCCGTCATAGCGCAGCCCCATCAGGTTCAGATCGCCAAGCCCGCGTCCCACGCTGATCACCTCCTGCCCGCGGGCAGCGGCCACCGCGCGCATCTCAGCGCCGCGGGGGTCGTTCAGGTTGATAACGGCGACGCCTTCGTCCGGCAGCACCCGGCGGAACAGGCCCGCCTTGGCGTTGAAATAGGCCTCAAATGTCTCGTGATAGTCCAGATGGTCCTGGGTGAAATTGGTGAACCCCGCCGCCGCCAGCTGCACCCCGTCCAGACGGCGCTGGTCCAGCCCGTGCGAGGACGCCTCCATCGCCGCATGGGTCACCCCTGCGGCGGCAGCCTCAGCCAGGGCGCGGTGCAGGGTGATCGGCTCCGGCGTGGTATGGGCCAGCGGATAGCTCCAGGCGCCCTCAATTCCGGTGGTGCCCATATTGACCGCCTCATGGCCCAGCTCAGCCCAGATCTGGCGCACAAAACTCGCCACCGATGTCTTGCCATTGGTGCCGGTCACCGCGACCACCGTCTGCGGCTGGCCGCCGGACCACAGCGCGGCGGCATAGGCCAGCGTCTGGCGCGGATCCTCGACCACCACAAGTGCTGCGTGGCTTTCGTCCAGCAGTTTGGCGGCGATGCCCGCGCCCGCTGCATCAGTCAGAATGGCGGTGGCGCCCTTATCCAGCGCGGCGGGGATGAATTTGGCGCCATGCACTTGGCTGCCCGGAAGGGCTGCAAACAGGAACCCCTCGCGCACGTCGCGGCTGTCTACCGCCAGGCCGCGGATCTGCGGGTCGGCGCCGCCGCGGGCGGTCAGCCCCAATTGGCTTAGCGGCTGGTCTGGTCTGCTGCTGCTCATGGCGGCCCTCTGCCCTGGTTCAGTTCGAGGTGAGGGTTATACCAGTCACCTCTGCGGGTTCAACTTGCGGACGCAAGCCCAACAGCGGCGCGACCCGCCCGATCATCTCAGCCGCCACCGGGGTGGCGGTCCAGCCTGCGGTGCGGCGCTCCTCGCCATGGGCAATGATAGAGGGTTCGTCCAGCGTCACGATTAGCACGTATTTCGGGTCATGTGCCGGGAAAATAGAGGCAAAAGTGGCAATTACCTTATCCTCGTAATAGCCGCCCTGCGGCTTGGGCTTATCAGCCGTGCCGGTCTTGCCGCCCACTTGATAGCCCTCGACCTCGGCAAACGACGCGGTGCCTTCGCTGACCACCTTGCGCAACATCTTGCGCGCGGCGGCGGCGGTGCTTTCGCTCAGCACCCGTTCCCCAAGCTGCGGTGCCGCCTGTTTCAGAATCGTCGGCGCCACATAACGCCCGCCATTGGCAATCGCCGCATAACCCGCCGCCAGATGCATCGGCGTGGTGGAAATGCCGTGGCCGTAGGAAATGGTCATCGCCGACAGTTCGGACCAGTTGGCGGGCAGCAGCGGCTTGCCGCCCTTGGCTTCGGAAATCTCAAACGGGGTCGGCTCCAGCATGCCCAGCGTATCAAGGAAGCTTTTCTGCCGCTCCACTCCGATTTGCTGCGCCAGCCGCGCGGTGCCGATGTTGGAGGATTTGACGATGATCTTGGTCACCGACATCTCATTGCCGTAGTTGCGGAAATCACGGATCGCAAAGCGGCCCCAGCGCAACGGGCCGCGGGTGTCGATCACGGTGTCAGCACCCACCAGCCCCAGCTCCATCGCTTGCGCTGCGGTGAAGATTTTGAAGGTGGAGCCAAGCTCGTACACCCCCTGCACCGCGCGGTTGAACAGCGGGCTGACCGAAGGGTCAAAACCGGAGGCCGGCGGGCGCGGCCGGTCATTGGGATCAAAATCCGGGAAGGACACAACCGAGATCACCTCGCCCGTGTGCGCATCCATCAGGATCGAAGTGGCGCCCTTGGCGTTCATCAGCTTCATGCCGCCATAAAGCACCTGCTCGGCTGCCGCCTGCACGGTGAGGTCCAGCGACAATTGCAGCGGCTTGCCCGCATTGGCCGGGTTGCGCAGGTAGGTGTCGAACTGGCGTTCAACACCCGCAACACCGATCACCTCGGCGGCGTTCACGCCCTCCTTGCCGAATCCGGCACCGCCCAGCACATGGGCAGCCAGACTGCCATTGGGATACAGACGCATCTCGCGCGGGCCGAACAACAGGCCGGGATCGCCGATGTCATGCACTGCCTGAAGCTGCTCGGGGCTGATTTTCTTCTTTACCCACAGGAACTTGCGCTTGCCCGTAAAATCCCGGATCAAACGGTCGAGTTCAAGGTCCGGGAAGATCTGCACCAACTGCTCTGCCGCGCCGATGGGATCAATCATCTGCGGCGGCTGGGCATACAGCGAATGGGTTTCAAAATTGGTCGCCAGCAGGCTGCCGTTGCGGTCAACAATGTCTGCCCGCTGCGCGGCGATGACGCTGCCGGCAACACTGGCGACGGGCTCGGACGGCTCCGACACCGCCGTCATGCCCATGCGCGCCGTGATGGCGCCAAAGGCACAGACAAAAAACAGCCCCAGCACCAACAGCCGCCCCTCGGCGCGCTGACGGGACTGCACCTGCATTTCCTGATGCCGCAGGCTGATGTTTTCCTCTTCGATCACATCCGGGTTTTCGCCGGTTGCGCGGGCATGAAGAACCCGCGCCAGCGGGC
The DNA here is from genome assembly GCF_025144145.1 of Leisingera sp. M658. Taxonomy (NCBI): domain Bacteria; kingdom Pseudomonadati; phylum Pseudomonadota; class Alphaproteobacteria; order Rhodobacterales; family Roseobacteraceae; genus Leisingera; species Leisingera sp. M658. The sequence continues at coordinate 2,719,439 of NZ_CP083546.1, forward strand.
GGAGCGGAGTGCGGATCATGGCTGGCTCCTCCGGTTCAGGCCCGACACCTCAACTCCTTCGGTGATCACCAGCTCTTCGGGTTCGGGATATGACACCTCATCCACCCGGCCGAACTGATCCGGGCGCAGCGGCAACAGGCCCAGGCTGTCGAAATTGATATCCGCCAGCTCGCGCAGCCGCTGCGGGCGGTTGAGGTAAGCCCATTCAGCGCGCAACACGCTAAGCCGCACCTGCGCCGCGCCGATCTGGCCCTGTAGAGCGCGGGTATCCTTCAGCACCTGCTGGGTGGCGTAGTTTTCGCGGTAGGCCCAGAAGGCCAGGCCAAAGACGGCCAGGCAGGTTGCGGCATACAGCAGGGTCTTCATTTGCGCGCCTCTTTCAGCTGCGGCATTCCAAGGTCTTTGGCCGAGATCGGTCCGGGGTCTGCAGCCGTGCGGCGTCCGACCCGCAGGCGGGCAGAACGGGAACGCGGGTTTTCCGCCAGTTCCTGATCGTCGGGGCCGACCGCCTTGCGGGTGACCAGTTCGAACTGGTTGGGCGTGTCTTCCTGCTCCGGCGCATAGCGGTTAGCGCGGCCGGTCTTGCCTGCGCGGTGCTGAAAGAAGCGTTTGACCATCCGGTCCTCGACCGAGTGGAAGGTCACGACTGCCAGCAAGCCGCCGGGTTTCAGCGCGCGCTCGGCCGCCAGCATCCCCTCGAACAGCTCGTCATATTCGGCGTTCACCGCGATGCGCAGGCCCTGAAAGCTGCGGGTCGCCGGGTGCGACTGGTTGGGCTTGGGGCGCGGCAGGCAGGATTCAATGATCTTTGCGAGGCGCAGGGTGCTGGTGATCGGTTCAATCGTGCGTTCGCGGACAATCGCTTTGGCGATGCGGCGGCTGGCGCGCTCTTCGCCATAGTGGAACAGGATGTCAGCGATCTGCGCCTCATCCAGCTCGGCGATCAGATCGGCAGCTGAAGGCCCCGACTGCGACATCCGCATGTCCAGCGGCCCGTCCCGCATAAAGGAAAAGCCGCGTTCGGCCAGGTCCAGCTGCATCGAGGAGACACCAAGGTCCAGAACCACGCCATCAAGGTCTTGCGCGTATTCATCCATGCGGGAGAACACACCCTGCTGCAGGATCAGGCGGTCACCGTAATCCGCGGCCCAGGGTTTGGCCATTTCAAACGCCAGCGGGTCGCGGTCGACGCCGGTGACTTCGTCCGCGCCGGCCTCAAGCAGCCCGCGGGTATAGCCGCCCGCACCGAATGTGCCATCCAGCCAACGGCCCGTGACCGGGTCCACGGCCTGCAGCAGCGGGCGCAGAAGGACGGGGATGTGGGGACCATTGGCAGCGTTTTGGTCCTGGGTCATAAGTCAAACGCCTCCGGCGCCATCTAGGAATTCCAGGGGATCGAAATCCTCGGGCAGGTCTTCCATCAGTTTCTCGGCTTCCGCCATTTCGACCTCTTCATAGGTCCCGGGGTTCCAGATCTGGAAGGTATCGCCGGACGCAATAAAGAAAGCCTCGCCATCCAGGCCGATCTTCTGGCGCAGCTTGGCAGGCAGCACAAGGCGGCCGGTCTCATCCACGTTGGTCGGCAAGGATTGGCCGTTGAACATGCGTTCCAGGATCTTGCGCGGTTTGGAGCCGCGCGGCAGGGCGGCGATCTTGGCGTCCACCTCGTCGATGGCTTCCATTGTATAGCATTCCAGGAACGGGCGGCGGTGATTGCCGTAAACGATGACCAGTTCGGGGCTGTCGCCGGATTTCCAGTTGGGGTCGGCGGCCTCCAGTACACGGCGGAAAGAGGCCGGAATTGACACCCGCCCCTTGCTGTCCACCTTGTGGTGGCTTTCGCCTCTGAACCTGCGGCCCAACTTACCGTTCCTTTTCCGCGCGTCCCTCGCGTAATTCCGATCCCCAGAATGAAAAGGGGCGGGTTGATCTGCTGCCACTGATCAACCCGCCGCCTTGGCCCGCTATGCGGGATGTCCGACTGCGCACGCCACCTGGGGGGATGTCTGCTCGCTCGCGCGCCGGATCTCTTGGTTCGATGAAAGCGAAGGCCTGTATGAAACCTGCTCTTTTAGTTTGGCTTGGGGTCGTTTGGCGCCCCGTCCCTCGTCTCATTCGATGTAATAGGGATACTATGGGAAATGATGGTCCTGCAACTGTTTTCTGCCGGAAATCATCGAACGGCTGCCAACAGCAACAGAGATTCGCAAGAGATTCGTGGTGATATTGAGGTAAAATCGCGAACTTGTTGTGCATCACTCAATCGCAAACACCAAATATAGAGGCGAGTTGCACCTGCAATTTTTTTCCCATAGTTTCCCGCGATTCGACATGAAGACTCACTTCAGCTGCGGATATTCCCCTTACGTTCGCATCTCTCCGCAAAGGAAGCGGCGGAATACTCCGGCATCAACGCCTCAAAACCGCGTGATTCGCATCTTCAAGAGAGGCGTGTGGCAATTCGGGCCATGATTTCCCATGACGCCCATGAATTCCCGCAAGTCCCGTGAATTCCCAAGCGTCCCATGCAATCCCGCCGGCCCCATCCTGTCCCATGCGGGGCCAGCTGTCCCGCAGGTTCCCGTACCGGGCGGGAAACCCCATCCGCACCCAAAACAAAGCGAGCAAACAGCAAAAGGCCCGCCAATCAGGCGGGCCATCCAGGACAGTATATATAGAGAGTGCGGGGAACCCGCCGGGAGTCAGGCCATGCCGCCGCCGATCAGACCCTCGGCAATCCGCGCATAGGCCTGCGCCATTGGCCCCTCGCCCGCCGCGATGGGTGTACCGCTGTCGCCGGCCAGCCGGGTTTCCAGGTCAATCGGCAGCGCGCCCAGCAGCGGCAGGCCAAGCGCCTCCGCCTCAGCCGCGACACCGCCATGACCAAAGATGTGATGCTCACCGCCGCAATCGGGGCAAGTGAAAAATGACATATTCTCGATCAGACCCAGCACAGGGGTTTTCAGCGTCTTGAACATATCCATTGCCTTGCGTGCATCCAGCAGTGCCACATCCTGCGGAGTGGAAACCACGATGGCGCCGGTCAGCTCTGTCTTGGTGCAAAGCGTCAGCTGCACGTCGCCGGTGCCGGGCGGCAGATCGACGATCAGCACGTCCAGCTCACCCCAGTTCACCTGCCCCAGCATCTGCTGCAGCGCGCCCATCAGCATCGGGCCGCGCCAAACCACGGCCTTGCCCTCCTCCAGCATAAAGCCGATCGACATCAGGGTGACGCCATGGGCGTGCAGCGGTTCGATGATCTTGCCGTCGGGGCTGGCAGGGCGGCCCTTGGCGCCCATCATCCGCGGCTGGGAGGGGCCGTAGATATCCGCATCCAGCAACCCGACCTTGCGGCCCTGCCTGGCCAGCGCCACAGCGAGGTTCGACGACACGGTGGATTTCCCCACCCCGCCCTTGCCGGACCCAACCGCCAGAATGCGTTTTACGCCTGCGGGTTTCAGCGGCCCGGCCTGCGGTTTCGGATGGCCGCCGACCTTGAGGCTGGGCGCGGGCTGCTGCGCGGCATGGGCGGTGAGCGCGGCAGAGACGGTTTCAACCCCGTCCAGCGACAGCACCGCGGCCTCGGCAGCCTTGCGCAAAGGCTCCATCAGTTTGGCGATCTCGGGGCTGGGCGCCTCGATCACAAAGCTCACCTTGCTGCCGTCGATACGCAGGGCGCGCAGCATATCGCGCGATACCAGCGTGCCGCCGTCCGGCAAGGCCAGCCGCTCCAGTATTTCGCGAATCTGATCCTGAGTGACCGCCATGACTGCTCTCCTGCGTGTTGTCCGGCCCTATATATGTGTCCGCCATACGCCTTGGAACCCGTGTTGCGTGATTGCCGCGGCCCCGGCTGCGGGGCCAAGGGCTGCATCCGTCAACAGACCGTGCCGCCAGCCATGCGCAAATTGCAGCCCCGCGCCCGAGAATTATACAGCTGCGCAACGGCACGCTGAAATTAGTGATCCCTTACAAAGGCATACCCTGGGTCACCCATGCAAATGCTGCATAGCAGCATTGACGACGCACGGGATTGCGACTCCGCACAAGATCCCTAAATTACCCCTCAAGCGGCGCCGGGATGGTGCCAGACGGATACGACGATACGGTCAGACGAAGGAACAGAACGATGGCAGCAGCACAACAGATCTCCGCGGTGAACATTGCATCCCCGGTTGGCTTCCTGGACGCGCTGATGGTGAAATTTGTTCGCTACCGGCTGTACCGCAAAACCGTCAATGAGCTGTCCGCGCTGACGGCCCGCGATCTGGCGGATCTGGGTCTGAACCGGTCTGAGATCCAGCGTGTTGCCTATCAGGCCGCTTACGAGAACAACTAATAGAGATCAGGCCTTTTCTCCTCCTCCCTTGAAGGGCCTGGCTTTGGCGGCGGCATCCTCCTCCTCCCTGATGCCGCCGCACCTTATACCGGTTAACAGCCGGATTTGAATCACCGGGATCTCCTCCTCCCTGAATTCCGGTGTTTGACAGAACGGCGGCACCCCTCCTCCTCCCTGGGTGCCGCCGTTTCTTGTTTTCCGCATAGCAATACCGCCCCCCCTCCGAAGACAGACAGCTGCAGCCAAGCTCTTACGGCCTAGCCGTTTCGCGCAAACCTCAAAGGATGGGGTGGCGCAGGCGCGGCGGGCAGCTTTGCTGTCCGCCGCGCCTGCGCCCGGGTCGGATCGCTGCGCGATCAGACCCGCCGGTCAAACCGGCGTAATGGGAGCCGTCAGAACGGCACGTCGTCGGTAGCGGAAACAAACCGGGCAACAACTTTCTTGGTGCCGGCCTTCTCGAAGTCCACTTCCAGCTTGTCCCCCTCGATACCGGTAATCGAGCCGTAGCCGAATTTCTGGTGGAACACGCGTTCGCCCAGAGTGAAGCTGGACGTAGCGGTGAGGTCGATCACCTGATGCTTGCTCTCCTTGGGCTGCGACATCCCGCGCTCGCCTGCCCGCGCTTGCATCCGCTTCCAGCCGGGGGAGTTGTAGCCATCGGCCTGGGCCATTTTCTCTTCGATAGTGGAGCGCACCTGCCCCCCGCCCATGGACCCGCCCATAGTACCACCCGGTGCTGCCGCACCATAGCCGCCGCCGTAAAGGCCCGGCGGGGTCAGCACCTCGACATGTTCCTCTGGCAGCTCGTCAATGAAGCGCGAGGGCAGCTGCGATTGCCATTGACCGAACACCCGGCGGTTGCCGGCAAAGGAGATGGTGCAGATCTGCTCAGCCCGTGTGATGCCGACATAGGCCAGCCTGCGTTCTTCCTCGAGCCCCTTCTGGCCGCTTTCATCCATTGAGCGCTGCGAGGGGAACAGGCCGTCCTCCCAGCCCGGCAGGAAGACGGCGGGGAACTCCAGGCCCTTGGCGGCGTGCAGGGTCATGATCGACACCTTTTCGTCGGCATCCTGCTTATCATTGTCCATCACCAGGCTGACGTGTTCGAGGAAGCCCTGCAGGTTCTCGAAGTTTTCCAGCGCCTTCACCAGTTCCTTGAGGTTTTCCAGACGGCCGGGCGAATCCGGGTTCTTGTCGTTCTGCCACATGGCGGTGTAGCCGCTCTCATCCAGGATGATTTCAGCCAGCTCCATATGGGTGATGTCGGCGTCGCCGGCCATGCGGCCCCAGCGGATGATACCCTCAACCAGCTGGCGCAGGGCGCCGCCGCCTTTGCCCTTGATATGACCGCCTTCAACCGCCAGCCGCGCCCCTTCGACCAAGGATACACCGTTTTCACGGGCAAGCCCCTGAATGGTCTGCTGCGCCTTGTCGCCCAGGCCGCGTTTCGGCGTATTGACGATGCGTTCAAACGCGAGGTCGTCGTCGGGTGAGACCACGACGCGGAAATAAGCCATCGCATCGCGGATTTCGAGCCGTTCGTAGAAACGCGGGCCGCCGATGACGCGGTATGGCAGGCCGATGGTCAGAAACCGGTCCTCGAACGCGCGCATCTGGTGCGAGGCGCGCACGAGAATGGCCATGCTGTTGAGGCCGATGGGCGACTGGCCGCGGGTGCCGCGCTGCATTGCCTCGATTTCTTCACCGATCCAGCGGGCTTCTTCCTCGCCGTCCCAATGGCCGATCAGGCGGAGTTTTTCGCCGTCGCCGGCAGCCGTCCACAGCTCTTTGCCCAGGCGGCCCTGATTGCCGCGGATCACGTTTGAGGCGGCAGCAAGGATATGCCCAGTGGAGCGGTAGTTCTGTTCCAGCCGCACCACCATGGCGCCAGGAAAATCCTTTTCAAACCGCAGGATATTACCGACCTCGGCGCCGCGCCAGCCATAGATCGACTGGTCATCGTCACCAACGCAGCAGACGTTCTTGTGCCTGCCCGCCAGCAGCCGCAGCCACAGGTACTGGGCGACGTTGGTATCCTGGTATTCGTCCACCATGATGTAGCGGAACCAGCGCTGGTACTGCTCCAGCACGTCCGGATGGTTCTGAAAAATCGTCACCATGTGCAGCAGCAGGTCGCCGAAATCGACCGCGTTCAGCTCGCGCAGGCGGGTCTGGTACTGGGCATAAAATTCGGTGCCGCGGTTGTTATAGGCGCTGGCGTCGCCGGCCGGCACTTTATCCGGTGTCAGCGCCCGGTTTTTCCAGTCGTCGATGATGTTTGCCAGCATCCGCGCGGGCCAGCGCTTGTCGTCGATGCCTTCCGCCTTGATCAGCTGTTTCAAAAGCCGGATCTGGTCGTCGGTATCCAGAATAGTGAAGTTCGACTTCAGGCCTGCCAGTTCGGCATGGCGGCGCAGCAGTTTCACGCAGACCGAATGGAAGGTGCCAAGCCAGGGCATGCCTTCGACCGCCTGACCCAGCATGCCGCTCACCCGTTCCTTCATCTCGCGCGCGGCCTTGTTGGTGAAGGTCACCGACAGGATTTCGTTCGGGCGCACCCGGCCGGTGCTGAGAAGATGCACAATCCGCGTCGTCAGCGCCTTGGTTTTGCCAGTGCCGGCCCCCGCCAGCATCAGCACGGGGCCATCCAGGCACTCCACCGCCTCGCGCTGCGCCGGGTTAAGGCTGTCCAGATAGGGCATCGGCCGCGCCTGCATGGCACGGGCCGACAATGATGCGCCCTCAAAGGCGTCCATTTCGTCAAAACTGCTCATGCGGGTGATCCTAGCCTGATTCAGCCGCGGCGGAAAGAGGACGTTCACACTCTGTTCACGGGTAAATTGCGGCCCCGGCCAGACCCGTTTTCAATCCCCGCCCAAGGATGCCGCCGCAGAAAAATTCTTTAACGCTTACGGCTGATTAACGGTACCGCAATCAATCCCGCCTACCCTCGCAGAGGCGCACAGCCGCATTAATACAAACTACTTTTGGCACCGGAATATGAAAAATAAATTGAGATCCAGCCTTGCTGAAAAGATCCGCAGCATGTCGCTGATCCTTGTCCTGATCGCGGCGGCGGCGGCTTCGGCATGGGCCGTTATTGCAGTGCCCGCCCCCATCGTGGACCGGATGATCGAAAACGATTTACGCAAGCAATCAGGACATTGGCAGCGCCGGGTTGTTCTGCATATGACCAATGTCGAGGAAGCCTTTGAAAAGGGGCAGATTCTGCCTGGCGACGCCCGCAACCTGTCATTGCTTCCCGAGGAGACCGATGTGTTCCGGTTCCGGCTGCTGACCAGCGAGGGGGAGATTTTCTGGTCCACCCGCAGCGATGAAATCGGCGAGTATGAGTCCAATGCCTTTTTCAGCACCCAGGTGGCCCGCGGCGAGGTCTATTACATGCATGACCCGCTGCCCGCGTATGAGGTCGACGGGTTTCCGCTGCAGTCCAGCGGTTTTGACAGCAGCATCACGCGGGAAGTTGCACAGATTTATGTGCCTTTGATGCACAATGGCCATTTTGATGGCGCCATCGACTTTTACACCGACATCACCGACCTGCGGCAGACCTTCATCCGCCGCGCCCAGCTGTCGCTGATCGTGCTGACCTCGGTTGCACTGCTGGCGATGACCATTGCGGTCTATGTGGTGTTCAAGACCAACCGGGTCAGCATGAACCAGCTGCGCCAGCGCAATGAAACCGAGCGCAGCATTCTGGATGAGCAGCTGCGGCTGGCGCGCGAGGTGCAGCTGCTGGGAGAGCTGAACGAATGGCTGCAATCCAGCCGCTCCCTGGATGAGCTGTTTGATATGGTCGCCCGCTTCATGACCCATATCCTGCCGACCGCCGAGGGCAGCGTCTATGTCTACTCCAATTCGCGCGACGTGCTGGACGGCTGTGCCAGCTGGAACGGCGGCAGCCACAGGGAGCACATCCACCCCGAGGAATGCTGGGGCCTGCGCCGGGGCCGGACCTATGAATTCGGCTCCTCGGAGATTGATTTCGTCTGCGAGCATGCCGAGCCGCACGATGGCCGCAGCTATTACTGCTTCCCGATCCTGGCCCATGGCGAAACTGTCGGCCTGATGCATCTGCAGGCAATCAAGGACGAGTGCCCGGAGTTCATCAGCAGCAAGAAATTGGCCCAGATGTGCGCCGAGCAGATCTCGATGGCGATTGCCAATGTGCGGATGCGCGACCAGCTGCACGACCAGTCGGTGCGCGATCCGCTCACCGGGCTGTTCAACCGCCGCCATATGACGGAGACCTTGCGCAAAAGCATCAATGCCAGCCAAAGCAGCGGAAAGCGGCTGAGCATTGTGTCGATCGACGTGGATCACTTCAAGAAATTCAACGACAACCACGGCCATGACGCCGGCGATATGGTGCTGCGTGCGGTGGGATCGGTGCTGGAACAGGCCTGCGACGGCGACGAGGTGGCCTGCCGCCCGGGCGGCGAGGAGTTCACCCTGATCCTGCCCGGCCTGAGCCAGGAAGATGTGATGACCAAGGCCGAACTGCTGCGCCAAGGCGTGGAGGACGTGGTGGTGCGCTATGGCGAAAAGGCGCTGCCGCGGATCACCATATCGCTGGGAGTGGCGCATTATCCGGCCCATGGCACCATGCCGCAGGACCTGCTGCGCGCCTCGGATGACGCGCTGTATGACGCCAAGGCAAAGGGACGCAATCAGGTCTGTGTTGCCGCAAGCGCAGCGCCGGCGCCCCGCAATCCAGCTGCCCGCGCTGATACCGGCAGCGCGCAGGACAACGCCAAGGGCGCGGCTGCATAGGACGTGGCCCGGCACCATCGGGCGGCGGCGCTTTTCCTTGCGGAATCCGCACCGCCGCGTACCAATGCCCGCATGGATCTGCATCAGCGATACCCCGGCCTCGACGACCTGAAGCGCCGCGCCAAGCGGCGGCTGCCCCGGTTTGTCTGGGACTACCTGGACAGCGGCACCGGGGCTGAGGCGGCGCGGGCCCGGAACCGGACGGGCCTGGACCGCGTGGGATTTTTGCCCTCGGTGCTGCATGGGCCGATGGAGCCGGGCCTTTCCACCCCGTTTCTGGGCAGCGCCTATGCACTGCCTTTCGGGATTGCCCCGGTGGGCATGTCCGGTCTGATCTGGCCCGATGCCGAGGGCATCCTGGCCCGCAGCGCCGCTGCCGCCGGTATTCCCTATTGCCTTTCCACGGTTGCCAGCCAATCGCCCGAGGATCTGGCGCCGCATCTGGCCGGGGACGGCTGGTTCCAGCTGTACCCGCCCAAGGACGAAGCGATCCGAAGCGATCTGCTGGCGCGGGCGCGGGATGCCGGGTTCAAGACCCTGGTTCTGACGGTGGATGTGCCCGCCGCCTCGCGCCGCGAACGGCAGACCCGCTCCGGCCTGACCCAGCCGCCGAAACTGACACCGCGGCTGATGGCGCAGATTGCACAGCGTCCGGCCTGGGCGCTGGGAATGGCGCGCAGGCGTCTTGAAGGGCGGGGCATGCCGCGGATGCGCACGCTGGACAAATACATCTCCGCGCCGCAGGCCAACCTGCCGCCGACCGCCCATATCGGCTACTTGCTGCGCACCTCGCCGGACTGGGATTATGTGCATTGGCTGCGCCGCAACTGGGACGGGCCCTTTGTCATCAAGGGCGTGCTGCGCGCCGAAGATGCTGTGCGCCTGCAGGAGGCAGGCGCCGATGCGGTCTGGATTTCCAACCACGGCGGCCGCCAGTTCGACGGCTGCCCTGCTGCCATTGATCTGCTGCCGGAAATCCGCGCCGCGGTGGAGCTGCCATTGATCTTTGACAGCGGTATCGAAGGCGGGCTGGATATCCTGCGGGCGCTGGCACTGGGGGCGGATTTTGTCATGCTGGGCCGCGCCTTCCATTATGCGCTGGCCGCGCTTGGCACTGTGGGACCGGACCACCTGATTGATATGCTGGCCAAGGACATGCAGGCAAATATGAGCCAGCTTGGCCTGCCCGGTCTTGGTGAAATCCGCAACCTCCAGCAGCGTGAACTGGACTGATTGCACGCAGATTTGGCGCAATTCGGGCAAAATCCGGGGAATTGCGCCGAAATGACGCAGCACCCGCTCCCTTTCACCCGCTGCGGTGCAGAAAAATAGTTACAAAATCATGCTGCAAGTGCAGAATTCCGGCAGAATCTGCAACTGTTAGCGCCATGCCTCCAAACCCCCGATTGGCCAGTGCGGCCGGCAAGCAGCAGACGAGGAATGACAAAACAGGCCGCTTGAGAGCGCAATCATGCCGGAAATACCCAGAACTACGGTTGTGCGGATTGATAGTATCCGCCTAACACTGCACCAACTTGCACGGACCCCGAGGGTGAAATGACCGACTTCAAAAAGATCCTGATTGCCAACCGTGGTGAGATCGCCATCCGCGTGATGCGCGCCGCCAACGAAATGGGCAAACGCACCGTCGCCGTCTATGCCGAGGAAGACAAGCTCGGCCTGCACCGGTTCAAGGCGGATGAAGCCTACCGGATCGGCGAGGGCATGGGCCCGGTGGCCGCCTATCTGTCGATCGACGAGATCATCCGCGTTGCCAAGGAATGCGGCGCCGATGCGATCCACCCCGGATACGGCTTGCTGTCGGAAAACCCGGACTTTGTCGACGCCTGTGCGCGCAACGGCATCACCTTCATCGGCCCCAAGGCGGAAACCATGCGCGCGCTGGGTGACAAGGCCAGTGCCCGCCGTGTCGCGGTTGAGGCCGGCGTGCCGGTCATTCCGGCCACCGAGGTGCTGGGCAACGACATGGACGCGATCCGCAAGGAAGCGGCTGAGGTCGGATATCCCTTGATGCTGAAAGCTTCCTGGGGCGGCGGCGGCCGCGGCATGCGGCCGATCCACAGCGAGGATGAGCTGGAAGAGAAAGTGCTGGAAGGCCGCCGCGAGGCGGAAGCCGCATTCGGCAACGGCGAGGGTTATCTGGAAAAGATGATCATTCGCGCCCGCCACGTCGAGGTGCAGATCCTGGGCGACAAGCATGGTGAGATCTATCACCTGTTTGAGCGCGACTGTTCGGTGCAACGCCGTAACCAGAAAGTGGTTGAGCGCGCCCCTGCCCCCTATCTGACCGATGAGCAACGCACCGAGATCTGCGATCTGGGCCGCAAGATCTGCCAGCATGTGAACTATGAATGCGCCGGCACCGTCGAATTCCTGATGGATATGAACGACGGCAAGTTCTACTTCATCGAGGTAAACCCGCGGGTGCAGGTGGAACACACCGTCACCGAAGAGGTCACCGGCATCGACATCGTGCAGGCGCAGATCCTGATCGCCGAAGGCAAAACCCTGGCCGAGGCCACCGGCAAAGCCAGCCAGGATGATATCCGCCTGAACGGCCACGCGCTGCAGACCCGGGTGACCACCGAGGATCCGCTGAACAACTTCATCCCCGACTATGGCCGCATCACCGCCTACCGGTCCGCGACCGGCATGGGCATCCGCCTGGATGGCGGCACCGCCTATGCGGGCGGCGTGATCACCCGCTATTATGACTCGCTCTTGACCAAGGTCACCGCCTCGGCGCAGACCCCGGAAAAGGCGATTGCCCGCATGGACCGCGCGCTGCGCGAATTCCGGGTGCGCGGTGTGTCGACCAATATCGCCTTTGTCGAGAACCTGCTGAAGCACCCGACCTTCCTCGACAACACTTATACCACCAAGTTCATCGACGAGACGCCGGAGCTGTTCCAGTTCAAGCGCCGCCGCGACCGCGGCACCAAGGTGCTGACGTATATTGCCGACATCTCGGTGAACGGCCACCCGGAGACCGAAGGCCGCGCCGCCCCCGCTGCCGACCTGAAAGAGCCGCGCGCACCGCATGCGGAGCCGGGCAACCAGCCCTATGGCACCCGCAACCTGCTGGAGCAGAAGGGCGCCCAGGCCGTTGCCGACTGGATGAAGGCACAGCGCCAGCTGCTGCTGACCGACACCACCATGCGCGACGGGCATCAGTCGCTGCTGGCAACCCGGATGCGCTCGATCGATATGATCAAGGTGGCGCCGGCCTATGCGCAGAACCTCAGCCAGCTGTTCTCGGTTGAATGCTGGGGCGGCGCGACGTTTGATGTGGCTTACCGCTTCCTGCAGGAATGCCCCTGGCAGCGCCTGCGCGATCTGCGCGAGCGGATGCCGAACGTGATGACCCAGATGCTGCTGCGCGCCTCCAACGGCGTCGGCTACACCAACTATCCGGACAATGTGGTGCAGGAATTCGTGCGCCAGGCTGCAAAGACCGGCGTCGATGTGTTCCGCGTCTTCGACAGCTTGAACTGGGTTGAAAACATGCGCGTCGCCATGGATGCGGTGGTCGAGAGCGGCAAGGTCTGCGAAGGCACCATCTGCTATACCGGCGATATCCTGGACCCGAACCGCGCCAAATACGACCTGAAGTATTATGTCGGCATGGCCAAGGAACTGGAAGCCGCAGGCGCCCATGTTCTGGGCCTGAAAGACATGGCAGGCCTGCTGAAACCCGCCGCGGCCCGCCAGCTGGTCAAGGCGCTGAAGGAAGAGGTCGGCCTGCCGGTCCACTTCCACACCCATGACACCTCGGGCATTGCCGGCGCCACTATTCTGGCTGCTGCCGATGCGGGAGTTGATGCAGTGGACGCGGCAATGGACGCGTTTTCCGGCGGCACCTCGCAGCCCTGCCTCGGCTCCATCGTCGAAGGCCTGCGCAACACCGACCGCGATACCGGGCTGGACATCGCCAAGATCCGCGAAATCTCGGGTTACTGGGAGCAGGTGCGGGCGCAGTATGCGGCCTTTGAATCGGGCCTCGCGGCGCCGGCCTCGGAAGTGTACCTGCATGAGATGCCGGGCGGCCAGTTCACCAACCTCAAGGCGCAGGCACGCAGCTTGGGTCTGGAGGAAAAATGGGCTGATGTGGCGCAGACCTATGCTGACGTGAACCAGATGTTCGGCGATATCGTCAAGGTGACGCCGTCGTCCAAGGTGGTTGGCGACATGGCGCTGATGATGGTCAGCCAGGGCCTGACCCGCGATGAGGTTGAAAACCCGGAGACAGACGTGGCTTTCCCCGACTCGGTTGTCGATATGATGCGCGGCAACCTGGGCCAGCCTCCGGGCGGCTTCCCTGCGGGCATCGTCTCCAAGGTGCTGAAAGGCGACGCGCCGAATGTGGAGCGCCCCGGCGCACATCTGGACGCGGTGGACCTAGAAGCGGTCCGCGCCGAACTGTCGAAAGAGCTGGAAGGCTTCACCGTCGATGACGAGGATCTGAACGGCTACCTGATGTATCCGAAGGTGTTCCTGGACTACATGGGCCGCCACCGCCAGTACGGTCCGGTGCGCAGCCTGCCGACCCGCACGTTCTTTTACGGCATGGAACCAGGCGAAGAGATCACCGCCGAGATCGATCCGGGCAAGACCCTGGAGATCCGCCTGCAGGCGATTTCCGAAACCGACGTGAAGGGCGAAGTGAAGGTCTTCTTTGAACTGAACGGCCAGCCCCGGGTGATCCGGGTGCCGAACCGTCTGGTCAAAGCCTCGACCGAACAGCGCGCCAAGGCCGAAGTCGGTAATGCCAACCACGTCGGCGCGCCAATGCCGGGGGTTGTCGCATCGGTCGCGGTGCAGGTCGGCCAGCAGGTCCACGAGGGCGACATGCTGCTGACGATTGAGGCGATGAAGATGGAAACCGGCATCCACGCCGAACGCGACGCGGTGGTCAAGGCCGTGCACGTCCAGGCCGGCACCCAGATCGACGCCAAGGACCTTTTGGTCGAGCTGGAGTAAACTTCTCAGCTGGCATAAAGAAACAAGGGGCGCCCTGCCGGTTGGAGGGGCGCCCTTTTTCTATTGCGCGCCAATGCGGAATTACGCGGAAATTCCGGCCAGTTTTCCGGCCAGCTTTCCGGCCCGGAAAACCGGGGCGGTCCGCAACTGTGGTCACCCGAAAATCCTCGCAGGATTTTTAGCCGTTTCCCGCGCCGGAAAACGGTTTGCCTCAATGTCAGGCGCTGAATGCTTCAGGGTCCGGCAAGGTCACGGTTTCAACCTGCACTGGCTTTATCCCGTCAATCTGGCCGGCCCAGCTGTCCGCTTGCGGTGTGCTGTGGTGCTGTACGCCATGCGCAAGCAAACCCAAGGCAATTGCCGCACCCAGGCCAGTGATCCGCAGGCAGTCCTTCCAAAGCATGATCCAATCCCTCCTGAAAAGTTCCGCTTGTTTGTGAGTGAAACGCACAGCCTGGCCGCTTCCGTCGCGGCGGGTGCATATTTTTTTCAACTGCCGCCGGTTTTCCTCTTGCAGCGCGGACGGCGACGCCCTAAATCACCGCTCACCGGATGGCAGCGCGGGCGTAGCTCAGGGGTAGAGCATAACCTTGCCAAGGTTAGGGTCGGGCGTTCGAATCGCCTCGCCCGCTCCATCGGAAAACGAACAGGCCGTCCCTCGGGGCGGCCTTTCGCTTTTAAGGATTTGCGCGTACCCTGCCCCGAGCAGAAATCCTTGTGCGGAATCACCTTTGCGCATAGGAACAGAGCAAGAACACGAACACACAGGCAGGCAGAATGCTGACATCGGTAGAACTATGCGCAGGCGCGGGCGGCCAGGCCTTGGGGCTGGAAGCGGCCGGCTTTGACCACACGGCGCTGGTTGAGATCGACAAGCATTGCTGCGCCACCCTGCGCCACAACCGCCCCGCCTGGAATGTGCTGGAAGAGGACGTGCGCAAATTCAAGGATGTGGCGGGCGGCTATAAAGGTATCGATCTGCTGGCAGGCGGTTTGCCCTGCCCGCCGTTTTCAGTTGCGGGCAAGCAGCTGGGCGAAAAGGACGAGCGCAACCTGTTTGACGACGCGATCGAGATTGTCGATGCCACCCGCCCCCGCGCGGTGATGATCGAAAATGTGCGCGGCTTTCTGGATGCGGTGTTCCATGACTACCGCGAAAAGCTGAAGAAGCAGCTGTCGAAACTGGGGTATGTGACCGACTGGCGGCTGCTGAATGCCTCGGATTACGGCGTGCCGCAGCTGCGGCCGCGGGTGGCGATTGTTGCCCTGCGAAAAGAGTTTTCAAGCCAGTTCAACTGGCCTGAGCCGCTGCCGCACAACCCGCCGACGGTGGGTGCGACCCTTGTTGACCTGATGAAGGAACGCGGCTGGCGCGGTGCCGAGGATTGGGCCGCCAAAGCGGATGAGATTGCGCCCACCATTGTCGGCGGCTCCAAGAAACACGGCGGGCCGGATCTGGGTCCGACACGCGCGCGGCGCGCTTGGGCTGCCTTGGGGGTTGAAGGGCGCACCATCGCCTATGAGGCGCCGGACCCGTTCCACAACGACATGCCGCGCCTCACGGTGCGGATGGTGGCGCGTATTCAGGGTTTCCCGGACGCGTGGCATTTCACTGGCGCCAAAACCAATGCCTACCGCCAGGTCGGCAACGCCTTTCCGCCGCCGGTGGCCGAAGCTGTTGCGCGGGAGCTGAGGGCGGCGATTGCCAAGCCGAAGCTGCATGCTGTGCGGGCCTAAAGCCTCCCCGTCATTCCAGAGCCAAGGGCAGCGCCCGGCCCTGGGCGGGTGCGAAGCGCCTTCCCGTGGGGAGGGTCGGGCGCTGCCCGGCCTATCGTCCGGGCGGAACGCGAAATGAAACAAAAACTTCCCGACAGTCTTGTTCTTCCCGGCCATCCGGATTTCGCTGTCCTTTGCGAATTGGCGGAGGAGATCACCACCCGCGCCGGCGGCCATTTGGCGCTGGAACACGACGTGCCGCAGATGCTGCGCCAGTGCATTGACGATGTGATCATGACGCCCAAGACCGGGCGGCGCGCCTATGAAGAGCTGGAGAAGACCGAGAAGACCTATATCGGCACAAGGGTCGAGATTGAGCTGCGGGCGCTGCTGCGCTTGCGCAAGGGGCGGTTGGATACCGAGATCCTGGGCCGGGATGTGGACATCAAACACACCATGGGCAGCAATTGGATGATCCCGACCGAGGCGCTGGATTGCGCCTGCCTGCTGGTCGCGGCGGATGAGGTGCGGGCGCGCTGCTATCTGGGGCTGATCATCGCCCGGCGTGAATACCTGACAGCTGGTCAGAACAAAGACGCCAAGCGCAGCATTTCGGCGGAAGGCTTCCGCCATATCCTGTGGCTGCTGAAGGATCAGCCTTACCCCGCCAATTTCTGGCGCACCGCCGATGAAGCCGCGGTAGACAGGATCTTTACGGGCGCAACGGGCAATGAACGGATGGCGCAGCTGTTCCGGCTGATCCAAGGGCGCCCGATTCCGCGCGACGTGGTGGAGGCGGTGGCGCAGCAGAAGGACTTCATGCGCCGGATCCGGGCTGATGGCGGCCACGGCACCCGCGATATTCTGGCCCGCGAGCAGATCGTGCTGCTGGAGGGTCAGAAAGATGCCCAGCTGATCAAGGCGCTGGAGCTGCCGCCCTGCCCGGCCAGTGCTTTTGTTTCCTGCCGGATTGAAAGCAGCTACCATGCCCGGATGGTGGAACAATCCAGGCATCACGTGGAATGGCCGACACCCTGACACCCGAGCGGCGCAGTGCCAATATGGCAAAGATCCGCGCCAAGCACACCAAGCCGGAGATGCTGGTGCGGCGGATGGTGCACGGGCTTGGCTTTCGCTACCGGCTGCACCGCAAGGACCTGCCCGGCAAACCCGATCTGGTGTTCGGCCCGCGCCGCAAAGTGATCTTTGTGCATGGCTGTTTCTGGCATTTGCACAGCTGCCGCGACGGGCGCATTCCCGCCAGCCGCCGCGACTATTGGGAACCCAAACTGCTGCGCAACACGCTGCGCGACGCGGAGCAACTGGCCGCGCTGCAGGCCGCGGGCTGGCAGGTGCTGACCGTCTGGGAATGCGAAACCAAGGATCAGGATGCCTTGCGGATCCGGCTCAGGGCATTTCTGGAAAATGAAGAATAACGCTTATCCACAGATACCTGCGCAACTCTTCAAATTTCCTCTTGCGGCCCGTTTGGGAACGCCCTAAACACCGGCTCATCGAATGGCAGCGCGGGCGTAGCTCAGGGGTAGAGCATAACCTTGCCAAGGTTAGGGTCGGGCGTTCGAATCGCCTCGCCCGCTCCATTCGACAGCCGAAAAGGCCGCCCTCCGGGGCGGCCTTTCGCGTTTTACAGCCCCTCGGCCTGCAGCACTTTCTTTACCGTTCCGTCATTTTCCGCTTGCAGCAACCTCGCGGATTTCCTATTCACCGCTTCACCGAATGGCAGCGCGGGCGTAGCTCAGGGGTAGAGCATAACCTTGCCAAGGTTAGGGTCGGGCGTTCGAATCGCCTCGCCCGCTCCATTTGGAACCGAACAGGCCGTCCCTTGGGGCGGCCTTTCGCTTTTCTGCCATTTGCCGCTTTAATTTGATCAAATTCCTTTGACGCGACTCGTGAAACGCGCCAATTCTATCGGCAATAGGCCCCATGGGACGTTCATGGGTGTTTCGCGCAAGGAGTTTGGCCATGGCCCCTGTCATCTATCCCACCACCAATTTCACCGCGACCGAGCAGCTGTGCCTGGAGCGCGGCGAAGGTATTTATGTCTACGACACGGACGGCAACAAATATATCGAAGGGCTGGCGGGCCTGTGGTGCACCTCGCTGGGCTACAGCAACACCGAAGTGGTGGATGCGATCACCGAACAGCTGCACAAGCTGCCGTTTTCGCACACTTTCGGCGGCAAGACCCATGCGCCGATCATGCAGCTGGCCGAGAAGTTGCGCGCGATGGTGCCGGTGGAGGATGCTTATATCTTCTTTGGCAACTCCGGGTCGGACGCCAACGACACCCACGTGAAGATGCTGCGCTATTACTTCAACGCCATCGGCAAGCCGGAAAAGCGCAAGATCATCACCCGCGAGCGCGGCTATCACGGGGTGACGGTGGCGGCCGGCGCGCTGACCTCCCTGCCCGCCAACCTGGCGCATTTCGATGCACCACTGGAGGCGCTGTCGATCCTGCGCTCGGATTCGCCGCATTATTATACCGGCCGTCAAGGCAATGAGACTGAAGAACAGTTCGTTGACCGGATCATCGGCAATCTGGAACAGCAGATCCTGGCGGAAGGCCCCGACACCATCGCCGCGATGATTGTGGAGCCGATCACCGGCGCGTCGGGCGTAATCGTGCCGCCGGAAGGGTATTACGAGAAGCTGCAGGCGCTGCTGCGCAAACATGGCATTCTGGTTTGGGCGGATGAGGTGATCTGCGGCTTCGGGCGCACCGGTGCTGACTTTGGCTGCACCACCATGGGCATCAAGCCGGACCTGATGACCTTTGCCAAACAGCTCAGCTCAGCCTACTTCCCAATCTCGGCCTCGGTCATCCCCGGCTGGATGTATAAGGCGATGATTGATCAGACCAACGAGGTGGGCGTGTTCGGCCACGGCTACACCTACTCCGGCCACCCGGCGGCCTGTGCGGCGGCGCTGAAGACGCTGGAGATCTATGAGCGCGACAACCTGTTTGAACACGCCGCCGACGTCGGCGCCTATATGCAGGCGCAGCTGCGCGAGATTTTCACCGATCATCCGCTGGTCGGCGAGGTGCGCGGCAAGGGGTTGATTGCCGCGCTGGAGCTGGTGTCGAACAAGACCACAGGCGCCAGTTTTGACAAGGGCGCGGCCGGTGCCGCCGCGCAGAAGGCCTGCGAGGAAAACGGGCTGATCATCCGGGCAGTTGCTGGCAATGCGGTGGCGCTGTGCCCGCCGATCATCATCACCAAGACGGAAGTGGACGACATGCTGGCCCGGATGAAGACCGCCATCGACACAGCCTATGACCAGCTGAAGGACAAAGGGCTGATCACCGCCTGAGCCAATAATAAACGCCCCGGCTGCCGGGGCGTTTTCTGTTTCAGAACACCTTGTAAGTCATCGTCGTCAGCGAGCGTTCGATCCCGTCGATCTGCAGCAGCTGGTCGTTGATGTATTTACCGACATCCTCGCCCGAAGGGATGTACAGCTTCATCATGAGGTCGAAATTGCCGCTGGTGGAGTAAAGTTCGGAGTGGATTTCCCGCAGGGCAATCTCCTCGGCCACCTTGTAGGTGGTGCCGGGTTTGCAGCGGATCTGGACAAAGACGCAGGTGGACATGGGCGGCCCTTTTGGATGGTCAGGAATTTGCGCCCAAGCTCGCATGCGGTGCAACCGGGCGCAATAGGCCGGGATTGCTGCAACAGGTTGGCCCCGACCACAATGCCGCACTTGAGCCAGCCGCCCTGCCCGCCCTATAAGCGCCCAGGCAGACTTAAAGTTCTTGCAGCATGACGAAGGATAAGCCGCTGATGCGTACCGCCAAAGTGACCCGCAAAACCGCGGAAACCGATATCTCGGTCGAGATCAACCTCGACGGCAGCGGGGTTTACGACAACCAGACCGGGGTCGGCTTTTTCGACCACATGCTGGACCAGCTGGCGCGGCATTCGCTGATTGACATGACCATCCGCGCCAAGGGCGATTACCACATCGACGACCACCACACGGTGGAAGACACCGGCATCGCGCTGGGTCAGGCGCTGGTGCAGGCGCTGGGGGACAAGAAGGGCATCCGCCGTTACGGCGAATGCCACCTGCCGATGGATGACGCCCAGGTGCGCTGCGCGCTGGACCTGTCGGCACGCCCGTTCCTGATCTGGAACGTGGAGCTGCCGACCCAGAAGATCGGCGCCTTTGACACCGAACTGGTACGGGAGTTCTTTCAGGCGCTCAGCACCCATGGCGGCATCACCCTGCACATTGACCAGCTGCACGGGTTCAACAGCCACCACATCGCCGAGGCGGCGTTCAAGGCTGTCGCCCGTGCGCTGCGGCTGGCGGTAGAGACCGACCCGCGCAAGGCGGATGCGATTCCCTCGACCAAGGGCGCGTTGTAAATGCTGACTGCCATCATTGATTACGAGTCTGGTAATCTGCACTCTGCCGAAAAGGCGTTCCAGCGCATGGCGCGGGAGCTGGATGCGGGCGAGGTTGTGGTGACCTCTGATGCCGATGTTGTGGCGCGGGCGGACCGGTTGGTGCTGCCCGGCGACGGCGCCTTTCCGGCTTGCGCGGCAGAGCTGCGCGGCCACAAGGGCATTTATGACGCCATGGTCGAGGCGGTGGAGCAGAAGGGCCGCCCGTTCCTGGGCATCTGCGTCGGCATGCAGCTGATGGCCACCACCGGGCATGAATACACAGAAACGCCAGGCCTTGGCTGGGTCGGCGGCGATGTGGTGAAGATCACGCCGGCGGATGCGGCGCTGAAGGTGCCGCATATGGGCTGGAACGATCTGGTGATCGATCATGCGCATCCGGTGTTTGACGGCATCCAGAGCGGTGACCATGTGTATTTTGTGCATTCCTACCACTTCCGCGTTGACAATCCGGCGGAACGGCTGGCGCATGTGGATTATGCCGGCGACGTGACGGCCGTCATTGGCCGGGACACGATGCTTGGCATGCAGTTCCATCCGGAGAAAAGCCAGGCGACGGGGTTGCGGATGATCGGCAACTTCCTGACCTGGAAACCGTAAGGGGACGGCGCTGCGCGCCGTTGCCTCCGGCGGGAGTATTTGGGCAAAGGTGAAGCTTGGGGCGTTCAGGCCGCAACGGTGCGTAGCGACACCGGAGCAACGCCGTAAGCCTTGCGGAAGGCGCGGGTGAAGCCTTCGGGGGAGCCATAGGCATAGCGGCGCGCCACCGCCTCGACCCGGTCGCCCCGGATGAGGTCCTGATGCGCCAGGATCAGCCGCCAGCGGCGCAGATAGCCCATCGGGGTTTCGCCAACTTCTGCCGAAAACAACTCGGCAAAGCGGGACAGCGACAGGCCCGCTTCCTGCGCCAGATCGGCGTTGGCCCAAAGCCTGCCGGGGTGGTCATGCATTGCCACAATCGCCCGGCTGAGACGCGGGTCCGCAAGGCCGGCCAGCAGCCCCGGCTCCGTCGCACCTTTCTGGATCTGGTTGCGCAACAAGCGCACCATCAGCACTTCGCCCAGCCGGTTGACCACCGATTGCGCGCCGCAATGCCGGCCCTCTGCCTCGTCCCGCATCAGACGCACCAGCCCCTGTGCTTCGGCATTGCTGCCGATGCCGTAGTCCACCACCGATGGCAGGGCCGCCAGGAAAGGGTTGCTGTTGCCCGACCAATCCACCCGCGCCGCCCACATGATCGCACCGGGGTCCGGATCCGCCAGCGGACCGCGCGTGCGATAGAGGATCCGCACCGGCTGCCCCGCCGCATCTGCCAGTGCAATCAGATTGGCCTCGCCAGGCCCGGCGGCCTGCACGGCGAGCTGAAAGCGGTCCATCAGGGTGGTAAGGCGGTCCATATTCCGGTGTTCCAGTCAGATTTTTCGGATTTATGAGATGGTAACCTGCGCGATACACTTGATCAACCACCACTCGCACCACTACTCACGAAGGACCAATGCCATGCTGATCCCCCGCCAGAAGACCCCGGAGCTGACCCTGCCGACGCTGGACCACGGCCCGTTCGACCTGTCTGCGGAGGCCTCCGAACGCGGCACCGTGATCTGCTTTTACCGCGGCCTGCATTGCCCGATCTGCGCCACTTATCTGAAGGAGTTCGAAAAGAAGGTCTCAGCCTTCGCTGAGCGCGGTGTCAATTGCATTGCCATCAGCTCGGACGGTGAGGAGCGCACCCGCGCGATGGCCGACAAGATCGAGGCTAAGGATCTGCGGTTCGGTTACGATCTGCCGCTGTCCGTGGCCAAGGACTGGGGGCTGTATATCTCCACCTCGCGCGGCAAGACCTCGATCGGGATCGAAGAACCGGCGCTGTTCTCGGAACCCGGCCTGTTCCTGGTGACGCCGGAACAGACACTGTATTATGGCGCGGTGCAGACCATGCCGTTTGTGCGGCCGCATTTCGCAGAACTGGTGGCGGCGCTGGATTTTGCGATCCCCAACAACTACCCGGCGCGCGGCGAATACACTGGTGAGGTGTAACGCCAGCACCAGCCCGTAAAATCGGCTGCGTCCGGTAATGGACAAAGGGTCCGCTTCCATGCATACGGGGCGGACCTTTTTTCGCGCTTCAGGTCCCCCATTGCACATCCGTTTCGAGAAATACGACCACACTGAAGGCAAGCACCGCTATTGCCAGCTGAGCCTGACTCCGACGCTGTTCGGCGACTGGTGTGTTGAGCGTATCTCGGGACCGCTGAATGCGCCGGGCGGGGTGCAGAAGCGGACCTATTTTGCCGCCCAAGGTGAGGCGATGGCGATTTTCGAACGCTTCCGGGACCGGCAGATGAAGCGCGGTTATGCGCCGATCCCGGTGCAGCTGGGGCTGCTGTAAAGACAGCCCGTCAGCGGCTTACTTGATCCGGGTCCAGCGCTGTTTTGAGCAGATCAGCCCGCCCGCCACACAGCCGCGCAGGGCAAGGCTGTCCCCGGACATGTCCATCTTGCCGATGTAGATCTTATCATTGGAGGGCCGCCAGACTTTGCCCTCGTAAGAGCCATCGCCGTTCGGCACCATGTCGATCACCAGCGTCTTGCCGATATTCGGGGATTTGTATTCGCCCTCACTGTTGAAGGTGCGGGCAATCTTGCCGCAGACGGCAGCGCCGCATTTATCCATCTGGATATGCGCATAAGAGCCGTCATCCGCTTGCGTCTTCCAGACGCCCAGAACCGGGTCCGCCGCAGCAGCACCCGCCAGCCCCAATGCAACGGCCAAGCCGGCCAGTAGATGTTTCATTCCATGTCCTCCCTGTTTTTCAAGCAGCCTGTCCCTGATGCGCCGCTTCTGGCAAGGTTGACTTCGGGTCGCGTTGCAATTCAGGCCGGGCTTGTGCAAAACACCGCCAGCTTGATTTCACGAAGGACCGCCCGGATGATCCTCTACCCCGCGATTGACCTCAAAGACGGCCAGGCCGTGCGCCTGCTGCATGGCGAGATGGACAAGACCACCGTGTTCAACGACAACCCCGCCGCCCAGGCGCTGGAGTTTGTCGCGGCGGGTTGCGAATGGCTGCATCTGGTGGACCTTAATGGCGCCTTTGCCGGTGAGCCGGTGAATGCCGCCCCGGTGGAGGAGATCCTGAAACAGACCAAAGTGCCCGCACAGCTGGGCGGCGGCATCCGCGATATGGCCACCATTGCGCGCTGGATCGACAAGGGCCTGGCGCGGGTCATTCTGGGCACCGTGGCGGTTGAGAACCCGGAGCTGGTGCGCGAGGCGGCGCGGGAGTTCCCGGGCAAGGTTGCGGTTGGCATTGACGCCCGCAATGGCCGCGTTGCCACCAAAGGCTGGGCCGAGGAGACCGACGTGATGGTCACCGATCTGGCCAAATCGTTCGAGGACGCTGGAGTGGCCGCGATCATCTACACCGATATTCTGCGCGACGGCGCAATGAAGGGGCCGAATGTGGAGGCCACCACTGATCTGGCAAATGCGGTCAGCATTCCGGTGATTGCCTCGGGCGGCGTGTCCTCGCTGGACGATCTCAGGGCGCTGAAATCCTGCGGTGCGCCGCTGAACGGTGCCATTTCGGGCCGCGCACTGTATGATGGGGCGATTGATCTGAAAGAGGCGCTGGCGGTTCTGAAAGCCTGACGCGCCAACAGAACCGGGAGGCCAAATGCGCCTGATCCGCCGCATCCTTGCCATTCTGGCGCTGGGACCCATTGCCCTGTGGCTGCTATGCATTGCCTTTGTAATGCTGCTGGGGTTCGGTTTTGGCTGCGAAATCAACGAAGGGTTTGCCAACCCTTGCGTGGTGCTGGGCCGCGACCTGAGCGAGACCGCCTATTCCATGGGCATCCTTGCCGCATGGGGGCCGCTTATCTTCGGCCCGGTCTCAATGGGGGCCGGGTTTCTATGGGCGATTGCTGTTGCGATTGACCGCCACCGGTCCCGCCCGCGCCAATAAGGCACGGGACGGCCGGTCCGGCTCCTTGGCTTACTGCGCAGCGGCAGCCGTCAGCTTGCCCAGGGCGCCCTGCATCTTGGTGACGAACCCGGCATCCGCAGGGATATCGAGGGTGGAGAGCATCTCTGCCGGGTCCTCATAGGTCAGCCAGACCTGGCCGTCCGCATCCTCATAGGCCAGAACCTTGAGCGGCAGATAGAGCCCCGCGCGCGGGTCCGCCTGCATTGCCGGGGTGCCCAGCTTGGGGTTGCCGAAGATCAACAGCTGCGCGGCCCCCAGCTCCAGCTCTGCCTTCTGCGCGCCTGCAGCGTGGTCGACGCGGGCAAAAACGGTGGCGCCTGCGCCCTCAACCGCGGCCTGCAGCGCATCCATGGTCTCAGCCACGGGTTTCTGGCTGGGTAATTTCATCAGTTCGGCGGCGGCGGGCAATGCGGACATAAGGGCGATGGCTCCGGCAAGGATAAGAGATTTTGTCATAACGGCTGCTCCGAAACTGTGCTGTGATGGGATGAAAACAAGGCAACAGGCCCTGGCTGGCAATTCACGTCTTCGGCATCGGCAGTTCTTTGCTGCCAGTCTGCGGCCGCACAAGCCGCAACGTGTGATTGCAGCACCAGTCAATTTGAAGCACTAACTCAAAAGCAGCCCGGAGAATTGGTTTCTTCGACCGGATGGCCGGCACGGTAGTGCCGAGAAATTACTTAAAACCAATTTGAAAGAAAGCTTATTCCATGGATGCCGAAAACTTCACGGTGGTCGCACACTTCACGGTTGCTACCCTTCCTCTCCTGATCGGTTTCATTCTTGCAATGCGCGACATAGTCCTTAGGGCGCCCAGCAATGCCACGTTCCCACCGTTTGCAAACCGCTGGACCGGATACTGCGGCGCTTGGATTGTTGTGCTTTTGATCGCCTATTGCTGCGCTTGGATCACCTTTACATATGGCGGCTGTTCAGGAGGTATCAAACACAGCGCCGCGCGCTGCTACCACATTCCCAATGCGGCGGGACAATACGCGTCATTCATAATGTTTTTTGGCTTCATCTACCTGGTCTCGACCCTGATGCCAGCTTTCGTCATTCTTACCGCGACAGAAGCGGCTTACAGGCTGCGTAAAAAACGGGTAACCGGTCCCTGAAACCGCCGCCCTCCCGGACCAAAACGCGCATCCACCGCCATATCTGTTGCGATTCCAGCGTCCATTGCGTACCCACGGGCCAAGCAGTCCGAAAGGCCCGATCCATGCTGAAGACCCGTATCATTCCCTGTCTCGACGTCGCCGACGGGCGCGTGGTCAAGGGTGTCAATTTTGTCGGCCTGCGCGATGCGGGCGACCCGGTGGAATCGGCCAAGGCCTATGATGCGGCCGGCGCGGATGAGATCTGCTTTCTCGATATTCACGCCACCCATGAGAACCGCGGCACCATGTTCGATGTGGTGCGCCGCACCGCCGAGCAGTGCTTTGTGCCGCTGACCGTGGGCGGCGGGGTGCGGACCAAGGATGATGTGCGTGCGCTCTTGCTGGCCGGGGCTGACAAGGTCTCGTTCAACTCGGCTGCCGTGGCCAACCCGGATGTGATTGCCGAGGCCGCGGATCAATTCGGCAGCCAATGCATCGTCTGCGCCATCGACGCCAAGACGGTGGAGCCTGGCCGCTGGGAGATCTTCACCCATGGCGGGCGCAAGGAAACCGGCATCGACGCGGTAGAGTTCGCGCGCACGGTTGTGGCAAAGGGCGCCGGGGAGATCCTGCTGACCTCAATGGACCGGGACGGCACCAAATCGGGTTTTAACCTGCCGCTGACCCGGGCAATTTCCGATGCGGTGGACGTGCCGGTGATTGCCTCGGGCGGCGTCGGCAACCTGGACCACCTGGTGGAAGGCGTGACCAAGGGCGGTGCCTCAGCGGTGCTGGCGGCCTCGATCTTCCATTTCGGGGAATACACCATCCAGGAAGCCAAGAACCACATGGCTGCCGCCGGCATCCCGATGCGGCTGAACTGAGGGGGCATGTGATGAGCCTGCTGCACGATCTCGAAACCACAATCCTGTCCCGCAAAGGCTCAGATCCGGAGGCCAGCTGGACCGCCAGGCTGCTCGCCAAAGGTCCGGAGAAATGCGCCGAGAAATTCGGCGAGGAAGCCATTGAGGCCATCATCGAAGCGGTGAAGGGCGACAGCGGCAAGCTCGCCTCGGAAGGCGCCGATGTGCTCTATCATTTCCTGGTGATGCTAGCCGCGCGTGACGTGGCGCTGGACGATGTGCTGCAGGTGCTGGCGGAACGCCAGGGCCTGAGCGGTATCACCGAGAAGGCCAGCCGCCCCAAGGGCTGATCCCGGACTCGGACGGCCCCTTTTGGAGGCGGGTCAAGGGAGGCGCAGCCTCCGCGCGGCAGCGCGGCTTGCCCTTGACGCGCGAAAGAAAAGTACAATCAGAAAGGCCCTGAAGGGCACACCTGCACCTTAAGGGCTTTTCAGCCCTTTCTTCTTGCGCCGCGCAGCGGCGCTACGCCCAACCGTGGAGGCCGTCCAAAGGACGGCCGGAACGGGCGGGAGCGCCTCCGCCCCGCCGCCGCCTCAAAGCTTCGAGGATATGATTCCGGTGGCGAAACCGCCGAAACGCAACTCTCCGAACAGGCGCTGGTATTCGATCTTGGGACAGCGGTTCTGGATCACCGTGACACCGCGTGCTTCGGCCTTTGCGGCGGCTTCGGCATGCTCCACCCCGATCTGCATCCAGATGGTCTGAAGGTCAGGAAACGCCTCCAGCGCCTCGTCCGCAATGGGCGGCACCGCCTCTGAGCGGCGGAAGATATCGACCATGTCCACCGGGGCGTCTATATCAGAAAGGCTGGCCCGCACTGTTTCGCCAAACAGCATCTTGCCTGCATGGCCGGGATTCACCGGAATCACCCGGTATCCCTTGAGACCCAGATAGCGCGCCACGTAATAACTGGGGCGCACCGGGTTCATCGACACGCCGACCACCGCCACAGTTTTGGTCCGCTGCAGGATCGTCTTCAGATGCTCGTCGCTGTATTCTGTCATGCCGCGCACACTAGCTGCGGCGCCCGCTCTCGCAAAGGCGGATTCGCTGCCGGGTGAACAAAAAAGCGCCCGGACGAACCGGGCGCTAGGTATGGAACGAGGGACAGTGAAAAAGATCTGCGGTGGTTCCACTCCGCAGTCCCTATTGAATATGGGCCACAGTCTGAAAAATAAAAGAGCACCTCTCGCAATCGTGAGGTGACAGGTTATTTCCTTAGAACCGCGGGCCAATGCGCGCGGCCATCCGCAATCATCTGCACCGTGTCCGCCTGCCACAGATGGTGGACCCCGCGGTTGTTCAGAAGAAACAATTCGCCGTCCACAATGGCCCAGATCTGCGGATCTCCGTCATGCAATCGCCCCTGCGACATCGCATAGGCGCAGTAGCCGCCAAAGGCTGGCGCATAGGCCCGCGGGTTGGCCTCGAACTGTGCCTGATTGCGGGCTGATGCAAACCGCCACACAACGCCTTTCCACATCACCGCATGGCCGCGCCGTCCGGGTTCTGCCGTGCCACGTTCGAAAAACGCAACCGCATCATACCCCCCGATAGCAACGCCCGCGCGGGAGGAGAAAACAGCAGCATCTGCCCGCACCATATCCGGCAGGGACACAAACATCACCGCAATGGCCATCAGGACCAGACGCAAGGCCACATTGCACTCCATTCACTTCTTGCAACAGACTTTCGACTCTGCCGCACCGCCCTGCTCTTGCAAAGACAGCATACGCAGATGTGATCAGCCCGTGACAGCCGGCGCTGCGGCCCTACCGGGCGATAGAGGCGTAAAGCGCAATGGCCGCTGCGTTGGAAACATTGAGCGAGCCAAAACCGCCCGCGGCGTCAATCTTGACCAGCCCGTCGACCGTTTCCTTGGTTTTCTGGCGCAGACCTGGCCCTTCGGCGCCCAGAACCAGTGCCACCGGCAGGTGCTTTTTGCCTTCCAGTGCGGTCTCGATGGTGTTCTCCGCCTCGCCGTCCAGGCCCAGCACGACAAAGCCCATGTTTTGCAGCTCGGTGATGGTGTCGGACAGGTTGCGCATCCGCAGATAGGGCTGGCGTTCCAGCGCGCCGCTGGCGGTCTTGGCCAGCGCCCCGGTTTCCGGTGCGGAATGGTGGCGGGTGCCGATTACCGCACTGGCGCCCAGCACCTCGGCCGAGCGCAGGATAGCGCCGACGTTATGCGGATCCGTCACCCGGTCCAGCAGCAGCACCCGCGGCGCCTCGCGGCCGATGCAGTTGTCGGCCAGCCCGCCCCAGTTCAAGGGCTTCACTTCCAGAGCGGCGCCCTGATGCACCGATTGCGCATCGATCGGAGGGTTGAACTTGCGCGGGTCGATCACCTCGGCCTCGACGCCCGAGGCTGCGATGGCGTCCGCCAGTTTCACTTCGGCGTTCATGGTCACCATCAGGCGCAGTTTTTCGCGCTGAGGGTTCATCAGCGCATCGCGCACCGCATGCAGCCCGAACAGCCATACGGTTTCTGCCGAGGCGGCCTTTTTGGACTGTTCTTTTGCGACGACCCATTTGGGCTTCTTGGTCATTTTGCTCTCCGGCAGAAAGAATTTTCAAGGCGTGCTGAAAACTTGCGTTTTTCCGGTTGACGCCCCTTTGGCCTGCTTGTAATCACGCCTCCACATCAGGTGCAACATGCAACTGACAGTGGGCGACAGGCCGCAAGGTGTGGCAGGGGACTGTAACTCCCTCGCGGAGACGCACGCCTGGTTCGATTCCAGGGTCGCCCACCATCCCGCACTTATGGGATGAAAATTCCGCTAACACCTTGAAAGGAAAGGTGGTTTTCGCGGTTCGATAACCCTCTTTTCTGCTATACCGAAGTGGCTCTGCAAAGGCCAGTTTCAGCACGGTTCGCCGAAGCAGTAAATCACCTTTTTCGTATATTTTCCAAGGACTTGCCAGAAAGGTTAACGCTGGTTCGATAAATTCCTCGAACCTGCCCTCCGGCGGCACGGTTTGATCGGCCTGTTCACGCAATTTGATGGCCTCACGCTCCAGCTTTTCCATCCGTTTTTCATAGGCTGAGATCACCGTTGGGCTGGACGCATCCATGATCCTATCCAGCGTGGCTTCGATCTGTTTCTCGGTGTCCTTGATCTGGGCTTCCAGCGTTTTCTGCGCGCTCTGGGCCTCCGTGAGACGCATGTTCCACATATCGGTGAACATCGCCTTGGCAATCGCAAAAAGCTGCTGTGCAGGCTCTAAAGAGCGAAGCAGCGCTTCTGCCCCTTCCTCAATCCTGGCACGCGGGATCGACCTGCGCCTGGAGTCGCAATTCGGGGTGCCGCAGAGGTAATAGGGATAGTGCTTCGTCCGGCCTTTCGACCAGCAAGAAGTCATCGGCTCGCCGCAATCATCACACAGCACAAATCCCCGCAACGGGAAATCTTCATTGATGTCCTTGCGTGCCGGAGCATAAAGCTGGCTGTTCAGAACCTTCTGAATGCGCTCATGCGTGGCAAAGGAAATTAGCGGCTCGTGATGCCCCTTGCGGAGCGCGACATCCCATTCCTTGTATTCAATGTAGCCCGCATAGATGGGCTTCATGAGGATGTCTTTGACCTTGGAGGGATGGACATAGCCGCTGGCACCGCTTTTTGGGAAATCCGGCTTGGTTTCCAGGAAGCGCTTCACCTCCGCCCGCGATGCAAACCGTCCATGGGCATAGCCTTCCAACGCTTCGGCCAGGATTGAGGCCACAGGCTCATCCCGCACCAAATTCTTGCCATGCAGCTTGTCCTTGGCGTAACGGTAACCCATCGGCGGCGGGAAAACCCAATAGCCCTTCTCGAGACGGGCTTTCATCTTCTGAGACACCTGACGGCTGTTCTGTTCACGCTCCAACTGGCCTTGCGCCGCAAACATGGTCTCAACAAAGCGGCCTTCAGGCGTGTTTTCGAACCGGAAGTTCAGGCACTCGATGGTTGCGCCCCGTGCATCGAACTGTTCGCGCAAATCCCAGTGGAACCGCGTATCACGGGCGAAACGCTTAAGGTCATCAAAGATGACAACGTAAGTTTCGTTCTTCTGCGAGTTGAGATAGGCCAGCAGCGCCCGCATGGCGGGACGGTGCATGAAATTGCCGCCGCCCGTAAAATCATCGGTGAAAACCATCTCAACCGCATAGCCGCGCTCATCAGCATGCTGGCGGCAGCGGTGTTCCTGGCTTTCCAGGCCATGGCCTTCGGTCTTTTGCTTTTTGTCCGAGACCCGGCAGTAGATCAAAGCCTTCTGCACAGGGTTGTCTCGGGGCATTGCAATATCGTGTTTCATGACTCCTGTCCTTTCTCACACCCGCCCGTTATCCGGCCTCTGGCGCGCTGTTTGTATCCTCGTCTTTCTGATTGCGCGTGCAGTTTACCGCATCAGGCGCGTTCTTGTCGCCTTCATCCTGGGAAGTTTGAAGTTGTCCACAGGCAGGCTCCAGCGGACGCACGGCAAACCCTGCATCCACAAATCCCACCATGCAGTACCAGATCGACTCCAGCACCTGTTGTTTCTGCTCATCCGTCAGGCCGGAGCCATCCAGCATATGCTGGTATGCCTCGACATCGACAAAGACATTGCGTTTGCCTTCATTGGCAGAGATCGCCTCGTTGAAGGCATTGGTGATGGTGTTTTCGCTGTTTCCGTCCATCGAAATTCCCTTTCAGCGTTTCATCAGGCCGCAGCAGACGGTTCACGCAAGTTTGCGCGGCCAAGACGTGTTTTGATCTGGTGCTTGTCTGTTGGCGCATCTCACCCCAGTGAGGATTGCGCTCTGGCTTTTTACATCGGCGGATCAGACCCCGATGTGAGCCTCATGGCGTTTACCCAGCGCTCAGCGCGGGAGTTACGCCTTTTGTATATTTTCATAATAACATCCATGAGTTGCATTGTGCAAATTTATCTCTCGTCGCCGCCGCGCTCAGAGCGTGCTTGCCGCTGGAACGCCTTTCGGCCATCGGCAGATTTGCAGCGAAGGCGGGTGCGCAGCTTCTCGATCATGTCGCAATGCTTCGTGCGTGCCAGCGCGTGGGAGGCAGCGCGGATGTCGTCCATCTCGAAGCGCAGTTCCGGTGCAGGTTCCTTCGGTTCATCCCGCGCCAGCTTGTCGAGGTGGGCGTTGGTGAGGGTTCCTGCAGTCTGGATCGTGCCATGCGTACTGCGCCGATCTTGCGGGCGGGCGCTATCACCCGCCGCGCGGTTAAAGATCTTCCTGCCCATCCTAGCGCTCCCGGTCCCGATCACGGCCACGCGTGCGGCGGCTTTCCCGCCCGTCTCGGGGCTGGCCTTCGCGCTGGTGTTCACGCAGGCGGCTCACCGCGTCGTAGGAGTGTTCCGCCAGCCGCGACAGGCGCAGCAGGTCGTTCGCCGCAAAACTGTCCGTATCGCGGTACTGGCCATCCTCACCCCGGTAGGAACGGCGGAACTGCACGTTATGACTGGTCTTGCCGTCGCGGGTATTTTCCCAGACGGAAACTTTGATGTTCCCATCGCGCAGGGTTTCGGCAGGGCGGTTCTTCTGATCATCGCTCATGGCGTTCTCCTTGGTGGCTGGATCAGGTTTTGGGTTTGAAGCCTGCGACGTAGCGCAGAGGGCGTCCGCCTGCGTATTGCGGCAGATGGGACAGACTGGAGGGCGTGGGCTCCTCGATGATCTTCCGGCGGCGCGTGCCCCAGAAAGTTTTGATGGCAACAGAGCCCATGTCCCGCTCCTCGTTCGGATTGGGGAAGTAGCGGCCAGCAAAACGGCGCTGGCGGAAATAAGGCAGCTTTTGCGCAATGAACGGGCGCAGATGATAGCCGCGCGCCTGCACCAGCATTTTCCCGGTATCCAGCCGCAGCAGCTCTTCCGGCTCCATCAGAGCCTTGCGCAATTTGGTGCGGTGCATCGCCTCATAATCGAGCTGGCGCAGCCTGTAGGCCGCCTCAAAAGGATCGGCCCCTTCCAGCAGTACCTTGCGCTTGAGCTCCAGCGCGGCGCTTTGGCCGCGAATTTGCGTCAGCGGATCATCAACGGTGACGGTCTGGTAGCCAAGCGCCTCACTGCGGGCGCGCGCGGTCTCATAGTCCCGGATACCGCCGCCGAGATCGAGCAGGAGCGCGGCATTGGCCTCGATTGTGGCCTTTCCGGTTGGCCCCAGGTTGCGGAAAATCTGCCCGTCATCCTGATAGAAAACCCAGGGGGTAAGCCCTGCGCCGCGCCCGATGGCAAAGAAATCAGCCAGCTCGCCAAAGCGCCCCAGTCTGGCGGCCTCATCGATCAGCAGATTCACAGGCGGGGCATCAGGCCGACGCTGCTTGATCGTCCGCACGGAGGAGAAGAACTGCCGTACCAGCGGAGCCAGCGGCTCCAGAACCTCTTCCGGGAGGATCAGGGAAACGATGACAGGCCCGGCGCTTGGATCGGCAATCACCTCCAGCGGAAAATCCGCCGCCACATCATCCACGAAGGTGGCCTGAATGGCGGGGTCGGTCATGAAAGCCAGCGCGTTGCTCACCCCGGCCATAATGGACTCGAAGGTCTTGGGAGAGGCCTCATACATCTCGGCCATTTCGGCAAAGGTCGCGATCAGATCAAGCGTGCCGTGATCTTTGGCAAGCTCTGCCCAGCCGCACCATGCGCTGAAATCGGCACGCAGCATCGAGCAAACCTCAAAGAGCCGTAGAAGCGAGGTGCCGCAATTCAAACCCACATCGTGGCGGGTGACGGCATCGCCAAACCGCCGCCCGGCTTGATCGAAGAAACGGCTGTCTCCGCCGCTATCTGGCAGGATCGCCTGCCAGAAGCGCTGGGAGTCCGGCACCAGCGTGGATGAACCGGATCTAAGGTGCGACAGCAAGGACGTGCGAAGCTGCGGGAACCCCGTCACCTCGTATGGGTCGAGCGTATAAAGCGGGATGCGGGCAAGAGCGCAGTGGGGCTCGATCACGCGGGTAATCTCGCCGTTTTTAACATCCAGCAACACGAACACGCTACGGCTGCCCAGGATCATCGGAATTGCCGTCTGCGATGTTTTCCCGCTGCCTGCACCGCCAGTCACTTTGACTCCGGCGCGGTTGCTGTGGAACAGCGGGCGGCCATGAGTGAGGCCGAATTCAACGCCCTGGGGGCACAAAAGCCCGGCCTGACGTACTTCTTCGAAGGTCGCAAAGCGGGCTGCCCCGTACGGATCGAGAACACGGACTGCCATGAGTATTCCTCCAGAGGTTAGAAAATGCGCCGCAACAGGAGATGCGGCGCATTTCGTCGTTTGAGGTGGTTAGAAGCCCAGTACCGCCAGCGGCGATCCGGTGCGCAGCATGCCAATCACACCGCTCAACAGAATGGCGGTCAGCACGATCTTGAAGAATTTGTAGCCAATGCCTGCGCCGAGCGCGTAGCTCACCAGGGTGGCGAGATAGGCGAGCTCATAGGGCAGACGGTCGGCAAAATAGCCGAAGACGGTCTCGAAATACCCGTCAATGGCATTGACCATGATGAAGAGCGTCAGTCCGGCGGAAATCATTCCGGCCAGATGTTCAACATCCTTGTTGCGCTCAGGAGGAGCATTCATTTGGGGTCCTTTCTGGTCATAAGGCAAAGCTGTCCCGCGCACCGAAAGCACTGCTTTCGGCGGAGGGTGGTCTTCGCTGGTTCTGGTTGATCGCCGCTTTTGCAGCGTGGTTGGGGCTTGGCGGAGGAAGGCTTGCGTCATCCGCCTCGCTTCACCAACATGAGCACAACCGCGCAAAACGCAAATTCGCCAGGGAAGAACAGGGTTCGAAAATTCCACGTAAGGCATTGCCAAAATGAGGAAAAAGCAGCTTTCTAAAGAGAAAAAGGCGAAGCCGAAGCCCCGCCCCAAGAACCGCTACATGCGCAATGCCAAGCTGTCTGAGTACAAATTCCTGAAGATTCTGCGCGGCTTTGCGGATGATGTTCCGGCAAAGAACTTGGCCGAAACCAGCGGGATATCTGAGAAAACCATCCGCGCAACATATAGAGTGCTACGCCGCAAACTTTTTGAAGGTGTAGTTATGCATCGGCATGGGTTTGGAAATGCTGGTTTCTACCTCCTGCGCAACGGGAGGGTAGAAGACAAGGGGAAACGGTTTTTGCAGGGAGTGGTAGAAAGCGAAATCTTTACCAGGCATATCGAGCGGCATGCGCCGCGATTGAGCGATGCTGGTGAGCTGCAAAACCTCATGTTTGAGGTCTCGACGAGAGTGTTTTGCAACATATCCATGCGAGATGGGGCGCTCATTGATTATCCGCCGGATGTTCGCAATGCACTTGAACAAATCCGAGACATCGGAAAATGGATCAGAGCGAATATAAACCAGGATGGTTTTTTGCAGCAATATGGGCATGTCATCGAACGATTTAAAAAGCTGTCGGAGGATATGAAACTCCTTTTGGAGAAGGAAGAACTGCTTTCAATGCGCAGCCGGTCTCGTGCCCATCACTATCCCTCTGAGCTTCTTTATAGAGATTTGCGCCGCTTTCTCCTCAAACACCCCATTAACCAATCTTAACGCCAAATTAACCTAATACCTTTATGATATTGCTATGAATTCTGGCAACGGCGATGAGGATGTACGGCAGGCTGAGCGGGACAAACGGCGCGCTCAGGACATGGACGATTTCAACAATGAAATGGCCGGGCGCGATGTTGGCCGCATGGGACGCTTCCTCCCCAGTGGCGAGCGCGATCCCAAGAAAGTCGCCAAGCAGCGTGAAGAACGCGCCGCCATGCTCACCAATCTCCAGATCCTCATGCAGAATGACCCGGAATACGCCGCGCTCTACCGCGAGACGGAAGAAAAGCTGCGTGATGCGCAATCCCGTTTGGATACCGCCCTGGATAAAGTGCAGCAACTCAAAGCAGGCACCGAGGAAGCCATGCTGGACATCATGAACCGCGCCGCCCGCCTGCCGGATGGCCGCGCCGTGTTTCAGGATCAGGATGGCAATGTCCGCTACGAGGACGGCACAGCCGTGGATACCGACCTGGCGGAAAGCATCGTCTGGCGCGGTGACGAGCCAAAGTTGGCAGAGCTGGAAGCAGCGGCAAACCGCATGACCGATCTATTGGAACTGGAAAACAGTATCCACGCGGGACAAGCCGAGATTGGTGATATGCAGGAACGCATGGCCGATCAGCGCGATCCAACCGCCAAAGACGGCATGACGGGCTTCCAGAACCGCGCAGGGGAACTTGTTGCACGCGCTGAGGAACGTGTCGAGTATTTCACAAGGGATCAATCGCTTAGCTCCAATCAAGAAGCTGTTGCCCGTCCAACATTGAATGTTGCTGCCCCCGAAATCTAGAAATCAGAACTTACCGCATTCTTTCTCCACCACTGCAAACAGGATGATTTGCGGGTGGTAGTCGGGGAACTTCTCCATGGCCTCACGGATTGCGCCATTGCGTGCAGGTTTCGCTGATGGGTCTGCGAAGTACCAGTCATCAATGCACTCTGCGAGTTGCGCCTTGTCATCCATCTGTGAGGCAACGACTGCCAACATACCTATGGATGTCTGGAACATGCTGTCCTGCGCGCTTTGCTCCCATTGCAGCACATCGGCGCTGGTGAACCCGTTCGCAGCAGAAAGCTGTGGACAGAGTGCAAGCGCGGTCAGAATTCCTTTTGCAAACAATCTCTTGCGAGCGATCATAATTGAAGGATTTTGACCAACACAGATTTACGGGATTCAATGAATTTGGTATTAAGGGAGAGCCCGGCAATACGGGCAGAAACAGCCGAAAAACGCCACTCAGCGCCGAATATCAGGCCATGCTCAAAAAGGTTCCTTTTTGAGCAGCCAGCCATGTCCGAACCCCGCACTATCGCTTATCTGCGCGTGTCCACGCGCGAACAATCCACGGACCGTCAAGCCTACGGCCTGCGCGATTTGTGCGACGAGTTTCATATTGAGTATCTATCCGCTGGCGCGCGCCACCGTCCGGTGTTTGAAGCCACGATTGCCCGCCTCAATCCCGGTGATACGTTCCTGGTCTGGGATCTGGATCGCGCTTTCCGCTCGACAATTGATGCGCTGATCACGGCGGATCAGCTGCGGGCGCGCGGCATTCACCTGCGTATTGCCCAGATGAGCTTTGATACCGCGACCGAGGAAGGCGAGCTGTTCTACACGCTCATCGCCGCTTTCGCGCGGTTTGAGCGGCGCATCCTTGCCCGCCGCACGCGTGAAGGATTGGCGGCGGCCAAAGCCAACGGCAAACGCCTGGGCAGGCCGCGCAAGCTGGATAAGGAAACCGTGCATCTGGCGCATAAGGACATCGCGGAGAACGGCTATCCCTGCCGCTATGTCGCGCATCTGCTGGGCGTATCACGTATCACCCTGCAACGCGCCATCCGGCGTGAGGGGCTGGCATGAACGAATTCACATCAAACGAAAGGAAAACCCAATGTTACAATCATCTTACGACGTGACGCCCGAGGAACTATTCCGCCCTGTTTTGGCCGAACTATGTACTCACTCCTGTCTCAGAAAACTCTGCATTGACTTAGCTCGTCGGGGCGATCAGGGTTTTCAACTCTTCTCGCTCAAAATGTTCAAACTTTTCCCTCGCCTGATCGACATACATTCTGAATTGACGTTCACGCATCCCGCGGACAGTATTCTCATCAAACTTTACAGGAATACCTAACAAGGAATGTCGCTTATTGGAAGCATTATCGCAGAACACCCCTCTAATGGTTGAGCCTAGCGTATCATGTCTGAAAAACTGATAATGGCAAATGCCATAGGAACTGCGACTCTCAACGCGATAGTTGAAGTAGATGTTGTTCTTGAAAAAGGAAGCGTCTACAGTCGAAAAATCCGGCAATCTACCTCCCTTCACATCATAAATCACTGGAGTTAAGGTGACATTTGGCCCCGTGAAGTTTATTGTCAAAAAAGCGATGCTGTGAACTTGCTCCATATCGCCGTCGGCACCTGCGTTAAACGCAACAGTCATCCATTGACCCTTCTTGTCGACAACACTGGGAGAAACGACATTCAGCTTGATTTTTTCGTCCTCTTCATGGTTCAGGGTAAACCCTTTATGGTTCGCGTCAGATGGGTCCAGCTTCCCATTCCAGCTATGCTGCTTTAAAATATCAAAGTAGTCACAGAATAGCTCAACAATGCCCTCATCTGTAGACTTGAAGAGTTTCGTTTTTTCGCGGCTTTGGGTGGGAAGCCATCCAAAATAAACCGCTTGTTTCTTGCCTCCCTCTAACCCTTTTAAAATTGTGAAGTTCATGGGGGTCACTCCGTCCCTCAAAACAAATACCCGATGCTTTCCTTGAGTATAATTTGAAACAGAAATATCCGTAAATCTACTTGAATACAACTCTCGGATACTCACCAAATCTTCCCATGAGTTCGTGTCTCTACGACGAAGCCATTTTTGATAGCAGACTTTCAATGAACGTCGGTCCGCTTTGTCAAGAGACCTCAATGCAACTGAAGTGTTCTGAACAGTGGTCGCTTTTTCAACATCCTTGTAGAATACCTTCTCAGACTCGGGCGCATGTCCGACAAAACTTCTCTCCAGGTTGCTTAAGAGAAGGTCGTCCACTTTGCTTTGCTGGTCTTGAAGAATACTGAATATCCTGAAGATTGGTGGAATACCTGCTATTAACACTCCGAGCAGCAAGAAAATCGCCCAATACTCAGAACTATTCAAGTGCCCAAAGTCTGGATGCTCACTGGCTAGAATTGGGATCGCTGCAATCACCACGCCTAAAGCGAAGCAGAAAATGGTTGCAAATAAGTTACCCCTCATGATATACTCCCATTTTTTTGAGGTGAATTATGTCCAATACTAAATCGAACAAATCCCCCAGGAGCGGAATCCATGCCACTTCATCGGGCTTTATTATAACTGTGACCGCAATTTTTGGGATACACGCTTATGGTATCTTGAGTCTACAGAAAACCAATACCGGTGATTGCAATCATGTGAAGATTTCTGACGGCCAGTGGAGCTCCGATGTCGAGAGCCGCCATCTAAGGCGTTGAAAAAAAATACTCTAGCGGCACTCCAACATAAGGGATGTGCTTCCGGTTCATGCGCCTGAGCATTCCCTACACATTTCTTAGCCTACTTGATGCGAGGCATCTCTAATCTGCGGGAGTGGAACGCTGTAAAGCGTCGCGTGTCATTTGGCTCTTGAAAGTAGAGCTGCGGGCGGTCAAACTTTTGGGTTTTCCCTCTAGTTATTGACGGCATGGATTCAATTTTACCGCTTATTGGTAGAAGTTCAAAGCCTAAGATCGCGTTTTTTACAATTCTGTATATCGATTCAGGTTGCAGTTCTGAATGTTTCCAACAGGCAATTGTGGGGAGGCGTCAATTTGTTGTAGAGACTTATAGATCAGAGCCTTGTGAAAAGGGTTGTAACACCCCGATAGAGATGCCAGCCAGGAAGTGCGACCCTTTAAATCAGGGGTTGCGAAAATCATGAACACGTCATGAAATTCATTGCTCGCGCCGAGGTCATGTTGAAAAGCTCAATGCCGGCAAGAAGGTAACGCAGGAAGCGCTTCCTGAATGTCCGCCTGGTGTGGCTGAGCAGATTACAATCCACAGTCAGGCGCCCCGAAAAGCAAAAGGGGACAAAGTGCGGAAGGCCGTTGAAGCCAAACCTAGCATCGCCGTTCCGTTCGTCACTGTACCGCAGGATATCCGTCGCTACCGCTCGAACTTGCGCGAGAGCAGAATAGTAGCGCTTGATCATGTTGTGGCGCATCAAACCCGGCTAAACGCCTTAAATCACGACTAAGAGCCATCGCGAGATGTGTGCTTTGCGAGGCATAGCACTGTAGGCGAGATGTGTGCTTTGCTGGGCATAGCACGGTAGGCAAGATGTTGGTGGTAGTACCACCACCTCTTGGCAAGGGAGCCCGCTGCGCGCTCCCGTTGCATCCCTCCGGCGGCTGGCTCATCCAGGGTATGCGAACCCATTCCAGAGCCAGGAGAACGTGTGGCCGTTCAATCACCACCATTTCATGGAGACCAGGAAGGGAGCATTTCATTGCTGCCCTTGCCTTGGAACCATCCCATCGATCAAAGGGCTATCGCGCCCCTTGAAACCACTCGCAGGACTTGGAGACGTGCCGCTCCACCTGCACCGAACCATGCACAAACGACTGGCCGTTCGATCACCAATCAGGGGAGCGTTCCTGCTACCCCCGATACCCCCATGACGATTTGATCGAGACCAAGGGGCGTTCCTGCCCCTGTGGAACCCTGACCAACCCTGCGCAGGTTGGATGCTCATAGAAACATAACCCGCCGTTTAGTGCACAGGTAGAAGGAGCAACCTTTTCGCCGCTCAGAAGGCGGCGGGAAAGCGGCTGTGCGGATCTCTCTCCGCATGCCAGCTCCCAATGTGGCCGATGGGATGAGGACTGACATTACCCCCCGGCTGAACAGCACCGCTCTCAGGAGAGCCGCATCGCAAAAATACATGTTAAACGATGATCTTTACACTTTGTTAACTAAAAACAATCAGTCTTATTATCAATTCAGTGTACTAAGATACACGTAAAAAAATCGCAGAGGCTTATCAGGTAAAACCGTCACGGGCATCCACGGGTGGGAAATCGTGGAGATGGCATATGCCCAGTATCTTTGACAAAGCTGAAAATTACTCTTGGGACAATATCCAACCACTATCCAAGGGGCGACTGCAAAATTTGCAGAATTGCTTGCAATCAAAAAGCATTGAAATCATAGACCTCAGGCCCATTGCCGAACAAGCAAAGAAGACCCTGCCTCCAATAAACGAAAAGTTAGTGGAGGGGATAGTTCGACAAATTGAGAATCGTGAAGAAGTTCCTGTGGATCGAAGTGTCGGTGAACATCATCTCAAAATAATCAGAAGTACTAACAAACCGAAAGCATGAATACTTAACAGAGTTCCCCGGCAACCACCGGGGAATTCTCTTTTGGGTAGAGGTTCCGACTGACTCACAGCGACATTGAATTACTACCGCGTGATTGTCGGGAGTAGGCAGCGGACTTCTCGAAAGATTCACTAATCTACCTACGTTCCTAAAACCCCAACAGATACGCCATGCGACCGGCCTTAAGTTCCTCGATACACCCGCATATTGGATCGCCTATCGATTATAATTTTTAAAATCCGCAGCAAAAATGTAAGATGAACTTTCAACGCTTATGCGAAGTAGGGACGCGATGATCAGAACAATAGAGTCCCTCCGTCTATTGCGGATAGGAGCTCATCCTCCGTTACATTATCTAGAACAAGGCGTTCATCGTTGAACGAAATTGCGGTTTTGTAAGTTCCGTCAGCCCGGTCTTCAGAGAAGTCCAGTTTCGAAATCTGTTCAATACTCCACAACCTCAAATCAAGAAGGTCCAACCCGACCTTAAAGTCGGTTAGGCGGTCTTCCTGACCATCTGAGGTGAAAATGAAATGATCGGCCCCTTCACCGCCGGTCACAATATCCAGGCCGGTTCCGTCGATAATTCTATCAGAACCGTGCCCTCCATGGAGAATGTCACTCCCCCTACCACCGTAGATAGTATCCTCACCATCACCTCCTGTAAGGCGATCGCTTCCTTTGCCGCCCGCAATTAGGTCGCGCCCAAGTCCACCGTCGACGATATCAGCACCTTTCCCACCAGAAACTGTATCATCCCATCCGCCGCCAAAAATGGTGTCTCTCCCTCTTCCTCCATATATCTCATCTCGGCCGTTTTCTCCATCCAACCAATCCCCACCAGTGGATCCAAATATGGTGTCGTGCCAGGTGCCTCCAAAAACCGTGTCGGCACCACCGCCGCCGACAATTTTGTCTCGGCCGGAATTTCCATAGAGGTGGTCATTACCTTGCCCACCATTGAGGTAGTCACGACCTGTACCGCCACTAATCGTGTCACTGCCTTCTTCTCCATAAAGCCTGTCACTAGCAGAATTTCCAAAAAAGGTGTCATCACCAGACTGTCCTCGGATCACGTCCCGATTGGCACTTCCATCAATGTAGTCGTCGCCATCTCCAATTCTGGTGAAATCTATGAAGGTCAATGCCCAAGGCTCTTGGTCTACTTTAACCACTCCATCGCCAGATGTTGTACTTTCTCCAAAAGTCAGCACCGGTTCAGCTCGATGGTCAGCTCCACCCTTTGCGCCGTCGGAAAGCATTGTGGATTTAACAAAGTAGGAATCGTCACCTACTATCTCCGAGAAGTCTAATTTTGTTCCTGTTCGCTCCTCACCACTTCGATTTGAAACGATAAATTTAAAATCATAACCGTCTCCAAAACCATGGGCGTCGATTTCACCTTCCACTGACCAATCCAGTACAGGTGTCATGCCGACAAGGTTTTCTCTCAGTAAGGAATACGTTTCACCGGCAATCGTAAGGTTCTCTTGCTCTAAATCTGTCAGGGTGATGCTTTGTGTCGTATCAAAGGTCAAAGGCCAAATCTGAGAAACGTCAATCCCATGTGTTAACTGCTCATAGAACATTTCAACCATCATAGCGGCGTGCTCTAGACCACGTGCGTTTTCCCCGTAATGATTGGAGTTCCATTCAGTTACATGATAGGAAAGCTGTTCGAGAGAGTCGGACCTGCTCAGAAGGTCTTCAAATCGTTTGTATTGCGCAAACATAAAGCTGTTTGCTTCATCAACAGAAGACAGTCCTTTACTTACATAATAGTGATGTAAAACACCGCCCACAAGGTCCGCAGAGCCAGGAACACTATTAATCTGCGATGTAATATCTACCACTTGATCGTATGCGCTCCCCTGGCCATCGACGTTCACTGTAATCCAACCATTAGGGACAATCCCATCGTAGTGTTCATCAATGTAAGCCTCGGAAAAGACACCATACATGTCCTTTTCTGGATCGATATGAACAATCGTATCTTCTCTCGGAGAGTAGACCTCCGAGGCAGACGAAGTTCCTTGCACAATAATTTCTGGCGTTACAATGCCTTTTTGGCTGAAGAATTCGTCGATGATGGGAAGCAACTTCGCAACCAAAAATCCATACTCAGAGGCAGTCATCTCGCCCGAGCCCCAAAATTCGTTACCCAATTCTATTGCGGAGATTCTAACTCCATTTTCATGAGACTCTTGAATTAGGTCTTCAAGGAAGGAGTTGAGATCACTTAAATATCCAGGGTCAAGTTCGCGCCTATTCCCGTAGCTTCCCTCAAGCATAGCCTTTGGCGCGCTCTGTGAAAAGCCAGTCCTTGTAGGAATGACAATGGAAACTGACAAGCCAGAATTTCCTGCCTGCTCAAACATCTGGTTCATTGGAAGTAAATCCTGAACGCGATCAGTTGACGAAATGTCGGCATTTGGGTTTGCCATGTCAAAATAATATTCTGTGGCGCCGCCCCCGGGAAATCGAAGGTTAGTCACCCCAAGCTCCTCAACCAGAGAGGGCAAGCTTGATGCAGGGTCGCCATACTCTTCATCATAGATAGTCACTAAATTTACGCCGAAGTGAGCTTCGCTAACAGTTTCATAGTCAGCTCCTTTTGCGTCACCTTTTACTGTATAAGTAGACATTGCAAACCACCATAGAAAGAGTTTCCACTTTATCAAACGTTCTCATTTCGTTCGGGTGACGAGGTGACTGAAAAGTGGCGTGACTGTGGCGGAAAAATACTATTTTATAAGAGAAGTGTTCAAATCTCTCCCTTTCCCCATCAGCTTTCTTACCGGTATCGACCAAGAGTGGGTTGATGCATTAGGTTCAAGGGCCGCCAATATAGCACCGATAGAGCCAAACTCGCGGTGTACCAAGCGCGCGCACCCAAGCATGATCGGGTTACCTCCTGGCGCGTCGAACCGCTGAAGCGAAGTCGAGTTGACACATTCCGGATTTGACGAGCCTCTTGCCTAACAGCCTCTCAATGCCTTGAAATAGCGCAACTATTACTTCGAAATTGATCGTCACCATTCGGACAGCCTGGAAACCCAAAGATGTAGGTTTGATGAGTTTTGAGCCTAAGCCCACCGTCATCATTTACTCATAATCCAGGCGGAAAATTCATTTATAACGCCATCCCTATGCCCGGCGGATGAGACGCGATTTTGTATAAATTTGGATATGCACAACTTCAGAATAGACTTGCCAAAAAGTCACCGTGATACTTTCGCGAAAGAAGGGTGAATTCTTGAAATTGACACATTTAAAATGACTTAAACTATTCCATTAACCTTTGACGCCCGCAACTGTGCGGCGGAGCCTGTGGTAACGTTGGTGCCTGATTAGGATTTTATTTACCCTTATTTAATACAATCTAGGTGTACGAAGTATTTCGAAGCGATTAGTCAAAATTTAGATCAACGACTTTGGCCCCTTGGTTAAATCAACATTATGCGCACAAGAAGACATGCGAAATTCACTATGACACTCAACGCCTTTGATGCTCATTTGCCCCCTGACGCCCTGCATCACGTTACCGCAAACTGGAAAATACTATGTGCCTATCAAACATATATAGACTAGCCAACAGAGTTGCCTGCTGTTGCACATCGGACTGCGCCCTCTGTGCCAAATTAGTTGAGCCAGTCATTCCAGACCTCACACCGCCCCGAGAAAGAGGCGCGGAATTTTATTCTCTCAAGGACGAGTGCTTTGAGGAGACGCTTAAGGAGCTTCTTGAAAATTTGGGCAACGGGTCTTGGGAAAGAGTTACCAACGTCATCAAGCAGGCAGGGCACGAACTGACGGAGAGCGACTTAAAATGGATGTCCTTGGACGACGAAGGGCGGGAGACGCCAGACTAGTATCTACTCACAGGACGGCACTCTTTTTCCCGAGCAAGATTCCGTAAGTGTTGCTGCTAAGTCCGCGCCCTTCACACACTTCGTTCACGTGGCACCCTTCACCTTCAAAAGGATCAAGATGCACTGTCACAGTGCTCCTACGTGA
This sequence comes from Leisingera sp. M658, assembly GCF_025144145.1. Lineage (NCBI taxonomy): Bacteria > Pseudomonadati > Pseudomonadota > Alphaproteobacteria > Rhodobacterales > Roseobacteraceae > Leisingera > Leisingera sp. M658. The sequence goes on from NZ_CP083546.1 coordinate 2,763,667, forward strand.
CCCGACAGGCGCGGCCTATCGGGTTCCGGCAAGTACAGTTGCGCTGCCCTGATTGCGCCCTGATTGGCACCTCATATTTGAGTTTTGCAAATCCAGATTCCTGCGCAGAACTGTCGTTGCGACTGATCCGGGCTGCACTTGCAGCGAATGTCCGAGGGTTTCGAATTCGTTTCCACTGTGCAGTTGCCACGAGTTCAATCTGTTGGGAAGCTGCCATTGCGGGATGGGCGAACCCGTAGGTTTTGCCCAATATAATAACGCGTGCCCTGGCACGCTTAGAACCTGTTCTTTCAGCTTGCATCAAATCCGGTGACGCTTGGCGGCTGTGGGTCAATCATCTTGCCGCCGCTTTGGCGGTCTCCCGAGAAGATGTTGACCCATCACCGGAAGGTTTGATCGAGACGCCCCAAGCCGCGCATGCGCGGCTTTTTTAGTGGGACGCTCGCCGCTGGGCAGAGGTTCAAGCGCGGGGTCTAAGGGACGGCTTCGCCTTCAATCTTAAGAAAGCGAGGACGTTATGACTCTCCTGTTTGCCCAGCCCTACGACATCTCCGCCACTGGCTTCTATTTCCAGGACTTGGCGGGTTACGATGCCAAGGCCGCAGCCCTGCGGAACGACTACGGCCAGAAGGTCGAGGAGTTTGAAATCCAGTTCATTGACGGTGAGGCCATTGATTGCGCATTGGCCGCCGCCATCGGCATCAACCAAACGAACCTGCCGCAATATTTCGAGCTGGTGGAGGAACTGGACGATCACGATAAACAGGTGATCATCATTGCCGTGGGTGAGTGCGGGTATGAGTTCGATCCAGACCCGCGCCGTTTTGACGTGGATATCTATGCCGCGACTACCACGCGCGAGCTGGCAGAAATGTTCGTGGATGAAGGACTGTACGGCGATATCCCCGAACACCTGCAATTCTACATCGATTATGACGCCATCGCCCGTGATTTGGCTGTGGACTACACAGAAACCGAGATCGCAGGCGCAACGCTGATTTACCGCTGCGCGTAAGGGGGCATCTGCAAGCCCCCGACATTGCCAATCAGAAAGCATTCGGGGGTTTGGAGGTGTGCCCTTGCACCGAACTTTAAACCCAACCACTTGAAAGGATTATCCTATGGAACTGCAACATATTGAACTTGAGAACTTGAAACCCGCCGCAATCAACGTGCGTAAAACAGGCGCAAAAGACGTGTCTGACTTATTGCCGAGCATCAAAGCGCTTGGCCTGCTGCAACCGCTTCTCGTGCGCCGGAACTGCGAAGGCTACGAGATCGTTGCCGGACAACGGCGTTTCCATGCCTTGCAGGAACTTGAGGCCACAGGCGAAAAGCCTGATCCAGTGCCCTGTATCATTATGCGCGAGGGAGACGATGCCAAAGCCATTGAAGCATCTTTGGCCGAAAACGTAGCCCGTCTGCCGATGGAAGAGATTGACCAGTACAGAGCTTTTGCCGCCTTGGTAAAACAGGGCAAATGCATTGAAGATATTGCCAGTGAATTCGGCATCACGGAACGGTTGGTGCGCCAGCGCCTTGCCATTGCCAACCTCCTGCCGCCGATCCTGACAGCCTACCGCAGACAGGACATCACGGCTACCACTGTGCGGCTCTTGACCATGGCGACGAAGAAGCAGCAAAAGGCATGGCTTGCGCTGTACAAGGACAAAAACGATCATGCGCCACTGGGCTATCAGCTCAAAAGCTGGCTGTTTGGCGGGGCGCAAATTCTGGTGAGCAACGCGCTGTTTGATCCGGCAACCTGCAAAGGCGGCATCGTGACCGATCTGTTCGGAGACGAAAGTTATTTTGATGACTCTGAACAATTCTGGGCACTGCAAAACGCCGCCATTGCCCAAGCCCGGCAAGCTTATCTGGACGATGGATGGGAGGATGTGATCCTGCTGGATATCGGGGAATATTTTCCGGCTTATGACTACGTGGATACGCCGAAGGAGCGCGGCGGGAAGGTCTATGTGCGCATTTCCGAAAGCGGAGAAGTCACGTTCTACGAGGGGCAATTGTCCCGCAAAGAGATCAAGCGGCGTGAAAAGGCTGCGTCCGGCGAAACGGAGCAGACAATCCAGCGTCCCGAGATTACCAAGGCTATGCAAAATTACCTGTCGCTGCATCGTCATGCCGCTGTCCGTGCCGAGCTTCTGCAACATCCGGCCATCGCGCTACGGCTGGCTGTTGCTCAAATCATTGCAGGTTCGGAATTGTGGTCTGTGCAGGCTGATCCGCAAAAGGCAAACTCTGACAGAATTGCCGAAAGCCTTGCTGCCAATGCCGGACAGGAGCGTATCAGCAATGAGCGCAAAGAAATCCTGAAACTGCTCGATATTGAAGCCCATTCCAGTGAAACGCTGGTTCCGCGCAAGAATGACTGGCACATCTGCCGCGATCTTCCTGCGATCTTGGCCAAGCTGCTGAGCTTGAGCGATGAGCAGGTAATGCGGGTGCTTGCCTTCTCGGTCGCGGAATGCCTGCCATGTGGTTCGGCCTTGGTGGAGACGCTGGGCAAGCTGTTATCTGTGGATATGGCCAGTTTCATGCAGGCGGATGAGGTGTTTTTCGATCTGCTGAAAGACAAAGAGGCCGTTAACGCCATGGTCAGTGAAGTTGCTGGCAAAAGCACCGTAGAAGCCAATATTACAGCCACAGCCAAGGTGCAGAAGAAAATCATCTCAGATTGCCTCAATGGCACCCGCAAACCCAAGACAGCGAACTGGCAACCGCGATACATGGACTTTCCGATGCGCAGCTATACCAAGCGCGGCGGCATTGCAGCGATTGAGCAGTGGGAAGCTACCAAGAGGCATTTTTCCTAACCCAAGCTGGGCGGTTTCAACACCGCCCCAACAAAATTTCGCCTGATGGCAAGCCATCAGGCGATTTTCTTTTCCAAAACATTCCAGCTATGGGTTTGGCGCCCTCGCATTCAGCTCCGCCTGCAATGTTTCCAGTGTTGCCAGAGCATTCCGGCGTTCCGGTGTGTTTGGGGCGCTGGCGGCCATTGCAATGAAGGTTTTGCGCAACAGGCCGCGCAGTTCGTTATCGCTGAGCTTTGCGGCTTCAAATCGTGTGGTGAGTTTCATTCTCTTCTCCTTTGGATCAAGGAGGCCCCGACCATCAGGGCCTTTCGGCCCGTTCCCCATCATCCCCGGCTCATAAAGGCCTGATGGTGGGCAGCTGTGCATGATTGGAAGGACGGGGAGAGAAATCACCTGTGCGATTTACCGCACGCATTACTAGCTTCGATATGGCAAGCGCTTGCTTTAAAACCCTTTATCTGCTTTGACCGGGCAAAACTGAAAAACGCGAGGAACACATGGGAATTGATCTGACTGGAATGAGCCCGGCGGAGCTGGACGCGCTGGCCAAAGCTATTGAAGCCCGCAAGGTGGAAGCGGAAAAAGAGGCCAGGCAAAACGCCTATGCCGAAATGTTGGCCGCCGCTGAAAAACATGGCGTATCCTTCAAGGACGTGATTGCCCTGCATGGCGGCAAGGGTCGTAAATCTGGCGCAAAAGCTGCCGCCAAATACGCCAATCCTGATGATGCGTCCCAAACCTGGAGCGGACGCGGGCGTAAACCTGCATGGGTTCACGCCGCTCTGGAAGCCGGGAAATCTCTTGACGATCTGGCGATTTAATACGGGATAAAATCGTCGTCTTCCGGCTTTTTGCGGGTCGCATCGTTGAAGTCAAAGCACTTCCGCAATGCGTCCTGCTCATCTTTCCGGAAGACGACATACGCCCATTCGATAGTAAGGCGCAGCATGTCTTCCGGCGTATGGCCGGGGCGTGCGGCGGCGTTATGAAGGGCGGTCTCAGAGCGCAACGGCAACGCGGTTCGCTGCGCTACCGCAAGGCAGCAGTGAGCCCTTTGCGGACCTTGTCGCTCGACTCAGATGCTGCCAGCGCCCAAGGCAGCTTAGGAAGCCGAAGCGGTTTGGGCGCTGAAACTCTAGGCCATGGAAGTAGACATTTGTAACCCTTCTCGACGCCAGTGTGGAAACGGCTTAAGCGGCCATTCGCCGCATTTGTGATTGGCTGCAATCAAAAGTGCTTGCCGGTAACTCATAGAGTGTGTTGTGGTCTTCTGCGGCGGTCGCAACTATCGAGGCATGTGCAACTTAAGGCTGCTCTTCAATACGAAAACGCCAGCATGATAGAGGCCCAACCTATAAACCACATAAATAAAGAGGGGCGCTAAGACGGTGATCAACAGAAACGATATTTACGACAAGAATTTGAACTTTCTAATCGGCTCTGGCGCATCGGTAGGCCTTTTGCCCACTCTTGAATTGAAGATACGGAAAAGTGGAAGTTCATCATCGCACACGTTGGAAACACTTGCTACACAATTTGAAAGCGACAAGGATATAATGTGCCTTATTTTCTCCTATTACGTGGAGAATGTTATCGCGCCCGCTGCTAAATTCGACATCTCCTCACTTAGCAATTCGCAGAAAGATGTTCTTAGAAATTACATTAGGTTCTTAGAAGCAATATTGACTTTACTGAACAAAAAAGGGGGCGCGCCGCGCGCCAACATCTTCACCACGAATTATGATGGATTGATTGCTCATTGCGCCGAACACATGATTCGAAGCGGAAAATATGACTTCATCCTGAACGACGGAAGTGTTGGCTTTGTAAAGAAAACGCTCCAAGCTAGAGCTTTCAATAGATACACAAAGGACCAAGGCACTTTCGATAGGCACGAAATTAGCGTCCCTCAAATTAACTTGTTGCAGCCTCATGGGTCAGTGTACTGGTATAAGGATGGGGAAAATATTGAAGTTTCCTATGACCTTAAGAGATCTTCAGCGCGAGCGGATAACGTACCGTCATGGATGGATACAGACTTTGAAACGCTGCTAGGCGACGGATCTAAGGACGATAGTGACATAAACCCAATTGACTTCGTGGTGGATGAAGAAGTCCGTGACGACTTTTGGAGAAACTATCAAGCGCTGCCAGTCGTGAATCCTACAAAATGGAAGTTTCATGAAACAGTGTTTGAGGAGCACTATTATCAATCCCTAAGGGCTTTGAGTTATGAGCTGGAAAGGCCTAATTCTGTATTCATAGTCTTCGGATTTTCCTTCGCTGATGAGCATATATTAAATTTGGTTAAGCGATCATTGTCGAACCCAACCTTGAAGGTCTTTGTTTGCTGTTACTCTGATGGATTGAAGGCCACCTTGGAGGAGAAGTTTAGAGGATTTGATAATGTGGAATTCATTCGAACAGATGGCGCGCTGGATTTTGACACCTTCAATAGTGAGGTCTTCGTGGCGAGCGCTCCAGATGTGACCGGGGCGAGTTGATGATACAGATCGGGCAGGTTACTGCAGTAGTTGGCGTTGAAATAACTATCAGAGCAAATGATTGCTCGAACTTAGAGACACACTTCTATCTTGGGAAGTCCTTTAAGGGAGTCTCGATACGTGAATTCATAGCAATTGATCACGGGTTTAGAGAGATCATATGCATTGTCGAAGGTGAATTTCTAGACGAGAGGATTACAGAGGGCGACGGCCCAAACTTGCAATTCGTTCGCAAGCTCAAAGCAAGACCAATCGGCTTCTTTGAAGACGAAAAATTCCATGACGGCATTAAGTTTCTGCCTAAAATTGGAGACTCCGCCAAGTTGTTGCCTGAGCAACAAGTCGAGCGAATATTCGAGCGTGGTTCAGCTGGTGGATATGTGATCGGAAGGTTGATGAAAGAGGACATCGCTATTTCTCTGCCTTGGCAACGGATCTTCAACAGCCACCTGGGAATTTTCGGAAACACAGGGAGCGGAAAATCGAACACCTTAACGAAGCTCTACACCGTTTTGTTTGACAACAAGTTGGATGGCATAGGTGCTTCGAGTAAGTTTATCTTCCTTGACTTTAATGGTGAATATACCGGCGCCCAACTTGTTGGTGCTGATCAAAAGAAGGTCCTTCGCCTTAAAACCAGGACGGATGATGGAGACAGGTTTGCGCTCAAAGAAGAACACTTTTGGGATGCTGAGACTTTGGGGATATTGTTTCAGGCCACGTCTAACACCCAAAAGCCTTTCTTGCGACGAGTGGTGACGGAGAGAAAAAAGTATGCCGCCAATGCATACAGTTTAATTTCATATGTGCAGTCAATCTTTCGCCGGGTCTTAACATCTGAAAGCCCGAGTGCGGAAGCCTTGGAGCTTCTCAAATCTCTTTCGCGACACCTCTCGTTGGATGCCGGGCTAGTCGATTCGGTTCATAAAGTTGGCTATCACCGCAATCAAACGTCCTTTTACTACGACGATGCAGGCATACGAAGGTTTTTTGGAGTAGACAATCAAACCTATGCAGATCACTTTGAAGCAGCGGTTGGAGCGATAAATTTTCAAATTCCCAATGGATTTCGCGAGCTTCAGATTCGATCTGAACTTAAATTGATCTCCGATCTCTTGTATGGATCAGTCCAATACGAACACATACAACCCTTAATGCGTCGAATCGAGGCTCTAATGGGTGACTTCGAAAAGGTTATCTCCGTCCTTGAAGACGGAGAGGAAGCGAAGACAATTACCGTCATTTCATTGAGGGAGTGCAACCAAGAGATAAAGAAGATCCTGCCGATCTTGATAGCTAAAAACTACTACGAGCTACACAAGTCGCTAGTTTCCTCACCGCCGGAAACAACTATGCATCTAATTATAGATGAAGCTCACAACATCTTGTCACAGCAATCAAATAGAGAGGCTGAAAGTTGGAAAGATTACCGGTTGGAGCTCTTCGAGGAGATTATCAAGGAAGGTCGTAAATTTGGAGTTTTTATGACTTTGGCGAGCCAACGCCCTGCGGACATTTCGCCAACAATTGTGTCTCAGTTGCATAACTATTTCATACATCGCCTTGTAAACGACCGCGACTTAGCACTCCTTGAAAACACCATCGCGACACTCGATAGCGTTTCACGCAGTCAGATCCCAAGCTTACCCCAAGGCGCGTGTGTCGTAACTGGAACGACTTTCGACATCCCCATGTTAATGCAAATTGACAAGCTACCTAAAGACAAAGAGCCTGATAGCAGCGACGTGAATTTGGAGGAGCTTTGGGGATAGTGCACTCCACGACGAATGTTCTTCGACGACTCGACCGAAATCATAGGGAAAGTTATATTGCAGATTCTTCTCAACGTTAAGTAGCAACCCGCATGCTGCCAAGCGAGGTTTTTGACTTGCGGCGAAGAGTGTTTTGGGGCTCGAAGCAAACGGAACGCAAAGTCCACCCATGGTCAGCTTCGAGGTTAGTGCCCGAAGGTTTCAACGGAACTTCTTTGCCTAAAGCAGTCGCAATGTATCTACCAGGCTGCGACCGCAGCGAATGTCTGAAAGGTCCCGGAGCGTGTGTATTCGACGTTGCAGATTTGCTGCAGCCCGCATGAATGACCGCATTCTTCTCTGCTATGCAGCGAGTGACATTCGGCGGTGCAGCGTTGAATAGCTAAGCCAAGTTTCTTGATTTTCGCCCCCGATCAGACAAGAAATTGCACATCTCATCGAGTTTGGTAGCCGGGTTTCTTTCAGGTTAAGCAATATCGTATGTCTCATGACATTCTCCTTTTTCTAGTTGGGTGAGTAATCGTCATCGCGGCTTCGGGAGCGGTCACGGCCTCGCTCGCGGTCAGCTTCAAGGGAGCGCCCGCGTTGCGGCTCTGGCCGGGCTTCCGGCACTTTGCGCAGCTTCATGGCCAACGCGACATCGCGGTTCAGCTCTTGCAGCTTGGCCTGCTGTTTTTCCCGCGCCAGTTTCACTTGCCGCTGCAATGTGCGCCGTTCGGCCAGTTGCTTGCGGATGATGTCTTGCTTCTCTGAACGGTCGCGACCCAGCGCGCGGGCAATATCGGTTTCGTTCTCGTTGCGGATTTTGCGGTTCTTGCCCGTGATCCAGCCCCAGAGCCCGCGAATACCCGTTGGCGTTCTGGCCGCCCGCGCTTTTTCTTCTGTCAGCCAGCGATCCTGCTGCTTGCGCTTTAAATCATCGCGGATTTTGCGCTGGCGCTGCACCATCTGGTCGCGCTGGAATGTGGCCGCGAGGTTGGCTTTCTCGGCCTTGGCGCGTTCCTCCTTCGCCCAGGCCTTGAGCTTGGGCGTGAGCTGCGCCGCCACCTGCGCCTTGGCCATATCTACCGGCAGCAGTTCTTTCGGATCACCGAGGCGAGTTTTCAGCTCTTTCGTCTTCGCCCCCGTCATACGGCTCAGCGAATAAACCTCACCGCGCCAATCCACGGCCACAAAGCCGCGCTTGTTACCACGGGCAAGCCAATAGCCATTTTCCCGCAGCGCCGCTTCGAAGGCCTTGCGGTCATCCGATCCGCTCCAGCACTCCCGGATCAGGGATTTGACCTCTCTAGGGTCTTGTTTGGTGCGTTTAGCTTGTTGCCATTCTTCCAGCGTGAAGGATAGAGGGTCACGGTTTTTCTTGTCCTTGAACCCGTCCGGCATGCGCCAGCCATGTTCCAGATACAGCTCCCGTGACACTTCATTCAGCCGGGTTTTGTAATAGGGAAGCTCAATCGCTTTCATCCGCTGCTCGTCGATCCGCGACCAAACCGCATGGGCATGCCTGCGGCCTTCCTTTTCATGGAAGACAATGGCGCGCGGCTGGTCTTCCAGACCGAGGCGGGATTCGGCGCGGGCAATGGCCGCCTCGAACGCCTCGACAGGCACATCTTCATGTTCCGGCGGATTGAGGCTGAGGGAGAACAAATGCTTTTGGCAGCGCGTACCGCGCGCCACCGCTTCACATTCTTGCATGGCGCCCGTCAGATCATCGGCGGCAAAGCCGCGCAGATCGAACAGCTCCACATGGTCATTGTCGCGGTCATTCAGCAGATGCCGCGCCAGCTCCTTGCCATGTGCCCGTTGGTTGCCTTTAAGGATCATGCGCCGCCCCCATTCAGGCCAAGCGCTTCAATCAACGCTGCCCGCATCGCCGCAATGTCAGCACAGGCTTCGCGCAGCTCGGATTCGATTTCGGGATGCACAGGCAGCGTGCCCGTGTTTACGGCGCGGGCGAGCTGATTGAGGTTGCTGGACAGGTGAGATTGCCCCAAAGCCGCCAGAACACGCCCCAGAACCTCATGATCGGCAACAGGATTGGTATTCCTGCGCCGCACCTTCTGGAGGTCTTGGGAGAACAAAACGGCCTTGATATACGCACCCAAAGGCACGCCGTTCGCCGCTTCTTCAAGCTGCGCGCGCTCCTCAAACGTCAACCGCAGCGAAAACGGCGCTTCGCGTTTCTTCGGCGCTTTGGCGGGACTTTCCCCTATCTCATTGAAATTATGGCGCGAATTCGTCATCGTCGCACCTCAGATCGTTACGATCAAAAGATGCGAGATGGCGCTCCCAGTCCTGAAGGATATCGAACAATTGGTTCGATTCTTCTCCAGTTAGGTCCACCATCTTCTCTTCTATTCAGACCGGACAATGGTGGCCCAGCTGCAGGCCGGGCGGTCTGCGCGCCGCCGCAGTGCTGTCCGGAGCCGCAAAAACCCGCTTGAGCTTCGCGGGCTTTCCGTTTGTTTTGAAATGGGAATGCGCCAGTCAGGCGGTTTCAGCAACGGCCTGTTCCGCCCAGGCAACCAGAGCGTCCAGATCCGGCCCTGCCTCCACGGCCATACCGTCGGCAAAGGCCTGGAACGGCTCCACGTTCATCTTGTTGACGCCGGAAATCACCGGAATACCAAGGGCCAGCGCCTCGCCGATGACAGACCGCATGCCGCGTCCGTCGGCCTCGTGCTTGCCGAATTTATTGACGATCATCAGTTGCGGCGCCGGGTCCGATTGCAACGTGGCAGAGACCAGCCCAACCGCCTGCTCCAGCGCTTCGGGGTTGAGGCGGCAACCGCGGGCACCTGCACCCAGGGATTGCGAAATGCGGATGGTTTCGCCGCCGGGCAAAACCCGCACATCCATGTCGCACAGTTCCTTGTCGTAGCATTCAACATTGGTCTGCGCGATGCCTGCCAGGCGGATGCCCTTGGCCTGCAATTTCTCAGCCAGCTCACTCAGCAGGCGGTCGGTGGCACCGCGTTCTTGGGTCATCACATAGGCCAGGTGCATCGGTCGTTCTCTCCAGTCTCGTCTCAGTTCATAGGTGGTGATGCGGCGGGCGGGGTCAACCCCTACCACGGCAACGGGTGATAGCCGATGACCGGGGCGTGCAGGATCAGCAGGGCCAGGAATACCGCGCCCGCCAGCCCGGCTTCAGCCGCAGAGGGGCGCAGGCGGGCCAGATTCAGCCGCGCGGTGTTGCGGCTGAGGCGGGTCCATTCGCCCTGCCCCATCCGGCGCTGTGTGCGCCGGTCGATGATCACCATGCCAGCCCAGGCAAAGCCCGCAAACAAGCCAAACAGGATCACATGCGCCAGATCGCCATTGGCCAGCAGATGCGCCCCGGCCCAGAGCGCCATGGCCGCAAGCAAAGGGTGGCGGCTGACACCCAGAATGCCGGGATTCGCGGGATCAAAGGCCCGCAGGCCCAGCCCGCCAAAGCTGAACGGGTTTTGCCGCATCATGCCCGCAACGGTCAGCAGGCAGGCCAGCGGCATCAGCAGAAGCGGCGTCCAGCGGAAGATGTCCCAATAGGGCAGCACGCCGACATAAGGCGCCCGTGCCGCCGCCACGATCAGCCAGGCCAGAATTGCCAGCGACAGCAGGCTGTAGGCGATGATGTAGCCGCGCAGGCCCAGGCGGCCCACCAGCCAGGGCCGTACCGGCGGGCGTACGGGGATCGCATGGCTGGCCAGAAACAGCATCAGCGCGGCGGTGAATTCAAGCCAGCCCATCGGGGTCTCTCCTGCCTTAGATCAGTCTTGTTTGCAGCTATACGCGGGCGGGCAGTGCAGAACGTTGCCCCAGATCAAAAAAGGGCGCCGCTGGGGCGCCCTTCTCATTTCGCGGCAGAGGCTTACAACCCCAGCGCCTTGCGCCTCTCCTCGGCAAAACCCTGCACCATGCGGTCGGCGATCAAGGCAAGGATCGCCATCGCAGCCCCGGCGGATATGCCAAGCCCCACATCCGCCTGCCCCAGCGCCAGATAGATCGACTGGCCCAGACCGGTCGTGCCGATCAGCGCCGCAATCACCAGCATTGCAAAGGCATAAAGGATGGTCTGATTGAGCCCCAGCAGGATCGACGGCGCGGCATAAGGCGCGCGGATATCCTTGAGCATCTGCCATTTGGTCGCGCCGGAGGCTGTTGCCGCTTCGATCATCTCCTCCGGTGTCGAGACCAGCCCGTGCCGGGTGTAGCGGATCATTGGCACGATGGCATAGGCAATGATCGCCAGGAAGGCCGAGAATTCGCCGATCTGAAACACCATCAGCACCGGGATCAGGAACACAAACAGCGGGATCGTCTGCAGCATGTCGCAGATGGGCCGCACCAGCCGCCAGACACCGGGTGACACCGCCGATACAAGGCCGATCGCGCCGCCCATCACCGCGCAGGCAAAGACCGCAGCGCCCGACAGATACAGCGACAGCAACGCCCGCTCCCACAGGCCGGAGACCAGAATGGTGCCCAGCAGGACAACTGTCATGATCGCCAGCCCGCGCCCGCCTGCAACCCAGGCCAGCGCGCCTGCGCCAATCAGCACAAAGGGCCAGGGCAGTTGCGAAATACCTGTCTCCAGCATGCCGGCGGCAATCAGCAGCATCACGCCCAGCGCCATCTGCCCGCGCAACGCAAAGACCACGCCGGCAGCGGCGCCCACTGCAAACAGCACCGCACTCATCATCGGGGTCCAGGAGAAACCCCAGGTGAAGGGCAGCACCGCCTGGTCCAGCCCGATCCGCAACGGCAGCAGCACGTAGAACAGCACGTTGTTCTTGAACGCTGTCAGCGCATCGGCATTGGCGGTGGTAAAGGACGAAAGCCCCCTGTCGACACTGTCCGCCACCGGGTTGAACAGCGTATAGGCGCCGGGCTGCTGAATATGGCCCCAAAACACGGCGCTGGCTGCTGCACCAACGGCCAGAATGCCCCAGGCAATGCGCGGATCGTGTTTGCCGCGCCGCTCTTCGGTCAGGGTGCCGCTCATCCGGTCGATCAGGATGGCAAAGACCACAATCACCGAACCGGCCAGCAGGCTTTGCCCGAACTGCGCCTTGCGCATGGTCAAAAGGACTTCCCAGCCGATATCGTCAAAGCCGCCGATTACCGCGGCGATAATCACCATCGACAGCGCCGCCATCAGGCATTGGTTGACACCGACCATGATTTGCTGCCCGGCCGAGGGGATCTCGCATTGAAACAGCTGCTGCAGCCGGGTGCCGCCGGCCATGATGGCGGCTTCCTTGATCTCCGGCTCGACCCGCTCCAGCCCTAAGAGCACATTGCGCGCCATCGGCGGCGCGGCATAGATGGCGGAGGCGATCAGGCCGACCACCGGGCCAAAGCCGAACAGCACCAGCAAGGGGGTGAGATAGGCAAATGTCGGCACCGTCTGCATGATGTCCAACAGCGCCTGCACCGGTTTGCGGACGCGCGGGTATTCATTGGCAAGAATGCCAATGCCGCCGCCGATGATCAGCGCCAGCGGTACTGAAACAGCAACCAGCGCCAGCGTGTTCATGCTTTCGGGCCAGTACCCCGACGCCAGCACAAACCCGAGACCCACAAGGGCCATCAGCGCCATCCGCATGCCGCCCAAGGTCCAGGCCAGCGCCGTGGTGGCGCAGATGACCAGTGGCCAGGGCGTGCTGCTCAGCACATAATTCGCCGCTTCCATCGGATAGAACATCAGCGCCGAAAAACCACGCGCAGTGGGTTTGATCAGCGCCAGCAGCCACTCCATCGCGGCGCCAACCCAATCGGTTGTTGGCAGCACCCAGGCGGCAGGGAATTTGACCAGCCATGGCAGGCTGCTTTCCAGCAGAAGGCACAGGGCACCCGCCGCCGCCGCGATCAGCGCCGCCACGGATCCTTTTGTCAGCACCGCCATTACCCCTGCTCCACCTGCAGCGCCGCCGCCAGGTCTGCCGGGTTCACGACGCCCACCACGTTGCCCTCTGGCGAGCGCACCGGCACCGGCTCGTACAGCTCCATGCAGCGCGCCAGGGCCGCGTCCAGCGTCATATCCTGGCGCAGGCCGGGATCATCGGCGCCATACGCCAGCCCCGCGCCGGCCTCCATAACCGAGGCCACACGGGCGTGCCGGCCCTTGGCCACATCCTTGGAGAACTCACGCACGTAATCATCCGCCGGGCGCAGAACGATATCTGCGGGCGTGCCGATCTGCACAATCCTGCCATCCCGCATGATGGCGATACGATCGGCCAGCTTCAGCGCTTCGTTGATGTCGTGGGTGATGAAAACGATAGTGGTTTTCAGCTTGGCCTGAATTTCCAGGAATTCATCCTGCAGCTGGCGCCGGATCAGCGGGTCAAGCGCCGAGAACGGCTCATCCAGGAACCAGACCGAGCAATCCGCCACCAATGAGCGGGCAATGCCGACGCGCTGGCGCTGGCCGCCGGACAGTTCGCGCGGATAGTGGTTTTCACGGCCGCGCAGGCCGACCAGTTCGATCACCTCTTCCGCTTTGGCCTGCCGTTGCTTTTTCTTCACCCCCTGCACCCGCAAGGGATAAGCAACATTCTCGGCCACTGTCATATGCGGAAACAGGCCAAAGTGCTGGAACACCATGCCCAGCTTCTTGCGTCGCAGTTCGATCAGCCGTTTGGGACTGGCTTCGACGATGTTTTCGCCGTCGATGCGGATTTCTCCGCCGGTTGCGTGCAGCAGATGCGAGATGCAGCGGATCAGAGTCGACTTGCCGGACCCCGACAGCCCCATGATCACAAACAGCTCGCCCTCCTTGACTTGGAAGGACACATTCTGCACCGCCGGGATCAGCCCCTTGCGGCGCAGCTCTCCGGCAGCGTCATGCGGCGAGTGATGGTTTGCCAGCACCTCTTTCAAGGCGCTGCCTGCGTCATTGCCAAACACCTGCCAGACATTCTGGCAGGTGATGGCCGGCGTGTTCGCGCCAGTTTCAGAGCCACTCACTGGGCGCGGCTCACTTGATGGCGGCGTCGACAACCGGGCGCCATTTGCCCTCGTTTTCGGCCATCCAGGCAGCGACAACTTCCTCGACCTTGCCGCCGTCCACATCGACCGCGCCCATCATCGGTTGCTGGTCTTCGACGGCCAGAGTGTAGTTCGACAGGATCTCATAGGCGGCGGGCCAGGTTTCTTCAGCCCCCGACCAGGCGGCCTTGAAGATGCGCGAGGGCGAGAAGTCGCAGTCGTTCACCGCATTCGGGTTCGGACCCCAGGCCGGATCAGAGAAACAGGCCTCCTCACCCGCAGGCAGGTCGACGAATTTCACGTCATAAGCCGACATCGCCCAATGCGGCTGCCAGAAGGTGACCAGCAGCGGTGTCTTGCGCTCGGTCGCGGCGCGCAGTTCGACAATCAATGCGGCTTCGGAGCCCGCAGGCACGGCCTTGAACGGCAGGTCCAGCCCGGTCATGCGGTCGGCGCCCGGCGTGCCCCAGTCGGCGGGGTAATCCACCAGGCGGCCATTAGGCAGGGTTTCCGCGGTGGCGAACTGCATCGCGCAGTCCTTCAGCGCTTCCCAGGCCGGCAGGCCGGGGCACAGCTCGGCCACATGGGCCGGATAGGCGATGCCTTCGCGCGCGTTCAGCTCCAGATCGCCAAGTTCAACAACAGTGCCCTCTTCGATCTTTTTGGCGTATTCATCCGAGACGTTCGAGGACCAGATTTCCAGCGTCGCGTGAATGTCGCCGTCTGCGATGGCCTGGAACTGGTTCATCATCCCGGCCGAGACAAATTCCACCTCATAGCCCGCGGCCTTCAGCATCCCGGCGGCGATATGGGTGGTCACATGCTGGCCAGTCCACTCATTGACCGCCAGCTTGATCGGTTTGCTGGTATCACCCAGATCGGCGGCCGAAGCAAAGCCCGCAGAAACCGTCATTGTTGCGGCGCCCAGCGCCAGCGCATATCCTTTGAAGTTCATTGTTCTACTCCCTGTCAGTGTTCTTGCGCCGCCGATTGTCCGGCTTGGCGCGTCCTTTTTGGAACCCGGCGGTTCATGGCGTCTGCCTGGCCTTGCGGCTGGTCTTGTCCTTGTCAGCAAGCACCCATGGTCCAAGTGTGGCCGGGGATAATGCAAGTATTGGAACATATTACGACTGTTTGTCGAGTGATTGCGGCATAAACTGTGAAAAATTTTGATTGACGATTCAAGTTTCTGTGCAATGGGACAAGTTCCGGAATCACCCTGCCCCGTGCGGCAAACGCCCGCACCCGGCATAGCGCGGCCCGGAGCCTGGCTTCAAGACCTGCCCCGCACACAAAAACAGCGCCCCCGCCTGAGGCGGGAGCGCCGAAATCGAAACCCGGACCCTGCGGGTCAGGACCGGCCTTTGCCAGTGGCTTCCTCGATAACGGGCATCCATTTGGCCCGGTTCACTGCAAGCCAGCCACGGGCGGCGCCCTGCGGAGTTTCCCCCCGGACATCCACCAGGCCGATCAGCGGCTGCTGGTCCCAGATGCTCAGCTGATAGTTCTTCAGGATCTCATGGGCGGCCGGCCAGCGGTCCTTCAGGCCCGGCCAGCTCGCCTTCATCACGCCGCCGCGGGCAAAATCGCAATCGCCGGTGGCCTTGGGGTTCGGCCCCCAGGAGGGATCGGTGTAACAGGCCGGTTCCGGCTTGGGCAGGCGCACAAACTGCAGCGCGTAGGAAGACATCGCCCAATGCGGCGCCCAGAAGGTGGAGATCACCGGGCGTTTTTCCTTGTAGGCTTTCTGAAACTCCTCGATCATCGCCGCCTCGGATTCAGCCGCAACCACGTCAAACGGCAGATCCAGCGCCCGGATCCGGTCCGCCCCGGGCGAGCCCCATGAGGCCGGGTAAGCCAGGTAAATGCCGCGCTTGCCCTTGCCGTCCTTGGAGAAGATGCCCGCACAATCGCGCAGGGCTTCCCAGTTGGGCAGGCCCGGGCACATCTGCGCCACATAAGGCGGGAACACCACGCCGTTGCGGGCATCCAGGCCCAAGTCGCCCAGCTCCTCCACACGGCCTTCATCGCGGGCCGCAAAGTAATCCGCCGGGGTGCTGCTGGTCCAGATTTCCACCATTGCATGCACGTCGCCGCTGGCGATGTCGTCATACATGGTGCCCTGATCGGCTTCGACGTATTCGACGGAATAGCCCGCTTCCTCCAGCATGCCGCCGGCGATATAGGTCGACAGATGCTGGCCGGTCCAGTTGTTCAGGGACAGCCGGATCGGTGTTCCGCTATCCCCCATGTCAGCGGCTTCGGCGGCCCCCGAAACCGCCAGCGCCGCCAAAGCGGCGGCAAACGCTTTGAATTTCATTGGCGTCACTCCCGTACTGCCAGTATTTCCACGTTCCGCGCCCCCGGGCACGGCTCTGGTTCCGGCATAGCAGGCGGGAGTTGACAAAGATTAACGCACCGCTGGAAGCGGCGGTCTTATGGCAGGGAAAAAATCTAAAACTTGCCTCAAGTGCGGACTGCGCACGCCAGCCGCCCTGACCGGTCAGCCGGTCTTGCGCGCCACCAGCAGGACCGGATCATAGGTCAGCGGCAGTTTGCCGCCACAGCCGAAACGCTGCCGGTAAGCACCTTCAAAGTCCTGCAGCCGCCTGCGGCTCCAGCTTTGCTGGGCGTGGCCGTTGACACCGGTCCGGCGCAGGTGCTTCAGCAGCTCCAGCGCGGTATCGAATTCCAGCACGGCAGGGCACTGTTTGATGGCCAGAATCTCCAGATCTTGCGGCAGCACGGACGGCCACTCCCCGGCATCCAGATAACTGGGCGCCGCGGCGGATGACCCCAGCGCCGCCAGCTCGCGGAACTGGCCCCGGCCAAAGCCGGACAGCGCCAGCCAGCCGCCGGGTTTCAGCCGCGCCGCCAGCCGGGCGGTCAAGGCCGGCAGATCCGGGATCCACTGCACGGTCGAGGCTGAGGCGATCAGGTCCAGCTGCTGCGGCAGCGGCAGGGTCTCAACCGGGCCGGCCTCAAACCGGGACTGCGCCGGGGCTGCGCTGCCCAATGCCTGCAGCACCTGCGCCGCCTCCGGCACCAGGTCATTCAGCAACAGGCTGCCGGCCGTGAACCGCTGCAGCAGGTGCCGGGTCAGATGACCGGTGCCGCAGCCGAATTCCAATACCGCCCCAAACCGGCGGGGCGCGCCCTGCGCTTGCAGCAGCCCTGCAAGCTGCGCCGCAATATCCGCCTGCACAGAGGCGGTGCAGTGATAGCTGTTCAGCCCGCGGCGGAAGCTTTGTCGCACGCGGGTCTGATCCAGCTGAGGCGGCAGCGTATCTTTCACTGGAACAGCTCCTCCCAGTGCGAGAAGCGGCCAAAGGGGGCGTGCGGCGCGTCGATCTGTGTCACGTTCTGCCCCGCCCAGGCGCGTGCCAGATTGGCGGGCGGAAAGATCTTGTCGCCGGAGCTGATCCAGACCTTGTCAAAGCGCATTTGCGGCGCGTCGCCGCGCTGCTCTACCGCCAGCAGCTCAGCCCGGCGCGCCGGCACATCCAGCGCTTCGGCTTCTTGCGGGGCACCGAATACACGGGTCAGAAAGCCTTGGTAGCTTTCCAGGCTCAGCGTTTCCATTGTTCTGCGGAAGACCGCAGGCGGAATACCGGCGCCGCGGTTCACCGGCTGCAGGCTGCCGTTCACTGCCGCCTTGCGCTGGAACGGGTCGGGACGCTCCTGCTGCCAATGGGCATAAGCCGCCACGCCAAAGGACCAGGCCAAGACGCTGACCCGGCTGTAACCGGACAGATCCGGCAGCTCTGCGTTCAGATCGGTATAGTCGCCGGCAAACAGGATGTCCTGCGGACCGTCCAGATGCCAGAACACCTCCGGCCCCACAGCCCAGCCGCCGAAAACCACGATGGCCTCGGCTGCATTGTTCTGTTTGAGCCAGCGGAACTCCATTGCTCAGAGCTCCCGCGCCAGCCGCAGCATGCCTGCGGTGATCTGGCTCAGCTGATCCGGGGACGTGATGAAGGGTGGCATGGTATAGATGTTCTTGCCGAAGGGGCGCAGGAACACGCCCATATCATGGGCACGGGCGTGCGCCTCATCTGCGGAGACGGGTTGTTTCATCTCGATGACGCCAATGGCGCCCAGAACCCGCACATCCGCCACATTGGGCAGCTCGCGCGCCGGTGCCAGTTCAGACTGCAGCTGCTCTGCAATCCCCGAGACAGTTCCGCGCCAGTCCTGCCCGGTCAGCAGATCCAGCGAGGCCTTGGCCGCAGCGCAGGCCAGCGGATTGGCCATATAGGTCGGCCCATGCATGAAGATGCCCGGGTTTCCGCCACCCACACCCTCGGCGACGCGGTCGTTCGTCATGGTGCAGGCAAAGGAGATATGGCCGCCGGTCAGCCCCTTGCCGAGACAGATGATATCCGGCTGAGCGGTGCAGAAACCGGTGGCAAACAGCGCGCCGGTGCGGCCGAAACCAGTGGCGATCTCGTCGAAAATCAGCAGGATACCCAGCTCATCGCACAGCGCACGCGCCTGGTTCAGGTATTCCGGGTGGTAGAAATACATGCCGCCAGTGCCCTGCACCACGGGTTCCAGGATAAAGGCGGCGACCTTCCGCACGTTGGCTTCCAGCAAGGCCCGCAACTCGCCCAGACCGTTCTGCGCCGGGTCATCGATCCACTCCTCATGAATGCGGATCGGCGGGCGGGAGACGAAATGCTGCACGCTCAGTGCGCCCTGGAACAGGTGGTGCATGCCGGTGTCCGGGTCGCAGACGCTCATCGCCTTCCAGGTATCGCCGTGATAGCCAGAGCGGATGGTGGCAAACTCCTTGCGCTCTGGCTGGCCGATGGCGTGCTGGTACTGCACCGCCATCTTCATCGCTACCTCGACCGAGACCGAACCGCTGTCGCAATAGAAGATCCGCGTCAGACTTTCGGGGGTGATCTCCAGCAGCTTGCGGCCCAGGTCGATGGCCGGATCGTGGGTCAGCCCGCCGAACATCACATGCGGCAGGGTGTCGAGCTGGGCGTGAATGGCCGATGTGATCGCCGGGTTCCTGTGGCCGTGCATCATGCACCACCAGGACGACATCGCGTCGATCAGCCGGGTGCCGTCGTCGAGCGTGATGTGGACGCCCTCGCTTTCCTTGACCACAAAGGTCGGGCCGGGTTTGGCGACATTGGTGTAAGGGTGCCAGAGGTGCTGCTGGTCGAACTCCAGCTGGGTGAGGCCGGATGTACTCATGCCAATGCCTCCCTGATCAGATCCACGTTGATGCTTTCGGCAAAGGTTTCTTTGAGCGCCGTTCTGGTCCGGTCGATAGACCGGGCCGCGCCCGACCCTCCCCCCGGGAGGGCGCTTCGCACCCGCCCAGGCTCGGGCGCGTCCCTCAGATCTTCAATGATGGGGAGCCGCCCCAAATGCGCCACTTTGCCGAATTGGCAAATGGTTTCCACCACCTCCGGCTCGGCGTCACCTATGAAGGCCACGCCCACCACCTCACAGCCTGCATCGCGCAGGGCCTTCAGCGACAGGAGGGTGTGGTTGATCGTGCCCAGCTGCGTCCGCGCGCACAGGATCACCGGCGCGCCCCAGCGGGCAAACAGGTCGAGATACAGCACCTTGCGGTTCAAGGGCACCATCAGCCCGCCGGCCCCCTCGGCCACCAGCACGCCGTCGGCTTCGGGCAAGTCCAGCGTATCCGGGTCGATCTTCACGCCCTCGGCCTCCGCCGACAGATGCGGCGAGGCAGGCAGTTGCAGCAGATACCCCTCGGGCAGCGCCGGGCGGCCTGACAGGCGTGCGACGGTCTGGCTGTCGGTCTCCTCCTCCAGCCCGGATTGCACCGGCTTCCAATAGGTCGCACCCAGCGCCTGCACCAGGCCAGCCGAAAAAATGGTCTTGCCGATGCCGGTATCGGTTCCCGTGACGATCAGCGCGCTCATGGCCTTGTCTCCATTTCCCGGGCGAGGTTTTCGAACATTCGGGTGATGATCTGTGCCCCCGTGTTCAACGTGATCGACAGCCGCAGCCGCGAGGTGCCGCGGGGCACCGTTGGCGGGCGGATGCCGCGAATGTCATAGCCCTGCGCCTGCATGGCAGAGGCCAGCGCCATGGTGCGTTTGTCGTCACCGATCACCACCGGCAGGATCTGGCTGTGATAGCCCTCCAGACCGCAGATGCGTTTGGCCTCTGCTTGCGCATGGGTGATCCCCTGCCACGCCTGTTCGCGGCGGCCCGTGTTCTGTTGCAGCTCAGCCAGGGCCGCCCGTACCAGTGCGGCGTTCAACGGTGAGGGCGCGGTGGCAAAGATGAACCCGCGCGCCTTGTTGATCAGTGTCTCGATCAGCACCCGCTGACCGCAGATGAGCGCACCAGAGGCCCCCAACGCCTTGCCGCAGGTGTGCAGGGATAAGACATTTGGCCGGTGCGCAATGCCGTGTGCCAGCCCGCGGCCCAGATCGCCGAACACGCCTGTGGAATGCGCCTCATCCACCACCAGCACCGCGCCGTCCGCATCACACAGCGCCATTAGCGCATCCAGCGGCGCCAGGTCGCCGTCCATTGAATAGACCGCCTCAACCGCGATCCAGACCTGTCCGGTGCCACCTGTCGAGCGCCAGTCCGCCAGCACCCGCGAAGCGTCTTCCACGTCGCCATGGGCAAAACTGCGGGTCTCTGCCCGACCCAGCCGCATCCCGTCATGGGTGCTGGCATGGATCAGCGCATCATAGAGCACCAAATCGCCCTGCTGCGGCAGGGTCGAGAAGATCGCCTGATTGGCGGTGAAGCCGCCGCCCATGAACAGCGCTGCCTCGGCGCCGATAAACGCCGCGGCCTCTGCCTCCAGCAACTGATGTTCTGCGTCATTGCCGCGCAGCAGGCGCGAACCGCCTGCCCCGACCGGCACGCCGCGCGCCAGCGCATCGGTGGCAGCGGCGCGCAGCACATCGCTGCCCGCCAGCCCAAGATAGTCGTTAGAGGCAAAATCATGCCCGTCCCGCGGCATCAGCTGCCGGTAGCGCCCGCGATTGCGCAGCGCTTCCAGCGATGTCTCATGCCTCGGGAAGGCGCCCGCCATCAGCGGCTGCCGTCACATCCCGCCGCCATGGCGGTGATGCCCAGACGGTCGAACAGCTGCTGGTCCTTGTCCTCTTCCGGGTTGTCGGCGGTCAGCAGCGTGTCACCCACAAAGATCGAGTTGGCCCCGGCGAAGAAGCACATTGCCTGCATCTCGTCCGACATATCGGTGCGGCCTGCGGACAGGCGCACGTGGGATTTCGGCATCAGGATGCGGGCCAGTGCGACGGAGCGGACAAATTCGATCGGGTCCAGCTTTTCGACATTGGCCAGCGGCGTGTCGGCAATCGGGATCAGCATGTTCACCGGCACCGAGTCGGGATGCACCTCCAGCGTTGCCAGCGCCAGCATCATGTCGATACGGTCGAGCTGCTGCTCGCCCATGCCGACAATACCGCCGGAGCACACTTTGATGCCCGCCTCGCGCACCCGGTTCAGGGTGTCGATCCGGTCGGCAAAGGTGCGGGTGGTGATGATCTCGGAGTAATACCGCTCGGAGGTGTCGATATTGTGGTTGTAATAATCCAGCCCCGCATCGCGCAGGCGAAACACCTGGTCTTCCTCCAGCATGCCGAGGGTCATGCAGGTCTCCATGCCGAGATCCTTGACGCCCTGCACCATGGCTTCCAGTGCGGCCATGTCGCGGTCCTTAGGCGAGCGCCAGGCGGCCCCCATGCAATAGCGCGTCGCGCCGCCTTCCTTGGCTTTCCTGGCCTCGGCGATCACCCGCTGCACTTCGATCAGCTTGGAGGCTGACAGCTGCGCGCCGTTACGCGCCGACTGCGAGCAATAGGCGCAATCCTCGGCGCAGCCGCCGGTCTTGATGCTGAGAAGCTTGGATTTCTGCACCTGATTGGGGTCGAAATACTGCCGGTGCACCGTGTGCGCCTGAAACAGCAAGTCCATGAAAGGCTTGTTGTAAATCGCTTCCGCTTCTTCGCGGGTCCAGTCGGTGCGGATGGGTGCAGCGTCCAGCATGCTGTCTC
The DNA here is from genome assembly GCF_025144145.1 of Leisingera sp. M658. Taxonomy (NCBI): domain Bacteria; kingdom Pseudomonadati; phylum Pseudomonadota; class Alphaproteobacteria; order Rhodobacterales; family Roseobacteraceae; genus Leisingera; species Leisingera sp. M658. Next base: position 2,785,788 of record NZ_CP083546.1, read on the forward strand.
CTGTTCTCGTATACCAGTTGGCCATACGCGGATGGCGTTGCGGGTTTTTATAGATAATTTCACCACCCCCGATCAAGCATCAAAGCTGCGCTGCAGCGATTTGACCCGCTTTTGCGTCCTTAACGCCAGTATCAAACTGATATTAATGCCAAAAAATAATCTACAAAGATTTCGGTTGACGCGCGCCCTGTGCCTCCCCTACCCCTAAAGCCACGCAGGGGAGTCCCGCCCAAGGGACTGAGAGGCGTCATGGTGCGGGGCAACCCGGACCGGCGGCGCGACCCTTTGAACCTGACCCAGTTGATACTGGCGTAGGAAGCAAGGACGCGCCTTTTGTCCCCGTGTCCCCGCGGGGACAGCCGTTTGAAACAGGCGCATTCCGGTAAAGCAGGCCTCTTTGCCTGCCGGTTTCCCAGCCAAAACTCATCTGGTGTCTTTTCTAAGTTTTCGGCTTTGAGGAGCACCAAAATGAACGTCCCCAACCCCAAGATCACCACAGGCGCCCTGCCCGCGTCGCGCAAGATCTATGTCGCAGGCGAAGTCCACAAGGACATCCGCGTGCCGATGCGCGAAATCGCCACCCACCCCACCGCAGGCGAAGCACCGCTGCCAGTCTATGACAGCTCCGGCCCCTACACCGACCCGGATGTTCTGACCGACATCCGCCAGGGCCTGCCGCAGCTGCGCCGCCAGTGGATAGAGGCGCGCGGCGACGTCGAAGAATACACCGGCCGCGATGTGACCCCCGCCGACAACGGCTTTGTCGCGGGCGACCGGCTGACGCCTGAATTCCCGGTGAAACCCGCCCCACTGCGGGCCAAGGACGGCAAGGCGGTGACTCAGCTGGCCTATGCCCGCGCCGGGATCATAACGCCCGAGATGGAATTTATCGCCATCCGCGAAAACCAGCTGCGCGAATTGTCCCCCTGCCACCGCGATGGCAACGACTTTGGCGCCAATATCCCCGATTACGTGACGCCGGAGTTTGTCCGCGATGAGATCGCCGCCGGCCGCGCCATCATCCCCGCGAACATCAACCACCCCGAGATCGAGCCGATGATCATCGGGCGCAATTTCCTGGTCAAGATCAACGCCAATATGGGCACCTCTGCCGTCACCTCCTCGATGGAGGAAGAGGTCGACAAACTGGTCTGGTCGATCCGCTGGGGCGCCGACACGGTGATGGACCTGTCGACGGGACGCAACATCCACAACACCCGCGAATGGATCGTGCGCAACTCGCCGGTTCCGATCGGCACTGTGCCGATCTATCAGGCGCTGGAGAAGGTGAACGGCATCGCCGAAGACCTGACCTGGGAAGTGTTCCGCGACACCCTGATTGAGCAGGCAGAGCAAGGCGTGGATTACTTCACCATCCATGCGGGCGTGCGCCTGCACATGGTGCCGATGACCGTTGAGCGGGTGACAGGGATTGTGTCGCGCGGCGGCTCGATCATGGCCAAGTGGTGCCTGCATCACCACAAGGAGTCGTTCCTGTACGAGCATTTCGAGGAAATCTGCGACATCTGCCGCCAGTATGATGTGAGCTTCTCGCTGGGCGACGGCTTGCGCCCCGGCTCCATCGCCGATGCCAATGACGCCGCACAGTTTGCCGAGCTGGAGACCCTGGGCGAGCTGACCAAGATCGCCTGGGCCAAGGATTGCCAGGTGATGATCGAAGGCCCGGGCCATGTCGCCATGCACAAGATCAAGGAGAACATGGACAAGCAGCTGGAGTGCTGCCACGAGGCACCGTTCTACACGCTTGGGCCGCTGACCACCGATATCGCGCCGGGCTATGACCACATCACATCCGGCATCGGCGCGGCGATGATCGGCTGGTTCGGCTGCGCGATGCTGTGCTACGTAACGCCAAAGGAACACCTGGGTCTGCCCGACCGCGACGACGTCAAGGTGGGCGTGATCACCTATAAGATCGCCGCCCATGCGGCTGACCTCGCCAAGGGTCTGCCGGGTGCGCAGCGCCGCGATGATGCGCTGTCACGCGCGCGGTTCGAATTCCGCTGGGAAGATCAGTTCAACCTGTCGCTGGACCCGGACACCGCGCGCGAGTTCCACGACCAGACCTTGCCCAAGCAGGCGCATAAGGTGGCGCATTTCTGCTCCATGTGCGGGCCGAAGTTCTGCTCGATGCGGATCAGCCACGACATCCGCGCCGAGGCGCAGAAGGAAGGCATGGAGGCGATGGCCGCCAAGTTCCGCGAAGGCGGCGAGCTGTATGTGCCCGCGCCCGAGAAGGTGGAACCTGCGGAATGATCACCATCGCAGGCGCAGGCCTTGCCGGCCTCGCCTGCGCCTATGAGCTGGCGCAGCGCGGAGCCAAGGTCACGGTCTACGAACGGGGAAAGACCCCCGGAGACAGCAGCGTCGCACGCTTTGCGGGCGGCATGCTGGCACCCTGGTGCGAACGCGAAAGCGCCGAGGAGCAAGTGGTAACTCTTGGCAGCCGCGCCTTCGGCTGGTGGGCCAGGGTCACACCGGTGCACAGGCGCGGCACGCTGGTGGTGGCGCCGGCCCGCGACCGGGCAGAGCTTACCCGTTTTGCCCGCCGCACCACAGGCCACCGGGGGGTGGACAGGGCCGAGATCACGGGACTGGAACCCGCGCTGGAGGGGCGGTTTTCGCAAGGGCTGTTCTTTGAGGGGGAGGCGCATCTGGATCCGCGCCGCGCCTTACGGGACCTCAGCGCCAAGGTACAGGCGATGGGGGTGGACATCCGCTATGGCACGCCTGCCCCTGCCACTACCCCTGCCGGTGTCACGCTGGATTGCACCGGCATGGCGGCATCCCTGCCCAGCCTGCGCCCTGTGCGCGGCGAGATGGCGATCCTGCATTGCCCGGAGGTGCAGATCGACCGTACCCTGCGGTTGCTGCACCCGCGGATGCCGCTGTATCTGGTGCCCCGCGGGGACGGGCATTTCATGATCGGCGGCACCATGATCGAAAGCTCCTCGGACCGGGCCATCACCCTGCGCTCGCTGAGCGAGTTGCTGAGTGCCGCCTTTACCCTGCACCCCGCATTCGCCGAGGCCAGCGTAGTGGAAACCGGCGCAGGGCTGCGCCCGGCCTATCCCGACAACCTGCCGCGGCTGATCGAACAGGACGGCACGCTCTACCTCAACGGGCTTTACCGCCACGGCTTTCTGCTGGCGCCCGCGATGGCGCAGCAAGCCGCGGACCAACTGCTACCGGAGACCACAGATGAAAATCATCGTGAACGCCAGACCGCATGACGTATCCGCAACCGACCTCCAGTCTGCGCTGCATGAGCTGGGCTTTGCCTGCTCCTCGGTTGCGACCGCGCTGAACGGCCGGTTTGTGGCCCGCAGCAACCGGGAGGACGTACAGCTGACTGAGGGCGACCACCTGGAAGTCCTGGCACCGATGCAAGGAGGCTGAAATGGAATTCTACGGAACAGATATCACCTCGCGGCTGCTGCTGGGCACCGCGCAATATCCCTCACCCGCCGTGCTGGCAGAGGCAGTGAAATCCAGCGGCACCGGGATCATCACCGTCAGCTTGCGCCGTGAAACTGCTGATGGCTCGGGCGCCGGCTTTTGGGAGACATTGCGCGAAACCGGCTGCCGGATCCTGCCCAATACTGCCGGCTGCCATTCGGTGCAGGAGGCGGTGACCACGGCGCATATGGCGCGGGAGTTGTTCGGCACCCCATGGATCAAGCTGGAAGTGATCGGCCATTCCGACACACTGCAGCCGGATGTGTTCGGGCTGGTCGAGGCGGCGCGGATCCTGAGCGATGAGGGCTTTCAGGTCTTTCCCTACACCACCGATGATCTGGTGGTGGGCGAGCGGCTGCTGGCGGCGGGCTGCGAGGTTCTGATGCCCTGGGGGGCGCCGATCGGGTCCGGCCAGGGATTGCGCAACCCGGATGCCTTGCGGGCGATGCGGGCGCATTTCCCCCGCGTGCCGCTGATTGTGGACGCCGGCATCGGGCGGCCCTCGGATGCCGCACAGGCGATGGAGTTGGGCATGGATGCTGTGCTGCTGAATACTGCCGTGGCCAAGGCCGGCGACCCGGCAGCGATGGCCGCGGCCATGGCACTGGCAATTGAGGCCGGGCGCGCGGGCTATGAGGCCGACCCGATGGAGCGGCGCGACATGGCGGTGCCCTCAACCCCTGTACTTGGCTTGGCGGAGTTTGCCTGATGGAACGTTTCTACCTGATCACGGGCCACGTCGGCCGGCTGGAACTGCTGGTGCCCCAAGGGGCCAAGCTGGTGCAACTGCGCATCAAGGACGCGCCTGAGACTGAGGTACGGCGCCAGATTGCCCGGGCGCGGGATTTCTGCGCAGTGCATGACGCGCAGCTGGTGGTGAATGACTATTGGCAGGCGGCGCTGGATCTGAACTGCAACTTTGTGCACCTCGGCCAGGAGGACATGGACACGGCGGATTTCGCTGCGCTGCGCCGCAAGGGCGTCCGCTTTGGCCTGTCCACCCATGACGAAAGCGAGCTGGAGCGCGCGCTGTCGTTCGGGCCGGAATATGTGGCGCTGGGGCCGGTCTATCCGACGCTGCTGAAGAAGATGAAATGGGACCCGCAGGGGTTGGAGCGGGTGACGCGCTGGAAACAGATGGCCGGGGATACGCCGCTGGTCGCGATTGGCGGGCTGACGCCCGAGCGGCTGCCCGGGGTGTTTGCTGCCGGTGCGGACAGCGCTGCGGTGGTGACCGACATCCAACTGGCTGATGACCCCGAAGCGCGCACCCGCGAATGGGTGGCGGCCTGCCGGGTCAAGGAGGCAGCATGAGCCGCTATGCCCGCCAGACGGTCCTGCCGGAGGTCGGTGCTGAGGGGCAGGAACGGCTGGCCCGGTCGCATGTTCTGGTTGCGGGTGCCGGCGGTCTCGGCTGTCCGGTGCTGCAGTATCTCGGCGGCGCAGGTGTGGGGTGCATCACCGTGATGGACAGCGACAGGGTGGAAGAAAGCAACCTGCACCGGCAGGTTCTTTATACTATGGGCGACCTTGGCCAGCCCAAGGCAGTGGCCGCCCGGCGGCACTTGCTGGCGGCCAATCCGTCTCTGCACGTGACAGCGCGGGTTGAAAACCTGGATGCGGCCAATGCTGCCGCGATGGTGGCTGCGGCTGATCTGGTGGTGGATGCGGCGGATAGTTTTGCGGTGTCCTATATCCTGTCGGATGCATGCCGGGCGCAGGGCAAGATGCTGATCTCGGCCTCGGCGCTGGGGCAATCGGGCTATGCCGGGGGATTTTGCGGCGGCGGGCCGTCGTTGCGGGCCGTATTCCCGGACCTGCCCGCGCAGGCGGCGACCTGCGCAACTGCAGGCGTGATGGGGCCGGCCGTCGGCATGATCGGCGCCTTGCAGGCGCAGCTGGTCCTGAAGTCCCTGCTCGATCACCAGCCGTCCCCGCGGGGACAGGTGTTTGTTTTCCGGCTCCAGGACCTGCAGGTCAGCAGCTTCCGCTTTGATGAGGCGGAAGAACCGGAGGACGCCCTGCCCTTTGTCGCGGCCTCGAATATCACTGCGGCGGATACGGTGATCGAACTGCGCGATGCCGCCGAGGCGCCCGGATTGCCCGCGTTCCAGGCCCGCCGGATTGCCCGCGCCGATCTGCTGGCGGCAGAGCTGCCGCGCAAAGGGCGGATTGTGCTCTGCTGCCGCACCGGCCTGCGGGCTTGGGGTGCCGCCTCGGATCTGAAGGCTGCGGGCTATGGCGACCTCGCCCTGCTGGCGGCCGGAGACCCCGCATGACCGCGATCCTGGCGATTGGCGGAACCGACAGCAGCGGCGGCGCCGGCCTCACCCGCGATACGGCCATGGCTGCAGAGTTCGGGGTGACGGTGCGCCCGGTGGTGACGGCTGTGACAGTGCAGACCGATGCCGCGGTCCTGGCCATTCACCCCAGCACGCCGCAAGCCGTTGCAGACCAGGCGCAGGCAGCCTTAGCCGCATTGCCTGCACCCGCGGCAGCCAAGATCGGAATGCTGGGGTCTGCCGCAGCAGCCAGCGCAGTTGACGCGGCCCTGCCCCGGGAGATGCCTATCGTGTTGGATCCCGTTCTGAAAGCAAGTTCCGGCGGCAGGCTGATGGCGGCGGACGGCTTTGGCGCATTGCTGCAGCGGGCGGCCTTAGTCACCCCGAACCTGGCAGAGCTGGAAGTGCTTTCCGGCTCAACCGGCAGCATCGAGGCGCAGTCGGCGCATCTGCTGGCACAGGGGGTGCGGGCGGTGCTGGTCAAGGGCGGCCATGGCACCGGCGCTGAAAGCATTGATGTGCTGTTTACCGCCGGTGGCGCGGCAACGTCTTTTGCCGCGGCGCGGCTGCCGGGTTCCAAACGCGGCACGGGATGCAGCCTGGCCACCGCAATCGCCTGCTGCCTGACCAGGGGAGAGACCCTGCCGGAGGCTTGCCGCTTGGGCAAAGCCGCTGTCCGCCGCTGGCTTGGCCGCTGAAGCCTGGAAGGTCGCTGAGAGACGGTTTTGCGGCCGGTTCGGAACGGAGCCGCCGGGCATGTTTTTTTAGTCTGGAAAGCGTGCCTTAACTGCCAGCACCGGAAACCTGCCGCATGACCGACATCACCGCCCTTACCGCCGAGGACATGGCCGCCAGGCTGCGAAGCCGCAGCCTGAGTGCCCGCGAGGTTCTGGCCGCGCATAAGGCGCAGACCGAGGCGCGTAACAGCACCGTCAACGCCTTTGTCACCCGGGACTGGGACGCGGCAGAGGCGCGGGCCGCAGAACTGGACGCGATGGCGGCATCGGGCGCATTTGCCGGACCGCTGCACGGCCTGCCGGTTGCCATCAAGGACTGCTTTGAAACCAAGGGCTTGCGCACCACCTGGGGGTCTAGGAGCTTTGAAAAACATGTGCCGGATTATGATGCCCTGCACGTGGCCCGCCTGCGCGCAGCGGGCGCAGTGATCACCGGCAAAAGCAACACGCCTGAGTTCACTTTTTCCGGCCAGACCAGCAATCTGGTGGCCGGCACCACCCGCAACCCGCTGAACCCGGAAAAGACAGTGGCCGGCAGCTCTGGCGGCGCGGCGGCGGCGCTGGCGGCAAACATGGTGGCGCTGGCCGATGGCTCGGATCTGGGCGGCAGCACCCGCACGCCCGCCGCCTGGTGCGGTGTCGTGGGCTACCGGCCAACCCCGGGCCTAATTCCCTATGCCCCGAATCCGGCGCCGTTTGACGGGCTGTCAGTACCCGGCCCGATGGCGCGGAGCGTGCGCGATCTGGTGCTGATGCTGGAAGCCATGCAGGGCAATACACCCCGCCAGCCGCTGGGCTTCTGGCAGGACCTGCCGCGGCTTGCCGGCCTGGAAGAGGCGCCGCCCCGCAGCGCAGGCAGGGTTGCCCTGTCGCTGTCCCCTTTTGGCGCCTGCGTTGACGCGTCGGTGCAGGCAGCGATTGCCCCGGCGGAGGCACTGTGCCAGCGCCTCGGCTGGCAGGTGGCGGCGGACGCCCCCGGTCTGGCGCCGCTATTGGCGCATGGCGGAATTGTCCGCGGCCAATGCGCGCTGCAGATCCAAACGCAGCTGCAGCCGGACATGGCCCTGGCAGGCGAAAGTTTCCGCACCGCCTGCGCCCAGGCCGAAGGACGCAGCCTGGCGGAGCTGGCCGCCTACCAGAAGACCCGCGCCGCGGTTTGGGCGGATGTCAGCAGCTTTTTCGAGCGCTACGACTTTGCCCTCTGGCCCACGGCCACGGGGATGCCCTTCTCTGCCGGCCTGCGTGACAGCGAACTGACCGAGGACTGGCGCACCGTAACGCTTACCCCGCCGCTGGAGCTGCCTTCCATTTCGATCCCCTTTGGCACCTCGTCGGACGGAATGCCTGCCGGGCTGCATATCACCGGCCCCAAGGGCGCAGATGCGCGGCTGCTGCAGTTCGCCCGCAGTATCGAGCGTGCGGGCCGGACCTGAGCCACTGGCAATAAATGCAGAAGGGCAAGCCGTTTCATCGCAATCGCGTTAAATTTCACGCTGCCTTGCAGAGGGAACAGCGACCGTTCACACATGCCGCAGAGAAATAGAAATGAGCGGTACCCGAAGTCTAAGACAGCCTCCTGGCCATCGTGCTCGCAAGAGACTTCCTCTCGGAGGGTCAAGCCGGATTTAAACACTCCCAAACCGCAGCCAAGTGCCTGGGCGATATCACCGGTGATCTTACGGTCGCTTCCGGTGCTGGGGCCTTGCTGGCTAGCGAGATACGCAAGTCATGATCTGGCCCTTCCGTAAGACGCCCGAAATTGAACAGCGCAGCCTGCAAACAGGCCTGACGCCGCAACACATCGGCATGCGCCGCCGCAACCTTGTTTCGGATGGCTCAGCGGCTCTGTCAGCCACAGTTCAGGTAAACACCAGCCTTCTTAACTGAAGGTGCTGCTCCGAGTGCCTAAGACGAATTTTGTCGGTCTTTGGTCGAAGCCAGCATAGGTCAAGTTCAATGGCCCTAAGAGCAATCTACAACGTCACACCTAAGTCTTTGAAAAGATGGTGCCCCCACACGGACTCGAACCGCGGACCTACTGATTACAAATCAGTTGCTCTACCAGCTGAGCTATAGGGGCACTCACAATCACAGGCGTCCAGATCCGGAGCCGGCGCGCGACCATGAAGCCAGCGTGTCCGATGGAAAAGATCTCCCCGCCGGGCCTGCTGGGCGACTGGTACTAAAGTACAGAATGACCGTCAAGCCGGTTTGAAACTCAAATCGCGAATCTGCGAAAACCTCCCGCCAGGCTGCACAGAACCAAACGCAGCAGCCCTCCGATAGGAACGCCGTCAGCCGGGGCTGGCCGCCGCGGCAGGTGCGGCAGCCCCCGTAACGTAATCCCGGCGCAAAGACAGCGCAAACCGCAGGTTTGACCTCCCTGCTGCTGCGCATTACTTCTGAAGGCAATAAACCCGGAAAAACAGGTCGGATCATGCAGGTCATCATTCACTGCGGGGCGCATGCCACTGAGGAAGATCTGCTGCTGAAGGCGCTGCTGAAAAATGCAGGCGCTTTGTCGGAACAGGGCACCGCGGTGCCAGGGCCCGGCCGCTACCGGTCCTTGCTGAAAGACTGCCTGGCGGCGATGAAGAACGGCAGCGCCGCCAAGGACGCGCCGGAGGTGCTGTGGGACGCGATCCTGGATGACCGCCAGGCGGACCGGGTGATTCTCTCCAATCCGCATTTCTTCGGCTCGCCGCGGCACGCGCTGCAGGACGGACGCCTGTATCCGGAGGCCGGGCACCGGCTGCAGGCGCTGCAGGCGCTGTTTCCCTATGATCAGCCGGAAATCTTCATGGCGCTGCGCAACCCGGCGACATTCCTGCCCGCGATGTTTGCAAAGTCCAGCCGGTCCATCGTGCAGAACGCATTGCAGGGCGGCGACCCGCTGCAGCTGCGCTGGTCCGGACTGCTGGCGCAGATGCGGGATATGGCGCCTGGCATGCCGGTCACCGTCTGGTGCTATGAGGATCTGCCGCTGATCTGGGGCCAGGTGCTGCGGGACCTGGGCGGGATGGAGATCAATGCGCCGGTCAAAGGCGGGATGGACCTGCTGGCCACCCTGATGCAGCCTGCCGGCATGGAGCGGCTGCGCGCCTATCTTGCAGAAAACCCGGATCTTACGGAAATCCACAAACGCCGTGTCTACGCCGCCTTTCTGGACAAGTTTGCGATGGAAGACGCGCTGGAGGAGGAGCTGGACCTTCCCGGCTGGACCAGCGTGCTGGTGGAGGAGATGAGCGAGCGGTACGAAGAAGATCTCTATCTCATCCAGCGGATGCCCGGCGTCACCCTGATTGCGCCCTGATTGCTGCCAGGCGGGCTGCCCGGCCTAGCCCGGCCTGCCTCTGCGAGGCGGAACGCGCAAAGCAGCATTGGATTGCGTTGCCGCCGCCGGGGGCCCTGAGGAGCAGGGCCCCGCGCCAGGCTCACTGCTGGGGTTGGCCGTTGCGTCCAAAAACCAATTCTTCAGTGCTCAGGTCATCATAGGTAACCTCGACCGCAATCTGCTGGATGGAACCAAGAGGATAGCTGCGGTAGGGCATCCCGTCTTCATCCTTGATCATATTCGGAAAGCCTTCCTCCAGGTGGCAGTCCGGCAGCGGCCAGATTTCCGGCGGGTTGCCGTTCACCCCCAGCTTGACCTGCGCCAGCCCGCAGCGCCAGGACCACAGGTGGGTCACATAGAGCAGATCCTGGCCATTGAACTCGCGCACATGGATCCAGTTGGCCTGGGTCGCGGCCAGAATCGGCTTCACTTCCAGCGCAGTCGTAAAACGCCCGGTCGCCTGCTGCGGCTCAGCGGCCGGTGCCGTTTGGGCTGATGCTGTTTGCACCGCCTCCAAAGCAGCCGCAGCTTCCGGAACACCAGGCTGTGCCCCGGGCAGCACTGTTGCCGCAAGAAGGGCCAGGATCACGTGATTCATCTTTGTCTCTCCCCGGTTTGCGCCTCTGGCGGCACAGACCGTCTGAAATTGTCTGCAGGCTGGTTGCGCGGCGCCTTGCAGGCTTGTAGCTAATCAATCAGGCAGTCCTATCCGCCCGGAAGAGACGGAACACGGGGAAAACCATGGCAAATGCCCCCTTCAATGTGATGATCGTCGGCCAGGCCGGCCGGCTGCAGTATGAGGCGCTGCTGTTTGCCGCTTCTCTGCGCCACTGTTCGCCCGGTTTTTCCGGACGGCTGTTTGTGGCTATGCCGCAGCAAGGGCCGCTGTGGGAGAAGGACCCCGGCATTCGCAATCAGGAGGTTCTGCAGGCGCTGGCGGACCTTGGCGCAGAAATCCTGCCGTTCGAGAGCAAGCTGTTTGGCGCCGCCTACCCTTACGGCAACAAGATCGAAGCATTGCAGGCGATGCCAAAGGGCGAGCCGTTTGTGTTTTTTGACACCGACACGCTGATCACCGGCGAGCTGGCGGATGTGCCGTTTGATTTCAGCCGTCCTTCGGCGTCGTTGCGGGTTGAAGGCACTTGGCCGAAACCGACACTGTACGGACCAGGCTACAGCGGCATCTGGCAATCGCTCTACAGCCGCTTCGGCCTCGACTTCCTGTCCAGTCTCGACCTCGGCCAGCCGGATGAATACTGGAAACGCTATCTCTATTTCAACGCAGGTTTCTTTTACGGCGCCTGCCCGCGCGCCTTTGGCAAGCGGTTCCTGGTCTACGCGCAATCGGTTCGCAACGATCCGCCGCTTGAGCTGGTTGGCCAGGTGCTGGAGCCCTGGCTGGACCAGATCGTTCTGCCGCTGGTGATCCACTCCTTCGGCGGCGGGCGCAATGCGCTGCCTGCCGGTTATCTGGATGGGCAGACCAGCTGCCATTACCGGCTGTTTCCGCTGCTTTATGCGCGGGAAAGCGACCGGGTGGTGGAGTTGCTGCAGGAGATCACTGCTCCGAACCGGCTCAAGAAAGTGCTGAAAGGCTACGAGCCGATCAAGCGGATGGTCTATCAGGGGCGCGGTGAAAAGGTGCGGGCGCTGTTTGACCGTGCAAACCTGCCGCGCCGCGAACAGGCAATCCGCAACCGGATCAAATCCGAAGGCTTCTGGATGCGCTGACCACGGCTTTCGGGTCTTGGAGAACGCCGGGCTCCCGCCCGCTCACGGGCCTCTGGCAGAGGCCCTTCGCAGTTGGGTCCGGCGCCGCGCTGCGCGCGGCGCGCGCCATGCGCAGCATGGCGCCCCGCCCAACGGGCGCAGGCACCGCCAGGGGCCGCGGCGGGCGGGAGCCTTTTGCTGCGGCATTCCCGCAATTGCCTTCCCAGCGCAGCCATGCTGATGTGTGCCCGGAATAATAGAGCTTTCAGGGAGACCCATTCATGACCGACGCTCCGACATACGGTTTTGACACCTTGCAGATCCATGCCGGCGCCAAGCCGGACCCGGCCACCGGCGCGCGGCAGACGCCGATCTACCAAAGCACCGCCTATGTGTTCCGCGATGCCGAACACGCCGCCGCGCTGTTCAATCTGCAGGAAGTCGGTTTCATCTATTCGCGCCTGACCAACCCCACTGTCGCGGTGCTGCAGGAACGTCTGGCAACACTGGAAGGCGGCGTTGGTGCGGTCTGCTGTTCGTCGGGCCACGCAGCGCAGATCATGGCGCTGTTCCCGTTGATGGCACCGGGCTGCAACGTGGTCGCCTCGACCCGGCTTTACGGCGGTACCATCACTCAGTTCAGCCAGACCATCAAACGCTTTGGCTGGTCGGCCAAATTCGTCGACACCGACGATCTGGACGCTGTGAACGCGGCGATCGACGAAAACACCCGCGCGGTATTCTGCGAATCCATCGCCAACCCCGGCGGCTATGTGACCGACATCCGCGCCCTGGCGGATATCACCGATGGCGCAGGCATCCCGCTGATTGTCGACAACACCTCAGCCACGCCTTACCTGTGCAAGCCGATTGACCACGGCGCGACGCTGGTGGTGCACTCCACCACCAAATACCTGACTGGCAACGGCACCGTAACCGGCGGCTGCGTCGTTGACAGCGGCAACTTCGATTGGTCCGCCAACGATAAGTTCCCGTCTCTGTCCGCCCCCGAGGACGCCTATCACGGCCTCAAGTTCCACGAGACCTTCGGCCCGCTCGCCTATACCTTCCACAGCATTGCCATCGGCCTGCGCGACCTTGGCATGACGATGAACCCGCAAGGGGCGCATTACACGCTGATGGGGGTTGAGACGCTGTCCCTGCGGATGCAGAAACACTGCGAGAATGCCGAGAAAATCGCCGCCTGGCTCGAGAACGACAGCCGCGTTGACTACGTGACCTATGCAGGCCTGCCCTCCTCTCCCTATTACGAGCGTGCCCAGGCCTGCTATCCCAAGGGCACCGGCGGCTTGTTCACCTTCGCCGTCAAGGGCGGCTATGAGGCCTGTATCAAACTGGTGGATGCGCTGGAGATCTTCAGCCATGTGGCCAACCTCGGCGACACCCGCTCGCTGATCATCCATTCGGCTTCGACCACCCACCGGCAGCTGTCACCCGAGCAGCAGGAAGCTGCAGGCGCCGGCCCGAACGTGGTGCGTATCTCCATCGGGATCGAGGATGCAGACGATCTGATCCGTGATCTGGACCAGGCGCTGGCCAAAGCCTGCGGCTGAGCAGGCCAACCGCCATTCAACAGAAAGGCCGGGCGCCCTGCCCGGCCTTTCCTTTTTACGCGATTTACTCGCTGCCGGGCACGGTCATATCGAAAACGACCGAGACGTTATGACTGAAGGTCAGCTCGCCGGCCTCAATCGGCATCGCGTCGCTGCGGGCCATTTCCATCGCCATCATCGGACGTCCGCCACCGCTGCCGTGTTCATTGATCGAGCGTACCGGCCCCAGCTCCATGCCCGCCGCGTCTGCCAGCTGCTGCGCCTTGCGGATTGCATCCTTGACGGCTTCACCGCGGATTTGATCGGTGACCGCAGACGGATCTGCCACCCCGAAACTCAGCCCCTGGAACTGATTGGCGCCAGCCGTCAGCACCGCATCCAGAACCGGGCCAAGCCGGTCCAGGTCGCGCACCCGCACCATCAGGGTGTTCGAGGCCTGAAAGCCGGTGATCTCACGCCGGCCGCCGCTGTCATAAGACCGGTCCTGCGACCAGACCGGATGCATTGAGATCTGCCGGGTCTGCATGTCCTCGGCGGCAATACCGCCGTCCTTCAGCCGCCCAATCACCGCGCCCATTGCGTCAGATACGGCGGCCATTGCGGCGGCGGTTTCTTCGGCCTCCTCGGTGACACCCAGCGTGATTGTCGCCAGTTCCGGCGCCAACTGCAGCGTGCTTTCGCCGTTCACGGTGATTTGGCGCAACGCCGCGGTCCCGCTTGCCGCCAGGGTCCCGGCGCTCATCGACAGCATCAGCGCGGCTGCCAGAATTTTCTTTGCCTTCATACGGAAAAGCTCCTTTTGCAATGCCTTCTAGATGGGGATGGCAAACTGCCGCCTGCAAGTCCTGGCAGACGTCTTTTCCTTTAACTCGGCAGGTTCCTGCTTTAAGGTCCGCGTCAAAACACCGGGCCCGTCAGGCGGCCCCGGGCAGTATGGATTTTGATGGTTTGACCCAAGGCATGAAACCGGCTTTTGCTCTTTCACTTTCCGCTGACGGCATTGCGCTGCTATTTCGCGCTGAAGACGGCTGGCGCAGTGTGGCCAGCACGCCGTTCAACACTGAAGACCTGCCTGCGGCACTGGCTGCAATGCGCGCGGATGCGCTGCAGCTGGCGCCCGGCGGCATCTTCTGCAAGCTGATCCTGCCCGACGATCAGATCCGCTATTTGACCGCCGAGACCGGTGATCTGCCTGCCGAGGCGCGGATTGAAGCGGCCCGGCAGGCGTTGGAAGGGGCCACGCCTTATCCGGTGGATGAGCTGGCCTTTGATATCGCCATCGAGGGCAGCCGGACCCATGTTGCGGCGGTGGCGCTGGAAACCCTGGACGAGGCCGAGACCTTTGCAGTCGAACACGGGTTCGGCCCGGTCAGTTTTGTTGCGGCGCCGGAAAACAACGGTTTTCCGGGAGAGCCGTTCTTTGGCACCACCCGGGCAATCCGCGGCACCGAGGTTGAGCCGGACGATACAGTGGTAAAGGTGATCGGGCCTGCAGCACTGCCAGTCCTCCTGACCGAAGACAACGCGGATGACCCAGCCGCCTTAGCACTGGCGGAAGACAGTGCAATACCGGCAGCAATTGCCGCTATTACGGAACCCTTGGCAGATCCAGCAGGACCGGCGGTTCTTGCTGAGGCAGAAGATATGGCTGCCGCCGCCAAACAAGCACCTGAGCGGGACAGCGCGCCGCTGGCTGCCCCCAAGGACACTCCGGTGCCGCCGTCTGCCAAGACAGCCGGGGCCGAGGAGCCTGCAAGCCTGCCACCGCTTGTTTCGCCGCCTTCTGGCGCTTCTGGCGCGCCGCTGCCAGGTGTTTCAGGCCCTCTCAGCCAAGAGGACAAGGCAGCCTCTGTTGAAAGCGTATCCGCGCCGTCCGCACAAGCCTCCGCTCCGCTGGCCACCGGGCGCCAAGTGCCAAAAGCTCCAGCAGCCGTGAAGCCGGCCGGCGCAGCAATTCCGGTCCGGAAACCTGACACCGCGGACACTCCGGCGGCCCATTTGCCAATACCGCCTGCTCCGTTGCCAACTGGTGCGGCTTCTCCTTTGCCAATTCCGCCAGCGCCGGCAGCATTGCGGGACAGCACCCCGGCAGCCGCCGCGCCCGCGGCGCCACAGTCCCCGGCCCCCGAAAAGGCCGCCAAAGGCAAGCCGCGCTACCTTGGGGTAATCCTGACAGCTGTGCTGCTGCTGTTCATGGCAACAGTTGCGGTCTGGGCAATATTTGGCGAAGGCGGATTTTTTGCCGCAGCCCCGGATCAGGATCCCGGCCTGGCACCCGCCCCTGCGGTCAGCTCCGAAGACGGGCAGCCGGAGGAAGGTCTCCCCCAGCCGGCGCGCGCGCCTGCGGCAGGCAGCCCCGGTTCAGAAACCGCCCCTGCCGCCATCGCTCCGCAGGTGAGCGTCCTGGCGGACCAGCCCGATCCCGGGCTGCAGGAGACCGGCGCAACGCCGGCAGAGGGTAAATCGCAGGAAAACACCACCCTGGCTGAGGCCGGCGGCACAGGCGTGCTCCCTTCGGTCGAGGATGAAGCCGCCGCTGATGGTGTGAAGCTGCCCGAAGAAGGCACCGGCACCGCCTTTTTGGACCCTTCCGCCCTGCAGCCTGGCGGTGCTGAGGACACCCAACCGGCCCCGGCGCCGGCTGGGTCTCTGACTGCAGAGCCGCTGGATGACTTGGCCCAGGCCGCGCGCTATGCCGCAACCGGGGTCTGGCCGGTTGCCCCCGGCCTGGGAGGCATCCCCGCCGCGCCCCGCCTGGACGAGCTTTACACGGCGTCCGTTGACCGCACTGAGATTGCCGCCGACGCGGTGGCCCTGCCGCAGCCGGAAACTTTTGCCGGGGATGACGAACCCGGCGCCGTTGCCTCTCCTGCCGCAGCAGGGTCTGCGTTTGATCTGGACGCGCGCGGGCTGGTCAAGGCCAGCCCCGAAGGCACGCTTAATCCCGATGGCATCACCGTCTACCTTGGCCGTCCGAAGAAAGTGCCGCCGCCCGCGCCGGATCGCAGCGACCCCGCCGCCGAAGCGCTGGCCGAAGAAGTGGCCCGCAATCAGGTCTTGTCGCGCAAACGCCCCAAGGCGCGGCCTGCAGATCTGGAGGAACAGGTGGAACGCGCACAGCTTGGCGGTCTCAGCCGGACAGAACTGGCCGGCATGCGCCCGCGCCAGCGCCCCGCCAGCCTGAAGCCCGCCGGGGAAGAGCAGCTGCCGGTCACAGCCCAAGCCATCGCCGCCTCGGCTGTTCCGCGTGCCAGACCCGCCAATTTCGCCAATCTGGTCGACCGCGCCCGGCGCAATCCGCAGAACCAGGTGCAGACCGCCGCTGCCGTGCCCGCCGCTGCAGCCGCGGCGGCACCCCGCATCCCGACAGCCGCATCGGTTGCCCGCCGCGCCACCGTCAGCAACGCCATCAATCTGCGCAAGCTGAACCTGATCGGAGTTTATGGCACCGCCTCGGACCGCCGCGCATTGGTCCGGCTGCCCTCGGGCAGATACAAAAAGGTGCAGGTCGGCGACCGTATCGACGGCGGCCGGGTGATTGCCATTGGTGAAAGCCGGCTGCAGTACCAGAAAGGCGGCCGCAACCGCACCCTGGAAATGCCCAAGGGATAGGATCAAGCCCTTCCCTTCCCGCAATCAACTCATAAAACTGCAGTTCCGGCGAATGGGCCTGTTGCAGGTCGTCTTGCCGCCGCACGCAAAAAGGCCGGACCCGCATGGCAGGACCGGCCTTTTCCGTTTCTCAGGTTGTTTATTCCGCGGCCTGGATCTCGCCGTTTTCGATCTGCTCGCGCTCGATCGATTCAAACAGCGCCTTGAAGTTGCCCTCGCCAAAGCCGTCATCGCCCTTGCGCTGGATGAATTCAAAGAAGATCGGCCCGATCACGGTTTTTGAGAAGATCTGCAGCAGGATCCGGGTTTCGCCGCCGTCAATCACGCCTTCTCCGTCGATCAGGATACCGTGTTTCTTCATCCGCTCCAGCGGTTCGTCATGGCCCTGCACCCGCTCTTTGGACATCTCATAATAGGCGTCGTTCGGGCCAGGCATGAACTTCAAGCCCTTTTCCGCGATTGCATCGGTGCTGGCATAAATGTCGTCCGAGCCGACCGCGATATGCTGGATGCCTTCGCCGTTGTATTTTTTCAAATATGAAACGATCTGACCTGTTTCGCCGCGGTCCTCGTTGATCGGGATCCGGATGCGGCCGCAGGGCGAGGTCAGCGCGCGGCTGAGAAGGCCGGTGAACTTGCCCTGGATGTCAAAGAAACGGATCTCCTTGAAGCTGAACAGCTCCTCGTAGAACTTGAACCACTTGTCCATGTTGCCCTTGTAGACGTTGTGAGTCAGGTGATCGAGATAGAAGAACCCGTCGCCGCGCGGCTTGGACTGTTTCAGCCAGGTGAATTCCGCATTGTAGGGCGAGGTGTCGTGATACTGGTCGATGAAGTAGATCAGAGAGCCGCCAATCCCCTTGATCGCAGGCACGTCCATCACTTTGCCCGGCCCGTCATAGGCCTCGGCGCCTTTGGACACCGCGTGTCCGAACGCCTTTTGCGCATCCGCAACCCGCCAGCCCATCGCCGGGGCGCAGGGCCCGTGCTCCTCTACGAATTTCGCGGCAAAGCTTTCGGGGTCGGCGTTCAGGATATAGGTGACGTCGCCCTGCTGCCACAGCTCCACCAGCGGCTGGTCCTTGCGGTGGCCGGTCAGCTCATAGCCCATACGGGTGAACAGCGCCCGCAGCTCGTCCGGGTCGGGGCTGGCAAATTCAACAAATTCAAAACCATCGGTGCCAGCCGGGTTTTCCGGGGTGATTTCGGATTTCGGGGCGTTATGCGGGAACGGACCCATTGCGTGTCTCCTTCGGATCATGCGGGAAGCCAGGTGAATTCTTGCATCAAGAATACCGCATATCCGGCGCAGGTTTTCCGCGTTGTTTCGCACCGGAAACTTGAAGTACGCGTATCATTCGCGCCATGGTGGCCAAAAATGGAAAAAACACGCATGCTGGACCCAACAGATACCAAGCTGCTTGCAGCGCTTCAGAAAAATGCCCATCTCACCGCGCAGGAATTGGGCGAGATGCTCAACCTTTCCCCCAGCCAGGCCGGGCGGCGGCGGCAGCGGCTGGAGGCAGAAGGGTATATCCAAGGGTATTCGGCCCGGCTTGACCCCGCCAGGCTGGGGCTGTCGGTGCAGGGGTTTGTGCAGGTTCATCTGGGCAGTCACGGCCCCGAACAATCCAAGGGGTTCGCCCGGCTGGTGGCCAGCCAGCCGGAAATCACCTCGGCCTGGACGATGACCGGAGAGGCCGATTACCTTCTGCGCGTCTATTGCGCCGATCTGGAGGCGCTGAACACGCTCATCCACGGCATCCTGCTGCCCCATCCCGCTGTTTCCAGGGTCCAGAGCCAGATCGTAATGGCACAATTAAAACGCGATGCGCCACTGCCGACTTAACCATCCGGGAAGGAATTGGCGGTAAAGATGCACTAACGAATTCTGTAACCGAAAGTGGAACGTGCTGTGTCTATTGTTGACCGCCGAATTGAAACGCGTCCGACCAGCGGCGAAGCGCCGTTTGGCCTCAATGAGGTGTTCTTTTCCAGGACCAACGACCGCGGTATAATCCAAGCCGGTAACTATGTGTTCCGCCGGGTTGGCGCCTACACTTGGGACGAGCTGATCGGCGCCCCGCACAAGGTGATCCGCCATCCGGACATGCCCAAGGGGGTGTTCTCACTGTTCTGGGACACCATCCAGCGCGGCGAATTCATGGGTGCCTACGTCAAGAACAAGTCCAAGGACGGGCTGTATTATTGGGTATTTGCCGTGGTGGTGCCCTGCCAGGACGGCTATCTTTCCGC
The DNA here is from genome assembly GCF_025144145.1 of Leisingera sp. M658. Lineage (NCBI taxonomy): Bacteria > Pseudomonadati > Pseudomonadota > Alphaproteobacteria > Rhodobacterales > Roseobacteraceae > Leisingera > Leisingera sp. M658. The sequence goes on from NZ_CP083546.1 coordinate 2,804,773, forward strand.
CCGCATCAAGCCAAGCAGCGCCTTGTTTGCCGAGGTGCGCAATCTCTATGCGACAATGCTCAAGCGGGAGACCGAAGAGGACGTCACCCCGGAGGACAGCGCGCAATATCTGCTCGATTGGCTGAACGGCCAGGGCTACGAGAACTACCACCAGTTTGCCGCTCACGCGCTGAGCCAGGAACTGATCTCGCGCGATAAGGGCCTGAACCAGCCGCCCCACGCCCGGATCCAAGAGCTGACGGGCATGCTGCGCAACGCTGAAACCCTGGTGGAAGAAACCGAAGGGCTGATCACAGATTTCGACGCAATGCACACGATCCCGCATAACCTGCGGGTGCTGGCGTCGCGGATTGAACCTTCGGGCGGCCCGGTCACGGTGCTGTCGCAGAACTACGGGTCCATGTCACGCGAGATGTCGGATTGGTTCGGCGCCCATGTGATGGGCGAGAACAGCAATTTCGCCAAAATCAAGGCTTCGGTGAACAGCAGCCTGTTTGTCGAGGGCATGGCGCGTATTCTGGTCGAATGCGACAATCAGCTGCAAAAGGAACGCCGCGACCTGGGTGAGGCCGATATGGAAACCGAACGCGGGATCCTGGGCGACCTGGTAAAAGACCAGGTCAAGCGTTCGCAGGACGGCATGAAAGAGGTGGATGAAGAAGCCGCGCGCATCACCAGCGCCTGCCAGATCATGCACCGGCATTTTCTTGGTCTCAGCTCCACCCGGGTGCTGCTTAAGATCGAAAGTGCACGGCTGACCGATTCCGGCGAAACACTGGCTGATATCATTGATCAGCTGGGCGGCTTCCAGGAACGGATTTCGCGGCGGCTGGACCGGATCGGCAAGCTGAGTGAAGAGATTCGCCTGCTCGAACAATAGCGGTCCCGGAGAATAGCAAACCCGCACAAAAATCCGTCAATGACTGCTGCTGGCAGGCACCGGATTGCCGTAACAGACCACCGCGGCCGGCAAAGCCATTGCCAAGGCACCGGCAGGCGCGCGATACCTGAAATATGGAAGAGTTTTTTTACCAAGCAACCATTTATCTGGGCGCCGCAGTCATTGCGGTGCCTCTGGCTGCGCGCCTTGGGCTTGGCTCGGTTCTGGGGTACCTGGCCGCGGGCATTGCCATCGGCCCGATCTTTGGCCTGACCGGCACCGAAACCGAGGATTTGCGCCACTTCGCCGAGTTCGGCGTGGTGATGATGCTGTTTCTGATCGGGCTGGAGCTGGAACCGCGCGCCCTCTGGGCCATGCGGGATAAGCTGATCGGCTTAGGCGGCATGCAGGTCACGGCCTCAACCGCTGTTCTGATGGGCGCAGCCATGGCCGCGGGCGAACCCTGGCATGTCAGCCTGGCGGTCGGGCTGGCGCTGTCGCTGTCTTCCACGGCGATTGTTCTGCAGACGCTGTCGGAAAAGGGGCTGATGCGCACCGGCGGCGGCCGTTCTGCGTTTTCGGTGCTGCTGACCCAGGATATCGCGGTGATCCCGATCCTCGCTTTCCTGCCGCTGCTGGGCAGCTATGCGATCCCCCAGTTTGCCTCCGATGGCTCCATCATCCGGGATGGCGCAGACGGCCATGGCGGCGGTCACGGGTCGCTGTCGCTGGTGGATGGTTTGCCCGGCTGGGCGGTGGCGCTGGTCACCCTGGCCGCCATCGCCTTTATCATCCTGGCGGGTATTTACCTGACGCGGCCGCTGTTCCGGTTCATTCACGCCTCCAACCTGCGTGAAATGTACACAGCCCTGGCGCTGATGATTGTGGTTAGCATCTCCTTCCTGATGACACTGGTCGGCCTGTCCCCGGCGCTTGGCGCTTTTCTGGCCGGGGTGGTGCTGGCCAACTCCGAATTCCGGCACGAGATGGAAAGCGACCTTAACCCCTTCAAGGGGCTGCTTTTGGGGCTGTTCTTCATCACCGTCGGCGCCGGCATCAACTATCGCCAGTTTCTGGCCGACCCTGGCGATCTGATCGGTCTGGCGCTCTTGGTGATCTTTGCCAAGGGGGCGGTGCTGTTTGCCGTCGGCCGTGCCTTTGGCCTGCGCCGCCGCCGCTTGTGGCTGTTCACCCTCAGCCTGGCCCAGGCCGGCGAGTTCGGCTTTGTGCTGCTGGCTTTTTCCACCCAGCTGAACGTGATTCCGGCGGCGCTTTCAGAAAAGCTTTTGCTGGTGATTGCCTTGTCGATGCTGATCACCCCGCTGTTGTTCATCGCTTATGACCTTTTGTCAAAACGCATGGGTGACGCCCGGCAGGAGCATGAACCCGACGAGATTGACGAGGAAGGGCCGGTGATCATCGCGGGCATCGGCCGTTTCGGCCAGATCGTCAACCGGCTGGTGCAGGCCAGCGGTTTCAAAACCGTGGTGCTGGACCATGATATGGAGGCGGTGCAGCTGATGCGCCGTTTCGGGGTCAAAAGCTTCCTTGGCGACCCGACCCGGCCGGAACTGCTGAAAGCCGCCGGCATTGCCAAGGCCAAGGTTTTTGTGGTGGCGCTGGATGACCCGGAAGGCGTGGTCAAGATGGTGACCTATGTGCGCCGGGCCTATCCGGAGCTGCACATCATCGCCCGCGCCAAGGACCGCAACCATGTTTATGAGCTGTACAAAGCCGGCGCTGATGACATCGTGCGCGAGATGTTCGACAGCTCGGTGCGTGCAGGCCGCTATGTGCTGGAGAACGTCGGCCTAAGCGAATATGAGGCCGCGCAGGCGGCGCAGACCTTTTATGCGCATGACCGTGCCAACCTGCGCGACCTTGCCCAGCACTGGATCCCTGGCGTGCCCGCCAGCCAGAACCCGGCCTATATAGACCGCGCCCGGGAGCTGGAGAAAGCCATCGAAAGCGCAATTTTTGAGATGGCCGAACGCAAACGAAAAAAGTCCACCAAAGCCGCCGAATGACCAAAGGCCCGGGGTGAATCCGGGCCTTGCGGAAAAGATCTGGACGGGGCTGTTCAGCCGTCCGTCACCCCCGCCTCGGCAAAGGTCGCCATGCCGCTGTGGCAGGCGACGGCGCCTTTCAGCACTTGGATCGCCAGCGCCGCGCCGGAGGCCTCGCCCAGACGCAGGCCCAGCGACAACAGCGGCTGCTTGCCCAGCTTCGCCAGCAGCGCCGGATGCGCCCCCTCGGCGCTTTGATGGCCGGCCACTGCGTGGTCCAGCGCACCGTCTGCGGTTTGCATCAGGCAGGCCGCTGCAGCGCAGCAGATAAATCCGTCCAGGATCACCGGGATATGCAGCACGCGCGCGGCAGCAATGGCGCCCGCCATGGCAGCAATTTCGCGTCCGCCCAGGCAGGCCAGCGCATCCAGCCCATCGTTGACCCTGCCCTGATGCAGTGCAACGCCTTCGGCCACCACGCGGATTTTATTCGCAAGCCCCGCCTCATCCACACCGGTGCCGCGCCCGGTCCAATCCGCCGCCTCGCCGCCGAACAGCGCACAGGCCAGGGCGGCGGCAGGGGTGGTATTGCCGATGCCCATTTCGCCGACCACCAGCAGGTCAGCGCTTGGGTCCACCGCCTCCCAGCCGGTTTGCAGCGCAGCCAGCAGGTCAATCTGGTTCATCGCGGGCCCTTGGGTAAAATCGGCGGTCGGGCGCTCCAGCTCCAGCGCATGCACGTCCATGCGGGCGCCGGCCAGCCTGGCCAGCTGGTTGATGGCCGCGCCGCCGTGTTCGAAGTTGATCACCATCTGGGCGGTGACTTCCGGCGGAAAGGCCGAGACGCCCTGTGCCGTCACGCCGTGGTTACCGGCAAAGACGATCACCTGCGGTGCGGTGATTTCCGGCCTATCGCTGCCGCGCCAGCCGCCGTACCAGATGGCCAGCTCCTCCAACCGGCCCAAGGCACCGGGCGGCTTGGTCAGCTGGGTGTTGCGCGCAGCCGCACCGTCCAATGCGGCCTGGTCCTGCGCGGGCGCACTGGCCAGTGCGGCGCGAAAATCATCAAGAGAGGAAAGCTGTGGCAGCATGTGAAAGCCTCGTTGCATCTGGGCGCGGGACGCGGATAAAGCGGATGGCAATCTGTTTAACGGCTGACGGCAGTGCCGCAAGCCCCGCAATAGGCCCGTAAATGCGAAAAAACGACATCCAGGCAAATGACATCCTGCTGGCGCTGGTTCTGCTGACCCGGCTGCCCTTGCCCCATCTGCCTGCGACGGCTTTTCAGCGGCAGGCCAAGGCGGTCTGGGCGTTTCCGCTGGCCGGGCTTGCCGTCAGCCTGCCGGCGGCGTTGGTTGCATCTTTTGCATTGCACATGAACCTGCCCGCCGCGGTCGCCGCGGGACTGGCGCTGGCGGTTCAGGTGATGCTGTCAGGCGCCATGCATGAGGACGGGCTGGCCGATACTGCCGACGGGCTGTGGGGCGGGTTCACCCGGGACCGGCGGCTGGAGATTATGAAGGACAGCCGCATCGGCGCCTATGGCGTGATTGCCCTGATCCTTGGGTTCGGCCTGCGCTGGAGCGCCCTGGCGGCGCTGATCGCCGCAGCAGGCGCCTGGCCGCTGCTGGCCTTGGCAATGCTGAGCCGGGCAGTAATGCCGGCGCTGATGCTGGCACTGCCAAACGCGCGCGCCGCCGGACTGTCGCAAACCGTGGGCCGTCCCCGCGCCCTGCCCTGTTTTCTGGCAGCCCTGCTGGCCATTGTCCTGTCGCTGCCGCTGATTGGCGCTGCGGCGTGGCCTGCGGCCTTGGCCATGGGTGCGTCTGCCCTGGGTTTGGGGGCGCTGGCCAAGGCCAGGATCGGCGGCCAGACCGGGGACATTCTGGGGGCAGCCCAGCAAATCGCCGAGATTGCCGGCCTGCTCACGCTTCTCGCACTCTGCAGCTGAGCCGGACCGTCGCATGAAAAAGGCCGCGCCCACGAGGGGCACGGCCTTTCAATGACTGACTATTGCAGATGCTTATGCTGCAACGCGGGAGGTCAGAACCTCATCCACCTGCTTGGCGGCCGCAATCTCGTCGTTGCCGGATACTGCTGCAACTTCGCGGGTCAGGCGCTCAAGGGCTGCCTCATACAACTGGCGCTCGGAGTAGCTTTGTTCGCGCTGGTCGTCGGTGCGATGCAGGTCGCGCACCACTTCGGCGATCGAGATCAGGTCGCCGGAGTTGATCTTTTGCTCATATTCCTGGGCGCGGCGCGACCACATGGCGCGTTTGACCTTGGCCTTGCCCTTCAGCGTTTTCATCGCTTGGGCAATCACGTCCGGCGAGCTGAGCGAGCGCATCCCCACCTCGGTTGCCTTGTTGGTCGGCACCCGCAGGGTCATCTTGTCTTTTTCAAAGGTGATCACGAAAAGCTCCAGCGCAAAGCCGGCCACTTCCTGCTCCTCGATCGAGATGATCTGGCCCACGCCATGCGCCGGGTAGACAACATACTCATTAGGGCGGAATTCGAGCTTCTTCGATTTGGTCATACAGGTTATTCCTTACTCATAGCCGGGCGGCTCCGGCATTTTAGCGAACAAAATGCCCGGCCCCGGTCAGTTTGATTTGACCAGCCCCCAGGACATTTTATCCGCAGAAATACCGCCCAATCTGCGCACCACTGCTGGCGTGCGCCAGGGGCGGACTCCGATTGTTTATGTCTTTTGCCCTTTAAGCATACCACAAAAAAGGGCCGCCCGAAAGGCGGCCTGCAGATCAGGGTCCGTTAAAACCCCATGCGATGCGGCGGTTTCCCGCAAATTTGCGGCATCGCCCCTATCAGGCAGAGAATCAGCCGCCTTCGCCGGGCGCTTCGGAGAAATACTTCTCCATCTTGCCCTCTTCGCCGTCGCGTTCCTCGTAGCCCGGCATCGGGTCTTTCTTGGAGACGATGACCGGCCACAGTTCAGAGTATTTGCGGTTGAACTCGACCCATTTGTCCATGTCCGGCTCGGTATCCGGGCGGATTGCATCTGCTGGGCATTCCGGTTCGCAAACGCCGCAATCGATGCATTCGTCGGGGTGGATCACCAAGGTGTTCTCGCCCTCGTAAAAGCAATCCACCGGGCATACCTCGACACAGTCGGTGTATTTGCAGGCGATGCAGTTTTCCGTCACGACATAGGTCATAATACCGAGTCCCGTTTTCCGTTTGCGCCTAGCTAATCCAGACCGGCGACGGCTTCAAGCCGTCAAAGGGTATCCTGCTTGCGAGTAAGATCAAGCGCTCTGCGGGCTTTTTTGTCCGGCCGGCCTTTTCCTTCGAACCTGGGATTGGCCGGAATTTTTTCCTGCTTTTCCGTCATATCGAAGTACAGTGCCTGGGCTTCGGGCGCGGGGCCGCGGCGTTCGCCGATGGCCTCGACCCGCACCACGCGGATCACTTTGGCCTGGGCAAAGGTCAGAACGTCACCCGGGGTGACGTTCTGAGCCGGTTTCAAGGTCTTGGTGCCGTTGAGACGCACATGGCCCGCGCTGACCTGTTTTGCAGCCAGGCTGCGGGTTTTGAAAAACCGCGCATGCCATAGCCACTTGTCGATGCGGATCTTGGGCGCGCCCTCGGTCATGGCAGGATCAGTCGCCCTGTTTCAGCCCCATCAGCGCGGCGGCAAAGGGGTTGTCGGGGTCGATCTGCTTTTCCTTCCTGGCAGGGCGCGCGGAATAGGTCTTGGCGCCCTGATCCTGACGCGGACCGCCCTTGCGGCCCGGTTTGCCGCGCGGGCCGCCTTCGCGGTCGCCGCCTTTGGCGCCGCGCGGTTTGCCCTTGCCTGCCGGCTTGCCGTCGCCCTGCGGACGGCGGTTCTGCTGGCGCTGGCCGCCCTGGCGTCCGCCCCGGTTGCCGCCCCAGGTGAAAGTGAAGAAGACTTCCATTTCCGGTTCGGCAGCAGCATCCGCTTCAGCAGCCGCTTCGGGCTTGGCTTCTGCACTATCTTCCGCAGGTGCCGTGTCTTGTGCAGGTGCCGTGTCTTCAGCAGGTGAGGCCTCGGCCTCAGCGGCGGGAGCTTCGGCAGCGGCGTCTTCAGCGGGTGCTGCATCCGCAGCTTCAACAGCCGGCTCTTCCGTTGCAGGTGCCGCGTCACCAGCTGCTTCAGCAGGCTTGGCTTCTGCATCTTCAGCAGGTTTCGCTTCCGCTTCCGCCGCAACCGGCTTCACCTTCTGGCGCTCGCCCTTTTCGGCCTTGTAACCCAGACCCTGCATCAGGTCGGCGAACTGCTCCAGCGTCATGCCGGTGATCGACAGCATGTCAGCCTTGGCTTCAAAGCCGCCGCGGCTGTCTTCGCCGCGCAGCATGTCGGCCAGGCGTTCCAGCATGTCGATGCGGATCATCCGTTCACCCGCCGCGCGGTAGCCGGACATGGTGTCATAGCCGTCGGGCGCGTCCTTGGCGGAGGGCACCGTGACCAGACCGGGAGGCGGCGATTCGGGGAAATCCTGCAGACCGTTGGCCAGCGACCACAGCACCAGCCGCAGACGGGTCGGCGCGGGCTTCAGCAAGAGCGGCATGAAAATGGTGAACTGGCCGAAACGGATGCCATGCTTGCGCAGCGCGCCGCGGGCGTCCTGGTCCAGGTCCTTCACCTCTTGCGCGATGCTTGCACGCGGCAGCACGCCAAGGTTTTCGACCATGCGGAACGCAAAACCACGGGCCAAGCCGGTCAGCTCTTCGTCCTTTTGCAAGGCCAGCAGCGGCTCAAACAGCGCGTTGATCTTGCGGGTGATGAAATGCAGCAGGCGGCGTTCCACCTTCTGGGCGACATCCGGTCCGGCGGACTCGTCCACAAAGACCTCGATCTGCGGGGTCAGCGCGTCGGCGCCGGCAACCAGTTTGCCCACCGCATGTTCGCCCCACATCAGGCCGCCCTGTTCGGTGTAATCGATCTCGGTATCGGGCGCGTTATAGAACCGGTCCGCACGCAGATGGAATTGCGGCGCCAGCGCCTGCAGCGAGGCCGCCTTCAAGGCCTTGGCCTCGGCACCCTGCGCGCTTTTGTCCGGGCTGAACCGGAACCCCTCGAGACGGCCGACGAATTCGCCTTCAACCGTCACTTCACCCTTGTCATTCACTTCGGCCAAAAGGGCCTCCTTCTGTTTGAGCCGGCGCAGCAGCACAGACGTGCGCCGGTCCACAAATCTTTGCGTCAAGCGCTCGTGCAGAGCATCTGACAACCTGTCTTCTACAGCGCGCGTCTCTCCGCGCCAATGGCTTTCGTCACGCAGCCAGCCATTCCTTTGCGCGACATAAGTCCACGTGCGGATAAATGCCAGCCGCTTGGACAATGTGTCGATGTTGCCGTCGGTGCGGTCAATTCGCTTTATCTGGCGGGCCATCCAGTCGTCCGGCACCACGCCGCCGCCCTGCAGATGTTCAAAAATCACCCCCAGAAGCGAGGCATGTTCGGCGTGGGAGATGCCGCGGAAATCGGGAATCCGGCAGATATCCCACAACAGTTTCACCGATTGCGCGTTGGTGGTGCGCGAGATCACGGCGGATTCGCGCGACAGCATTTTCAGCGCGCCCAGGTCATCCGCCTCGCGCGCTTTGATCAGGTTTTCGTCCGAAGGGCTTGATTCGAGCGAGTGGATCAGCGCCTCAACCGTGCCGAACTGCAGATCCGCAGACCGCCAGTTCAGCTTTTTCAGCGGCGTGAACTGGTGGTTCATGATCGCAGACGCCGTGCCCTCGTCCAGGGGCCGCGCATCGCCGGTCACACCAAAGGTGCCATGGCTCATCCCGCGGCCTGCACGGCCGGCGATCTGCGCCAGCTCATTCGGGGCCAGCTCGCGCATCCGGCGGCCGTCGAATTTGCGGGTCGAAGAAAACGCCACATGGTCGATATCCAGGTTCAGCCCCATGCCGATGGCATCAGTGGCGACCAGGTAATCCACCTCGCCGTTCTGATACAGCTCCACCTGGGCATTGCGTGTGCGGGGGCTAAGCGCCCCCATCACCACCGCCGCGCCGCCCTTCTGGCGGCGGATCAGCTCGGCAATCGCATAGACATTATCAACCGAAAACCCGACAATTGCAGTGCGCGGCGGCATCCGGCTTATCTTTTTCGAACCTGCATAGACAAGATCCGACAGCCGCTCGCGGCGGTGGAACTCCACCCCGGGCACCAGCGCCGAAATCGGCCCCCGCATGGTGTCGGCGCCCAGGAAAAGTGTCTCCAGCGTGCCGCGGGCGCGCAGCAGGCGGTTGGTAAAGACATGGCCGCGCTCGGGATCGGCACAAAGCTGAATCTCGTCGATCGCCAGGAAGTCGCAGCCCATGCCCTCGGGCATCGCCTCCACCGTGCAGATCCAGTATTTCGCGCGCGGCGGCACGATGCGTTCCTCGCCGGTGACCAGCGCCACCACCGACGGCCCGCGCGCCGCCACCACCTTGTCATAGACCTCGCGCGCCAGAAGCCGCAGCGGAAAGCCCATGACGCCGGTGCGGTAGCCCAGCATCCGTTCAATGGCGTAATGGGTTTTGCCGGTATTGGTCGGGCCCAGAACGGCCACGATCCGCGATGCGCTTGCCATTGCTTCAGCCCCCGCCCCGATGGGGCTTACAGTTCCCGGCCCTCGGCCAAGGGCGCCAATCGTTCGAGGGCGCTGCTTACGTCCTCGTGGTGCGGATGTATAGCCTTGGCCCGCTGATAGGCCTGATAGGCGCGTTCAGGATTGCGGAATTGCTCGAACAGGGCGCCCAGCGCGTAGATCGCGTTGTAATCCATCGGGTTCAGCGCCAGCGCGCGTTCCAGATCCGCCACCGAAGGCCCGTAAAGCCCCAGCGCGAAATAGACGCGGGCCCGTTCGTACCAGCCGCGGGCAAATTCCGGCGCATGATCGGTCAGCGCGGTCAGATGTTCCGCTGCCTGCTGCAAATCGCCGCGCTCCAGCGCGTCGGTGCCGCGCCGCAGCAGCAGATCCATCGCAGGCGAGCCGCTTTTGGCCCAAAGCGCCTGCAGCTCGCGGTCGATGGCCGCAGCCTCGGAGAGTTCCGACACGGCCAGATCCTGCAGCAGCGCATCGGCGGAATGCTGCTGTGCCGCGCCGGCCCCAGGCAAGGAATACGTGACTGTGACTGCCGTTGCCGCCACGATAGCTTTGAGCTTTGGGAGATTTGCCAGCATGATGCCCCCAGTGTAATCCAGCGCGCGGCAAATTCCAGTATTGGATGCAAATGCTTCACAGATTTGTGCTATGAAGCGCGCAAAACAGATTGAGGACGGACATGAGCGATACCCTGGCACAAGCGGCAGAGACCCTGAACAGCAAACTGGACGCAGGCGAATTTGACGCCTCCGCAAAATTCGAGATTGAGGGGCTGGGCTCCATCGTGCTTGACGGCGCAGGCGCCCGCGTCAGCGACGAAGACACCGATGTCACCATGAAAGCCGACGCCGACACGTTCCAGTCGATCCTTGAGGGTGACCTTAACCCCACCGCTGCCTTCATGTCCGGCAAGCTGACCATCGATGGTGACATGGGCACCGCGATGAAGCTGGCCTCGGCCCTGTCCTGATGGACGGCGCCCCGGTGGAGCCGCAGTCCGCCCCCCTGTTTGCGGATATCGCGCAGGGGCCTGCGGGCGGTGCGGCCCATTGGGTGCACACCTCGGACGGCCTGCGTATCCGCGCGGGCCACTGGCGACCGGAAGGAGCGGCAAAGGGCACGGTCCTGCTGTTCCCCGGCCGTACTGAATACATCGAAAAATACGGGCTGGCCGCGGCGGAATTTGCGGATCGCGGATTTGCTACCCTCACCGTGGACTGGCGCGGTCAGGGGCTGGCGGACCGGACCCTGGCTGAGCGCCGCCTGGGCCATGTCGAAGACTTCAGCGATTTCCAGAAGGACGTGCAGGCGCTGACTGGGCTGGCCGAGCAGCTGGATCTGCCGAAACCCTGGTTTCTGGTCGGCCACTCCATGGGCGGCGCCATCGGATTGCGCGCGCTGATGCAGGGGCTGAAGGTCAACGCCTGCTGTTTTACCGGCCCGATGTGGGGCATCCAGATCCCACCGCTGCTGCGCCCCTTGGCCAGTTTTCTAAGCGGCGTTGCGCCGTTTTTGCGGCTGGACAAATTGCTGCTGCCGACCACGGCGCTGGAACAATATGTGCAGATCACGCCGTTCGAGGGCAACACTCTGACCACTGATCCGGACATGTACCGGATGATGCATGCCCAACTGGCTGCACAGCCCGATCTGGCGCTTGGCGGCCCCACCGTCCAATGGCTGCGCGTCAGCCTGCAGGACTGCGCCTGGCTGGCCGGGCAGCCCTCGCCTGCCCTGCCCTGCATCACCTTTGCTGGCTCGGAGGAGCAGATCGTCGACACCAAGGCCATCCACGACCGGATGGCGCGCTGGCCAGACGGCGAGCTGGACCTGATCAAGGGTGCCCAGCACGAGGTACTGATGGAAACCCCGGAAATCCGCGCGCATGTGTTTTCCAGCATGTGCCGCCTGTTTGAACAGTACCGCGGCTGATCGCCCGGCGTTGCGCCGTGCCTTTACCCGCCCCTTACCAGCTTTCGTTAAACTCCCGGTGATCTGCAGATGATCAACGCCCGCCTGCTTGTGATCCCGCAAGCCGCCGCTTAGATGTTGGGTCAACGAATTCCTCATGACAGGAGCCCCCATGTTCCAGCTTCCCTTCCCCGTTCACGACGCAAACGCCTCAGCCGGTTCCGGCGGTCTTGGCAATCTGCCGGAATGGGACCTCAGCGATCTTTACACGTCTGAAGACGCCCCCGAACTGGCCCGCGATCTGGGCTGGCTGGAGCAGGAATGCGCCGCTTTTGCTGCCGATTACGAGGGCAAGCTGGCCGGTCTGGACGCCGCCGGCCTGCTGGAATGTGTTGAGCGCAACGAGAAAATCAACAATATCGCCGGCCGCATCATGTCCTTTGCCGGCCTGCGCTATTACCAGCTGACCACCGATGCCGACCGCGCTGCCTTTTTGTCGGACTGCCAGGAAAAGGTGACGGTGGCCACCACGCCGCTGGTGTTCTTCACGCTGGAGCTGAACCGTATTGAAGACGGCGTGATGCAGGCGCATCTGGCCGCCAATGCGGAGCTTGCCCGCTATGCCAGCGTGTTCCGCCGCATCCGGGCGATGAAGCCCTACCAGCTGTCGGACGAGCTGGAACGCTTCATGCATGACCTCGGCATTGTCGGCGATGCCTGGGAGAAGCTGTTTGATGAGACCATCGCCGGTTTGCAATTCACCGTCGATGGCGAAGAGCTGACCATTGAGGGCACCCTGAACCTGCTGACCGACCCGGACCGTGCCAAACGCGAGGCGGCGGCGCGGGAGCTGGCCGCCGTCTTTGCCGAAAACGTCAAGACCTTTGCCCGTGTCCACAACACCCAAGCCAAGGAAAAGGAAATCATCGACCGCTGGCGCGGCATGCCCAGCGCCCAGACCGGCCGCCACCTGTCAAATGATGTGGAGCCTGAGGTGGTTGAGGCCCTGCGCGCGGCTGTGGTTGCCGCCTATCCCAAGCTGAGCCACCGCTATTATGAGCTGAAGCGCAAATGGCTAGGTCTGGACGTGATGCAGGTCTGGGACCGCAACGCGCCGCTGCCGCTGGAAGACCCCCGCACCATCAGCTGGGAGCAGGCGGAAAAGACGGTGATGGACGCCTATAATGCATTCGATCCGCGCATGGGTGAAATCGCCGCGCCGTTCTTCTCGGACGGCTGGATCGACGCGGGCGTGAAGCCCGGCAAGGCGCCGGGCGCCTTTGCCCACCCCACCGTCACCAATGTGCACCCCTATGTGATGCTGAACTACCTGGGCAAACCGCGCGACGTGATGACCCTGGCGCATGAGCTGGGCCACGGCGTGCACCAGGTGCTGGCGGCGGAACAGGGCGAGATGCTGTCCTCCACCCCGCTGACGCTGGCGGAAACCGCAAGCGTGTTTGGCGAAATGCTGACTTTCCGCAAGATGCTGGACGGGGCCGAGACCAAGGAGCAGCGCAAGGTGCTGCTGGCAGGCAAGGTCGAGGACATGATCAACACGGTTGTGCGCCAAATCGCGTTCTATGACTTTGAATGCAAACTGCACGCCGCCCGCGCCGAGGGCGAGCTGACGCCGGATGACATCAACGCCATCTGGATGTCGGTGCAGGCGGAATCACTGGGCGACGCCTATGAATACATGGACGGCTACGAGACGTTTTGGGCCTATATCCCGCATTTCGTGCACTCGCCGTTCTATGTCTACGCCTATGCCTTTGGCGACGGGCTGGTGAACGCGCTTTACTCGGTCTACGCGAGCGGCGCCGAAGGGTTCGAGGACAAGTATTTCGAGATGCTCAAGGCAGGCGGCTCCAAACACCATAAGGAGCTGCTGGCGCCCTTCGGCCTGGATGCCACAGATCCCGAATTCTGGGACAAGGGCCTGTCGATGATCTCCGGCTTCATTGACGAACTGGAAGCTATGGAGGGGTGATGCGCCTCAGCCTGCGACCGGTGCCGCGAAACGAATTTGATCTGGTCTCCCATATTCAGGTGGAGCCGGATCAGGTGCGATACTCCGGCACTGTGGCGCAGGCGTTTGAAGAAAATGAGGACGGCGTGGATTTTCACGCCATCCTTGACGGCTCCCAAGTGGTCGGGTTCTTCAAGATCGACCGGCTGTATCACGAAACCTACAGCTTTGCCGGGCCGGATGAGCTGGGTCTGCGCGCCTTCATGATTGATCGCGCTGAGCAAGGCAAAGGCTATGCCACGGCTGCCGTTGCCGCGCTGGGACCCTATCTGGCCGCGCAGTATCCGGCGCGGCGTGCGGTGGTGCTGACCGTCAATATGCAGAATTTCGGCGCCATCCGCTGTTACCGCAAGGGCGGTTTTGCAGACACCGGCGGCATCTATCCCCACGGCATCGCAGGCCCGCAGCACATTCTGCGAATGGGGTTCGGATAGATCCTAAGCGGTACACCAGCCCCACTCCCTTTTGCGTGCAATTGAACACCACCTAGGGGGAATTTTTAGAATACAGATTCAATGTGTGGTAAACTAAGCCGGTTAACCAGTATGGGAGTTGTTACCATGGCACCGCTTTCAAAGCTCACTGCGCTCGTAATTGCTGCGGCCCTGACCGCCACCAGTGCTATAGCTGCCGGCCCGGACCGCAAGAAACCCGTCAGCGGTCAAACCATTGCCGAATTATATTCTGGAAAAACCTGGACCTGGACCAAGGGAGGCTCCTACTGGGGACCGGACGGCAGCTTTCAGGCTGTTTGGGAAGACAGCGTTGGCCTCGGAAAGTGGTATGCGACGTCCAAGGGCAACCTTTGCTATGAAGCGACCTGGTATAATCAAAAGGGGGATCCCGGCGGACAGCATAACGAATGCTTCCGGCATGTTGCCGACAGCGAAGGGCAATTGTGGAAATACAGCGAAAAGGACAAATCCTGGTACAAGCCGAAAAAAGAATTCGCAGAACGCATCAAGCCTGGCAACAAGATTGCCTCTCAAGTCCGCAAGCTGCGCCGAAAATACGGCATCTGATCGCTGCGCGCCCTACTTCAACTGGCTGTCCTTCGAGCCGCGCCGGTTGAAGCCCCCGCGCGCCTGATGCGCGCCGTCGCGCTCCTGCTGGCAGTCAATGCACAGCTTCACGCCAGGAATGGCGACACGGCGTTTCTCGGGGATCACCTCCTCGCATTCCGCGCAATGGGTCAGGCTTTCGCCCACCGGACGCCGCACCGCTTTCAGCCGCGCCAGCTCATCATTGATCGACGCTTCAATCTGCTCATTCACCGCGCCGTCCTGCGCCCAGCCGCCTGCCATGGTCCTTCCTCCTGTGCCAGAGGGGCTGAATGTAAGGCCGCGCAGGCGCTCTGCCTAGGGCTGCCTGAAAGCAATTCCCGAGCAAATCTATCAACTATTTGATTTCATTGCATTTTCTGTTGACCTGCAGCGCAGGCACGGCTAAACAGAATACAGAAATTGCACGCAAGCCAGAATCACCAGGCCGCAAGCAGCCAGCACTCCAGCCATCCCCCGGGACAGCCAGACCGCAAGCAACGCCAGCAACCAGAGTGATTTCAGCCAGCCACGCGCATGTCTGCCAGCCAGCGTTTCTACCAGCCTCCCATTCAGCCGCGCACCCAGCATTTTGCCAGGCCCGTGCTAGACAGGTTTTACAGCCAGCTTCCGCCAGCTTTTCAGGTCAGTCTTTCTGACCCAATGTTTCGCGCGCGAAACATTCCGGCAGGACTGCTGCCGTAAAGCCAGCATCATTGTCAGTTGACAAAAAAAGGCGGCGCCAAGCACCGCCTTTACAGTCTGCTGCCGGGCGCTGGGATCAGGCGCCGGTCAGCATTCCTTTTTCGCTCGCCAGATCGCGCATCTTTTTCTGCAGCTTTTCAAACGCCCGCACTTCAATCTGACGGATCCGCTCGCGGCTGACCTTGTACTGCGTGCTCAGCTCCTCCAGGGTCACCGCCTGATCCATCAGGCGGCGCTGGGTCAGAATGTCCTTCTCGCGGTCGTTAAGCACATCCAGTGCCGCAGTCAGCAACTCCCGGCGCGCCTCCAGCTCATCTCGGGCCTCGTAATCGCCGGCCTGGTCGGCATCTTCGTCTTCCAGCCAATCCTGCCATTGCATCGTGCCTTCGCCTTCGGAACCGACGGTGGCATTAAGCGACGCATCACCGCCCGACATGCGGCGGTTCATCGAGATCACCTCGTCCTCGGTCACGCCAAGGTCGGTTGCGATCCGCTTGACATTCTCGGGCCGCAGATCGCCATCTTCCAGCGCACCGATGCGGGCCTTGGCCTTGCGCAGGTTGAAGAACAGTTTTTTCTGCGCCGAAGTGGTTCCCAGTTTGACCATAGACCAGGACCGCAGGACATATTCCTGGATCGACGCGCGGATCCACCACATCGCATAAGTCGCCAGCCGGAAACCTTTTTCCGGATCGAATTTCTTAACCGCCTGCATCAGGCCTACATTCGCCTCGGAGATCACTTCGGCCTGCGGCAGGCCATAGCCGCGGTAGCCCATGGCAATCTTGGCCGCGAGCCGCAGATGGGAGGTTACCATCTTGTGCGCGGACTTTGCGTCCTGCTCCTCGACCCAGCGCTTGGCCAGCATGTATTCCTCTTCCGGCTCCAGCAGTGGAAACTTGCGGATTTCCTGGAGATACCGGTTCAGACCGCCTTCGGGCGTCGGGGCAGGCAGGTTTGCATAATTCGCCATATAAAGTGTCCCTCCCAAAATGTATAAGGACTTAACATTAGCGCATATGTGTTAGCGCCAAATCCTTTTCAAGGACCGCTTAAGGAATTGTTGTATGTTAACCCGCCGGAATGCGTCTGTGAATTGCATCACAGGCGTGAACACGCTTATTTGCCGGCAATTTACTGGCGCAACGCCGCCAGCAATTCCGCCATATCCTGCGGCAGCGGCGCCTCAAACCTGAGCGGTGCGCCCGTCACCGGGTGATTGAATCCCAAGACAGCGGCGTGAAGCGCCTGGCGCGGAAACTGCTGGACGGCCGCATGCGCGGCTTCGCTCAAGGCCTTGGCCGCCAGTTTGCGGCGCCCGCCATAGGTGGGATCCCCCACCAGCCCGTGACCGGCGTGGGCCATATGCACCCGGATCTGATGGGTGCGTCCGGTTTCCAGCCAGCATTCAACCAGCGCCGCGCAGGCCGGGTTGCCGAAACCCTCGCAGATGCGGGCCCGGGTCACCGCATGGCGGCCGCCCTGGAACAGCACCGCCTGGCGCTGCCGGTCAGTTTTGTGGCGGGCCAGCTGGGTGGTGAGCTTGAGGATATTGCCCGGCTCGAAGCTGGCCCCTTTGACGCCGCGCAGCCGCGGGTCGTTGCCATCCGGCACGCCATAGCAGACCGCCTGATAATAGCGCTCCACCGTGTGTTTTTCGAATTGCACGGCCAGCCCCTGGTGGGCGGCGTCGGATTTGGCCACAACCAGCAGGCCGCTGGTCTCCTTGTCGATCCGGTGCACGATGCCAGGGCGCTTGACGCCGCCTACGCCCGACAGGTTGCCGCCGAAATGATGCAGCAGCGCATTGACCAAAGTGCCTGAGGGGGAGCCCGGCGCCGGATGCACCACCATGCCGGAGGGCTTATTGATGACGATCAGGTCATCGTCCTCAAAGACAATCTCCAGCGGGATGTCCTCGGGGCCGATATGGCTGTCTTCTGCCTCCTCCACGGTGATCGCGATCTGCGCGCCGGCCTCAACCTTGGCCTTGGCGTCCTGCACCACGGCGCCGTCCACCGTCAGCGCGCCCTCTTCGATCAGACGGGCCAGACGGGTGCGCGACAAAGACGCCTCCTCTGGCACATCGCGCGAAACCGCTTTATCAAGCCGCTTAGGCGGGTTTTCCGCGATGACAAATTCAATCCGGCGGCTGCCCATGACTGATCCTTCCGAGACCGAAATCCAAACGGAGCCGCCGCAGATCCGGTTCCTGCGGCGGCTGGTGACCACGCTGACCGTGGTGATGATTGGCGGGCTTGTAGTGATAATCTCGCTGCTTGTCATCCGCTTGCAGGCAGGCGATGCGCCGCTGCCCGCAGAAATCGCCCTGCCCGACGGGATAAAGGCCGAGGCTGTCACACTGGGACGCGGCTGGATAGCTGTGGTCAGCCAGGACAACCGCATCCTGATTTTCGACCGCGAGTCCGGTGCGCTGCGCCAGGAAGTGCGGATCAAGGACTAACCCCGCGGGGTCAGGACCTGAGCAAAACCTTGTTGGAATCGATTGCCGCGGCAATCTGGGCGTATTGCGCCTGCCGCTCCTGCGCGGATTCCGCGCTGCGCAGCAGGACCGTGCCTGCGTCTTCGAATATGCGCACGGCTTCCCGGTTCACTGCAGCCTGCGCGGACGGTCTGACAGGCGTCAGCGGCCGGGTGGTGCGTTCAGCCGGGTTTGCGGAACTGGTGACACTGACCCTGCTGCGCCCCGGATCGCTGTTCTGGCGGGCCAGCCGCTTGAGCCGGGCCGAGGTGTCTTGCAGCACATCGCGCACCTCGTCGTAATCAGTGCCCGCCGGAATACCATCTGCAGCCGCTTCCAGCCGTTCAGAGAGGCAATCGACCTGAAGCGCCGAATCACCGGTGGCGCGGCAAAAGGCCTTGGCGGCCGACAGGGTGCCCAGCAGCTCGGTCAGAAAGGCAGCCGAACCGAATTCTCCGGCCGGAACCACGACTGTATAGGTCAGGGGTCCGGCGCCCTGTGCCAGTGCAGGTGCTGCGGCCAGACCCAGGCAGGAAACCCCTGCGGTCAAGCTCTTGGCGGCTGTCTTAAACATATCGTTACCCTCGCATATCCCCGAAAAACCACGCATAGCGGTGCGGCAGCTGCGCGGCATCTCGCCGGAACATCGCCGCTGCAGCGCCGCCGTGTTGCCTGGCGCCCGGGCCTTCATTAACCTTAAGATGTTCCAAAGCATAAGGTTGTTTTATCATGTACACCAGTATCTTGCGGGCAGCGGCATTGATTATCCCCCTGTCTTTTGCCGCACAGCCCGTATTTGCCCAGACCGCGGACGCCGCATTGAACGAAGCCAAGCGGCGCGTGGCCTGCGGTGCCGGTGTTCCGGTCTCCGCCACCTATCTGGCAAACGGCACGCTGCAGGTGACCTGCCAGGCACAGGGCGCCGAGGCCGTGGCCCAGGCCGCCGCAAGCGGCCTGCCGGAAACCGGACTGTCCGCCGGAGCCGCCGCCGGAGCGGTTGCAGGGGTGCTGTTCCTGGTTCTGATCGCCGATGACGATAATGGCACATCCACCACAACAACGACCACGACCACCAGCACAACCGATTGAGGCCAGGTCCCTTTTGTCCGTTCTGCTTGAGCACATCCATTGCCTGCTCCAGCAGAACGGCATGCACCGGCCGGCACAGCGCCACTGCTTTAGCCTGCCCCGCGTGCAGAAGATCAAAGGACCGCGCAAAATTGCGCGGCCAAAAGGCTAATCCCCCAAAAAAGCACCACAACCGCAGTCCCGGCTGTTGGCGCCCGACGGGAGGCGTGAACAAGCCGGCCGTTCAGCGGCCAGGGAAACCTGGGCTGGTGGCGGGAACCCGCAATAGAATGATGAGACTGCAAAAGCCGTGCCCGTCAGAAACGCCGGGCTGCTGCCGCAACTGATATTTCTCAAGGTGTTTGATTGAGTGGTACCACCTCCCCGGCTCGAACGGGGGACCTCCTGATCCACAATCAGGCGCTCTAACCTACTGAGCTAAGGCGGCACTGTGGGGTCATTTATAGCACGTCCTGGAGGCGTGCAAGAGGTTTTTTTGCCTTTCCGCTGCAGAAACCCGCCCCTTCTGATTGCCCGGCTCAACGGTCCGGACCCGCCATGACAGGCGGCTGAAAATTATCCGCAACCGTTTGCAATCATGCGCAATTTTACGCTGCACTTAGGGCGCTTTGCCGTCCGAAACCGGAAAAGACAACCGCCAGGTTTGCTCCACCAGATCCTGGCCATAGCTGTGCACCGGATGGCTGTCCGTCAGCTGCCAGCCGAAAGCCCGGTAAAGCGCGCAAGCGGTCTGGTGGCTTTCATGGGTTTTCAGCATCATGCCCCGGTACCCGGCTGCACGGGCAAACTCCATGCATTCCCGCAGCAGCCGCTTGCCCAGCCCCTTGCCGCGCGCCGCAGGCGTCAGCAGGAACAGCCGCAGCTGCGCTGTGTCGGCATCCTTTTTCATGCAAAACACCGATCCCAGCCGCTCGCCGCCGCTTTCCGCCAACCAGCCGCGTTCGCACGCCGGATCGTGGTCTGCGCAGAAACTGTGCAGAATATCGGCGACCAGCGGTCCGAAAGTTTCATCAAACCCGGCCTCGCGGGCGTAAAGATCCTGGTGGCGGGCCGCCAGCCAGTGCATGTCGGAAGGAGCGAATCGGCGCAGGGTCACATCCATCATGCAAACAGCATAGCGCAAAGCCGGCTTGCGTTTCAGCCTGCCCCGGGCTAGCACCAGCTGCAATCCGCTGACCGGCATTGGAGTGTGCAATGAGTATCAACACCGAACGCGATATTGAGGCAAACATGCAAATCGGTCCGACCGATCAGGGTATGGTGCGGATTTTCATTGATACCGGCAGCGTTGAAATCCCGATGGACTTTGACCCGGAAGAAGCCGAGGAGATTGCCGAAGAGATCCGCGCCGCTGCACAAGCCGCGCGCAGCGTCAAGTAACGCAGTCTTTCCGGCACTCCGCACCCGCCCTTCCGCGCTGCGCCCGATTGCCGGGCAAAGCGGCGCAACAAGCGCCGGCAGCGTGCCGCAGGCTCGCTGCCGGGCCCAAGGCCGCCAAGGGGTTCCGGCGCAGCCGGGGCACCTGCGGGCGCGGGAGCAGCCGCTAGCGCTCAATCCTGCTGCTCTTGATCTCCTGCCCCATCTCCTGCCCCGCCCAGCAGCTGCCCGTCCCGGCCCGGGCGCGGGTCACGCAGGGCCTGCAGGCGGCGGGCGGAATCCATCGCGAACTTCTGGATCAGTTTTTTGCGGCGCGCTGGCGGCAGTTTGCCCTCCGGCGCCATGCGGATGATTTCGGCATCATACGGGTCTCCAATAATCAGCCCGGTGCCGTCCGGCAGCAGTTCGGTTGGAAACGCCAGGTCCACCGCCCAGAAAAAGCGGTCGCACCACTCCAAATAACCCTCCCACTTGCTGTCGGACTGGAAATCAGCGCGGCTGGACTTACACTCGACCACCCACAGCTCCCCCTTGGCGCCCAGCGCCATCACATCGACGCGCAAGCCGCGGGCCGGCACAAACTCCTCCAGCGGCGCATAGCCCAGCGAGCGCAGATAGCGCGACACCCCGCGTGCAAGTTTCTGTCCAGGCTGCAGATCATTCATCATACAGGCGAATGTGAACAATCAGGGAACAAGTTGCAATCCTGCGGTTTTATCCGGAAACAACCCGCCAGCACTGCGTTCCCCTTGTAACAGCGGGCCGGGCAGACTACTTACGGCATTGGCGGGTTCTGCCCTTCTTGTGACAGGCAGCATTCCAGTGGCCTTAAGCAATTCCACGGGAGCTGGCTCTGTTCGGACCCTGGTCCGTTTACCTGGCGCCCACCTGTACAAACAGGTCCCCGGGAATCAAAGCCGCACGGTTGATTGGTGGTCCCGCCGCATTTCCCCTTACCGCCAAAGAAAAACCGCGCCTTCCGGATGGAAAGCGCGGGCGGATTGCGTTTTGCAATGCTTCAGCGGCGGCTGCGCAGCTGACGCTCACGCTGGGACGGCTCGTCAGCCGGTACACGCACCGGCTGGAATTCATTAACCACCGGAGTGCCGCGGCGGGGCCCGCCATCCTTTTCGGCCATGGCCATCACCGCCCAGGCAAACTGCACACCGGCAAAGACGATGCCATGCATGAACCACAACAGGAACACCGCCAAGAGGCCCGCGTCAGATGTGAAAACCAGCCCCCAAAGGTTCATCACGTTGAACCAAAGCAGCATCGCCACAAATACGGCAGCAATGCAGAAGCCGATCACGACGTTGCGGATATACATCTTCACCAGTTCAGGCATCTGAGTCCTCCAGATATGCAATAGGAGGTTATCAGTCTTTGCAGCGCCGTCCAGCGCTTCCGGAAAAATGAGCGGAATATGCCGCACCCTTTGCGATTGGCAATCTCCCAAAGAAAAAGGCGCACCCTGCAGCGCGCCCTTTCTCCATCGAAGTCCGGAATTACCGCCTTAGAAGGCTTCCGGTTTTGCTTCGCGTGCCATGTGGTCCAGCACCGCGTTGACGAATTTCGGCTCTTTGCCCTCGGGAAAGAAAGCGCGGGCGATGTCGACAAACTCGTTGATCACCACTTTGGGCGGGGTGTCGGATTGCGTCAGCTCGGACCCCGCGGCGCGAAACAGCGCGCGCAAGGTGGGATCGATCCGGGCAATCGGCCATTTCGCCACCAGGGCGCGGTCGGTCATCTGGTCGATCTGCGCCTGGTGGTTCACGGCTTCGCGTATCAGCTTTCGGAAGATTT
Organism: Leisingera sp. M658; assembly: GCF_025144145.1. Lineage (NCBI taxonomy): Bacteria > Pseudomonadati > Pseudomonadota > Alphaproteobacteria > Rhodobacterales > Roseobacteraceae > Leisingera > Leisingera sp. M658. Next base: position 2,826,688 of record NZ_CP083546.1, read on the forward strand.
TGTTATCCCCCTCCGCCATCTCGTCACCCTCATAGACAGCGCCAAAGCGGTGGTCCTCAAACTCGACGATCACCTTGTCAAAGGTGAGGCCGCTGTGTTCCATCTGGAACAGCGCCTGCACAGCGTAAAGCCGCGCTGCCGATCTCATCTGATTCTTGCCATTGCCCTTGGGGCGGCTGTCCTGGGTGCTCATACGCTGGTGGATCCGTTGTCTGTACCGGCGACCTGGTACGCCCCTGTGGGCGCCTTGAAACCGATGCCTTTGGTCTGGGCGCCCCACTTACGCGTGAGTGCGATCAGATGCAAGGCCGCAGCTGCCGCACCGCCGCCTTTGTTCTGATCGGCCGTATCAGCCCGCACTTCGGCCTGTTTGCGGTTCTCCACCGTCAGGATGCCGTTGCCGATGCACAGGCCCTGCAGCCCCATCAGCTGGATCGCGCGGCTGCTGTCATTGCAGACGGTGTCATAATGGGTGGTCTCGCCGCGGATCACGCAGCCCAGCGCCACGTAGCCGTCGAAATTCGAGGTCCGGTCGGCGATTGCAATCGCTGTCGGCACTTCCAATGCGCCGGGCACTTCGACGATCTCGAAAGTTCCGCCTGCGGCTTCGATCTCGGCTGCGGCGCCGGTGACCAGATTGTCGGCGATATCCTTGTAATAAGGCGCGACAACAATCAGCATCTTCACCGGCTTGTCGAACTCGGCGCGCGGCAGGGTGTAGTGGGTTTCATGTCCAGCCATATCAATCGTCCTTCAGAATGGGGCGGCTGCCGGTGATGGACAGCCCATAGGCATCCAGCCCGACATATTTGGTCGAGGGCGAATCGGTCAGCAGAACCAATTCGTTCAGCCCCAGGCTTGACAGGATCTGCGCGCCGATGCCGGTCTGTTTGATGGTCACGGTCCGCGCGCCGTCTTCCTCATTGGCATAAAGCGCGTTGCGGGGCTGGCGGAACAGGGTCACCACACCGCGGCCCTCTTCGGCGATGATCTCCATCGCGCGGGGCAGCTGGCGGGCTGATTTCGGGCCAAGACCCAGGATGTCCGTTGCCTCATGCAGCGCATGGGTGCGCACCAGCACCGGCTCCGGCGTGGTAATGTCGCCCTTGATCATCACCACATGCTCAATGCCGTGGGTCTGATCGGTAAACAGCCGCATCTCCCACTCGCCGCCGATTTCCGAGGTCACGGTCTCGCGCGAGGTTTCCGTCACCAGATTGTCGTTGCGGGCGCGGTAGGTGATCAGGTCGGAAATGGTGCCGATCTTCAACCCGTGCGTCGCGGCGTATTCCACCAGATCGGGCAGACGTGCCATGGTGCCGTCTTCCTTCATGATCTCGCAGATCACCGACGACGGGTATTGACCTGCCAGCCGGGCCACGTCGCAGCCGGCCTCGGTATGGCCTGCACGCACCAGCACCCCGCCCCGGCGCGCGCGCAGCGGAAAGACATGGCCGGGGGTGGCGATGTCGGCGGCGGTGTTATCGGGATCAATGGCAGTGGCCACGGTCAGCGCCCGGTCGGCGGCAGAGATGCCGGTGGACACGCCTTCGCGCGCCTCGATCGAAACTGTGAAAGCAGTCTCATGGCGCGACGAATTGTGCAGCGCCATCATCGGGAGGCCCAGTTCCTCGATTCGATCGGCAGGCAGGGTCAGGCAGATCAGCCCTCGGCCGTGGGTGGCCATGAAGTTGATCGCCGCCGCATCGGCAGCTTGCGCCGGGATCACCAGGTCGCCTTCGTTTTCGCGGTCCTCGTGATCGACCAGGATGAACATACGGCCTTGGCGGGCCTCCTCAATGATGTCTTCAATCGGGCTGATGGCATTGCGCAATTGCGCCTCAACCGGCCCCGGTGTTTCAAAGCTCATGTAGCAGCCTTTCGATGCGCAAAGGCAGCACGCCTGGCGCTGCGGGTTCTTTCCCTGCCAGATAGCCCACAGACGGGGCAAATGCCAGTCCCGCAAACGGCACCGAGGGGTCTGGACGCGGCCTGTGCACCTGTGCACAAATGATTTTGGATCCAATCCATAGGTCCGGGGTTACATCGGGAAGGGAGAGACAGATGCGCGCATCCCGCATTATCCAGGCGGTTGAGGCTCATGCCGAGGGCGAACCGGGCCGGGTGATCACCGGCGGCATGCCGCTGCTGAAGGGCCGTTCGGTGTTCGAAAAGATGCAGGACATGGCGGCCAATCATGATGATATCCGCCTGCAAATGCTGCGTGAGCCGCGCGGTAATCCGGGTCTTTGCGGCAATGCGATTGTGCCGCCCTGCCATCCGGAAGCGGACGCCGGGTTCATCATTTTCGAGCAAACCGAATACCCGCCGATGTCCGGCTCCAACACCATCTGCGTGGTGACGGTGCTGCTGGAAACCGGCGTGGTGGCGATGGTGGAACCGGTGACCGAGCTGGTGCTGGAGGCCCCCGCCGGGCTGATCCGGGTGCGGGCCGAATGCCGGGATGGCAAGGTGACGCGGGTGGAGTTTGAGAATGTGCCGGCCTTTGCGGTGCATCTGGACGCGCCGGTTGAGGTTGCAGGTCTTGGCACTGTCACCGTGGATGTGGCCTGGGGCGGGATGTTCTTTGTGCTGGCCGAGGCCGGGAGGCTGGGGATTTCCCTCGATGCAGACAATGGAGCAGAGATCGTGCGGGTGTCGGAAGCGATCCGCCATGCCACTGCCGAGCAGCTGCCCGTAGCGCATCCTGAAAATCCGGAAATCACAGGGCCTACGATCACCAACCTGTGGGGCGCTCCGGTGGCAGATGGCACCCACGGCCGCGGCGCCATCACGATTTCAACAGGCCCGTTCGACCCGAAGCGCCCGCAAGACGCCAGCGGCATCCTGGACCGGTCGCCCTGCGGCACCGGCACCTGCGCCAAGATGGCGGTGCTGCATGCGCGCGGACAGCTGGAGATCGGGCAGGACTATGTGAACGCAGGACCACTGGGCACCACGTTCACCGGGCGTATCACAGCAGAGACGCAGGTCGGGCCATACCAGGCCATCATCCCCACCCTGTCCGGCCAGGGTTGGATCTACGGGCTGAGCCATTACACGCTGGATCCCAGCGACCCGTTCCCTTTGGGCTATACCGTTGGCGACATGTGGTGACGCGCGCCGCCCCGGCGGCGCGCCACGCCCAACGCTTTGGGGAGCACTTCAGTGCTGCTCAAGGGGGCGGGAGCGTTTGTATGTGGCGGGATGAGGGGCGCTGCCCCTCGGCCTTACGGCCTCACCCCGGAGTATTTTTGGAACGATGAAGAGGCTGCGCCGTTTTAGCCGGCTTCCTGCAGACGCGCGACGTAGCGGGCCAGGGTGTCGATTTCCAGGTTGATGCGGTCCCCGGTTTTCACATCGCCCCAGGTAGTGACCTCCTTGGTGTGCGGGATGAAGTTGATACCGAAATCGCAGCCGTCCACGTCATTCACCGTCAGTGAAGCGCCGTTCAGGGCCACCGATCCTTTGGAGGCAATGAAGCGGGCCAGGTCCTGCGGCGCGCGCAGGGTGACGCGGGTGCTGTCGCCCTCGTCTTCCATCTTCACCACTTCGGCAACACCGTCCACATGGCCGGACACGATATGGCCGCCCAGCTCGTCGCCCACTTTCAAAGCGCGCTCCAGATTTACCCGCTTGCCCGTGGTCCAGCTGTCCAGGTTGGTCTTGGAGACGGTCTCGGCCGAGACTTGCACGTCATACCAGTCTTCCCCCAGCGCGATCACTGTCAGGCAGACCCCGTCAGAGGCAATAGAAGCGCCGATATCAATGGCCGCCGTGTCATAAGAGGTGCGGATGCGGGCGCGCAAATCGCCTTGCTGCTCCAGTTCGGTGATGGTGCCAACGTCCGTGATAATGCCTGTAAACATGGGTCCGCTCCCCGCAGATGATGTGCCGATGCTGCCGCAGAGGTAGCCAAGCTGCGCGCGCTCCACAAGCCCCGGCTTGCCTTACCGCCCCTCGCGGCCATAGTTTCGCCCCAGTCAATTGTTAATCAATCCTTGAGACTGCCACCGTATTTATGACACCGGGATGTCACGCCACCTGATGAAACACCGCAGCTTTCTGTTCCTGCAAGGCCCGCACGGGCCGTTTTTCGCCGCCCTTGGACGATTGCTGCGGGCTGCGGGCTGTGATGTGGCCCGGGTGGGGTTCAATGCGGGCGATCAGGCCTTCTGGCGCAGCAAAGACAGCTATTTGCCCTTCACCGGCAGCCTTGAAGATTGGCCGGAAGTGCTGGCCGGGCTGCTGGAAAGCCGCAGCATCACCGATATTGTGCTGTATGGCGACACCCGCCCTATTCACGCCAGCGCGATCAAAGCCGCGCAGCAACGCGGTATCACCGTGCATGTATTCGAGGAAGGCTATCTGCGCCCCTATTGGGTAACTTACGAGCGCGGCGGCGCCAATGGCCATTCGCGGCTGATGGAGATGGATGTTCCGCAAATGCAGCAGGCGCTGGCGCTGTCCGACATGGAGGCGCCGCTGCCCCCCGCACACTGGGGCGATATGCGCCAGCATGTGTTTTATGGCGCGCTGTACCATTGGTTCGTGATGTTCCGGAATGGCAAGTACCGCAGTTTCCGGCCGCACCGGTCATTGACGGTGACCAAGGAATTCCGGCTGTATCTCAAGCGGTTGCTGCTGATGCCGGTCCAGGCGCTGGAGCGCCGGCTGGCAGAGCGGCGGATCCGCAATGGCGGGTTTCCCTATCATCTGGCGCTTTTGCAACTGGAGCATGACAGTTCCTTTCAGATGCACTCGCCGTTCTCCAGCATGGGCGAGTTTCTGGAAGAAGTGATCCGCGGCTTTGCCGAAGGCGCCCCGCGCCACCATCATCTGGTGATCAAGGCGCATCCGTTGGAGGACGGCCGGGCCCAAGTGCGCCGCAGCCTGCGCCGGCTGGCGCGCGAGCACGGCATCGAAGACAGGGTGCATTATGTGCGCGGCGGCAAGCTGGCACAGCTGCTGAACGAGGCGCGCACCGCGGTGACCGTCAATTCCACCGCCGGCCAGCAGGTGCTGTGGCGCGGCATTCCGCTGCGGGTGTTCGGGCGCGCGGTTTACGGCAAGCCGGAGTTTGTGTCCGAGCAGCCCCTGGCGGAGTTTTTTGCCGCCGCCAGCCGCCCGGACAGCCGCGCCTACAAGGATTACCGTCGGTTCCTGCTGGAAACCTCGCAGGTGCCCGGCGGCTACTATTCCCGCGAGGGGCGGCGCCAGCTGCTGCGCCAAGTGGCAGACATGATGCTGGCGGACGAGGACCCCTATGACGCGCTGCGCCTGGGCACAGCGGCACCGCGGCAACAGTTGCGTCTGGTGACCTGATACAGCTGCGCCCAAAGACTGGATTTTTCCCTGCTGGCAGGTTAGGTTGCCCCTAAAACTTGAGGCAAACAATAATTGGTCGAGGAGACCGAGCAGTGAAATCCGTTCCCCTTCGCTGGGCGCGTCCGGTGGCGATGCTGGCAGCATTGGCCCTTGCGGCCTCCTGCGGGCTGCCCAAGGTCGGCCCCAACAAGCGCCAGATCTTTGCCGGTTCCGTGCAGCGGGAAGGCGATGCCTTCATCGTCTCCGTCAACGACCGCGTCGCCCGCGCCACCGCCGTGGTGCCGGCGCTTGGCTTTTCCTCCGGCTTTACGTCTGCCGGCCGGCTGACCTCGGACACTATCCGTCCTGGCGACGTGCTGGGCCTGACGGTCTGGGAAAACGTGGATGACGGGCTGCTGGCCGCCGAAGCCACCAATTCCACGGTGCTGGAAGAGGTGCAGGTCGACAGCGCCGGCTATATCTTTGTGCCCTACGCGGGCCGCCTGCGCGCCTCTGGCAATACGCCGGACCAGCTGCGCGAGACCATCACCAAAAAGCTTGAAGACCAGACCCCCGACCCGCAGGTGCAGGTGCGCCGTTTGGCCGGTGACGGCGCCACCGTCAGCCTGACGGGCGCCGTGGGCGGCCAGGGTGTCTATCCGATTGAACGCCCCACCCGCACCCTGTCGTCCATGCTGGCCCAGGCCGGCGGCGTGACGATCCAGCCGGAAATTGCCCAGGTCACCGTGATCCGCGGCCAGGAAAAGGGCAAGATCTGGTTCCAGGACCTGTTCGACCATCCGGAGCTGGATGTGGCCCTGCGCGGCGGCGACCGTATTCTGGTTGAGGAGGACACACGTTCTTTCACCGCATTGGGGGCGACCTCGGCCCAGGCGCGGGTGCCTTTTGAAAGCCAGGACCTGTCGGCGCTGGAAGCCATTGCCCAGGTTGGCGGGCTGATTTCCACCGCCTCTGATCCGACCGGTGTCTTTGTGCTGCGCAATGAGCCGGCCGAGATTGCCAATCAGGTGCTGGGCCGCGATGATCTGATCGGCGCGCAGCGTTTGGTTTATGTGCTGAACCTGACTCAGCCGAACGGGCTGTTTGTCGCCCGCGATTTCGTGATCCGCGACGATGACACGCTTTATGTCACCGAAGCGCCGTACACCCAATGGACCAAGACCATTTCGCTGCTGGTGACACCAGTGGGGTCGCTGTCAAGCGTTTCCAGCGCCGTAGGCGGTTAAACCGCCATGCATCAAGGCGCTGGCCAGCACAAAGCCGGGAGCATTGCATCCCGGCTTTTTGTTTACAATGGCGGTTTTCTGACCCAGCGCCGGGTGCGGCGGATCCTGCAGCTTTGCGGCTACCGCATCCAGCTGGGATTGCCGCAGGCCGAAGATCTGGTTGGCATCTGGGGCGCCTCGCCCACAGCGCACCGGGGCCTTGCAGTCGCCGAACAGCGCGGCTGCGGATTGTTGCGGGTCGAGGATGCCTTTCTGCGCTCGCTTCACCCCGGCCGCGCAGGCGAACCGCCCATGGGGCTGTTGCTGGACCGGTCAGGCATGCATTTCGATGCGGCGCAGCCCTCGGAGCTGGAACAGCTGCTGGCCAGCCATCCGCTGGATGATGCACATCTGATGCGCCGGGCACGGGATGCGATTACCCGGCTCAAGAACGCGCATCTCAGCAAATACAACGCCTTTGATCCTGCGGCGGCGGTGCCGGACCCGGGTTATGTGCTGGTTGCGGACCAGGCACGCAACGATGCCTCGGTCACTGCATCGCGCGGCGACCGGGCGCGGTTTCTGGAAATGCTCGCCTTTGCCCAGGAGGAGCACCCGGGCGCGCGGGTGCTGATCAAGACACATCCAGAAACATTGCGCGGCTACCGGGCGGGATATTATGATGCGCAGGACGCTCAGGGGCGGGTTGCGCTGTTCACGGGAAGCGTGTCGCCCTGGGCGCTGCTGGAAGGGGCCGTGGGCGTCTATACGGTATCGTCGCAACTGGGGTTCGAGGCGATCCTGGCAGGTCACAAGCCGAGGGTCTTCGGCCAGCCGTTTTACGCGGGTTGGGGGCTGAGCATTGACGACGCCCCGCCCCCCCGCAGGCAGCGGCGGCTGACACGGGCGCAGCTGTTTGCCGCAGCGATGATCCTCTACCCAAAGTGGTACGACCCGTTCCGGGATGAGTTGTGCGGGCTGGAGACAGTTCTGGATAACCTGGAGGCACGGGTGCGGGCCTGGCGGGACGACCATCCCGGCTGGGCGGCTTCTGGTATGCGGATGTGGAAACGCAAGCCGCTGCAGAAGTTCTTTGGCGCCGGGACGCGGGTGCTGTTCACCGAAGACCCGGCCAAGGCACAAGCCAGCGGACGCAAACGGATGGTCTGGGCCGGCAAGGCGGATGCGGCGCATGACGGTGCTGTGCGGGTGGAGGACGGCTTTCTGCGCTCCCGCGGGCTGGGGGCGGAACTGGTGCCACCGCTGTCGCTGGTGGCTGACCGTCAAGGGATCTACTATGACCCGCGCCAGCCCTCGGATCTGGATGGGCTGATTGCCCGCAGGGTTGAGATGACCCAGGCCGAGGCGTTACGGGCCGAGCATCTGGTGCGGTCTCTGATCCTGGACGGGGTGTCGAAATACAATCTTGGCGGCACCGCCCCTGCCCTGCCCCAAGGCCGCCGGATCCTGGTGCCGGGCCAGGTGGAGGATGACGCCTCAATCCTGTGCGGAGCCGGAGCGGTGAAGACTAACCTGGATCTGCTGCGCGCGGTGCGGCAGGCCAACCCGGACGCGGTGATTGTCTACAAGCCGCATCCGGATGTGGAGGCAGGCCTGCGCAAAGGCCGGGTTGCAGCAGAGGGGCTGGCGGATGCGGTTGCCTCCCATGCGGACCCCATGGCCCTGCTGGCTGAAGTGCAAGAGGTCTGGACGATAACCTCCCTTCTGGGGTTCGAAGCGCTGCTGCGCGGGGTGCCGGTAACCACGCTGGGAACACCGTTTTATGCAGGCTGGGGGCTGACTGCCGATCTGGCTCCGGCGCCAGCCTGGCGGCAAGCCCGTGTCACGCTTCTGGGCCTCGCCCATGCGGCGCTGATCGACTACCCGCGCTACTTCGACCCGGTGACCGCACAGCCCTGTCCGGTGGAGGTTGCAGTGATGCGTCTGCGCCAAGGGCATCTGCCGCATCCGGGGTTAAGCAACCGGCTGTTGTCCAAGCTGCAGGGGCTGTTTACCACCTACGCCCATCTCTGGCGTTGATCGGCGGCCAGCTGATCGGGAACCCTCCCGCGCCCGCAGGACATCCTGGCTGACGCCAGCCCGCCCTTGGCGGCCTTGGGCGTGGCCCGGCGCGCAGCGCCGGGCCACGCCCAACGGAAGCGGAGCATGTTTCATGCTCCAGTGACGGGCGGGAGAGCCTGCTCTGCACGGAAAAGGATGATCAGCGCAGCGCGCGGGTCCAGCGGTGCAGGATGTCTTTGCCGAGGGGACGGGTTTCAACCAGCTCAAACCGCGGCGCTTCCTCCAGCCGGCCGATGCCAAGCGCACCGATCGACGGCAGACCCTCGGCCCCGATCCCCAGACCCGCAGTGAAGCCGATCAGCTCATCCACCAGATCAAATGCCAAAAGCGATGCCGCCAGCGCGCTGCCGCCTTCGCAGAACACCCGTGTCAGACCCGCCTGCCCCAGCTGCTGGAGCACATCCGCCGCGTCCAGCTGTACCCCGTGCGACGCACAGGGGATCAGATTGGCACCCAGCCCTTCCCAGGCCTGAATGCGTTCATGATCAGCGCCGTGGCCATGGCAAAGCCAGACCGGCACGTCCTTGGCGGTGCGGGCCAGCTGACCCATCAGCGGCAAGTCCAGATGGCGCGAGATCACCACCCGCACAGGCTGGTGCTCCACCCCCAGATCGCGCACGGTCAGCGAGGGATCATCAGCCCGCGCAGTCCCGCCGCCGACCATCACCGCGTCATGGCGCGCGCGCATCGCGTGCACGGCGCGACGGGCCTCCGGTCCGGTGATCCATTTGCTTTGGCCCGATCCGGTGGCGATGCGCCCGTCGAAACTGGCGGCCAGCTTCAGGGTCACCAGCGGGCGGCCCTGCTCAGTCTTCAGGAAGAAACCCGCGTGATCCCGCGCTGCCTGTGCCCCCCATATTCCGGTGGCCACATCGATGCCCGCATTGCGCAGCATCTGAAATCCGTGCCCCGACACCCGCGGATCGCTGTCCTCAATCGCGGCAACAACCCGCGCCACACCGGCGTCAATCAGCGCCTGCGCACAGGGCGGCGTTTCGCCGTGATGGGCGCAAGGTTCCAGCGTCACATAAGCCGTGGCACCGCGTGCGGCCCCGCCGGCCTGCGCCAGTGCTTCAGTTTCTGCATGGGGGCGGCCGCCCGGCCTGGTCCAGCCGCGGCCCACCACGCGGCCGCCCTGCACGATAACACAGCCCACTGCCGGGTTCGGCCAGCAGTTGCCCTGCCCGCGCCGTCCCAGGGACAGCGCCAGCGCCATGAAACGGTGATCAGCGTCCATTATTCTTCCGGTGCAACTGGCGGGCGCAGCTCGTGAACAAAATCCTCGAAATCATCCGCCGCCTGGAAATTCTTGTAAACGCTGGCAAAGCGCACGTATGCCACGGTGTCGATCCGGGCCAGCGCTTCCATCACGATCTCGCCGATTTTCTTCGAGCCGATATCGGTCTCGCCCATGCTTTCCAGCCGCCGCACGATGCCCGAGATCATCTGATCAATCCGCTCCGGCTCAATCGGGCGTTTTTGCATCGAGATGCGGATCGAGCGTTCCAGCTTGTCGCGGTCGAAATCCTCGCGCTTGCCGCTAGTTTTGATCACCACAAGATCGCGCAGCTGCACCCGTTCGTAGGTGGTGAAACGGCCGCCGCAGGCCGGGCAGAACCGGCGCCGCCGGATCGAAACATGATCTTCGGCGGGGCGTGAATCCTTGACCTGAGTGTCGATATTTCCGCAAAATGGGCAGCGCATCCGCCTGCTCCCTCAATCCTGTCAGCCTATTGTTTGTGCCGGTGTTTGCCCGGTTATCCACAACTATAGGCTACCCTCCAGAATTTGGGTAGTGGTGATTTATGGCCGCTAGATAAAGAGGTTCAGGCCAGATGCACGGCCACATGCCGCTGGTGCGGACGATCGCGATGTTCAAACAGGTAAATCCCCTGCCAGGTGCCCAGCACCAGTGCACCGCGGCTGACAGGGACCGACAGGCTGACTGGCATCATCGCCGCTTTGATATGGGCGGGCATGTCGTCCGGCCCCTCATAGGTGTGGCGCAGATAGGCCATTGCGGGATCGGAGGAAGGCGGCACCAGGCGCGAAAAGAAGGCCCGAAGGTCGGTCTGCACCTCGGGGTCGGCATTTTCCTGGATCAGCAAAGAACAGGAGGTATGGCGGACAAACAGGGTCAGCAGCCCATCCTGCAGGCCGGACCCGGAAACCCAGGCCTGCACGTCGCGGGTGAACTCATAAAGGCCCTGCCCGCGCGTCGGAATGGTGAACTCATACTGCATAAATCATTTGTGGCGGAACCCGGTTCGGCTGGCAACCGCCACGGCCGGCGAAGGCGGACGCTAAGGCAACCAGCGGTCCCGGCCGGGCAGCCGGTCATAACAATAGGTTTGTGCAGCCGTCACATGCAGATTGTCACCTGCCTCGCGCACATTCAGCGACAGGCTGGAGGACCGGTCAGGAACACCAGGCGGCAGGCCAAAGGCGAATTGCACCGCTTTGCGCCCCGGCCGGTTGACCGAAGGCCCGACCCCGCGCCAGACATAGATGCGCTGGTTCACCGGCGCCCGCAGCTGGCGGATCGCAAAATCACCGATACCGCACCAATAATCCTGCGCGCCAGTCCCGACCCGGGCCACCACTTCCCAGACGCCTTCGGACACTGGCAGCACCTCATGGCGGTTGATTGCCCGCCAGGCAGCGCTTGCTTCAGGCAATAGGAGAAGCGCCCCGGCCAGACCGGCAATGGCTGCAATGCGTTTGGTCATCTAATTCTCCTTGTTTCAACAGCCGCCAGATATCAAGCAGGCCCTGGCTCAGGGACGCCCCGGCAGCCTGTCGCAATAACCAAAAGCCCGCTGCACACTCATGCTTTGGCCGGCCTTCAGGCTATTGATATTGCCACGGCTTGCCCCCGGCGCCAAACCCGCATTCAGGGTGAATTGAACCGCTGATACGCGGTTTGTTGTCTCGCTTGCCCCCAACCCGCGGGTGATAAACAGATCCGCCTTCCACGGCGCTCCTAGGTTCCGCTGGGCATGATCTGCTGCAGCACACCAGAAGAATGCACCGGCTGAGATTTTCGGCACCACCTCAAAGACATCTTGCGATACTGCATTGATATGAGCCGCCCTGCGGTCATTCCAGGCCGCGGCCGGCTCTGGCAGAAAAAACGGCAGAGCGGTGGCGAGAGACAGGACAGATATCCAGATTTTCATGTCGGACCCCTTTCAGTTATTGTGCGCCGCCCGGCAACCAGGCAGATACCGAAAAGTGTAAGGAGAATTGAAACACAAGCGACTCACACTGCTGTGCGGTCACTGTGTCAAGTCACGCCCCGGCTCTTTCACACCGTTCTCAAGGCCATCGACATTTGAGAAAACTCCGCTTTGTCAGCCCCTTAACTACAGCACGGCAGGGACAAGCATGAGCTGCGATTCCACCTGAAACGTTACTTCGGCGCAAACGCGACGGGGGTTCTATCCGGGCAGCAGCTCACGCTCGATGACACTGTATTGCGAAGGATGCTGCAGAAGAACTGGCATTCCATTGCTACACGCGGATTGCGCAGCTACCGGAGCGACCGGCATCAGTAGACAGCCAATTGTCATCATACAACGTCACATCCGCGCAAGTTCAAATGCTTCGAATCCATTACAACGCCGGCTCATTCACGCAATAGCCGTATCCCTGCTGCACCGACATGCTTTCCCCGGTACGAAAACCCAGCGACAGCCAGCCTGTTTTGGGTTCGACACCGCTCCGTTTCGGGTAGAGCGTGAACTGCACCGACGACCGGCGCCCTGTGGTGACGCTGACATCCCGGCCCCGCACCACGTAAAACCGGTCCATCCAGCCAGCGCCCAGCTCGCGGCGGGCGTATTCGGCAGCTGCGCACCAGTAATCCCAGGTCCCGCCGGAGCCGCGCGGCACCACCTCATAGACCGTGTCATTGACCGGCAGCACCCGCACGCCGCGGTTGGTAATGAAGGCATCCGCAGCTGCGGGACTGGAAGAAAGACAAGCCAGGATGGCAGCGCAAAGGAGGTGTTTCATTCGGAAATATCCCTGTGTTCGCTTCAACATAGGGATTTGCCGCAGCGGCTCCAATAGACCGGCAGCACCTTTGCAACCACCTCTCGCAGATGTGTGAACGCCCGGCTTAGGCGCGGGGCGGGAAGGGAATGATCTCCGCACTGTCCCGCTGATGGCTCAGCACGCCTTCCAGAATGGCCAGCGCTGCAGCATTCGGGAGGGTGCCAGTGTCCGGGTGGAACTTTTCGCGCGCCTGCCGGCGCAGCATATCCTTGGTCTCAGCACCATCCATTTGCTTAAGCGCATCCCCCTGATCCGCCAAAGCCTCGACCATGAACTGGTTGGCAGTCACCAGATCATTCAACGACTGAAGCTTTGCAGTCAGCGCCAGCAGTGCCGTGTTCATATTGGTATGTGCAGACATTTTCTCCCCCCCGGAAGGCCAATGGGCAACAGCATCGACTTTAAAGGCCGATGCCGCGCCGGGCAATGACAGGGTTAGCAAATGGTTAACGTCTGAGGTCCAGCTCCGGCAGCACCAGAAACCCGCTGTAGCGCACCAGCAAGCCGATGCGCGGCAGGCTGGCAGAGATGTCAAATCCCAAGTGCCCCTCCGGCGTTTCAAATTCGGTAGCGGCGCTTTGCGGGCAAAGAGCTTGGGGCAGCGGCAGGCCGAACAGCCGGGCCCTCTCCACCGAGACCACCATTGCGCCTTGCTGAGCCGAGACGGCCAGGTCCAGTTCGACCAGGCCGAAGCGTTCCACTGCTCTGCCTGTTTGCGGATCATACCGCAAATGCGAGCGGGTCAGGAATTTTCCGAAACTGCGCCGCCAGATATGGCCCTTGCCCTGCGGGGCGACATCCAGCCGGAACCGGGTTTCGGCCATTGGCGGCGGAAAGCCCGCAAGCGCCGCCAGCAGCCGCGCCCAGCGGCTGCCGCCCTCAACCTTGACCATGCCGTGGCTGCGTTGCGGCGGCTGCGCATGGAACCGCAGCAGGGCCGGCGGCACCTCCAGGTCTTGTGCCGCGATGATGTCGCCAAAGGCATCCCTCATGGCTCAAAGCCTCCGTCGGCAAACCGGGCGCGAACCTCAGGGCCAGGGATCAGGCACGTATCAAAGCGGCCGAACAGCCGGTACCGGTTGCGGGCGATACTGAAGTACAGCGCATCCTTCAGCCGCCCCGGCAGGAACCGGCAGACAGACAAGGCCGGCCAGGGCCGGGGCAGCGCCCGCATTGCGGCGGCAAAGGCATCCAGCCGCTGATAGGTGCGGCCATCCACTATCACCAGATTGGTCTCGAAATTATCCGTCGGCAGGCCATGCTGGCGGTAGAGCTGCTGCCCCAGCGGCGACTGCGCGGTGGCAAAGGAGAACCGCCCGGCCCGGTCATGGCGCAGCATGAAGCGGAAAAAGCCCGAGCACAGCACGCATTCGCCGTCGAAGACGATGAGGTCTGTGTTCACCTCCTTCTTTCTCATTCAATTCATGCCCCGATCTTGGTCAGCGTTCGGGGAAAATGTTGGTGTCAGGCCCAAACACCACATCATCGCCGGAAGCATACAAAAAACATCGTCTGCGATTACCATCATTTTCTTCACATTTGTTAAGCGCAACCTGTTCGGCCTCGCGCATGGTCAAGCGCCCCGACGCATAAGCCCAAGCTCCGTTCCGGCTGAGCGCCAGCGCCTTATTCCGTCTGGCCGCAGAATAGCGGGACACCACGTCCCTGCCCCGCAAATCAGCAACAAACGGAATAGTCTCAGGACTTACGGTCTCGGCATAGACCAAGGAAGGACTTGCCTGCCAATCCGGTGTGTTCTGCCCCTTTGCAATGGCCATGCCGCAAGCCTGACCCGCCGCGTGCTCGCACTTTTGCAATACAGCACGGGTTATTGTCGACGACAGCTTGTTGCCGCTGCAGCGGGACGCCCAATGCCCATTCGGCGACACGGCCACCATATAGGTCTGCTTGCAGCGGACCCGTTCATAATCCCTTTGAATACTGGCGCTGGCGACATCCGATAGGAAGGGGATCTGAAAGAAATCGGGAACGTCTGCCCGCGCGGAATGAGCACTGGCCACCAGCGCAACTAATACGAATCTAAACAACATCTTCTGAATTCCCCAAACTAATCTGTTGGGCAGATTACAGGTCAATCAGGCAAGAAAAAGGCGCCCCGCGGGGCGCCCTCTAAATTACTGATCCAGGAAGCTGCGCAGCTTGCGGCTGCGGCTGGGATGCTTCAGTTTCCTGAGCGCCTTTGCCTCGATCTGACGGATCCGTTCGCGGGTCACGCTGAACTGCTGGCCGACTTCTTCCAGCGTGTGGTCGGTGTTCATGCCGATGCCGAACCGCATCCTCAGAACCCGTTCTTCACGCGGCGTCAGCGAGGCCAGAACCCGGGTGGTGGTTTCCTTGAGGTTTTCCTGAATGGCGCTGTCCAAGGGCAGCACGGCATTCTTGTCCTCGATGAAATCACCCAGCTGCGAATCTTCCTCATCCCCGATCGGGGTTTCAAGGCTGATCGGCTCCTTGGCGATCTTCATCACCTTGCGGACCTTCTCAAGCGGCATCTGCAGCTTTTCAGCCAGCTCTTCCGGGGTCGGCTCGCGGCCGATCTCATGCAGCATCTGGCGGCCGGTGCGGACCAGCTTGTTGATGGTCTCGATCATGTGGACCGGGATCCGGATGGTCCGCGCCTGATCCGCGATCGAGCGGGTGATGGCCTGACGGATCCACCAGGTCGCATAGGTCGAGAATTTGTAGCCGCGGCGGTATTCGAACTTGTCCACCGCTTTCATCAAGCCAATGTTGCCTTCCTGGATCAAATCCAGGAACTGCAGGCCCCGGTTGGTGTATTTCTTGGCGATCGAGATCACCAGGCGCAGGTTGGCCTCGACCATTTCCTTCTTGGCCTGGCGGGCTTCTTTTTCGCCCTTTTGAACCTGCTGCACAATGCGGCGGAATTCCGAGATATCCAGACCGACATACTGGCCGACCTGGGCCATGTCGGCGCGCAGTTCTTCGACCTTGTCGGTCGAGCGTTCGATGAACATCTGCCAGCCGCGGCCGGGCTTGCCGCCCATGTCGGCCAGCCAGTTCGGGTCCAGCTCGCGGCCGCGGTAAGCATCAATGAACTCGCGGCGGTTGATGCGGGCCTGGTCGGCCAGCTTGACCATCGCGCTGTCAATCTGCATCACCCGGCGGTTGATGCCGTAAAGCTGGTCAATCAGCGCCTCGATCCGGTTGTTGTGCAGATGCAGCCCGTTCACCAGTTCGACGATTTCCGAACGCAGCGCCTGATAGGTCGCCTCGTCCTGCGTGCTGAAGGAGCCGTCCTCGTTCAGGGTCGCCGAGATCCGGCTGTCCTGCATTTCGGACAGCTGCGCAAAGTCGGTCGAGATCCGCTCCAGCGTGACCAGAACACGGTCCTTGAGCGCGGCCTCCATCGCGGCCAGCGACATGTTGGCCTGTTCGTCCTCGTCATCGTCGTCATCGCTGGCAATCGGGTTGCCGTCGGCGTCCAGCTCGGGGCCTTCGTCTTTGACCGGCTTGGCCGCGGCCACAGCAGATGTATCGACAACCGGCGCTTCCTCCTCGCCGTCTTCGTCCAACTGGTTGCCAAAGGTGGCCTCCAGGTCGATGACGTCGCGCAGCAGGATGTCCTCGGACAGCAGTTCGTCGTGCCAGATGGTGATCGCCTGGAAGGTCAGCGGGCTTTCGCACAGCCCCAGGATCATCGTATTGCGGCCGGCTTCGATCCGCTTGGCGATGGCAATCTCGCCTTCGCGGCTCAGCAGCTCAACCGAGCCCATCTCGCGCAGGTACATGCGCACCGGATCATCGGTGCGGTCCAGCTTTTCAGCCTGGGCGCCGGCCAGCGCAACCTCGCGCGGGCCTTCGGTGGTCACAAGGTCGGTGGTGCCCTTGTTCTCTTCTTCTTCGGCCTCTTCGTCCTCGATGATGTTGATGCCCATTTCACTGAGCATCGACATCACGTCTTCGATCTGTTCCGAACTGACCTGATCCGGCGGCAGAACCTGATTGAGCTGATCGTAGGTGATGTAGCCTTTCTCGCGGGCTTCCGCGATCATCTTCTTGACCTGAGTCTGGCTCATGTCGAGTGAGATTTCGGCATCCTGATCGTCAGGTTTGCGGTCGTCGGTGTCTTTGGCGGCCATTCATTGCTCCTACTCAGGGGCTGCGGGGCGATTCGGGTCGCGCGAATCATTAGCGCGATTCTCTGATTCGTCACCCCGTTTACCCAATTTTCCTGTGCTCTTCCTTAGCAAAACGCAGAATCAGGCAATCTGTGTCATTTACCGGAAAAGCCGATCCGATCCAAAAGGGCGCCGAATGCGTCGCGCTCATCCCGGCTGAGCCGCGCGCCGTTCTCGCCCACATCATACTGCGCCTGGTCCTCATTCTCGCTGCGCACTGCCTTGTTTTTGGCCTCGGCTGCCTGCCGCAACCGCCAGGTCAGCGCCTCATCGGCAAGACCGTCCAGATCCTCTTCGGCTTCTGCCAGTTCCGCGTCCAGCCCGCGCCGCGCCTCAAGTTTTGCCAGCTCCTCGGCCAGGGTCATGCTGGCCAGTTCGGTGTCGCCGGGTTTGCGCAGGCAGGGGGTGATTGCGACATGGCGAAGCCCAAAGAGGTTTTCAAGGGCATGAGGCCCCAAAGACCAGTCGATTTCCTCGCGCAGACGCTCCGGCGCGCCGATGCCAAAGCGCAGCACCATATCCCGCAGCACCGCCAGATCCGGGTCGGCGCATTGCAGGCGCTCCAGGCTGGTTTCAAATTCGGGGATCACAGCCGGGGTGGTGATTGCCGTGGCCAGGATCACCGCTTCGCGCATGGCGGCAAAAAATTCGTCTTCGGCACCTGCCACCAGCGAGGCACGGGTGGTTGCGCGCGGCTGCGGGATCGGGCCAAAGCCTTTGCCGGGTTTCCACGGCGGACGGCTGCCGTCGCGAAAGCCGCCGCTGCGGGATCCGCGCTGCTGGAAACCGCCCTCGCCGCCGCTGCGGTTACTGCGGAACAGCTGCCAGCGCATCTCCTTAACGTCTTCGCCGTAATGCTTGCGGATCGACGGGTCGCGGATCAGCTTGATCTTCTCGCGCAAGGATTTGTCCAGCGACGCCTTGCGTTCGGGACTGTCGAAGACTTTGCCCTCGGTCTCGCGCTGCCACAGCAGCTTAACCATCGGCATCGCCTGATCCAGCACCGCCTGCACCGCCTCAGGGCCCTTGCTGCGGATCAGATCGTCGGGGTCCTTGCCCTCGGGCATGATGGCAAAGCGCAGGGACTTTCCGGCCTCCAGCAGCGGCAGCGCCAGATCGATCAGCCGCATGGCGGCGCGGATGCCAGCGGTGTCGCCGTCCAGCGCGATGATCGGCTCGTCCGACATCCGCCACAGCATCTGCAGCTGGTTTTCGGTGATCGCAGTGCCCAGCGGCGCCACGCAGGACTGAAACCCGCCCTCGGCCAGCGCAATCACATCCATATAGCCTTCGGCCACAACCAGCGTGGAACCCCGCCCCGAGGCCGCCCGCGCAGGTCCGTGATTGTACAGGCTGCGGCCTTTGTCGAACAGCTCAGTCTCGGGCGAGTTCAGGTATTTGGCGTTGTCATTCGGGTCCATTGCCCGGCCGCCAAAGGCAATGGCGCGGCCGCGCGCATCGCGGATCGGGAACATAATCCGGTTACGGAACGTGTCATAAGGCTTGCCGCCCTTGTTCGAGGGTTTGGCCAGCCCGGCGCCGATGATCAGGTCTTCGGGCACGTTTTTGCCGCGCAGCCCGTCCCACAAGGCTTGCCAGCCATCAGGGGCAAAGCCGATTTCCCAGCGGTCCAGCGCCGGCGGCGTCAGCCCGCGGCGCTGCAGGTAGGCACGGGCGTCATGGGCAGCGCTGGTTTTCAGCTGCAAGCGGAAGAACTGCACCGCCTGCTCCATCACTTCGGCCAGCAGCGTCCGGCGGTCCTGTTTTTCCTGCGCGCGCGGGTCGCGCTTGGGCATTTCCATGCCAGCCTCTTGCGCCAGGATCTCCACCGCCTCCATGAAACCGACGTTCTCGGTCTCCTGGATGAACTTCAGCGCGTCGCCTTTGGCATGGCAGCCAAAGCAGTAATAGAACCCCTTGCGGTCCTCGACATGGAAAGACGCGGTTTTCTCGTGGTGAAAGGGGCACGGGCTCCAAAAGTCACCCTTGCCCGGCTGCGACTTGCGCTGATCCCACATGACCTTGCGCCCGACAACATCAGAGATACTGATTCGGGTGCGCAATTCATCCAGAAAGCCGGGCGGCAGGGACATATCAGTTCGACTTCAGCTGTTTCTGCATCGCCTGGATCTGATCCCAGTTCTGCAGGCACTGTTCCTCGAAGGCCGCACCAAGATCAACGTCGCGCAGATCGCGCCGTTTCATCGCATAGACATGGTTCGTCAGCTGCGGGATCGCCTTGGAATAGGTCTCAGGCCAGTCCGGTTCGCTGTCCAGTACCGCCTGCTCCACCTCTTCCTGTTTCACCCGGTCCAGCCGCGCCTGCTGCACCGCGGCCATGACCTGGCCCTGGTACTTGCAGCTTTGTTCTTTAGTTTCAGAAGCATAGGCCGGAGCCGCCAATAAGGCGGCTGCAAGGGCAATGCGGATCATAGATGCGCTCCGGGAATCAGTTGGTGATCCCCAAAGGTTACCCCCGCGCCGCGACAGCTTCCATCGCTGTTTTCAAATCATGCACAAGCGTTTTCGCCATCGAGCGGAACACCATGATCTGAAACGCCTGCGGGCCGGTGCGGGTCACAGACGCCATCATGTGCTTCAGCTCGGCCCGCACGGTATGGCCGCGCTTGAACACCTGGTTCCGCAGATCCACCGGCACCAGCCGCGCCAGCACGTCCTCAGCGCCAGCACCCTCTAGCCGCACCACGGCCCAGGCGTCGCTCTGATCTGTCAGCGCGGCGTGCCCCGCCAGCTTGGCATCCGGCGCAGGCCCTATCAGCAATGCCATGTCCCGCCCGAACCAGACAGCGCGGCTGCCGGCCTTGCCCGTCGACCGGTTCGGCGCCGGAAAGGCCATGCCATGGGCAGCCTCCAGCGCCTTGCTCAGCGCCTCCTGCTGGCCCTTGAACGGGGCCACGGTCCACATCGAACCCGGGTGTTCCTCGGTCAGGCTCATGCCGCCGATACTTGCCGGAACCAGCCCCTCGCAGGGGCTTTTTGCTATCAGTTCAGCCACGGGCACGCCCTCCTTCGGGGTCAAAGAACACAGGCGGCACAACCTCGCACAGGGTATCAACGCCGCGCATATGGTCGACCAGACGCACGGTTTCGCCGATCCGGTCGGGGCCTTCTTTCAGAAAGGCCAGGCCGATCGGATGCCCCAGCGTTGGCGAATAGCCTGCCGAGGTCACATAGCCCTGATCGTAGATCCGCTCGACCGGGTCGCCCGGTGTGAACAGATGCGCGCCGGCGGTGATCTCCTTGGCTGCACCAACAGGTTTCAGCCCCACCATACGCATCCGGTCCTCGGCCATCAGCCCCTCACGGGTGGACATCGGCTTGCCCAGGAAGTCCTTCTTCCTGGACATCATCCCCTGCAGGCCCAAATCAAAGGCGGTCACTGTGCCGTTGATCTCGGCATGGGTGATCAGGCCCTTCTCGATCCGCAGCACGTTCAGCGCTTCCATCCCATAGGCACTACCGCCCAGGGCCTCGGCCCGCTTCAGCAGCTCACGGAACAGCGCCTCGCCATAACGCGCGGGCACGGCCACCTCATAGGC
This sequence comes from Leisingera sp. M658, assembly GCF_025144145.1. Taxonomy (NCBI): domain Bacteria; kingdom Pseudomonadati; phylum Pseudomonadota; class Alphaproteobacteria; order Rhodobacterales; family Roseobacteraceae; genus Leisingera; species Leisingera sp. M658. The sequence continues at coordinate 2,847,082 of NZ_CP083546.1, forward strand.
GTGTTCGCCCGAGAAGGAGATCCGGAACAGCCGCCCCTTGACGCCCAGCACGGTCGCTTCACCGCAGCCCATGAAGGGCCAGGTTTCGCCGTTCACGTCTTCGTCCAAGAGGCCATCCAGCAGCTCCTGCGACTTCGGCCCGGCCACGGCAAACTGCGCCCATTGCTCGGTCACCGAGGTAAAGCGCACATCCCAATCGGGGTGCAACACTTGGCTGACAAACTCCATATGCGCCATCACCTGCCCTGCCGCAGCGGTGGTGGTGGTCATGACATAATGGTTCTCGCCCAGCCGCGCGGTGGTGCCGTCGTCCATGACAAAGCCATCTTCGCGCAGCATCAGCCCATAGCGGACCTTGCCCACCTTCAGCGTGCTGAAGGTGTTGGTATAAAGATGATCCAGGAACTTGCCCGCATCGGCGCCCTGAATGTCGATCTTGCCCAGGGTGGAGACATCGCAGATGCCCACCGCATTGCGCACGCACGTCACTTCACGGTCGCAGGACTGGCGCCAATTGGTCTCCCCCGGTTTCGGGTAATAGGCGGCCCGGTACCACAGGCCGACCTCCAGCTGATGCGCACCGCGGGTGTCGCTTTCAGCGTGCGAGGTCAGGAAGCGCTGCGGCTTGAAACCTTCATCCGTGGCCCCCGCCCCGATGGCGCCAATCGCCACCGGCACAAATGGCGGGCGGAAGGTTGTGGTGCCGGTCTCGGGGATCGTCCGCCCCGTGGCATCCGCCAGCACCGCCAGCGCAGCAACGTTTGAGTTCTTGCCCTGATCCGTCGCCATGCCTTGGGTGGTGTAGCGCTTCATATGCTCGACAGAGCGGAAGTTCTCGACCGCTGCCTGCTTCACATCCTTGACCGTTACGTCATTCTGAAAGTCGAGCCAGGCGCGGCCCTTGCCGGGTACAGCCCAGAGTGCCGCAATACGGTAGGGATCATCCTCCGCATCCGGCAGATCGGCGGCAGCGGGGTTCAGGCCCAGCGCTTCCAGCACCTTGCCCGCGGCTTCAGCCCCTTCGCGCAGCGCGCCTGCGGTGGAAAATGTGCCGTTGCAAGCCCCCGCAGTGACCATGCCCGGCACGGCCCCCTCGGCAGGCACAAAGCCCAGCACATCGCGCTTCCACACCGGGCGGCTGTTCAGATGGCAGGTCAGATGCACCGAGGGGTTCCAGCCGCCGGACATCGCCAGGCAATCGGTCTGGATCTTCTCCTCACCCTTGACCGAGCGCACAGTGATGCTGTCCACCCGATGCCGTCCGGCGGAACCGCAAACCTGCGCGCCCTTGATCACCTGATAAGGGCCGCTGTCCGGCGCTTCGTGGCGGCTGTCGATCACCGCTGCAATGTGCACGCCAGCCTCTGCCAAATCGCGCGCTGTCCGGTGCGCCTGATCGTTGTTGGCAAAGACGGTGACCCGCTCCCCCGGCGCCACGCCCCAACGGTTCAGATAGGCGCGCACAGCGCCCGCCATCATGATGCCAGGCCGGTCGTTGTTACGGAACGCGACCGGACGCTCGATCGCACCTGCCGCCAGCACCGCGTGTTTGGCCGCGATCCGCCAAAAGCATTCGCGCGGCAGATGGCTGCCCTTCAGCGAATGCCGCCGCGGCAAGTGATGCGAGACCCGCTCCAGCGCGCCATAAGTGCCCTGATCATAGGCACCAGTGACAGCGGTGCGGGTCATCAGCCGCACGTTGTCCATCGCCTCAAGCTCAGCCAGCACGTCCGCGGCCCATTCATGGCCCGGCTTGCCGCTGACGTCTTCGCGTTCCGCCAAAAGACGCCCGCCTATGCGGCTGTCTTCCTCAGCCAGGATCACATCCGCCCCGGCCCGGCCTGCGGTCAACGCCGCCATCAGCCCGGCAGGACCGGACCCGATCACCAGCACATCGCAAAAGGCAAAGGCTTTCTCGTAGCGGTCCTGATCCGCCTCGCCCGACAGCGCACCAAGCCCCGCCGCATTGCGGATCATCGGCTCATAGAGCTTTTCCCAGAACGCCGCCGGCCACATGAAGGTCTTGTAATAGAACCCCGCAGTAAAGAACGGCGCCGCCAGGTCATTGACCGCCATCACGTCGCGCTCAACCGAGGGCCAGCAATTCTGGCTGCGCGCCTCCAGCCCCTCATAGATCTCCTGCTGGGTAGCACGGACGTTCGGATCCTGCTGGCCGCCGGCGCCGGTAGTCACCAGCGCATTCGGCTCCTCGCTGCCCGCAGTCAGCACCCCGCGCGGGCGGTGGTATTTGAACGATCGCGCCATCAGATGCACATCATTGGCCAGCAGCGCCGCGGCCAGCGTGTCCCCTTCCAGCCCCATCATGTGACGGCCATTAAAAGAGAACGTAATCGGCTTCGCACCCTGGTTCAGCCCTTTTCCGGGAAGCCTCATGTCTTACCTCCCAGCCCGGCCTCGGACGTCAGCTGCACCGCCAGAATCTCATGGGTCGACGTATTGCGAGTGACCTTCAGCCAGGAATTGCAGCCCATCTCGTGATACCACAGCTCATCCAGCGGCCCCGCCGGGTTTTCGCGCAGGTTCACATAGGCGTGCCAGGCATCCAGACCGGCGCCCTCAGCCGGGCGCTCCAGCGCGGCCCCTTTATAATAGAATTCGCGGCGGTCCCTTTCGCCGCAGAGCGGACAGGCAATCCTCATGACCAGCGCCCTTTCATCTTTCTGAAAAAACTCCCGCCGGAGGCAAACCCGGCGCATTCAAAACGCTTAGTGCAAGTTATGCTGCGCACCGGTCCCCTCCTCATCCATCAGGCCGTGGCCGCTGCGAAAACGGTCCAGCTTCAGTTTGGTTGCTGCCCCATGCGGGCGGTCTGTGGCGATCAGATGGGCATAGACATGGCCCGACGCCGGCGTCGCCTTAAAGCCGCCGTAGCACCAGCCGCAATTCAGATAGAGGCCGTCAACCGGCGAATGATCGATAATGGGCGAGCCATCCGGGGTCATGTCCATAATACCGCCCCAGCTGCGCAAGAGCCGCGCCTTGCTGACCGCCGGCACCATCGCCACAAAGCTTTCCATCGTGTGCTCCACCATCGGCAGGTTTCCCCGCGCCGCGTATGAGCTGTAGAAATCCAGGTAGCTGCCAAACACCAGCCCGCCCTTGTCCGACTGGCTGATATACAGATGCCCTTCGGCAAAGGTGATCACATGATCCACCATGGGTTTCAGCCCTTCGGAAACAAAGGCCTGCAGCACGTGGCTTTCAATCGGCAGGGTCAGCCCCGCCATCGCCGCCACCTGGCCCGACCGACCGGCGGCGGCCAGCGCCACCTTCTTGGCCCGGATCGGTCCGCGGGCGGTCTGCACGCCCACAACCTTGCCGTTCTCCACGTCGATGCCGGTCACTTCGCAGTTCTGGATCAGATCCACCCCGCGCATATCGGCGCCGCGCGCATAGCCCCAGGCCACCGCGTCATGGCGCGCAGTACCCGCCCGGCGCTGCATCAGCCCGCCCATGATCGGGAAGCGGTTGCTGTCAAAATTCAGGAACGGCGCCATCTGACGCACCTGTTCGCGGCTCAGGATCTCAGCATCGTCACCCTGGTTGATGATCGCGTTGCCCCGCCGCACCGCTGCATCGCGCTGACCGTCATTGTGGTACAGGTTGAGGATGCCGCGCTGCGACATCATCGCGTTGTAATTCAGGTCCTGCTCCATCCCCTCCCACAGTTTCAGCGAGTGGGAATAAAACTCGGAATTACCCGGCAGATAGTAGTTCGCCCGCACGATGGTGGTGTTGCGCCCCACATTGCCGCTGCCAAGATAACCCTTTTCCAGCACTGCAACATTGGTAATGCCGTGTTCTTTGGCCAGGTAGTAGGCGGTCGCCAGACCGTGGCCGCCGCCGCCGATGATCACCACGTCATATTCGGACTTGGGCGCGGGGTCGCGCCAGTGCGGCGTCCAGCCCTTGTTTCCGGTGAGCCCCTCTTTGAGCACACGCCATCCCGAAAACCGCATGTCGTCCCTCCCCGTCAAATCACTTCCGATGCCCGGAAAAAAGGTGACCCGGACCCTGGCGGCATTGCTACCCGCTTTCGCCTGCTGCTCCTAGCCCCAAGGATCAATTTGCGGCAGTTCAGCCCGGCTTTGCTGCAAAACACACGAACTGATCACATGTGTCTAGTAGTAATTGCGACAGGTCGTGACGTATTCCGGTTCACTTGCAAAAAAAAACGGGGCGCAGAGTTTTCCCTCCGCCCCGGCCATAATCCAATTACCCGCTGCCTGGTCAGAGACCCTTGGCGTGATAGCTTTTGGCGACCTTGTCGATCGACACCAGATAGGCGGCAGTCCGAAGGTCGGTGACATCGTCCCGGCTGTGCCAGACCTCACGCATCGACTGGTAGGCCACCCGCATGGTGTCATCAAGGCCCGAGCGCACCAGTTCCAGCTCACCCGCGCCCTTAAGGTACTTGTCCTTGAAATTCGGCGACATCGACCAGGTGCTCCCCATCACGTCGTCCAGGCGCTGCAGCTCGTCGATCACCAACTGGTGGCGCGCCTCTTCCTGGCGGCGCTGCATGCGTCCGAAACGGATGTGGGAAAGGTTCTTCACCCACTCGAAGTAAGACACCGTCACACCGCCCGCATTGGCATACATGTCGGGAATGATCACGGTGCCCTTCTTGCGCAGAATGTCATCCGCACCGGCAGTCACCGGACCGTTTGCAGCCTCGATGATCAGCGGCGCCTTCACGCGTTCGGCGTTGGACAGGTTGATCACCCCCTCCAGCGCGGCCGGGATCAGGATGTCACAGTCTTCCTCCAGCAGCAGCGCGCCGTCTTCCACATACTGGGCATCCGGGTAGCCAACCACGCCACCATGCTTGACGATCCAATTGCGCACCGCCTCGACATCCAGGCCATCGGGGTTCGACAATCCGCCGTCCCGTTCGATGATGCCGGTGATCCGCGAACCATCTTCCTCGGACAGAAATTTGGCCGCGTGATACCCCACGTTGCCAAGCCCCTGAACAATGATCCGTTTGCCATCCAGCTTGCCGCTCAGGCCAGCTGCCGCCTTGTCTTCCTCGTAACGGAAGAATTCCTGCAGCGCATATTGCACGCCGCGGCCCGTGGCCTCGACCCGGCCGGAGATGCCGCCGGCATTCAGCGGCTTACCGGTGACGCAGGCCTTTGCGTTGATGTCGGTGGTATTCATGCGTGCATACTGGTCTGCAATCCAGGCCATCTCGCGCTCGCCGGTGCCCATGTCGGGTGCAGGCACGTTCTGCGAGGGATGGATCAGGTCGCGCTTGGCCAGCTCATAGGCAAAGCGGCGGGTGATCAGTTCCAGCTCGTGTTCCTCATACTCGCGCGGATCAATGCAAAGCCCGCCTTTGGAACCGCCGAACGGCGCCTCCACCAGAGCGCATTTATAGGTCATCAGCGCCGCCAGCGCTTCGACCTCGTCCTGGTTGACACCGGTGGCATAACGAATGCCGCCCTTCACGGGCTCCATATGTTCGGAATGGACCGAGCGGTAGCCGGTGAATGTGTGCATGGCGCCGCGCAGGCGCACCCCGAACCGCACCGTATAGGTCGCATTGCAGACCCGGATCTTTTCTTCCAGCCCCGGCGGCAGATCCATCAGGGACACGGCCCGGTTAAACATCAGGTCCACGCTCTCGCGGAAGCTCGGCTCTGTGCGGCTGCTCATCTAAAATCTTCTCCGTGCTCAAACATCGACTCGATGCCGATGATGCCTTCACTCTATGCAGAGAAGATTAAGGAGTGCGACCTTTTTGACCATTCCCTGCCAAAAAGATTCGCATTTTTGCCAAAAGTTCACGATTCGCTGTTTGCCCAGAACCATTGTTCTGCAGACCGCGACAGCCCCGCAGGATACCCGGCAATTGAAACCCCAAATCACTACAATCACATGTTTTTCGGCGCAAACCCGCCCCAATTCCGCCACGTTCGGCAGCCATTAATTATGTGTAAATTCCGCGTCTAGAGCCGGGCTGATCTGTTCAAGAACCGGCGGGGGGGTGTTTAAATGCATAGACGTCACAAGGGTCCCACAGCGCTGAGCAGCCCGCTCATGCAGCGCTGTCTGGCCGGTGCTCAAACCTACCTGCGGGAAGAAGATGGTGTTCTGGCCAAACCGATGATCGGTACTTTCCTGGCTATGGTTGCGGTGGGCGGAATTGGCGTGGACCTGATGCGGATGGAACGCGACCGCACCATGCTGCAATACACGCTTGACCGGGCGGCACTGGCAGCGGCGGACCTGGATCAAGAGAAGTTACCTGATGCAGTCGTGCTGGACTATCTGTCGAAATCCGGTCTTCAGGAGTACTATCAAGCGCCCTGGTGGGAAGCCGGCTTGGGTTTCAAGAAAGTGCAGGCCACGATCGACACAACCTTTCCCACCCACATGCTGGGTTTCGCAGGTGTCGACGAAATGCCGCTCTATGCCACCTCCCGAGCTGAAGAGAGCATCGACGGTCTGGAAATCTCGCTGGTGCTGGACGTGTCCGGGTCAATGACCCGCAATAGCCGTCTGACCAACCTGCAAGCGGCAGCAAAGGATTTTATCGACACCATGGTGGCCAACACCACCGATGGAAAAATGTCGATCTCAATCGTGCCCTACGCCACGCAAGTGTCAGTCCCGGAAGACCTGATCGGCAAATACGCTTTGGACGAGTTGCACGACGATTCGTATTGCGTGAACTTTGATGGCTCGGATTTCAACACAACCAGCCTGTCCACCACCGCACCGCTGGAGCAAACGATGCATTTCTCGCCCTGGTCCAGCAATGACCGGCGCGATAACGGGGATTTGGTTCAATCCCCCGTCTGCGTTGCCGCTTCGGATAGCTCCCGGGCGATCCTTCCCTTTCAGAAGGATGCCACAGCTCTTAAAGCCTTCATCGATGGTCTTTGGGGTGGCGGCAACACCTCCATCGACATTGGGATGAAATGGGGCACGACCCTGCTGGACCCTTCAGCCCGGCCCGCGATAAACGCCCTGACCGCTGGTCCGGATGCGTCTGTTCCAAGTGACTTCTCAACCCGCCCCTCGGAATACACAGACTCGGATACCGTCAAAGTGATCGTGCTGATGACCGACGGCCAGAACACCTCGCAGTACTATGTCGAAAGCGACCATCGCGAGGGCGACTCCTACGTCTGGTATACGGAAACGAGTCCCGGCAGTGGTGTTTACTCAACACTCAGGCCATCGACCGGCAGCTATTTCTGGCATAATGGCGGCGGCTGGCAGGACCATCCTTTCGGTGCCGGGAACGACACAGTCTGCACCAACTCTTATAATGGCTACTGTTATGGTTATACAACCGAAAGCGGCACGCCGGTCCGGCTCTCTTATACCGATTTGTTCGCGCAGACGCCGCTCAAATATCTGTACAAGTACATCTACGCCGACTGGATGGGCACGTCTTCCGCCCGCAGCGAGTGGTATTACGGCGTTTACGACTCCTACGGGAACTCTACCAAGAACGCCCGCACCCGCAGCATCTGCGAGGCGGCTAAGGATCAGGGCATAATCGTCTACACCATCGGCTTCGAGGCGCCCAGCAACGGGGTGGCGGTGCTGCAGGACTGCGCCAGCTCCGACTCCCACTATTTCGACGTGCAAGGTCTGGAGATCGCCGATGCCTTTTCCTCCATCGCAACCTCAATCCGCCAACTGAGGCTGACCCAATGATCCGCTGCATCACACAAAAACTGCGCCGTTTCAGGGCACATGACGATGGCAACGCTTCTGTTGAGTTCGCCATCGTCATCCCCGCCTTCCTACTGGCACTGATGTCGACCGTGGAGCTGGGGCTGATCAATCTGCGCCACTCGCAGCTGGAACGCGCCCTGGACCTAACTGTACGCGATATTCGCTTGAACACCGGCGCCAACAAGGATCACGCGCAAATCCGCGACGAAATCTGCGAACTTTCCGGGTTCATAGACGACTGCGCGTCATCTCTGAAGCTTGAAATGGTGCGAGCCGACCCGTTCAATTGGACAGGGATTGATCCAGATCCGGATTGCATCAACCGGATCGAAGAAGTGAACCCAGACGTAACCTTCGAACACGGGCAATCCAATGAGCTGATGCTGATCCGTGCCTGCATGAAGTTTAAGCCCATCCTGCCAACCTGGGGATTGGGACAAAGCCTATCCAAGGATGATGACGGCCGGATCAGCCTGACCGCCGCATCCGCATTTGTTCAGGAACCGAGGTGAGCCATGCTGACTGCCCTGATACCGAAATTTTCCGGCCAAGCCCTGCCCCGCTATCTGCACATCTTCCGGTGCAGAACCGAGGGTAGCGTATCAGTCGAATTCGCACTCTATGCCCCCCTGTTATTGGCCCTGTTTGCCTCCATCTACACGTTCTTTGACGCCTTCCGCCGCGACAGTGTCAATCTCAAAGCTGCTTACACCATCTCAGACCTGATCTCGCGCGAAACAACGGCGATCAACGACGACTATATCGACAGCATGTACGAAATGGCGCAACTCCTGATCCGGCAGGATTCGCAGCTTGGCCTTCGGGTATCAGTGGTGCGCTGGGACGAAGATGACGCCAAATACTATGTAGATTGGTCCGAAGTCCGCGGCACGTCCGATATCACATGGACTGACACCACCATCAACACTGTCGCCGGCAAACTTCCGGACATGCCGGATCAGGAACGGGTCATTCTGGTGGAGACCTTCAACGAGATGGAGCCTGCCTTCAATGTCGGCCTGCCGACGCTAAACCTGGACAATTTCATCTTCACCCGCCCGCGTTTTGCCCCGCTTGTCGTCTTCGAAGGCAGCGCCACCGGTTCCGGCAGCCACAATGATGGCGGTGAAAGTACCGACTGAGCCAGAAGCGCGGCCTTATTGGCCGCGCTGCGCCATCATCGCCGCCAGGATTTCCGACATCGCCTTGCCTTGCGATCCAGGCGTTACCCCGCCAATGCCGATCCGGCGGCCCGACCGCCACCACAGCCCGGGCATCCAGATCCTGGAGCCTTGCGCACCGGTCCGGATCAAAAAACCGTTGGACGGCTTAAAGGCAAAAAAGCCGCGGTCGATGGCTTTGATATCTTCAACCCTGGCAATCAGCTGGCCATTTGAACAGCGCAGTTCCTCCGCCGTCAGCTCAATCCGGTGCACGGTTGCCTGCCACATCCGCACGGCCAGCCACAGTGCCGCTGCGCCAACCGCTAGCAGAAACACCAGCCAAGCCGGAGACGGCGGCGCCGCGAAGGCGACATAAAGCAGCAGGCAGCCGGTCAATCCCAGCATCACCGCGCCCATGATCCGCCGTCCGCCGGAGGCTTCTATTGTGGCCAGGACCTCGTTGTTCATCCGCTGCTCCCCTTGCTGCTGCGCCGGGCATAAACCGGATTTGCCAAAGAAAACAGCCCCCGCCGGGGCAGGGGCTGGATGCGGCCGTGCAAGCGGGGAAACTTACTCCGCAGCAACGCGGCGCACGACCACCTCATAGCCCGGCTCTTCCGGTTCGTCGTCAATCAATTCCTGCGGGAAACCCGGCGCGGTGATGGATAGGCCGGTGGCCTCTTCCAGACGCTCGATCATCCGGTCGGACTGCGCCCGCTCGCCATAACGGCGCTGGCCGTCCTTCATCATCTCGATCATCAGCGGCGACAGCTCCAGCGGCACATTGCTGCGGTCCGCCAGGGTCTGGAACAGGCCGATGTCCTTCATCACCAGATCCATGGTGAAGTTCACATCGCGTGATCCGGACAGGATCAGCTGGCTTTCGGTTTCATGCGCAAATGAGGTGCCCGACGACATCGAAATCGCCTCAAACGTCATGCCCAGATCCATGCCGCAGGCCTTCATCACTGTCAGCGCCTCGCAGACCGCCAGCATGTTGATATTGGCCAGATAGTTGGTCATCACTTTCAGAACCGACGAATTGCCGACCTCGCCCACATGCAGAATGCGGCGCCCCATGGTGGTCAGGATCGGCAGAATGCGCTCAAAAGTCTCGCGCTCGCAGCCCGCATAGATCGAGATATTGCCTGTATCCGCCCGATGGCAGCCACCGGACACAGGGCAGTCGACCGGCTGACCGCCGCGTTCCACGATCAGGGCGCCCAGGCGCTTTACCTCGGCCACATCGGTGGTGGACATTTCCATCCAGACCTTGCCGGGCTGCACATGCGGCAGCATCTCGGTGACAACCGCATCGGATGCCGCAGGGCTTGGCAGGCAGGTGATGACCGCATCGCAATCCTGCATCATTTGCGCCGGGCTGCCGCCGGCCTTGGCACCGCGCTCCACGAAGTTTTGAACCAGTTCTGCGTCCAAATCGTGCACTGCCACGTCCAAGCCGTTGCGCACCAGGCTGCCCGCCAGTTTTCCGCCGACATTGCCAAGGCCGATAAAGCCGACTTTCAAAGTGGTTGCCATTTCGAGTTTCTCCTCCCGGGGCTGATCTTCTGCGATATGGCTAGCTTGACCTCCGCCGAAATTAAAACGAATAATAAAACGGCCTGACCCCAGAAAAATTTGCAACACTAATGTCCGACCTGCCCAATCTCGTCTGGCTGCGCGCGTTTGAGGCCGCCGCCCGTCTGAAAAGCTTCACCGCTGCGGCGGAGGAACTGGGGCTGACCCAGGCCGCCGTCAGCCATCAGGTGCGCAGTCTGGAGAAAAGCTTTGGCATCACCTTGTTTATCCGCCGGTCGCGCCATCTGGAACTGACAGAGCTGGGCCATGCCTATTACCCCTCGGTGGCGCAGGCGCTGACTGATATCGCGTATTCCACCCGCGGGCTGCTGGGGCATGCGCAGACCCGCACGGTGACGATACGGGCACCGGTCTCGACTGCTGTCCTGTGGGTGGCGCCGCGGCTGGGGGTGTTCCACGCCGCCAATCCGCATATCCGCATCCGGCTTATCTCTGCCGTCTGGGCCGACAGCACCCAGGACGAGGACGTGGATATCGACCTGCGGCTTGGGCCATCCGGCTGGTTCGGCCGCCGTGCGCATCTGCTTTCGGCTGAGACCGTGATCCCCGTGGCACAGCCGCAGCTGGCCGGACGGATGCGGTCCGTGGATCAGCTGTTCGACCAGACGCTGATCCATATCCACGGCTATCAGGACCACTGGCTGCGGCTGTCCGAACAAGAAGGCGTGCCGCTGAAGGACCGCACCGCGCCGCTCTATGTGGACACCTCTTTAGCGGCGATAGAAATGACGGCCTCTGGCGCTGGTGTGGCCATGCTGATGCGCCGCTATGCCGAACTGCCGCTGTCGCAGGGTCGGCTGGCACAGGTTCTTGGTGCAGAAATCCCCATGGGTCAGGGCCACTATTTGATGCCCGCCGCCGGAGAGGCCCCGAACAGCGCCGAAGTATCCCTGGTACGCGATTGGATTGTATCGCTGTTCGGCTGAACAGCAGCGGCCCCTTGCCCGGCCGCCGGGCGCATGATGGCATCCGCGAGGGGTTCCAGGCCGCCATCCGGCCCGGCACGCCGGTGGCCATGGAAGCGCTGGAGATCGATGATCCCGCCAAAATGCCCGCAGAAGTAAAGCGTATCGCCAAGTTCTTCGGCGCCGGTCATTGCGGTATCACCGATCTGGACGAGCGCTGGATAAACACCGCCCGTGTTGATACCCGCGACGATACCAAGCGGCGCTCCCGCCCGGCCTTGGCGCCTGCGGCGCCGCGTTCCGTTGGGCCGGGCAGCCCTGCGGGCTGAAGCGCTCCGTTCGCACACGCACAGAAGCCGTGTTTCAACGCCCGTTTTCCGGCGGCACCGCACAGCCTATCTTGCCGTCAGTCCATAAAACCCAGGAGACAGGCAGATGTCCCTCAGACCGATACTCGAAACCCGTCCGGCACAGCCCCATACCGAGGGCGCCGGCGTGAAACTGCACCGCGCCTTCGGCTTTCAGGATCCGTCAGAGCTGGACCCGTTCCTGCTGTTCGACGATTTCCGCAATGAAAATCCCGAAGACTATCTGCGCGGCTTCCCCTGGCACCCGCACCGGGGCATCGAGACCATAACTTATGTGCTGTCCGGCGCGGTCGAACATGGCGACTCGCTGGGCAATGCGGGCACCCTGGGTGCGGGCGACGTGCAGTGGATGACCGCCGGCTCCGGCATCCTGCATCAGGAGATGCCGTCGGGCAACGCGCAAGGCCAGATGCATGGTTTCCAGCTTTGGGGCAACCTGCCTGCCAGCGAGAAAATGACCGCGCCGCGCTATCAGGATGTGCAGGGCACCGAGATCCCCGAAATCATCGACGACGACGGCACACGGGTGAAAGTGATTGTCGGAGATTTCTGGGGCAAGCGCGGCCCGGTGGACGGGATTGCCGCCGATCCGCAGTATCTGGATGTGTTCATTCCGGCGGGCGTGAAAAAGACCCTGCCGGTCGACACCTACCGCCGCGCCTTCGCCTATGTGTTCGAAGGCCAGGCGGCTTTTGCTGATGCCTCTGCTCCGCAAGGTGTATTGCTGGAAAAAGAAGTTGCAGGTGAAGAGGTCAACATCCGTGACCTGTCCGGCGACCGTACCCTGATCCGCTTTGGCACCGGCGATGAGATCACCGTGCAAGCGGGCCCCGAGGGCGTGCGTTTCCTGCTGATCTCCGGCGCGCCGATCCACGAGCCGGTGGCCTGGCACGGGCCCATTGTGATGAATACCCAGGCAGAACTGCAACAGGCCTTCCGCGACCTGCGCAACGGGACGTTTATAAAGCCTGCGCACTGACCGGGAAAACCGCGTCCGCAAAAACGGACGCGGTATGCTATACTCCCTGCGCCAATAAGCGTTGGGGGGAGTGATGATTATCCGGGTATTCCGTGCCACCGTCCGCGAGGACAGGATCGAGGACTTCAAGGCCTTTCTGACCGGCAGCGCCATTCCGCATGTGCGCCGCCAGCCGGGGCTGGTCTCGGTCACCGCCGGGCTGCCCCGGCCGGACTCGCCTGCCACCTTCTGCGTCGTCATGATTTGGGAGAGCGTGGCCGCGCTGCAGGCCTTTGCAGGCGAGGATTGGGAACAGCCGCATGTGCTGCCGGAGGAAGACCCGATGGTGCTAAGCCGCCAGATCGACCATTATGACATGATCGGGCTGATCAGCTGAACCGCAAACGCAAGCGTCAGCCGTCTGCGCGCCAGCAGTAGACGGTTTCGCCCTGCGCAGCCTCCGGCGTGAAGCCCGCCTTTTCCAGCACCCGGGCCGAAGCCGCGTTTTCCTGCATGACGCCTCCGCTCAGCGTCACCGCGCTGCCGCTGAAATGCACCTGCAAGCCGGCAATCAGCTCACTTGCCAGACCCTGGCCCCAAGCTTTTTCGGCCAGAAGATATCCCAGATTGCGGGTGCGGCTGCCCTCCTCCGGATAAGAGAGGATCAACAGCCCGATGCCCTTTCCTTCAGCAAGCCGCAAAGCAACGATGTCTGCTTGCTGCGATACAGCCGCCAGGAAATCCCGGCGCGCCTGATCGCTGTCTTGCGTTTGAAACCCGGCAGGCAGCCATTGCACCACCTTAGGCGCAAACAGATCCGCCAGTTCCGGCTCCGGCAGATCCTGCCAGCGCCCGGCGCTCAGCCGCTGGGTTTGCAAGCTCAGAAGACTCATGCGCTGACCGCTTTTTGCACCATGTCCCAATAGACCTTCTCGACCTCATCCAGCGTCAGACGCCCCTCGGAACGGTACCATGTGTTGACCCCGTTCAGCATCGCAATCACCGCCAGAGTGGCGATTTTGGTATCGGGGATGCGGAACACACGCTGCTCCACCCCCTCCTTCAGGATCGCCTCCACGCCGTTCTCATAGTCCCGGCGCAACGATTCGAGGGCGGAGAAATTTTCCTCCGTCAGGTTGCGCAGCTCCATATAGGCGATGAACACCGCATCCGGGCGCTCCAGGTGAAAGCGGATGTGAAAGCCGGTAAAGGCCCGCAGCCGCTCTGCCGCGCCCGCGGCCCGCGGCACCGCGTCCCAGGCCGCCTGCAGTTCCACCATATGTCCTTGCATCAGGTTGAACAGCAGGCTTTGCTTGTCCGGTGTGTAGTTATACAGCGCCCCGGCCTGCACCCCCACCTCCTTGGCGATCTGGCGCATTGAGACGGCGGCGTAGCCATGCTGCGCAAACAGCCGTAAAGCGGCCTCGCGGATTTTGGGTCCGGTGATATCGGAATGGGAGCCTTGGGTACGTGCCATACCCGGACCGTAACTGAACACGCGTTCAGAAAAAAGAGCGGGAATGCCGAAAAGATGGTCTGACCCATACCCCTATAGCCCGACCAAGCCAATCCCGGCACCTGCAGGCGGGAAAGCAATTGTGCGGCGGCCCCGGACACCCTAGAACCACCAGGATAAAACACAGGATTTCGTACAATGCAGGTTTGGGTCCGGATTACATGTCTTCTGGTTATGGCAACCGCAGCCGCCTGCACCCGCGTGCCCGAGCTTGAGGATCGGCTGACCCCGGATCTGCGCGGTGCGGGCTATCCGGAATTGCTGCCGCTGGATGACGCGCTGGAACCGCTCGATCAGCCGCAGCAGGCCAGCGCAGACCTGCAGGATGAGCTTGACGCCCGCAGCGACCGGCTGAAACGCCGCGCCGAGGCGGTGAAAAACGCCGGATCTTAGGCCGTTCCCGGCTTTCCCTTCCGCATGTGCCGCACGCAGGCGGCAGCAGCGTTGCACGCCCGCGCCGAACCCGCTAAGGCGGGGCCTGAGCATTTCGGAACAAAGGACCTCCAGCTATGACAGAACCGCTTCGTCTTGGGATTGCAGGTTTGGGCACGGTTGGCATCGGCGTGGTGAAGATCATCCGCCGCCATGCTGCGCTGCTGGAGGCACGGACAGGACGCCCCGTTGTGATCACGGCGGTGTCTGCCCGCGACGCCAATAAGGACCGTGGTGTCTCGCTGAAAGACTACGCCTGGGAAACCGACCCGGTGGCGCTGGCCGTGCGCGACGACGTGGATGTATTTGTCGAGCTGATGGGCGGCCATGAAGGCGCTGCCAAAGCGGCAACCGAGGCCGCACTTGCCGCGGGCAAGGATGTGGTCACTGCCAACAAGGCGCTGCTGGCGATCCATGGCCAGGCGCTGGCCGAACAGGCCGAGACCGCAGGCCGGGTCATCCGGTTCGAGGCTGCCGTGGCCGGCGGCATCCCGGTGATCAAATCGCTGACCGAAGGTCTGGCCGGCAATGAGATTACCCGCGTCATGGGGGTGATGAACGGCACCTGCAACTTTATCCTGACCCAGATGCAGGCCACCGGCCAGGGCTACAATGCCCTGTTCGAGGAATGCGGCCGTCTGGGTTATCTGGAGGCCGATCCGAACCTGGACGTGGGCGGCATCGACGCGGGCCACAAGCTGGCGCTGCTGTCCTCAATCGCATTTGGCACCAAGCCAGCCTTTGACGACGTGCAATTGGAAGGCATCCAGCGCATCCAGCTGGACGACATCAATGCTGCCGCTGATATGGGTTACCGCATCAAACTGCTGGGTGTGGCGCAACGCACTGCCCGCGGGCTGGAGCAGCGCATGTCGCCCTGCCTGGTGCCTGCGAATTCCCCGCTCGGCCAGCTGGAAGGCGGCACCAATATGGTGGTGATTGAGGGCGACTCGATCGAACAAGTGGTGCTGCGCGGCCCCGGTGCCGGCGAAGGCCCGACGGCCAGCGCAGTAATGGGCGATGTGCTGGACCTGGCCCGCGGCCTGCGGATTGCAACTTTCGGCCAGCCCGCCGGCACCCTGCAAGAGGTGCCCGCAGCGCAAACCGGCCTGCCCGCGCCCTTCTACCTGCGTATGGGACTGCTGGACAAACCCGGCGCATTGGCCAAAGTTGCCGCCGTGCTGGGCGATGCCGGGGTCTCCATCGACCGGATGCGCCAGTACGGCCATTCCGAACCAACCGCACCGGTGCTGATCGTCACCCACAAATGCACCCGCGCCGCACTGGATGCGGCACTGGACGGCCTCGCCGCCACCGATGTGGTCGACGGCACTCCGGTTGCGCTGCGCATTGAAGAGGTTTGAGCCTCGCGATAGGCCGAAAACCGGCGGCTTTGGTCACTGCGGCTGGATTTTCCTGCCGCAGTAAACGCTATCTGCTCTTGCGAGCCTGCCCTGCCCCGCGCTATTCGGCTTTAAACGCCCACTTCACATCTGACCCGTTGAGACAGGATTTCCGGTATGACATCGAACACTTCTGACGCGCCTTTTCATGACCGCATGCTGTCGCTCGGCCTGGCCCGCGTTGCCGAGCAGGCCGCGCTGGCCTCTGCCTCGCTGATCGGCCGCGGCGACGAGAAAGCCGCCGACCAGGCAGCCGTGAACGCCATGCGCGAGCAGCTGAACCTGCTGGACATCGCCGGCGTCGTGGTGATCGGCGAAGGTGAACGCGACGAGGCGCCGATGCTGTACATCGGCGAAGAAGTCGGCTCTGGCAACGGCCCCGGCGTCGACATTGCGCTGGACCCGCTGGAAGGCACCACGCTGACCGCCAAAGACATGCCGAACGCGCTGACCGTGATCGCCATGGGGCCGCGCGGCTCGATGCTGCACGCGCCGGACACCTATATGGACAAGCTGGCAATCGGCCCGGGCTATGCCGAGGGCGTTGTGTCTCTGGACATGTCCCCGCGCGAACGGGTTGAGGCGCTGGCCGCGGCCAAGGGCTGCGCGCCCTCCGACATCACCGTCTGCATCCTGGAACGCCCACGCCATGAGGCGATGATCGCCGAAGTGCGCGAAACCGGCGCTTCGATCCGCCTGATCACCGACGGCGACGTGGCCGGCGTCATGCATTGCGCCGAATCCGAGATTACCGGCATCGACATGTATATGGGCCAGGGCGGCGCGCCTGAGGGCGTGCTGGCAGCCGCTGCGCTGAAATGCATGGGCGGTCAGATCTTCTGCCGTCTGGTGTTCCGCAACGACGACGAACGCGCCCGCGCCGCCAAGGCAGGCATCACCGATCTGGACCGCGTCTATACCCGCGACGAGATGGTCACCCAGGACGTGATTTTTGCCGCCACCGGCGTCACCGGCGGTTCGCTGCTGCCCAGCATCAAGCGCACACCGGGCTGGGTTGAGACCACCACCCTTCTGATGCGCTCAAAGACCGGTTCGGTGCGGCGCATGTCCTACCGCACGCCGCTGGCGCCGCATCAAGGCTGAGCGTTGCGCTTGGTAGCGGCTTGCGCCGTTGCCTCCGGCAGGGATATTTAAAGCCAGAAGAAGGGCCGGGTCCGTTTTGGGTCCGGCCTTTGCATATGGGGGAAACGCATGAGCTTTTTGGGTGTTGAGCAGTCCTTGACCGGGCGGCGCTGGGTCGGCCCCGGTGTGGAGATGGACCGCGCCTCCGAGATGATGGCACAGCAGACCGGCCTGCCCCGGTCTGTCTGCCAGGTGCTGGCACGGCGCGGGGTTCCGGCGATGGAAGCCAAGGGTTTTTTGGAACCCCGGCTGAAGGAACTGTTGCCCGATCCGCGTGAAATGAAGGACATGGAAGCGGCAGCTTCCCGTTTTCTGGATGCGGTGCGGCGCAAGGAGCGGATTGCGGTTTTTGCCGATTATGACGTCGATGGCGGCAGCTCGGCCGCGCTGCTGCTGGTCTGGCTGCGGCAGATGGGGCTGCAGGCCACGCTTTATATCCCCGACCGCATTGACGAGGGCTATGGCCCCAATGTGCCCGCGATGCAGGAGCTGGCCGCCGCCCACGACCTGATCATCTGCGTCGATTGCGGCACCCTCAGCCATGAGCCGATTGCTGCCGCCAAAGGCGCGGATGTGATCGTGCTGGACCACCACCTGGGCGGTGAGACGCTGCCGGACTGCGTAGCGGTGGTGAATCCCAACCGCCAGGACGAAAGCGGCGACCTTGGATATTTCTGCGCCGCAGGTGTGGTGTTCCTGATGCTGGTTGAGGCCGGGCGGCAAATGCGCGAAGCAGGCGCCAAGGGGCCGGATCTGATGGCCTTGCTGGATCTGGTGGCATTGGCCACCGTTGCCGATGTGGCGCCGCTGATCGGCGCCAACCGGGCGCTGGTGCGCCAGGGGCTGAAGGTCATGGGCGCACGCAAACGCCCCGGTCTGGTGGCCCTGTCCGATGTCAGCCGCATGGATTCGGCGCCCTCCACCTATCACCTCGGTTTCCTGCTGGGACCGCGGGTCAATGCCGGCGGGCGGATCGGCAAGGCCGATCTTGGCGCACGGCTGTTGTCAACAGACAACCCGCATGAAGCTGCCGCCCTGGCCGAACGGCTGGATGAGCTGAACACCGAACGCCGTGACATTGAAAACGCCGTGCGTGCCGCCGCCCTGGAACAGGCGGAAGACCGCGGGCTGGAGACTCCGCTGGTCTGGGCCGCTGGCGAAGGCTGGCATCCCGGCGTGGTCGGCATCGTCGCCTCGCGCCTGAAAGAAGCCGCCAACCGCCCCGCCGTTGTGATCGGTTTTGATGGCGAGGAAGGCAAGGGCTCTGGCCGGTCCGTGTCCGGCGTCGACCTGGGCGCCTCGATCCAGCGGCTGGCAGCCGAGGGGCTGCTGGTCAAAGGCGGCGGCCACAAGATGGCGGCAGGTCTCACTGTCATGCGGGACAAGCTGGAGCCGGCGATGGCGCGGCTGTCGGAGCTGTTGGAAAGACAAGGCGCCGGACAGGGCGGCCCGGCCGATCTGAAGCTGGACGGCGCCCTGATGCCCGGTGCCGCGACGGTAGACCTGATCGAACAGATCGAACAGGCAGGCCCCTTTGGCGCCGGCGCCCCTGCCCCGCGCTATGCGCTGCCGGATCTGCAGGTGCGTTTTGCCAAGAAGGTGGGGGAAAGCCATCTGAAGATTTCCCTTAGCGACGGTATGGGCGGCGGATTGGACGGGATCTGCTTTGGCGCCTTTGACACCGCGCTTGGTCCCCGCCTGCTGGAACACGGCGGCGCCCGCTTCCACTTTGCCGGCCGGCTGGAGGTGAACAGTTGGGGCGGTCGCCAAAGCCCTCAGCTGCGCCTGGAAGATGCCGCCGAAGCCTGATTTTTCAAAGGCTTATCCCCTGCGGACAAGAAACTTCACTGAGGCCCGCTTTTTCCCTTGCGGGATCCGGCTGTTGCGACTAAATACCCGCTCACACATAGAGTGGCCCGTTCGTCTATCGGTTAGGACGCCAGGTTTTCAACCTGGAAAGAGGGGTTCGATTCCCCTACGGGCTGCCACTTTTCCCACATATGAATGACGCATTCCCCAAGCCGGTGAAGCATGGCTTTTTCCTGTTCTTTCATCCACTTAGCAATTGAACTCGGGAGATGGAAAATCTTTGTGCCTCCGCAAAAAACCTCTTGCGCCCGGCCATGGCAATCAGTAAACACCGCTTCACAGACAGCGTGGCCCGTTCGTCTATCGGTTAGGACGCCAGGTTTTCAACCTGGAAAGAGGGGTTCGATTCCCCTACGGGCTGCCACTTTCTCCTGACATGCGCTCTTAAGCTGAACACACGCAGCAGCCAGCCGGTTGGTGCAGGGATGCTTGGCTGCTTTATGGTTCAAGCAGCTGTCCTAACCTCAGAAAACCGCAGCTGTCCTAGCCCAAAAACACGGCGTGCATGATCCTGCTGCGGATCACGCCAAGCGGTGTCGCCTCCCTGGCCCGTTCGGGACATTTTCGGTGCCAGCAGCCGGCCTTGTACCGGTGTTCTGGATGCTGGACACCAGCACTGCCCGAAACCTCCACAAGGAAATTGGCATGCCGCACTCAGCGCAGCGCTTGCCATCGCACACCCCGATGGCAAGCAAGACGCGGCCGCCTATCGCACCCCAGCGGCTGAGATCCAGGACCGGGGCCGACAGCCGCTGCACTGCCTGTACACAATCTTATAAACCGGTAATCTTCAGGCTGCCGGGCCCCGTGCCGCTGCTTGCGGCTGGG
Source organism: Leisingera sp. M658 (assembly GCF_025144145.1). NCBI lineage: Bacteria > Pseudomonadati > Pseudomonadota > Alphaproteobacteria > Rhodobacterales > Roseobacteraceae > Leisingera > Leisingera sp. M658. Next base: position 2,866,985 of record NZ_CP083546.1, read on the forward strand.
CAGCCTCGCTGATGCCGCATGCGTCTTCTTTCTCCATGCCTTCTCGGTAAAAAAAATGCTGCGCCCGTCCGGCGCGCTTGGCAGCATACAGCGCCATGTCCGCTTGGTTCAGCAGTTGATGAGCATCCGGAACTTTTTGCCAGGTGGACAGCGTGGTGCCGGCACTGGCCGAGATCCGGCACGTCAAGGCGCCAAACGGAACCGGCTCCTCCAGCCGCTGGATCAGCCGTTTGGCAATAGCAGCCAGCCTGGCCGTGTCCAGAACACCTTCGAGAATCATAACAAATTCATCGCCGCCGACACGGGCAACGGTATCGGACTGGCGGGTGCATTCCACCATGATCCGCGCCGCCTGCTGCAGCACCGCATCACCAGCCGCGTGGCCCATCGTGTCATTGACCTGCTTGAAATAGTCCAGGTCCAAATGCATCAGCGCAAATTCGCGGCCGCCGTTGATCAGCCGGCCCAGCACATGATCCATCGCCCGGCGGTTCTTCAACCCGGTCAGCGTGTCGGTAAAGGCTTGTTCCTCGGCTGCGATCTTTGCCCCTTGCAACCGCGTGTTCAACTGGCGCGACGCCTCCATCGCGGCCGATTTTGCCTCCACCAGATAGAGCATCTCGATGGTCAGATCCGTTGGCGAAAAATCAGCGCTGGTCAGATCATAATCGCGTACGGCCTCCAGCACGGAGATCCCAAAGGACAGATTGATGAAAGCGCCCTGACCGCCAGGCAGCGGCGTGCAAACGCCTTTCAGGCCGGTTTGCGGCCCGTCCCGGAACTGCAGATGCAGCTTGCTCCCGGAGGTCCTGACCAGATCCTCTATCGACCGCACCGAACGCGGCCGCGACAGGTCGAACACCCGGAAGAACCGCCGCCCCTCCCAGTTCAGTTGCGGGCGCAATTTTTTCAGCGTCGGCCCGGCAGAGGTGATCCGCCCCTTGGCATCGGCAATCACGTACATCGGGCAGATCACGCCTGCCATCTGTGTCAGCTGCTCGAGAGTCATCATAAGGAATGCGCCCCCAGATCAAATTCACGCCCGGCGGCAAACTCGGTTTCGATAAGGGTGATCGCAATCACCTCTGCCCCGTCCTGACTGCCGCTGTGATCCAGGAAAACAAGATCACCGTAATCATCGGCCATTGCCCGCAGAACCCCCATCAGAACATAGGCATAGCCAGGCAGCCCAGGCTGGCAAACCAGCTCGAACTGTTCCGGTGCCTGTTCCAGAAGCTCCAGCCCCGGCAGGTGCAAATCCGACACTGCCAGCCGGGCCCGGTCCGGCAAGTCGTCCAGCGAATGCAAAAATTCAACGTAATTCACCCCGCCGAAACGCAGCAGCCGCCGCAGTGCCTCCACCTGCGGATTGGACACCAGAAACGTGCCCATATCCTCCAGCATTTCCGGCAGCGGGCGCGCCAGAACCTTTTCCATCGCCGTCAGCATCTGGCTCGATTGCTCTTCAGAATAGAACAGCATCGCCTCGAACTCGGTAAACCCAAGCCCTGCCTCTTCCATAACCTCTTCCCAGCGGTCGGCCCCGTAGGTACTGGTCACAAAAGCCTGAATCGCCCTATTGATCAGACCGTGCATACAATGGCCCCTCTTTGCCTTTGCCACAGTCTTGACGCCTGCAGGTTAAGAAAGAACCAACAAAGCGAACTTGTACGATAAGCCGCGCGCGTTTCTTCTGACATTATCAACTCTTGCACGAACCCTGCACCCCCGGCAGCAGACGCCGGCCATATGCGCAGCGCGGCCATTGCCCGGCAGCCGGCCCTGCGGCCAGCCACATCTGAAACCAACTTCAAATTTGCACGCACCTGCACTCCCGCATTGGACCGTTCAGGCGCCTTTCCCTACTGGACCGGCTGGCGCCAGGAGGCAAGCCTGCTGCTGTGCATCCGCGCCGAACCGGCGGCTTCCAACCTGCCGCCGGCGCGCTGTGTTCGAAACCTGCAGCCCGCGCATAAACGCGCATAAAAAAGCGGAGGGGCTGCCTCCGCTTTTCCTGCTGGTGATAGGCCCGATGGCTCAGAAATCTGTCGGTGCGCCGCCCTCGGCCTTGCGGCGGGTGACGAAATCCGCAAGTTCGTCGCGGATCGCTGCATCCATCGGCGGTTCCTCGAAATCGGCGATGATCTCCTTGAACAGCTTGTGGGCGCGCTCAGCAGTCCAGGTCGCACCGGCCGCCTCCCAGGCCTCATAGTTGCGCCAGTCGCTCAGGAACGGCTGATAGAAGGCCTCGGAATAGCGGTCCTGGGTGTGCTGGATACCGAAGAAATGGCCGTCATTGCCGACCTCCCTGATCGCATCCAGGGCAATCTCTTCCGGGCCGGTGGCCGAAATCTGCGGCTGCATATAGCGTTCGATCTGCTGCAGGATCTCGCAGTCCATGATGAATTTTTCAGGCGAGGCAATCAGCCCGCCCTCCAGCCAGCCGGCCGCGTGATAGACCATATTGGTGCCCGACTGCACCGCCGCCCACAGCGAATTCGAGGTCTCCCAGATTGCCTGCCCGTCCGGCACATTGGCGGCACAAACCCCTGAGGACCGCATCGGCAAGCCGTAAAACCGTGCCATCTGCCCGGTCATCTGGGTTGAGCGCATGTATTCCGGGGTGCCGAAGGCCGGCGCGCCCGATTTCATGTCCACATTCGAGGTAAAGGTGCCGATCACGCAGGGCGTGCCGGGGCGCACGTACTGGAACAGCGCAATGGCACAGAGGCTCTCGGCAATCGACTGCGCCACCGCACCGGCCATGGTCACCGGCGCCATTGCACCTGCCAGCGTGAAGGGCGACACCACGATGGCCTGGCCGCGCCGCGCCAGCCGCAGGCAGCCGTCGATCATCGGAAAGTCGTGCTTCAGCGGCGAGGTGGAGTTGATGTTGGTGTACATATGCGGCTTGGCATCGAACTCCTCATGGCTGAGCCCGCCGGCAATCCGCACCATCTCCATCACGTCTTCGACCCGTTCCTTGCCAAGGGAGTAGGCATGCATCGCTTTGTCGGTGAGCGTGAGCTTGTCGTAGAGCACATCCAGATGCCGGGTTGAGGCATGCAGGTCCACCGGCTCCACCGGATAGCCGCCGGCAAAGTGGATGCAGTTGAAATACTGGGTCAGTTTCAGCAGGTTACGGCATTGCTCGCGGTTGCCGGCCACCTTTTTGTTCAGCTCCATATCCCAGTAGTTCGGCGGCGAAGACACATTGCCGAACAGGATGTGGTTGCCGCCCAGCGGAATGGTCCGGTCCGGGTTGCGCGGCGTGATCGAGAATTCGCGGGGCGCCTTGCCCACCATCTCCATCACAAAATCCCTGTCCATCTTGACCAGTTCGCCCTCGACCTTGACGCCGGCCTGTTTGAAGATCTCCAGCGCTTCCGGGTTCAGGAAAACCACGCCGATCTCTTCCAGGATACGCATGGCGCCCTCGTGGATCGCCATCACGCCTTCCTCGCTCAATGGCTCGGTCGGCCGGTCGATGTTGACCGGGATCTGCCAGGGCATCTGCTCCAGCGCAGCGCTGCCGCGCCGGGCCGCTGCGCCTGCCCTGCCTCCGCCCCGCTTCTTGCGCGCACCTGTGTCTGCCATACCGGTCTCCCCTGGATCCGAATTTCAAAAATGCCGATAGCCACTCACTGTGCCAATCCCGCCCGCCGAAAACAGTCCAAACCCGACTATCGCTGTCGTTTTTGCCATGCGATCCGGCGGTTCAGGATATTTCTGTACACTTGTGCCCAGTATGCCGCAGCAAAAACCGGCGTACAAGACTGCACACCGGCAAAAACGGGCGTCCCCGTTTCAAAACGCGGGAATCAGTGGAGGATCAGCGGTCCATCCAGGCCGGGATATGGCCGATATCGGGCAGCACAATATCTGCGTGCGGCGCCAGCTCATCGTGCAGAGCCATGCCGGTCAGGACGCCGATCCGCTGCATTCCCGCCGCCGCGCCTGCTTCCAGATCATGGCGGCTGTCGCCGACCATGGCCGTCCGGCCGGGAGAGACGCCCGCAGCCTTGCAAAAGGCCAAAAGCGGATCCGGCGCCGGCTTGGCCCCATGGCCGCTGTCGCATCCCGCGACAAAGGCAAAGCGGTCCAGCACGCCTGCCCGCTGCAGCTGGCTCTTGGCAGAGCTCTCGGCATCGTTGGTCATCACCCCCAGCACTTTGCCGCGCGCCAGCAGGCTGTCGAGAAAGGCCGCCAGCGGCACTGCCGGCGTCAGCTCTGCCCCGGCAGCACTTTCCGCCAGGAAATCCGTCAGCTCCGCCAGATCCATATGCGCAACATAAGGCGCAAGGGCTTCTGCCACTTCATCGTTGGAACAGGCAATCACCAGGCTGTCCGGATTGAATGCCTCACGCTCCAGGTCGTAACTGATCGCCTTGGCCATTGCCTGTTTGGCCCCCTGATCGCCCTTGGACAGGGTTTCCAGCAGGTCTGCAGCCCAGCCGTCCCAAGTCGCTGCAAAGTCAAACAAGGTCCCGTCTTTATCAAACAGAAGAGCATCAACAGGCATGGCGGGTCCTTTTTCCGCTGGATTCGGTCCGGACCCTAGGCACAGGGCCGGTCAATCTCAAGTCCAGTTAACCTGCTCACCGCCTGGAAGCGACATCCGCGCCTGCATCGGCGCCTCATAGGCCAGGCCCTCGGAATCGCAGAACTGCATCACCCAATTGTCGTCCATCGTTAAGAAATCGAGCACCGATCCCAGAAACGCCGGCTCGGACGCCTGTGCGCGCAGATCCGCCTCGCTGGCGCCGGTTGCTCCCAGAAACACCGGTAAAAGCTCATCATTCCCGGCCAGCCAGGCCAAAGCTTTCAGCGCCAGCGTCTCTGCTCCATCGGCGGAATTCCGCATGTTCTCCACACTCCTGCCGCATTGCGGCCAATTTAGTAAAAATCCGAAAGGGTTTCTTAACCAGTCTCAGCAAAAACTGAAAGGCATAGGATTTGCAAGGGGCGAAAGGATACCGCGTGCAAGGCACCATCCTGGTCATCGACGGCGTCTCCACCAACCGCATCATGCTGAAGGTACAGCTGGCGGCGGCCTATTACGATGTGGTCCAGGCCGGCAGCGTGGCTGAAGTGCTGCAGGCCGCCCGCCGCCACCGCCCCGACCTGGTGCTTTGCGCGATGTCGCTGCCTGATGGCTCCGCTGCGGATGTGAAACGCGAATTGGCCGGGGATGAAACACTGGGCGATCTGCCGGTGATCGCGGTCACCGACTGGGAGGGGTCCAAAGCCCGGCTGCAGGCATTGGCCGCCGGCATCGACGATGTGCTGCAGCAGCCGGTGGACGACGTGATCCTGCAGGCCCGCATCCGCAGCCTGCTGCGCGCCCGCAGCAGCACCGAGGAGCTGAACCTGCAGCGCGATGCCTCGCATGGTTTCATCCTGCCGCTCAGCGACCGCACCTGCGCCGAAGATCTGCGCAATGCCTCCGTTGCCCTGGTGGCGCAGGATCCCCGCAACGCAATGGCCTGGCGCGACCGGCTCGCCACCCGCCTGCCCTATGACCTGCGCACCCATTCCATCAGCGACATCCAAGGGTTGATGCAGGCCCCGGTGGCCGATGCCATCATCATCGAACTGACAGAGGCCTCGGCCGGCCCCGGCCTGCGCCTGCTGGCTGACTTGCGCGCCCGCGCCGCCACCCGCAAATCGGTGGTGATTGCCGTGCCCAACCCGGCGGATCCGCATATCGCCGCCGAGGCCCTGGACCGCGGCGCCCATGACGTGCTGCAATCCGGCTTTGATGCCGAGGAGCTGCAGCTGCGCCTTACTGCCCAATTGCAGCAAAAGGCCCGCAAGGACCGGCTGCGCGACAGCGTCCGCAACGGGTTGCGGGCAGCCGTGCTGGACCCGATGACAGGCCTTTACAACCGCCGCTACGCCAAACCTTTCCTGGACCGGGTGGCCCATTCCGCCACTGCAAACGGCGAGAAGTTTGCCGTCATGCTGGCCGACCTCGATCACTTCAAGCGGATCAACGACCATTACGGCCACCCGGCCGGGGATGCCGTGCTGATCGAGGCCGCCCGCCGTATGCAGGCGGTGCTGCGCCCGGCAGACCTGCTGGCCCGCGTCGGTGGCGAGGAGTTCATGGCGGTGCTGCCCGGCGCCACCGAGGCCGAGGCAGGCCTAGCCGCCATTGCCCTGTGCAATGCCATCAACAGCACCCCGTTCCAGGTGCCCGGCGCCAATGAGCCGGTCAGGATCACCATCAGCATCGGCGCCGTCATGGGCGGCGGCGGCAATGAAGACAGCACCGCCGCACTGGTCGAGAAAGCCGATCAGGCGCTCTACAACGCCAAGGATGCGGGCCGCAATCAGGTGACCTTGTCGCCGGAGTGCATCCAGGCCGCTTAAGGCCCTTGGACGATGTAACTTTGCCGGCCTGAAAAAGGCAGCCGTCACGGGCTGCCTTCATTGTATAGGACACACAGGCTGCCTTCAGTGTGTAACACACACAGGGGCAAACGGCTGCAGCTGCACGCCTGCGGGCTTAATCCCGCCCGCTGCGCCGCTCATGCCGCCGCCCGCCGCGCCGCTGCATCCGCTCTTCCATGCGATCGGCAAAAGCAGCCCGCTCCTGCGCGGTCATCGCTTCAAGCTTGCGCACCCAGGCCTGTTGCACCTTGGTATGGAACACGTGGCGCGCCTCTGACTGGGTCTGCAGCACCGCCAGCAATGCGGCAGCATCAAAATCCGCGCTGCGCAGCGCGTCGATCACAGCCGCGCCTTCGGCATCGCGGCGCTTGAAGTAACTGCCGTGCCCCCCGCCCGCTTCCTGCCGCAAGGCCTTGCGGGTGTCGCGGTCCAGTTCGCGAAAGATCATCGCCCCGACCGTTGGCGGCCGTTGCCAGTGCCGGTCCTTGCCGCTGTACCGCCAGGCCGCCCCCGCCGCGATGCCGATCACTGCCAGGTTCAGCGCCAGCGACGCCGCCAGCAGCAGTTTCAGCCACAGCTTCATTCCGGGTTGGCCCCCGGTGTTCAATGCAGTGCTCATTGCAGATCCCCGCTCAACATCACCGCCATGTCATAGCTGTCATCGGGCAGCGCGCTGCTGCTGTCTTCATACCCCGCCAGCGCCACGGGGTCGGGCACAAAAGAGGGCGGCGCAATGCCGATCCACAGGCCCGCCGCGCTGGCCGCCGCCAGCCCGCCCAGCGCAGGCCAGCCGCCCAGCGCCTCGATCAGCTGCCGCCACAGCGGCTGCCGGGGCGCCTGCGCCGGCGCCGCAGCCTGAAAGCCCGCTTGCACCCGCTCCGCATCTGCCAGGATGGCCGCATTCAGACGGTCCGCCAGCACCGGCGGCTGACTGCGTGCTGCGGCAAACAGATTGTCCAGCTCTTGCAGTGTTTTATCCGTGTCAGCCATCATTATACCCCAATTCTTCGCGCCGCCCGGCCAAAGCCGCGGCCAGCGCCCGTTTGCCCCGGGCGGTCAGACTTTCGACCGCCTCGACGCTGATGTCCATGATGCCGGCGATCTCCGGGTTGGACAGTTCCTCCAGATGCCGCAGCACCACTGCCTGACGCTGCCGCTCGGGCAATTGCATCAGCGCCGTCTGCAGCGCATCCTGCCGCGCCCCCTCCTGCAGCGCTTCGGCAGCCGAGCGCGCCGGGTCCGGCGGCTCGGGCACCGCATCCAGATCCACATAGCCGCCACGGGCGCGCCGTTTGCGGTCAATGCACAGGTTCATCGCCACCCGGTACAGCCAGGTGGAGACCTGCGCCTCTCCCGGCCGCCACTCCGGCGCCATCTTCCATAGGCGCAGCATCGCCTCCTGGGTCACGTCCTCGGCCTCGGCGCGGATCCCCATCACCCGCATCGCCACGCCAAAGACCCGCGGCGCCAGCCGTGCCGTCAGCTCTGCCGCGGCCCGCCCGTCGCCATTGGCGAACAGCACCAAAAGCGCATCGTCAGAGACCTCCTCTGCCGTGGCGCTCATGGCTGCCGGGCCCGCATCAGGGGCCCGGCGCCGGGAGATTTCCGCTTTGTACAGCACGTCTCAGCGATCAGTTCTGCTCCGTTTCGTCCCCGTTCCCCTGGCCATGACGGTGCTTGCCGCCGTGGCGCATCCGGGCCTCGTCGAATTCCTGCTTCGAGATCCCGCCGCTGCCGTCCGCATCCATCCGGTCAAACATCCTGCCCGCCCGGCGCGGCCCTGGCAATTCGTCTTTACTCAACGCGCCATCGCCGTCCGTGTCAAAGCGTTCCAGCATCCGGGCGGCGCGTTCACTGGCCCGCTCCTGCGCCCGCGCCTGCATTTCCTCAAGCGTCAGTTTACCGTCGCCGTCAGCATCCGCCTTGCTGAAACGGGCTTCTTTCATGGCCTGGATTTCCGCCTTGGTGACCTCGCCATTGCCGTCCGTGTCGATTTCCTCAAAGGACATCTTCGGCCCGTGGTGGCCATAGCCCTTGGCCAGGGCCGCGCCGCCCGCGGCCACACCTGCAGCGGCAACAATCACGGCGATGAAGTTGACGTGTTTCATGTCGTCTTTCCTTTGTTCTGCGGCAGCCTCTTGCTGCCCGATGCATAAGAAAAACGCAGCTGCCCGGCAGATCCGTCGCGGAAATCCCAAATAATTCTTCTGCCCCGCACGTTGCGGCAAACCGGCGCAATACCAGGCCTTTCCCCTTTCACCGCGGCGGCGAAGCGCGCAATGATATGCTCAGCACACAGGATATCTTCATGACCGAGTCGCAGGCCAAACCCCAGGCCGCAATACCCTCAGACGCAGAGAGTGAACGCCCCACCATGCCCGCCCTGGCCAAGGGCTGGCGCTGCAAATGCCCCCAGTGCGGCGAGGGCAAGCTGCTGCATTCCTATCTCAAGGTGAACAGCAGCTGCAGCAGCTGCGGGTTGGATTTGACCCACGCACGCGCCGATGACGGGCCTGCATATCTTACGATCCTGATCGTCGGCCACATCATGGCGCCCCTGATGCATGTGGTCTATTTCTCCTGGCGGCCCGAACCGCTGGTGATGTTCACGGTTTTCACGATTGGCTGCGTTGCCTCTTCCTTGTATCTGCTGCCGCGGATGAAGGGGATTGTCATTGCCTATCAATGGGCGCGGCGCATGCACGGGTTCGACAAGGGTATCCCGGCAGTAAAAGGGCAGTAAGACGATGAGCAAGACATTTCCCAGCGGTGAGACCACCACCGACAAGACCGCAATCCGCAATGCGGCAACCGTCATCGCCATGCGCGGCCGGATGTCCGATGACCCGCAGGTGCTGATGGGCCAGCGCGGCGCCAAGGCTGCCTTTATGCCGAACAAATTTGTCTTTCCCGGCGGTGCCGTCGATCTGGCAGATGCCGGGATCCCTCTGGCTTCGCCAATCCCGCCCGTCTGCCAGGAACGCCTCGCTGATAAGGCGCCCGCTGGGGTACACCATGCCCTCAGCGTCGCCGCGGTGCGCGAGCTGTGGGAGGAAACCGGCCTGATCCTTGGGGAACCAGGTAAGTGGCAGGGAGACATTCCCAACGACTGGCAGGAGTTCGCCGCCACTGGCCATCTGCCATCAGCCAAGGCGATGCAGTTCGTGTTCCGCGCCCTCACCCCGCCGGGCCGCCCGCGCCGGTTTGATGCGCGGTTTTTCCTGATTGATGCGGATCAGATCACCGGCGATCTGGATGACTTCTCCCGCGCCGCGGATGAGCTGTCGCATCTGCAATGGATCCCGCTCAGCCAGGTGCGCAGCTTTGATCTGCCCTTCATCACCGAGGTGGTGCTGGCCGAAGTCACCGCCCGCGTCCGCGACGCCGAGCCGCCGCAAAGTGTTCCCTATTTCCACAACAACGACGAAGCCAGCCTGTTCCTGCGTCTCAAAGGCTACCCGATGCCTGCCGACGGGTAACCTTTGCCGGCGCCCCAGCCGCTGGCGCTTCCGCTCACAGGGCCAGAACAAGCACCAGGATCGATGCCACCAGCAGCGCCATGCCCGCCAGTTCGCGCGCGGTGACCTTCTCCTTGAAGAACAGCACCGAAGCCAAAAGCGACAGCAGCAGCTCCACCTGCCCCACCGCCTTCACATAGGCGGCGTTCTGCAGCGTGAAGGCCCAGAACCAGCAGAACGAGCCGCCCATGCTGGTCAGCCCCACCCAGACCGCCACCCGGCGGGCGGCCCAGACCCGGGCAATCTCGCCCCGGTCCCGCACCCCTAGCCAGACAGCCATGAACAGCGTCTGCAAGCTGACCACCGCCGCCAAGGTCACTCCGGCGCGAAAAACCGGTTCCAAATCACCCAGCTGCAACGACGCCCCGCGATAGCTGACGGCGGAAAAGGCAAACAGCACCCCCGATCCCAGCCCCAGCTGTGCGGCGCGGTTGGTCAGATGGTGCCACCAGGCGCCTGTTGCGTCCGGCGCCCGGGACAGAACCAGCACCGCCGCCAGTCCGATCAGGATCGCCGCCCAGCCGCCAAGGCTGACCGGATCGCCCAGAACTGCCAGCCCAACAATGGCGGTTTGGATGACTTCGGTTTTCTTGAAGGTGATGCCAACCGCAAAATTGCGCTGCTTGAACAGGGCAACCACACAGACCGTCGCCAGGATCTGCGCGGTGCCGCCAATGGCGGCAAACATCCAGAAGGCGGGCGGCAGGGCTGGCAAGGACCGGCCCGAAACGGCCAGATACACCGCCAGCCCCGCCAGGATGAATGGCGCGGAATAGACAAACCGGGCGAAGGTGGCTCCGCCCGGCGACAGCGTCACGCTGCTCAGGACCTTCTGCAGCATGAACCGCACGGTCTGAAAGGAGGCAGCGGCGATGGAAACGGGGATCCAGGCTAACATGCTCCCGCTTATGCGCGCTTATTCCCCCTGCTGCCAGAGCGGATGCGGCACCGGGTCCTTGGCCCGCAGCAGGTAGTTGCGGAAAATCTGCAGGTAGTTGCGGTAGACATAGCCGTCATTGGCGGCCAGGAACTCCGCCCGGCGGGTGCGGTAAAGGCGCGGCAGCGCATGCCAGGGAACGCCGGGGTGCATGTGATGCACCACATGCAGATTGTTGTTCAGGAACAGAAAGGCCAGCGGCCCATTGTCTTCGATCACCACAGTGCGGCCTTGGGCGGTGTCATGCGCCCGGTGCTCCAGATAGGTGCGGATCTTGAGGATGGCGAGACCCAGATAGGCCCCCAGCACCGCCGCCCACAGCGGCGCCGGCGATTGCAGCACCACCCAGATCACCGGCACCAGCCCCAGGACATGCAGAACCCAGTCGCGGGCAATCCCCGGTGCGCCCCTGCGTGCCAGCCGCCAGTCGCCCGCCATGAAGCAAACCTGCCCCATCAGCGGCCCCAGCACCACCCGGCCCAAAAGCGTGTTGTTGATCCGCAGCAGCACCTTGCGCCAGCCGGGCAGCCGGGCCCAGACCGCCGGATCCTGAAAATTGCTTTCCGGATCATCATAGGGGTCAGTCAGCGCCTCGTCCTCGTGATGCGCCAGATGGGTGTCGCGAAAGCGGCCGTAAGGGATCGCCATGCTGAGCGGAAAGAACATCAAAGCCTCGTTCAGCCAGCGGCTGCGGAACGGGTGCCCGTGCAGCGCCTCATGGGTCAGCGAGGAATGCAGCGCCGCCATCACACCCAGCACCAGCACGGTCAGCACCAGGCTGACACCCGGCAGCAGCCACAGCGCTGCCAGCCAGCCGCCGTGGCAGGCCAGGATCAGCGCCAGTGTGCTCCACTCAACGCCGCGCGGCATGTAGTCCCGGCATCCTTCAGACATGGCTGCGTCCCCATTGGATCTTCGACCAGGCGCGCTCGTAGATCAGATAGACAGTGAAGCCAATGGCCGTATTGACCAGCGCCATCATTCCGCCCGCCTTGACCGACCCGGTCACGATCAGCCCCACCAGTGTCATCATCACCAGCCCCAGGATGTTCCAAATCACCGCCTTCACAATTGAACGCCTGTGCGTTTCCATTCTGCCTCCTGCTGTTTTCCGATAAGTGCTTGTTTCCAAACTACCCCGGACCGCAGCTGTGCAGAATTCCGAATGCGGTTAACAAAATCCAGCAGATGTGATAATTTCAAACATATGATAGAAAATATCGACAAACGGGTGCGGGCCGCACAGTTCCGGCAAAGACTGAACCGGGCGCTCCGCGACAGCGGCCTCAGCCAAAGCGCCCTGGCCCGCGCCGTTGGCGTCGACCGCTCAACCATATCGCAGCTTTTGACGGACGAGGGCGCGCGGCTGCCGAACGCCCATGTGGTCGGCGCCTGCGCAGGCGCCCTTGGGGTCTCTGCCGACTGGCTCCTCAGCCTCTCGGACCGGCCCGAAAGTGCGGCGGAACTGCTGGCCTCCAGCCTCAGCCTCAGCGAGGCCCCCCGCGCGCTGGTGGATGAGCGGATCTTTGAATGGCACCAGGAGGCGCTCGGCTACAAGATCCGCCATGTGCCCGCCGCCCTGCCCGATATGCTGAAAACCCGCGCGTTGCTGGAATGGGAATACGCGCCGCATCTGGGCCGCACCGCCGATCAGGCCATCGGCGCCTCCGAGGACCGGCTCACCTGGATGCGCCAGTCGCCTTCGGACTATGAAATCGCCATGCCGCTCTATGAGCTCGACAGTTTTGCCCATGGCGTAGGATACTACGAAGGCCTGCCGCTGGCGATCCGGCTGGAACAGCTGCAGCAATTCGAGCGCCTCTGCGAGCAGCTCTACCCCCGCCTGCGCATCTACCTGTTTGATGCCAAGCGGCTTTATTCGGCACCGGTTACGCTCTTCGGCCCGCTTCTATGCGTGTTCTATGCCGGCACGCATTATCTGGCCTTTCGCGACAAAGAGCGGATCGCAACCTTCACCAGTCATTTCGACAATCTGGTCCGCGAGGCGGACATTACAGCGCGGCAATTGCCAGGGCGGCTCCGGGCGCTGCGGGCGGCAATCAGCGGCTAGCAAGCGCTTCACAGCCGGCCCGGCCAAAGGCCGGGCTGCGCCCCGCAGGGGCGCCCAGGCTCAAGATGCGCCAGCATCTTGAGCCACCAGCAGCCCGCGCCCCGCCAGGGGCGCGCCTCACAGTTTCGGATCCGGGTTCTCGGTATGGCCGTCCACCGCGATCACCTGCCCCGACACCAGCCGCGCCGCTTCCGAGCCGAGAAACACCGCCATATTGGCAATGTCCCGCGCCTCGACAAAGGACCGCATTGAGGTGCCAGAGGCATAGCCATCATAGACCTGATCGCGGGTCATGCCCTTGGCCGCCGCCTCGCGCTCCAGCACGCCCTCCATCCGCGGGCCTTCCACTGCGCCGGGGCAGATTACATTGGCACGGATGCCAAAAGGGCCAAGCTCCATCGCCAAGGTCTTCATCAGCCCGATCACCGCCCATTTCGCCGAAGCATACGGCGCCCGGTTGGGATAGCCGTACAGCCCAGCGGTCGAAGACGTCACGATGATCGACCCGGCCCTCGCTGCCTTCATCAAAGGCGCCGCATATTTCGCCGCCAGAAAGCAGCCCTCCAGGTTGACGCTGACGCATTTGCGCCAATCCTCCAGCGCGATATCCTCGATCAGCGCGGTCGGCCCGGCAACACCTGCATTGGCGCACAGCACATCCAGCCCGCCCCACTCCCCGGTGATCTCTTCAAACAGCGCCTTGACCCCGGCCTCGTCGGTGGCATCCACCGCCGTTGCCCTCCAGCCCGCCGGGAGATCCGACAGGCTGACCGCACTGACATCCGTGACCCAAACCTGATGCCCGGCAGCGGCAAAGCCCTCGGCCATGGCCCGGCCGATGCCGGAGCCGCCGGCCGTGACCAGAACCCGGCTCACCCGGTCCGGACTCATCTCGGCGCTCCAATCGCGCGGCCCAGCCCCTCTGGCGCGGGCAAGACGGCGTGCGCCTCAGCCAGTTTCGCCAGATTGGCCTCGATATGCGCCGCAGGCGGGGCCGAGCGGCGGGTCGCAAGATCCACATGCAGCAGCATATGCTCCCCGGTCGCCAGCAGCCGTTCACCGGAATACATCTCGTGCCACAGATGCATTTTCTTGCCCGCGCCCATGATCACCCGCGTCCGCACCTGGATCGGATCTCCCGCATGCACCTCGTCGATGTGGCGGATATGGGTTTCGGCGGTGAAATAGCTGCCGCCGTTGGCGATATACTCCGCATCGCAGCCGATGATCATCATCAGCCGGTCGGTGGACTGGGCGAAGGCATCCAAATACCGGCTCTCGGTCATATGGCCGTTGTAGTCGGTCCAATCCAGCGGCACCACGCGGCTTTGGGTCAGCACCGGCTGGCTCAGGTCCTCAAGATCCGCAACCAAGCTTACCAGCCCGGCTTCGCCCTCACGCCCCTTGTCATGGGCATTCTGCAGCGCCCCCGCACCCCAGTCGTTGTTGCCAAGGGCCCGCATCATGCCGACCAGATTGTCGTCGCGGATCTGCTCCATCTTGCGGATCGGCAGATGGCCGGATTGCGCATCCGACTGGCCTGCGATCAGATCCACCAGCTCGTCATTGAACTCAGGCACATCCATCAGCTTGGTCCAGGGCCACGACAGGCAAGGGCCGAACTGCGCCATGAAATGCTTCATGCCCGCTTCGCCGCCCGCAACGCGGTAAGTGTCAAACAGCCCCATCTGCGCCCAGCGGATGCCAAAGCCGTAGCGGATGGCATTGTCGATCTCCTCGGTGGTGGCAATGCCGTCCTTGACCAGCCACAGCGCCTCGCGCCAGACCGCCTCCAGGAACCGGTCCGCCACATGCGCGTCGATTTCCTTTTTCAGATGCAGCGGGTACATGCCCAGCCCCGAGATGATCTCCTTGGCCCGTTCAATCACACCTGCCGGATTGGCCGCCGTTGTAACCAGTTCCACCAGCGGCAGCAGGTAGACCGGGTTGAAGGGATGCGTCACCACGATCTGCCCCGGCGCTTCGCGCCCGTCCTGCAATTGCGACGGCTTGAAGCCGGAAGTCGAAGAGCCGATCACAGCATCCGGCGCGCAAAAAGCCTGCAACTGCGCATAGACCTTCTGCTTCAGATCCAGCCGCTCCGGCACGCTCTCCTGAACCCACTCCGCGCCGTCCACGGCTTCGGCAATGGTCTCGTGGAACGTCAGGCTGCCCTCTGCCGGCAGTGCCACATTGCCCAGACCGGGCAAGGAGCGCCGCGCATTGCCCAGCACTTCGCTGATCTTGCGCTCTGCTTCCGGGTCCGGGTCAAAGACCCGCACATCCCAGCCGTTCAGAAGGAACCGCGCGGCCCAGCCGCCGCCGATTACGCCGCCGCCAATGATTGCTGCTGTTTTCATCTGCTTCCCTTTGAGAGCCGCCCGGCTCTTCTTCTGGCCCAAAATATCCTGGGGGCTTGGGGGCCAGCCCCCAATTCCTCCAATTCAACAAAACCGCTGGTCGCCGCTTACAGCGCCGCCGGCGCGCGCTTGGTCAGCCCCAGCTTCTCGCGCACCTCCGCCGGGCCCATCAGCTTGCTGCCCATATTCTCGATGATGGTGCCAGCCCGCTCCACCAGCTGCCAGTTCTCCGCCAGCTGACCCTTACCGAGCCACAGATTGTCCTCCAGCCCGACCCGCACATTGCCGCCCGCCAGAACTGACGCCGCCACATAGGCCATCTGATCCCGCCCCAAGGAGAACGCCGACCAGTTCCAATCGCCGGGCACATTATTGACCATCGCCATGAAGGTATTCAGATCATTCGGCGCCCCCCACGGCACCCCCATGCACAGCTGCACCAGGGCGGGGCTGTCCAGAATACCCTCCTTCACCAGTTCCTTGGCAAACCACAGATGGCCGGTGTCAAAGGCCTCGATCTCGGGCTTCACCCCCAGATCGGTCATCATCTGCCCCATTGCCCGCAGCATGCCGGGCGTGTTGGTCATCACGTAATCGGCTTCGGCAAAGTTCATGGTGCCGCAATCCAGCGTGCAGATCTCCGGCAGGCATTCCGCCACATGCGCCATCCGCTCGGTGGCGCCAACCATATCGGTGCCGGCCGGGTTCACCGGCAGCGGATTTTCAGTATCGCCGAACACCATATCCCCGCCCATACCGGCGGTGAGGTTCAGCACCATATCGACCTCAGCATCGCGGATCCGATCGGTGACTTCGCGGTACAGCGCCAGATCACGGCTCGGCGCGCCGGTCTCCGGATCGCGCACATGGCAATGCACCACGGCGGCCCCGGCCTTGGCCGCGGCAATGGCGCTGTCGGCGATCTGCGCAGGCGAACGCGGCACATGCGGGCTGCGGTCCTGGGTGCCGCCAGAGCCGGTCACGGCACAGGTGATAAAGACGTCCCGGTTCATTTCCAGAGGCATTTTGCTTTTCCCTTCAATGTACAGGGTTTTGCCGCGGGTTATCCCCAGGCTCTTCCCCAGATTCTGATTTGCGCTAAGGGCAACCTTGCCGCAGCCTTTGGGCCTGAACTTTACACCAGGCGAATCGAAGTTGATGAAATCCGCAAAAAACATCCTGCAGCCCGAGCATCAGCCGCTGAAAACCGCGGTGCTGGTCTTGGATGAATGCAACACCCTGTCCTTTGCGGCTGCCGTTGACCCGATGCGCGCCGCCAACCGGCTGGCCGGGCGCGCGGCCTTTGACTGGGATTATGTCAGCGCCACGAACGAGCCGCCGATGCTGACCAGCGGTCTCACCGTGCCCAGCTTTCCACTGGCCCGGCTGCAGGGCTGCGAGCTGCTGATCGTTGTGGCGGGCTTTCAGCTGGCGCGCCACGCCACCCCCAGCCTGCTGGCAGGCCTGCGCCGCATCGCCGCCACCGGCGCCACCATTGCAGGCATCGACGGCGGCCCCTGGCTGATGGCCGAGGCCGGGCTGCTGGACGGCCATCCTGCCACCAACCACTGGGAGGATCTGGAAAACTTCGCCAGCCGCTTCCCCGAGGTTGACGTCCGCAATGACCGTTTCACCGTCTCCGAAGCCCGCCTGACCTCCGGCGGCGCCACCCCCGCGATTGAGATGATGCTGCACATCATCGGCGCCCGCCACGGTGCCGGCTTTGCCGCCCGCGTCGCCGGGCTGTTCCTTTACGATGGCCCCGCCGCAGAACCGCGGCCGCAAAGCCGCCTGGGCGGCCACAAGCACAATGCGCTCACAGCCAAGGCCAACGCGCTGATGGAGGCCGCATTGGACGAACCGCTGCCGCTCAGCGCCCTTGCCGAGACCCTTGGCACCAGCCCGCGCAGCCTGCAGCAGCAGTTCCGCCTGCGGCTCAACACCACGCCGCAGGACCACTACCTGCAGCTGCGCCTCGCCGAAGCCCGCCGTCTGGTCACCGACACCGACCTGCCGCTGATGGAGGTGGCCATCGCCACCGGCTTCACCTCGCAATCCAGCTTTGCCCGCGCCTTCCGCACGGCCCACGGCACCTCTGCCCGCGATTTGCGCCAGGAACAGGCAAGGCCTACAGCGCACTGACCGGCAGCCCGGCCTCGCGGGTCCAGGGCCGCGCAGCACCGTTCACTCTTGACGCGCAATTCTTGAATACAATTGCAATGGCGTTTCAGGGCATGGGCGCCGCCCGTTCGGCCCTGAAACCGTCCCCCGGACGGTTCCCCCGACGGGCCTCACCCCTAAAACGCCTCTCAGCGGACCTCCTGCGCTGCGCAGCAGCGCCCGGCCCAACCGGCCAAGGGCATGTCAATGCCCGCAGACCGGGCGGGAGCCCCTGCCCGATGCGCCGCTCAAAACGGCATCGGATGCGCCCGGTGCGCGGCATTGATTTCGTCCAGCACGTCCTGGCTCAGCTCCAGTTCCACCGATTTCAACGCATGCTCCAGCTGCGGCAGACGCGTGGCGCCAAAGATCGCCGAAGCCATGAACGGCCGTGTGCGGCACCAGGCCAGCGCCATATGCACAGGATCCAGCCCGTGCCGCTTGGCGATCTCCAGATAGGCCGCCACAGCGCCATAGACCCGCGGCGAATGCCGCCCGCCCAGTTCCGGATTGATGGCTTTGCGCGAGCCTTCGGGCACCGCCCCGTCCTGATACTTGCCGGTCAGCAGCCCGGTGCCCAGCGGCGAAAACGCCATCAGCCCCACGTCTTCATTGACGCTCAGCTCTGCCAGATCGGTGTCATACAACCGGCAGACCAGTGAGTATTCATTCTGGATTGAGGCCACCCGCGGCCCGCCGCGCGCTTCTGCGATGCGCAGCCATTGCGCGGTGCCCCAGGCGCTCTCGTTCGACAGGCCAAAGGCGCGGATGGTGCCGCGCTCCACCTCGCGCTGCAGCGCCTCCAGGCAATCCTCCATATGGGCCAGCGTCTCTTCCCGGTTCTGGGAGGACGGATCATAGCTCCAGTTCTGCCGGAACATGTAACTGCCCCGGTTCGGCCAGTGGAACTGATAGAGGTCGATGTAATCGGTCTTGAGCCGCTTCAGCGACGCTTCAATTGCGGGCGCAATAGTCCTGGACGAAATCGGCGCCCCGTCCCGCACATGCTGCATCCCCGCGCCGGAATGCTTGGTGGCCAGGATGTACTCGCCCCGCCGCCCGGTCTGCGCATTCCAATTGCCGATGATCCGCTCGCTGTTGCCCAGGGTCTCCGCACTTACCGGGTTCACCGGATACATCTCGGCGGTATCGACAAAGTTCACGCCGCCCTCCAGCGCCCGGCCGATCTGCGCATGGGCCTCGGCCTCCGGCGTCTGGGTGCCGAAGGTCATCGTGCCCAGGCACAGTTCGGACACCATCATGCCGGTGCGTCCCAATGGGTTCAGTTTCATGCCGCGCGCTCCCCTGTCCTGGATTTGCCTGCGACCCTAAGGCCCTGCCCGGGAAGTGCAAGCCGCTTGCACATAGGCGGCAAACCGGCCAGCCTCTGTGCAACTTAAGGAAAGGATACCCGATGCCGCAGACCATAACCAAGGGCGTCAAGGCGCTGCTGGCCGAGGCAAACAGCCTGGTGGAAACCATGGCTGTCGAGGAGGCCAAGCAGAAGGTCCTGGACGAGGATTACGTCTTCATCGACCTGCGCGACATCCGCGAGCTGCAGCGCAGCGGCATGATCCCCGGCGCGTTTTCCTGCCCGCGCGGCATGCTGGAATTCTGGATCGACCCGGACAGCCCTTATCACAAACCGGTGTTCAACCAGGACAAAACCTATGTGTTCTACTGCGCCAGCGCCTGGCGCTCAGCCCTCAGCGCCAAAGCCGCGATTGAGATGGGTCTGAAACCGGTGGTGCATCTGGAGGGCGGCTTTACCGAATGGGCCAAACAGGGCGGCCCGGTTGTCCCCCGCGAGGGTTAAGACCTGCCGGGGCCGCATGCAGTGAAACCTGTCATCGAGACCATCCGGCGGCATGGCCGCCCGCCTTTTCCGGTTGCTGTGCTGCATGGCGGCCCCGGTGCGGCCGGAGAAATGGCGCCGGTTGCCCAAGAGCTGGCAACCCGCGGCTATGGCGTGCTGGAACTGTTGCAAACGGAAGCATCCATTGCCGGACAGATTTCCGAATTGCGGCAGCAGCTGGAGACCGCCTGTGGCGGCCCGGCGGTTCTGATCGGATTTTCCTGGGGCGCCTGGCTGGCCTGCCTGCTGGCAGCCCGGCATCCGGCGCGGGTCTCGAAACTGGTGCTGATTGGCAGCGGGCCGTTTTCGGATGAATTTTCCGCAGGCATACAAGCAGCCCGGCAGTCCCGGCTGCCGCCAGCGGAATGGCAGGAGCTGAGCGCATTGTTCCGCGGATCCGGTCTCGATACCCCCGAGGGCCTGGAGCGCGCGCTGGAGCTGCTTGAAAAAGCCGAGGCCTATGCGCCTGCCGGGCTTCGCCCTGCACCCATCGCCTTTGACCGCAGCATTTTCGAAGGCGTCTGGCCGGAAGCGGCCCGGATGCGGCGCTCAGGCGGTCTCCTGCGCGCGGTTGCAAAAATCCGCTGCCCGGTCGCAGCCCTTCACGGTGATCATGACCCCCACCCGGCAACAGGCGTGGAACTGCCGCTGCGGGGCCTCCTCCCGGATTTCACCTTTCGCCTGCTGCAGCGCTGCGGCCACAAACCTTGGATCGAGAAACATGCCAGAGCCGGCTTCTTCCAGGCGCTTGAGGACACGCTTGCCCTGGCCTGACGGCATCTGCACCGGCCCGCCGCAAGCCTGGCCCGCCGCAAGCCCGGCCTGGGTCAGCACTTGAGAACAAAGTAAGAACATGTCATGCTGCTCTCATGCCGACTCACCTGCTCACCCGCCGCCGCCACAGATCCCGCCCGGCCCTGTCCGTGATGGAGGAGGTTGCGCTGGAGCATGGCCGCGTGCACGAGGCCTGCGGCCCTGCCCGCGGCAGTTTTGCGCTGTGGCTGGCCGCCGCCGCGCAGGACATCGCGCCGGGGCCGGTCCTGTGGCTGCCGCCGCCGCAGGGCGGCAAGCAGCTGAACCCGGACGGGATAGCGGAATTTGCCAGCCCCGCCCGCTTCCTGTTCGTACAGGCCGCCCGGGCCGAGGATCAGCTTTGGGCCATGGAGGAAGCCTTGCGCAGCGGTGCTGCGGCGCTGGTGGTGGCAGAACTGGCTGAGCCGCCCGCCATCACCCCGGTGCGGCGGCTGCATCTGGCGGCAGAGGCAGGCGGGCGCTTCGGCCCGGCGCCGTTGGGCCTGCTGCTGACCCCCGGCACAGGCGGCGCCCAGGGCATCGAAAGCCGCTGGCACCTGGCGCCTGCCCATATCCCTTTGCCCCATGATCTCTTGCCCCCTGACGTGCCTGCACACAGCCCCCCGCCCGGCCCGGCCGGGGATGGCGCAGCAAAGACCCGGAAGTGCTGGACCTTGCAGCGCCTGCGCGCCCGCACCCTGCCGCCCCGCGGCTGGCAGATCACCCAGGCCGCTGGCAGCTGCCTGCTCCGCTCTGCTTCGTGCCGCCCTGCCACCCGCACCGCAGCCCCGTACGCCCAAGACGAACCGCAGCGCCTAGACGATGCCCTCCCGCGCCCGCAGGCGGGCCTGGCTGCGCCAGCACCGCCTTAGCGGCCTTGGGCCCGGCACCGGGCTATGCCCGGTGCCGGGCCCAACAGGCAGAGGCTTTTGCCAAAAAGCTGATGCCTGGCGGGAGCCCGCCGCCGCGTCACAGGCTCCCCCCGCGAAAGTGAGCAGCCTGCGGCGGAAAATCCGGATAAGCTTAAGGTGCGGCATCGGAAACGCCATGTAAAAGCGCTATGCAACCGGAGAAGAAGCCCCCATGAGCAATCACAGGATGCACCGGCGAAGCCTGATCGCCTGCCTTGCGGCCAGCCTGCTGGCCCCGCAAAGGCTGCCCGCAGCGATCCTGCCTTACCGCCTCATTCCCGATGCCACCGACGTGCGCTTCACCTTCCGGCTCAGCGGCCAGCCGCAGCAGGGGCGGATCCCGGTCCGCGCCGCCCGCATCCGGATCGATCCGCAGAACCTCGCCCGCAGCCAGGCCGATATCACGCTTGACGCCAGCCGCGCCCGGACCGGGCTGATCTTTGCCACCGAGGCGCTGAAAAGCCCCGGCGTGCTCAACACCGCGCGCTTCCCGGAAATCCGTTTCCGCTCCACCGGCGTCCGCCTCGGGCCTGACGGACGGCTTTCAGGCGGCGCGCAGATCGGCGGCGAACTGACCCTGCGCGGAACCACCCGGCCGCTGACCTTGCAGGCGGCGCTCTACCGCCGGCCCGGCACCGCCGCCAGCGATCTGCGCGAACTCGACGTGCATCTCAGCGGCAGTCTCAGCCGCGCGGCCTTTGGCGCCACCGGTTATCCGGATCTGGTCGCCGACCGGGTCACCCTCGCCATCAAGGCCCGCATCCGCCAGGAGGGCTGACCCCCGGGCCGCGCCCGGTGCCGAAAAACACCGCCGCGCAAGAATACGACACCGCAATGACGGAAACCGGCTGGCAATGCCGCCGCAGCCTGTCATGGTCGGGCCGTTATGCGCCTGATCATCTCCTTTGCCGCCCTCTTTCTTTCTGTCATCCTGCTGCAACTGTCGACCGGAGGCGTAGGCCCGCTCGATGCTATCTCAGGCCTGACGCTGAATTTCACCAAGGAGCAGATCGGCCTGCTCGGCTCGGCCCATTTCTTTGGCTTCTTCATCGGCTGCTGGTGGGCGCCGCGGCTGATGGGCAATGTCGGCCATTCCCGCGCCTTTGCGGTCTGCACAGCACTGGGGGCGATGGGGCTCTTGGGCCATACGCTGACGGAAAACCCCTATGCCTGGGCAGCGATGCGGATTGCCTCCGGCCTTTGCGTGGCCGGCGCCTACACGGTGATCGAGGCCTGGCTCAACGCCAAGGTCACCAACGAGAACCGCGGCCGCGCCATGGGCACCTACCGGATTGCCGATATGAGCGCCTCGCTGGCGGCGCAGCTGATCATCGCGGTGCTGCCGCCAGCGGTCTATATTTCCTACAACCTGCTGGCCGTGATTTGCTGTGCGGCGCTGCTGCCCCTGACCCTGACCAAGGCCAGCCAGCCGGAAACCCCCGATGCGCCGCGGCTGCGCCCCAAGCTGGCCTGGCGCTGTTCGCCGCTGGCGGTGGCGGGGGTGATCGTGGCGGCACTCAGCTCAGCTTCGTTCCGGATGGTCGGCCCGGTCTATGGCCAGGAGGTCGGCCTGGAAATCGGCCAGATCGCCTTTTTCCTTGCCGCCTTTGTGCTGGGCGGCGCGCTGGCGCAATACCCGATGGGCTGGCTGGCCGACAAATACGACCGCCGCTGGGTGCTGATCTGGCTTTCCGTGGCTGCCATCGTCAGCTGCGCTGTCACCATGGCTGCCAGCGGCACCGGCACCCTGGGGGTGATGCTGGCGGCGGGGTTCTTCGGCTTCACCACCTTCCCGATCTTTTCGGTCTCCGCCGCGCACGCCAACGACTTTGCCACATCGGAAGAGCGGGTAGAACTGGCCGCAGCGCTGATGTTCTTCTTTGCCCTGGGCGCCATTGCCAGCCCCTATGTCTCCTCAACGCTGATCAGCTTTTACGGGCCGCCTGCCCTGTTTGCCTATGTGGCCTGCGGCCATGTGCTGCTGATCGCCTTTGGCCTTAGCCGGATGAAAGTGCGCCCGACCCCCGAAGAACGCACCAATTATGTCTATGCGCCGCGTACGTCTTTTACTATCGGCCGCCTGCTGAAACGCTCGCGCGGGAGGCAGTGAAACAGGTCAGCATCTCTGCCTGATTGTTTCGCGCGCGAAACATTCCGGCAGCAACATTGACCCATTAAGGATCTGTTTACGCTTAAGAAAAAGGGGCCGGAAAACTCCGGCCCCTTTTGATGTTCCAGGACGCTGGCTAATCAGCTCTCAGCCGCGCTGCCTTCTGCCGCCGGATCTGCCGCAGCGCCATTCAGCCGCGGCAGATCAGAACCTTCAACCGCCTCCGGCTCAACGCCCAGCGCCTGGCTGGCCACACCGCTGACACCGTTTTCCATCGACAGGCCCAGCTCCTCGCCCAGCTTCTTCAGCGCGGGCATCTGCACCGCCATGCCCATGATCGAGTCGAGCGCCTGATTGACCACCGGTTTCTCGGCGCCGGTGCCGGCACCAGCCGCCGCGTAAGGCGCACTGCCGCCGATACCGCTGACCTGGTGGATCTTGATCGAGTCGATCTTTTCGGCCGGTTTCACCATCTCGGTGATGATCGCTGGCATCGCTTCGATACGCGCCATGTCGATCTTCATCCGGATCAGCTCAGCCGACAGCGCGTTCTCGGATTCAACAATTGCGCGTTTGCCTTCTGCCTCGGCCAGCATGTCGTTCTTCTTGGCCTCGGCCCGGATGTTGAGCGCATCAGCCTCGGCCTGGGCTTCTTCACGGCGCGCTTCGGCACGGTCCGCAGCCGCGTCTTTTTCAGCCTGGGCCGCCAGACGGATGCCAGTTGCCTGACGCTCGGCTTCGCGGGTGGCTTCGATCAGCGTGATCTGCTTCTGGCGCTCGGCCTCGGCCACTTCACGGGCGGTTGCCACCGCCTCGGTTGCCTTGGTGGCTTCCGCACGGGCCAGATCCGCCGACGCACGGGCGCGGCTCTC
Source organism: Leisingera sp. M658 (assembly GCF_025144145.1). Classification (NCBI taxonomy): domain Bacteria; kingdom Pseudomonadati; phylum Pseudomonadota; class Alphaproteobacteria; order Rhodobacterales; family Roseobacteraceae; genus Leisingera; species Leisingera sp. M658. The sequence continues at coordinate 2,890,967 of NZ_CP083546.1, forward strand.
TTCCTCGGATTTCTGCTGGATGATGATCTGGCGTTCCTGTTCTGCAACCTCCAGCTCGCGCTCCTTGGTGATTTCGGCGTCGCGGATCTTGCGCTCCCGTTCGATCTCGGCAGAGCGGATGGCCTCTTCACGTGCGATCCGCGCACGCTCGCTCTCGCGCATCGAATCCTCGCGCCGCTGCGCCACTTCGGACTCCTGCGCGGCCTTCATGGTTTCGATCTGCTGCAGCTGCGAGATCTTGGCCTGTTCTTCATCCTGTTCAATGGTCAGACGCTGACGCTCAGCCTCCATCGCGGCGCGGCGCACCGAGACCTGGGTATCCGCGTCGATTTGCGCACGCTCCTTCTTGGACTGGGCAATCACCTCGGCCAGTTTGCGCATACCCACGGCATTAAAGGCGTTGTTTTCGTCCAGCGCCTCAAATGGGGTCTGGTCCAGTGCGGTCAGCGACACGGATTCCAGCGACAAACCGTTTTTCAACAGGTCCTCAGAGACCGCATTCTGCACCTCCTGCACAAAATCGGCGCGTTTTTCATGCAGCCCGTCCATGGTCATCTGTGCAGCCACAGCACGCAGGCCGTCGATCAGCTTGCCCTCGATCATCTCGCGCAGCTGTTCGACGTCAAAAGTGCGGTCGCCCAGGGTTTGCGCGGCGCGGGCAATGCCCTCAGCCGTTGCCATCACCGAGACGTAGAATTCCACCCCCACGTCCACCCGCATCCGGTCCTGGGTGATCAGCGCGGCGTCGCCGTCCCGCTTCACTTCCAGGCGCAGGGTTTTCATGTTGACGGGGCTGACCTCATGCAGCAGCGGCACAACGATGGTGCCCCCGTCCATGATGACCTTTTTGCCGCCGGCGCCGGTTTTCACCAGGCTGATTTCACGGGTGGCCCGGCGGTAGAGACGGCCAAGGACCAGGCCGAAGATGAGAAGAAAGATAAGAATGCTCGCCACGACGATGAGCAGGAATTGAAATTCCATGCGGAATACTCCCTTGGATAATTGGATTTGTAAGTTTTGGTTTCGGTTGTTCGGACAAGTCAGTCCGAGAGAGGGATCAGCACAAACCGGTCCTTGCGGCGGTCGCGCATCACCAGCACTTCGGTGCCCTGCGACAGTTCCTCGCCCGCAGCAAAAGGTTCGGCGCGCAGGTAATGGGCGTTGCCGTAACCATCAGTGACACGCACCTCGGCCGGGCGGCCCTGTGCGGCGGTGCCTTGGGTGATCACACCGCGGCGGCGGCCCAGGCTGCGCTCCGACAAGGCCTCGGTCTCGGTCTGCGGCAGCAGCCGGGCAAACATCCCGCCAAAGCCGCGTGCGAACCACAGGCCAAAGGCGCCGGCAGGCAGCCCCGCCATCCAGGCCGGTGCGGCAAAGCCCAGATATGACATCAGCACCATCTGCAGGCCAATACCGCTGAGGCCAAAGCCCATCAGCAAGGCCGCGAGCCAGATCAGCGCCGGCATCCGCCCCAGCCCCAGCCAGGACGCCAGTCCGCCCGAGGCATCAGCTGCACCGGCGCTGTCCGGCGCGTCCACACCGTCCAGATCCGCAAGGTCAACGCCTCCCAGGTCGCCCAGATCACCCAGGTCGCCGGCATCCGGAAACGCCCCGATGTCCGCGCCATCCGCCGCGTCCAGCCCTGCGTCGCCATCGCTGCCGATCAGACTGCCGCCCAGCAAAAGCGCCAGCAGCTCCAGAACTGCCAGTCCGCCCAACAGGGCCAGGGCAAGGGTGAACGGCGCAAATGCGCCATCAAGAAGAAAGTCAAACACCTATGGGCGGCTCCTAATTGTATGCACTGGTATACAATGCAGATGGTAACGCCCTCGTGAACTTTCAAGGGTTTGAAACAGATTTTCGCAACCAATGAGTGCGCCAGCCCCCTGTTCAGTTCAAGCGGGAACTGCCGCTGGTTCTCCAATTTTCAGGGAAAACCGCAGCCGGGGTTTCCGCCGCCTGCGCCATGCGGTAGACGGGCCTTTGACGCATTACCTGGATGGATAGCATGGCACGCATTCTGATCACCTCCGCGATCCCTTACATCAACGGGATCAAGCATCTGGGCAACCTGGTGGGCTCGCAGCTGCCGGCCGACCTTTATGCCCGGTTCCAGCGCGGACGCGGCAATGAGGTGATGTTCCTCTGCGCCACCGACGAGCACGGCACCCCGGCTGAGCTGGCCGCCGCCAAGGCGGACAAGCCGGTCGCGGAATTCTGCGCTGAAATGCACGCCGTCCAGTCGGAAATCGCCAAGGGCTTTGCGCTGTCGTTCGACCACTTCGGCCGCTCCTCCAGCCCGCAGAACCACGCGCTGACCCAGTATTTCGCAGGCAAGCTGGCCGAGGCCGGGCTGATCCGCGAAGTGACAGAAAAACAGGTCTATTCCAATGCTGACGGCCGCTTCCTGCCTGACCGTTATATCGAGGGCACCTGCCCCAACTGCGGCTATGAGCGCGCCCGCGGCGACCAGTGCGAGGAATGCACCAAGCAGCTGGATCCCACCGACCTGATCAACCCGCGTTCCGCCGTGTCCGGCTCCACCGATCTGGAAGTGCGCGAGACCAAACACCTGTATCTGTGCCAGTCGCAGCTGAAGGACCAGCTGGACGCCTGGATCGACAGCAAACACGACTGGCCGGTGCTGACCACCTCGATCGCTAAGAAGTGGCTGCATGACGGCGACGGGTTGCAGGACCGCGGCATCACCCGCGATCTGGACTGGGGCGTGCCGGTGAAAAAGGGCGGCGCGGACTGGCCCGGCATGGAGGGCAAGGTCTTCTATGTCTGGTTTGATGCGCCGATCGAATATATCGCCGCTGCTGGCGAATGGGCCGAGGCCAATGGCAAGACCGACGCCGACTGGCAGCGCTGGTGGCGCACCGACAAGGGCGCCGAGGACGTCAAATACGTCCAGTTCATGGGCAAGGACAACGTCCCCTTCCACACCCTGTCGTTCCCGGCCACCATTCTGGGATCCGGCGAGCCGTGGAAGATGGTCGACCACCTGAAGTCCTTCAACTACCTGAATTACGATGGCGGCCAGTTCTCGACCAGCCAGGGCCGCGGCGTGTTCATGGATCAGGCGCTGGAGATCCTGCCCGCAGACTACTGGCGCTGGTGGCTGCTGTCCCACGCGCCGGAAAGCAGCGATTCCGAGTTCACCTGGGAGAACTTCCAGCAGTCGGTGAACAAGGACCTCGCGGACGTGTTGGGCAATTTCGTCAGCCGCATCACCAAGTTCTGCCGTTCCAAGTTCGGCGAGGAAGTTCCCGCAGCCGGCGAATACGGCGAACAGGAGCAGGCGCTGATTGCTGAACTCACCACCCGCATCCGCGCCTATGAAGGCCACATGGAAGCAATGGAGGTCCGCAAATCGGCGCAGGAGCTGCGGGCGATCTGGGTTGCCGGCAACGAATACCTGCAATCCGCAGCACCCTGGTCGGTGTTCAAAACCGACCCCGACCGCGCCGCCGCACAGGTGCGTCTGGGCCTGAACCTGATCCGGCTTTACGCGGTGTTGTCGGCCCCCTTCATCCCCCAGGCCTCAGACACGCTGATGGCAGCAATGAACTCGGACGACCGCAACTGGCCCGAAGATGCGGCGGCTGCCCTGTCCGCCCTGCCCGCAGGCCACAGCTTCACCGTGCCAGAGGTGCTGTTTGCCAAGATCACCGACGAGCAGCGCGAAGACTGGCAGGCGCGTTTTTCCGGCACCCGCGCCTAATCCGTTGCACATAGAATTCTGAAAGGCCGCCCATTGGGCGGCCTTTTCTGTTCCTCTATCTTCTTCTGTCATCGCAAAAATTATTCCCTACTAAAAAACTCGGATTGACATAGCTGAGTAAATAAATCAGGTATACGGCATTCCAGCCAGCCTGACTCGGTTCAGGCGAGCCCGAGTGACATTTAATCAACCGAGATCGCCCCATGCCGACCAGAGACAACCGCCACCGCGGCCCGCAGACCCAAGAGCTGGAGCCCGAGGACATGCGCCAATTGTGGCCGCAGGTTTTTGCGCCCTCCGGCGCTCTGTCCGGTTTTTGTCTGGAATGGCTTCTGGACAGGGCGGAATTCAGCAATGGGCGGAAGATATGAACCAGATTGCCTCCAAGCCGGTGCCGGCCAACGCCACCACCGCAACCACCGAAGTGTTCCCCACCTACCACGCCGAGGACCTGACCCGCGGCGGCGTGCAGGCCCGTATTCTGCTGAACGGGCAGATCTATTCGCTGCGCATCACCCGCGCAGGCAAGCTGATCCTGACCAAGTGAGCGGACGGCCATGAGCATTGCGCACCCTTCCCCCCGCGGCGGCGTGACCGTCGGCACCCTGTCCGAGCTGCCGCCGCTGGAAGCCGGCGCGGTGATCTATCTGCGCCACTGGTTTTCCGGCGCCGAGACCCGCGACCAGATGCGCCGGGACTTCGAGGTGAACTTCGGCCCCGAAATGGCCGAAGCCGCGTTTGAGGCATTTGGCTATCTCTGCAACTTCTGCGCCACCCATGGCCGCCGCCCGCTGGTGCGCCACGGCATGACCTGTAAATGCCTGGGCGCGGATGAAAACTGCTTTGCCAATCTTCTGGCCTGTGCTGCCGAAGGCCAGCAGGACGATGCGCAAATCCTTGCCTCGCTGATCGTCACCCCGCGCAAGGCGTCCGAGCTGACCCGGCTGGCATCTGACTGCGGCCTGCTGCTGCAACAGATCATGACGCCGCGCCCGCCGCTGCAACCGGCCCGGCCTGCTACCGCCACCCTCCACTGAATTCACTATAGAACTAAGGACTTAGCTGATGAAATCCCTGTTTCTCACGGGCACTGCCCTTGCCGGTCTCGCCTTTGGCGCCACCACAGCCTTTGCCGCCGACAAGGCCGCGGTGCTGACCAACTATGCCAATATCGCCGAGGCCAAATACCAGGACAGCCTGGCCACCGCGCAGGTGCTGAAAGCCGCTGTTGACGCGCTGGTCGCACATCCGTCGGCTGAGAACCTGGAAGCTGCCCGCGCCGCCTGGATCGCCGCCCGCGTGCCCTATCAGCAGTCCGAAGTCTTCCGTTTCGGCAATGCCATTGTCGATGACTGGGAAGGCAAGGTGAACGCCTGGCCGCTGGACGAAGGACTGATCGACTATGTTGACGCCTCTTATGGCGGCCCGACCGACGAGAACACCCTGGCATCGCTGAACATCATCGCCAATCCCAGCTTCGAGCTGTCCGGCAAAGCCATCGACGCCGCCAAGATCACCCCGGAGCTGCTGGAAGGCGCCCTGCATGAGGCCGACGGGGTAGAAGCCAACGTCGCCACCGGCTACCACGCCATTGAATTCCTGCTGTGGGGCCAGGACCTGAAGGGCACCGAACACGGCGCCGGCGACCGCCCCTGGACCGACTACGCTGCGGGCGATGCCTGCACCGGCGGCAATTGCGACCGCCGCGGCGAATACCTGCAGGCAGCAACTGAGCTGCTGATCAATGACCTGGAATGGATTGCTGCCCAGTGGAGCGCCGAAGGCGAAGCCCGCACCACGCTGCTGGGCGATGAAAACGCCGGCATCACCGCGATGCTGACCGGCATGGGCTCGCTGTCTTATGGCGAGCAGGCGGGCGAACGGATGCGCCTGGGCCTGATGCTGAACGACCCGGAGGAAGAACATGATTGCTTCTCCGACAACACCCACAACAGCCACTACTACGACGGGTTGGGCGTGCAGAACGTCTATCTGGGCGAATATGTGCGCGTGAACGGCGAGCTGGTCTCGGGCGCGTCGCTGGCCGATCTGGTGGCCGCCAAGGACGCGGATCTGGACATCGAGATGCGCAGCAAGCTGGCGGGCACCATGCAGGCCCTTGGCCGGATCAAGACCGCAGCCGAAGCAGGCCTGTCCTACGACCAGATGCTGGCCCAGGGCAACAAAGCGGGCGAAGCGCTGGTAATGGGCGGTGTCAACGGTCTGATCGACCAGACCCGCTCCATCGAACGGGTGGTCTCTACCCTGGACCTGGGCGGCGTTGCCATCGAAGGCTCTGACAGCCTTGACAATCCCTCGGCAGTCTTCGAATAAGGCATAGCAACGTAATAACATAACAGAATCAAAATGAAGGGACCTGGCCGCCATCAGCGGCCAGGTCCCTCAACAGAAAGAAGACTCCCAATGAAAATCAAACCCTCCGCGGCGCTGGCTCTCAGCGCGCCCGTTTTCCTGTGCGCAAACGCCGCCCTGGCCCAGGGATTCAGCTGGGAAGGCGAGATCGAGATCGCCAATGAAAGCGTGCTGTCTTCCGATGACGCCACTGCCGAGATCCGCGACACCTTTGCCGTGATCACCGCTTCCGGCACCTATACATTCGGCAATGGTGTGGAACTTTTTGCCACCGTCACCGCCGAGTCGCTGACGGACGCCGCCGATGACCGGACCTTTGATGACATGGGCGTCTATATCGAAGAACTCGGCGTTTCCTTTGGTATCGGCAGCGCCACCACCGTCTCAGTTGGTAAACTGCACCCGGTGTTCGGTACCGCCTGGGACGACGCCGCTGGCTATTTCGGCAGCTCCATCGCCGAAGATTATGAGCTGGTCGAACAGATCGGTATCCTGGCGGACGTAGAGCTGAACGGCGCGGGCACCCTGTCCTTCGGTGTGTTCTACGCCGATGATTCCGGCCTCAGCCGCTCTGTCGGTTATGACCGCGGCCGCACCGCCACGGCTGACGGCGGCGCCGGCAACACCGGCGAGCTGGACAACTTTGCCATTCAGTGGACGCAGGAAACCGGCAACACCCGCTACCACATCGGCGCCCGCCACCTGAGCGCAGGCGCCGGCGACGTGGATGACGAACAGGGTTTTGTCGCAGGCCTCGCCCATGCCTTTGACGGCGGTTTCGGCCTCTACGGCGAGGTGGCCTCCTTCTCGAACGCTGGCGGTTCGGCGGATGATGCGCTGTATGCCACTCTGACCGGCGCCTACACCATCGGCAACGTGACCCTGTCCGGCGGGCTGGTGCATCGCGATCTGGACAGCGCGGGCGAGACCGACCTGATCACCATCGGCGCAGATTACGAATTTGAAAACGGCTTCACACTGGGCGGCGGCCTGGCCCGCGTCGATGAGGCCGGCACCAAAAGCACCGTCCTGGGCGTGAACCTGATCATCCCGCTTGGTGCGTGAGATTTCCCTCGGTGACGTTTGGCATCCCCTGAACAGAACCACACCTCGGGGCCGCGTACTGCGGCCCCTTTTTTGTCAGTCCGGGTCCCGCCCCCGGCATATACCCAAGTATTTTACTCTGGATACCCCTTGAAACCCCAGTAATTCTGTCGGATATATTTCCCAACGGAATCACTTGGCCTTTGCGCCACTGGGCAAGGACGCGAGCAGCATGATCGTTTGCCACTGCACACAGATCTCGGACCACGACATCCGCGCAGCCATCGACTGGATGCGAAATGCCGATCCCGAAACGATAATCACCCCTGGCAAGATCTATCACGCCTTGGGGAAAACCGCTGATTGCGGCGGCTGCATGCCGCTTTTCCTCGACACCATGCGCGCGAATGCTAATCTGGAAGTCCCTGCGCAGCTTCAGAATTTAGGCGCAGGCCGAATTCAGGAGAGTGAATATGCAGGGCGACGCCAAGGTCATCGACTATCTCAACAAAGCATTGCGACATGAGCTGACAGCGGTCAGCCAGTACTGGCTGCATTACCGGCTGCAGGACGATTGGGGCCTGGGCAGCATGGCCAAGAAAAGCCGCGAGGAAAGCATCGAAGAGATGCAGCACGCGGACAAATTGATTGAAAGGATTTTGTTCCTCGGCGGTCACCCGAACCTGCAAAAGCTTGACCCGCTACGGATCGGCCAGACCCCGAAAGAAACCCTCGAATGCGACCTTGCCGCCGAAGTGGACGCCCGCGCGCTTTACAAGGAAGCCCGCGATGCCTGCAACAAAGCGGGTGACTACGTCACGCAAAAGCTGTTTGAAGACTTGATGGCGGATGAAGAAGGCCACATTGATTTCCTCGAAACGCAGCTTGAACTGCACGACCGGATCGGCGCCGAAAACTATGCCCAGCTCAACGCCACCAAGATGGCAGAGATCGAAGACTAAACTGTTTCTGGCTGCCGCATTTGCGGCGGCCACCCCCGTTGCGGCGCTGGATCTGGCCAGCCAGTATCAGGCAGAACCGCATCTTTCCCCCCTCCCCCGCACCGATGCCGAACGCGCCCGGATTGAGGCCGTCACCGCTCCGGCCACGGATTTCTCCGCGCCGGAACACTTCGAAGACCTGCCCGCTGGTGCAGCCACTGTGCGTGCGCGGACGGATGACGAGGCGTTCTCCCAGCACTCCGCCAACCTCAGCTTCGAGCAGGAGCTGGAGTTCAAACTGGGCAACGGGCTGTTCAAGAAGATCTGGGTATTCTCGCCCGCGTCCACTCTGGCCTCCGACGGGCTGGGACCGCTGTACAATGCCCGCTCCTGCCAGCGCTGCCACCTGAAGGACGGCCGCGGCCATGTGCCGGAGCAGCCGGACTACACCTCCACCACCATGTTCCTGCGGGTTTCCGTTTCCGGCCCGGTCCCCGCGGAATTGCAGGAAGTCCATGATTACATCGGCACCGCGCCCGATCCGCACTATGGCAGCCAGCTGCAGGATTTCTCCGCCCCCGGCATCGCGCCGGAGTACAAGCTGCAAGTGGAGTACGAGGAATTCGAGGTTGCCCTGAACGGCGGTGAAGCGGCCACCCTGCGCCGTCCCAGCTACACGGCTGCAAACCTCGGCTACGGCCCGCTGGCCGAAGGCGCCATGCTCAGCCCCCGCGTCGCCCCGCCGATGATCGGCCTGGGCCTCTTGGAGGCGATCCCCTCCGCCGATATCCTTGCCCATGCAGATGAGGGTGACACAGACGGCGACGGCATCTCAGGCCGCGCCAATCTGGTCTGGTCGCGGGAATTCAGCCGGATCATGCTGGGCCGCTTTGGCCTGAAGGCTGGAATGGCGACAGTTCACGAACAATCCGCCGGCGCGTTTTCCGGCGATATCGGTATCTCCACCCCGCTGTTCCCGGCCCATGCGGGCGAATGCACCGATTTGCAAACCACCTGCCGGACCGCCCCGCATGGCGGCGGTGATTCCCGTGAAACCGAGATCGACCAGCCGAACATGGATCTGGTCACCTTCTACAGCCGCAACCTCGGCGTTCCCGCACGGCGCAACACCAGCGACGCCCAGGTACTGCGCGGAAAACAGGTATTCTACGACACCGGTTGTGCGGCCTGCCACGTGCCGAAATACGTGACCCACCGGCTGCAGGACCGCCCCGAGCAGAGTTTCCAACTGATCTGGCCCTACAGCGACCTGTTGCTGCACGACATGGGCGAAGGCCTGGCCGACAACCGCCCCGAGGCCCGCGCGACGGGGCGCGAATGGCGCACCGCGCCGTTGTGGGGGATTGGCCTGACCCAGCAGGTCTCGCCGCGCGCAACCTTCCTGCACGACGGCCGCGCCCGCACCCTGCTGGAGGCCATCCTGTGGCACGGCGGCGAGGCAGAGGCGGCCAAAACCGGCGTGGTGGAGCTGCCGCCGGAAGACCGCGCCGCCCTGATCGCCTTTCTGGAGAGCCTCTGATGCGCGCCCCTGCCCCGTCTCTTGCTCCGTCCCTCGTCCTGGCCTTTGCACTCGCCGCAGCCCCTGCTGCCGCGTCGGAGCTGTCCAGCAGCATCACCGATCAGCTGATCCTCCCCGCCTTTCAGGAGCTTGCAGAGGACGCCGAAGCTCTGGCAAAAACGGCCAAGACGGACTGCGATCCGCAGTCCGACTCTCTGCGCGCGGCCTATGGCGCCGCCTTCGATGCCTGGATCGCCGCCAGCCATTACCGCTTTGGCCCAACCGAAACAGACAGCCGCGCCTTTGCGCTGGCTTTCTGGCCCGACAGCCGCAGCAAAACGCCCAAGGCGCTAGGCAATCTGATCCGCAGCGAAGACCCGGACATCTCTGACCCGGCGCAATTCGCCAGCCACTCCATCGCGGCCCGCGGCTTTTATGCGCTGGAATACCTACTGTATGATCCGCAGCTCTCCGCCGCGGGCAGCGATGATTACCGATGTGCATTGACCCGTGCCATCAGCATCGACATCGCGGCCACAACTCAATCCATCAATACGGACTGGGAACAGACCTATGCCGCCGAAATGCACAACCCCGCGGACCGCTACCAAAGCGACGAGGAAATCACCCAGGAACTGCTGAAGGCGCTCAGCACAGGGCTGCAAGTACTGGACGACATGCGCCTTGGCCGCCCGCTGGGGACGTTTCAAAAACCACGCCCCAACCGCGCTGAGGCCCGCCGTTCGGGACGCAGCCTGCGCCATGTGCTGGTTTCGCTGAACGCGCTGGAGCCATTGGCCCTGGCGCTGGCAGACAGCCGCGCGGATCTGCAAGCCAAGATCACTGCCGGTTTTGCCAAAGCCCGCAAGAAGGCCGGGACCCTGAACGATCCGGTCTTTGCCGGCGTGGCGGATCCCGCCAGCCGCTTCCGCATCGAATCCCTGCAGCAGGAGATCAAGAACCTGCGCGCGCTGGTGTCCGGGGAACTGGGCCCGGCCCTGGGTGTTGCGGCTGGCTTCAATTCTCTGGACGGCGATTGACATGGCCACCCGCCGCGGCTTTTTGGCCGGTCTTCTGGCCACAGGCCTGGCCCCGCAGGCCAGTTGGGCCAACGCTGGCAGCCCCGTTTTCCTGTCTGCGGGCAAGGACGCCAGCGGCGCCTTCCTTCTAGCGGGTCTTACAGAAAACGGCGAAATCCTGTTCCGCCACCCTTTGCCTGCCCGCGGCCATGCCGCCGCGGCGCATCCGGTCCGGCCCGAAGCCGTGGCATTCGCCCGCCGTCCCGGCCGCTTTGCCGATGTGATTGACTGCCGCACGGGCACTGCCCTCGCCCGGCTGGAGCCACCTGCGGGGCATCATTTCTATGGCCACGGCACATTCTCCTCCGATGGCAGCCGCCTGTTCACCACCGAAAACGATTTCGGGAATGCGCGCGGTGTGATCGGCGTTTGGGATGCAACGGACGGCTACAAGCGCATTGCCGCCTTCGCCTCCGGCGGCATTGGCCCGCACGATATGCTGCTGCGCCGGGACGCGCCGGGACTGGTCATCGCCAATGGCGGCATTGAGACCCACCCCGATAGCGGCCGCGCCAAACTGAACCTTCCGGACATGCGCCCGAACCTCAGTTACTTGGGCTTTGACGGCACCCTGCAGGCGCAAATGGAACTGCCGCAAGAGCTGCATCTGAATTCCATCCGTCACCTTGCCATGCGTGCCGACGGCACCGTTGGTTTTGCCATGCAATGGCAGGGGGATCCGGGCGAAGCCCTGCCTATCGTGGGCCTGCACCAGCCCGGCAGCACGCCCCGCCTGATGGCCGATGGCGACCCGCGGGTGCTGAACCTCAATGGCTATGGCGGCTCCATCGCTTTCTCAGCGGACGGAGCGCAGATCGGTGTCACCTCTCCGCGCGGCGGGGTGCTGCAGGTGATGGATACCGGAACCGGGGATCTGCTGCAGGAACACCGCATGACGGATGTCTGCGGCCTTGCAATGTCCGATGCAGGCTTTACCGCAAGCACCGGCAGCGGGCAGTTTTTCGGGGTTTCAGCATCCGGCAAACACCCGCTGCACCGGTCGGATCTGGCCTGGGACAATCACCTGATCCCGCTCACCTGAGAAGACACAGGCTGGCAGCAGTCCCGGCGTGTCCGAAACCGCGCGCCGTTTCGTTTTGCGTATCGTCGAATTCAGGACGAAAACACAAGGTGACATTTCATCCGTACTCCGCTATGGAATCGCGGTGAAAGGAAAGCAAATGGATGCCACGGCCCGTCAGAACGAAATCATCACCTTGCTGAACCGGCAGGACCGGGTCGAGGTTGACGACCTGTCCCAGCGCTTTGGCGTATCTTTACAGACGGTCCGCGCAGACCTGCGCGACCTGTCTGCGCGCGGCGCCTTGTCCCGCGTGCATGGCGGCGCCGTCCGGATAAGCTCTGCCGCCAGCCAGGGATACGAGGACCGGCGCAAGCTGAACGCAGGCAACAAGCTGGCTATGGCGGCACTGGCGGCTGAGCTGATCCCAGACAATTGCTCCCTCACTCTTAACATCGGCACCTCAACCGAGCAGGTGGCGCGGGCGCTTTCCGGCCACAGCGGCCTCACTGTGATTTCCAACAATATCAATATTATCAACCTGATGATGGGCGGCCAGGCCAAGGAATTGATCCTGGCCGGCGGCACTGTGCGGCAAAGCGACGGTGCTATTGTGGGCGAGGACGCGGTTGAATTCCTGTCCCGCTACAAGGTCGATTTCGCCGTCATCGGCGCCTCGGCACTGGATCCCGACGGCGCCGTGATGGATCACGACGCCCGCGAGGTTTCGGTTGCCCGAGCGATCCTGAAAAACGCCCGCCAGCGTGTGCTGGTTTGCGACGGCAGCAAGTTCGCCCGCTCTGCTCCGGTGCGGATCTGCGATGTGGCAGAGCTGGACGTGGTGATCACCGACCGCCCCGTTCCCAATGAGTTTGCCGAGGCGGCGCAGGCCGCAGGCACCCGGATCCTGACCGCAGGACAAAACGAAAGCAGCGAAAATGACTGACACGCCTGTTATGGACCTTTTCATCATCGGCGGCGGCATCAACGGCTGCGGCATCGCCCGCGACGCCGCGGGCCGCGGCCTGTCGGTGACACTGGCAGAGATGAACGATCTGGCCTCCGCCACCTCCTCGGCCTCGACCAAACTGTTTCACGGCGGCTTGCGCTATCTGGAATACTTTGAATTCCGCCTGGTGCGTGAGGCGCTGATCGAGCGCGAAGTGCTGCTGAAGGCGATGCCGCACATCTCCTGGCCGATGCGGTTTGTGCTGCCGTTTCACAAGGACATGCGCTTTGATAGCGAAACGCCGACGTCGAAACTGCTTACCACCTTCATGCCCTGGACCCGCGGCCGCCGCCCGGCCTGGCTGATCCGGCTGGGGCTGTTTCTGTATGACAGCCTGGGCAAACGCGGCATCCTGCCTGGCACCGCGAAACTGGACCTGTCGCACGATCCCGCAGGCAGGCCGCTGAAGGGCAAGTTTCAGACCGCGTTCGAATACTCCGACTGCTGGATCGAAGACGCCCGCCTGGTGGTGCTGAATGCCCGCGATGCACAGGCGCGCGGCGCCGAAATCCTGACCCGGACCGAGGTTCTGTCAGCCCAGCGCCACTCTGATCACTGGGTTGTCACCGTGAAGGATCACGCCACTGGCGAGGAGAAGGAACACCGGGCCAAGATGCTGGTCAATGCAGGCGGGCCCTGGGTTGCCGACGTGCTGAAGCAAAAACTGGGCCAGAACAGCCGCGAAAACGTCCGCCTGGTGCGCGGCAGCCACATCGTGGTGCCAAAACTGTTCGACCATGACCGCTGCTATTTCTTTCAGGGCACTGACGGGCGGATCATCTTTGCCATTCCTTACGAGCAGGATTTCACCCTGATCGGCACCACCGACGCCGACCATCCGGATCCGGAGACCAAACCGCACTGCACGGAGGCCGAGCAGGATTATCTAATTGATTTTGCGTCGCAATACTTCGAACAGCCACTGAAGCGCGCGGATATTGTCTGGACCTATTCCGGCGTGCGGCCGCTTTATGACGACGGTGCCAGCTCGGCCACTGCGGCCACCCGCGAATATGTGCTGACGCTGGATCAAGCACAGGCGCCGCTGCTGAATGTCTTTGGCGGCAAGATCACCACCTACCGCAAGCTGGCCGAGGCCGCGCTGGCGAAAATCGGCAAGGTTTTCCCGCAATTGCCGTCGGACTGGACCGCAGGCGTGGCCCTGCCCGGCGGTGATTTTGCGGTGGCGGATGTGGAGACGCTAAAAGCCAAGCTGGCAGCGGACTATCCGTTCCTGAGCGCCTATTGGGCCGCCCGGCTGATCCGCGCCTACGGGCTGGAGTCCTGGGAGGTGCTGGGCGATGCCAAATCCGCCGCTGATCTGGGCCAGGATTTCGGCGCAACAATCACCGCACGGGAACTCGACTGGTCAATTGCCCGCGAGTGGGTGCGTTCAGGCGACGACTACCTGTGGCGCCGCACTAAATTGGGTTTGCGCCTGGATGAAGGACAGCGCGCAGCGGTCGATGCCTATATCAGCGAGAAAGCCGCCCGGCTGGCAGCTTAATTCCGCATGCGCGCTAACAGTCCGGACTTCAAAGGCCGGGGCACTCCCGCCCCTTTTCAATGAACCAGAGGTTCCCTGAAAAGCGTTGGGCCGGGCGGGGGCGCTGCCGAAGGCAGCGCCCCCGCCCCCCGGCGATTTGCGAAGCAAAGCGCAAAACCTCAAGCCCGCTCAATACTGCAGCCTGAAAGGGATTAAAACTCCACCCCCTTCTGCGCTTTCACACCGGCGCGGAACGGGTGCTTGATCTGCCCCATCTCGGTCACCAGATCGGCAATCTCGATCAGCTCTTCCTTGGCGTTGCGGCCTGTCAGAACCACATGGGTCATCGGCGGCTTCTGCTCCACCAGGAACTCCAAAACCTCCTCAAGATCCAGATAGTCATAGCGCAGCGCGATGTTGATCTCGTCCAGCAGCACCATGGTGTTGCGCTCATCCAGGATCATCTCCTTGGCCTTCTCCCAGCCCTTCTGCGCGGCGGCAATGTCGCGGGCCTTGTCCTGTGTCTCCCAGGTAAAGCCTTCGCCCATCGCGTAGAACTGGCAGAGATCGCTGAAGTTCTCCTCGATCAGCGTGCGTTCGCCGGTCTGCCAGGCACCCTTGATGAACTGCACCACGGCGGACGGCATCCCATGCGCGATGCAGCGCATGATCATCCCGAACCCCGACGAGGATTTGCCCTTGCCCGGTCCGGTGTGGACGATAATCAGGCCCTTCTCGCCCTCCTTGGTCTTCATCATCCGGTCGCGCGCGGCCTTTTTCTTGGCCATCTTGGACGTATGACGGGCGGCTTCTTCTTCTGAGATGCCGGTTTCAGACTTTTCGCTCATTGGGGGCTCTCCAGCTGTTTGACCCATGTCTTGACAAAGAAGGGCACGATAGCGCAAGGGGGTTCAGCTGGTTCCTGTGAAAACAGGCGAAGAGGGAATGTGAAGGCTTTCGGGCCGAAGCACAGCCGCCCCCGCGACCGTGACCGGATGAGGCCGCCATGCCACTGGGTGATCCCCGGGAAGGCAGGATAGCCGGCAAGGCCCTGCGCCTTGGCATCCGCAAGCCGGGAGACCTGCCAGCGAAGGAGAGATCAACGGGCAGACGGGGTGTTCTGCGACCGGGTAAGGGGCTCGCACGACTGGTCCCTTTTCGGCCATCCCGCACGCCCTGCCGCGACAGGAGACGCGCCAATGGCTGACGACATGGCAGGCCAATCTGCCAGCACCCCGGGACCGGTCACGCTGACCGTATGCCTCACCTGCCGCCGCGAGGGCGCCGACCCCGAGGCCGCCCGCCCTGGTGCCATCCTGCACGCAGCGCTGGAAGAGGCCGGAATGCCCGAAGGCGTCCGTCTGCGTGGCGTCGAATGCCTGTCGTCCTGCAAGCGCGGCTGCGCTGTTGCGCTGATCGGCGGCGCAGAACGCTGGACCTATGTCTACGGCGACCTCGACCCTGACCAGCATGTTCCCGAAATTCTGGAAGGCGCGGCAGCTTATGCCGGCACCGCTGACGGCGTCGTGCCGTGGCGTGAACGCCCGCAAACCTTCCGCAAGCAATCTGTTGCCCGCATCCCGCCGGCCAAGTTCTTCTCCGAGGAGTAATCATGAGCGATCTCAACAAGATCCCCGTCACTGTCATCACCGGCTTTCTGGGCGCAGGCAAAACCACCCTGATCCGCCACCTGATGCAAAACCCGCAGGGCAAGCGTCTGGCCGTGGTCGTGAACGAATTCGGCACCGCCGGTGTGGACGGCGATATCCTGAAATCCTGCGCCGATGACAACTGCCCGGCGGAAAACATCATGGAGCTGGCCAACGGCTGCATCTGCTGCACCGTGGCCGATGACTTCATCCCCACCATCGAACAGTTGATGGCCCTGCCCGAAAAACCGGACCATATCGTGATTGAGACCTCCGGCCTGGCCCTGCCCAAGCCGCTGCTGAAGGCGTTTGACTGGCCCGCGATCCGCTCCCGCATCACCGTCGACGGGGTGATTGCCCTGGCGGACGCCGAGGCCGTGGCCAAGGGCCAGTTCGCCCCCGATCTGGACGCCGTGCAGGCCCAGCGCGAAGCGGACGACAGCATCGACCACGAAACCCCGCTGTCCGAGGTATTCGAGGACCAGATCTCCTGCGCTGACATCGTTCTGCTGTCCAAGGCCGATCTGGCCGGCGACGCAGGCGTCGAAAAAGCCCGCGCGGTGATCGAGGCCGAAGCGCCCCGCAAGCTGCCGATCCTGCCGATGAGCGAAGGCGTGATCGACCCGCGCATCATCCTGGGCCTGGGCGCCGCTGCCGAGGATGATCTGGACGCCCGCCCCAGCCACCACGACGGCCACCACGACCACGAGCATGACGATTTTGAAAGCATCGTTGTCGAATTGGGCGAAGTATCCGACCCGGAAGCGCTGCAAAATGCCATCGTGAAACTCGCCCGCGAGCGCAACATCCTGCGCGTCAAAGGTTATGTGGCGGTGGAAGGAAAGCCGATGCGGATGCTGGTACAGGCCGTGGGCGAGCGCCTGCGCGCCCAATACGATCAGCCCTGGGGCGCGCAGCCGCGCAAAACCGCCCTGGTGGTTATCGCCGAGCATGACGACATCGACGCCCCGGCCATCCGCGCCGCACTGGGCGCCTGAAGCTATGCGGGTTTGGCACATCATTTCAGATGACACCGCCCGGCCGCAGGCCGGGCTGCGCCCGACCCTCCCGTCAAACCGGAGGTTTGCCTTCGGCAAAATGGGAGGGCGCATTCGCACCCTCCCAGGCTCGGGCGCAGCCCTCAGAGCGCCCACCGCCTGCCAGACAACAAAGGCCTGATCCATGCACGTCGTCTTCCGCGAAAGCCACGGCCTTGATGAGACCGATACCCCGCAGGATCTCGGGCAGACGCCCGGCGATCTTGTGGTGCTGTCGTTTTCCGACAGCGACCTCGGCGCTTTTGCGGCGGGATGGCATCGCGCGGACGGCAGGCTGCCCTCCTTGCGCGTCGCCAATCTGGTCGCGCTCAAGCACCCGCTCTCGGTCGACGTCTACGCGGAACAGACACTTGAAGGCGCCAAAGGCATCCTGGTCCGCCTGATCGGCGGTGAAAGCTACTGGTCTTATGGCCTCGCCACCCTGCAGGACCTCGCCCGCCGCAAGGGCATTGCGCTGGCGATCCTGCCTGCTGACGGGCGCGAGGATGCCCGGCTGGATGAGCTGTCCACCCTGCCCGTCTCCACCCTGCGCCGCCTGCAGGCCTTGTGCGATGCCGGCGGCGCCGTTGCCGCACAGGCCGCCCTCGCCCAGCTGTCCCTCGCGGCAGGGCTTTATGCCGGCCCGGTGCTGGGCCTCAAATCCATGCCGCAGCATGGGTTTTATGACCCGGCCAAAGGCGTACTGGCGGATCTGCCCGCGCAAGACAAACCGCTGGTGCTGGTCAGCTTCTACCGCTCCTACCTCACTGCTGCCGACACCGGTCCGGTCGATGCGCTGATCGCTGAGCTGCGCGCCCGCGGATACGCCGCCTATGGCATCTTCGCCGCCAGCCTCAAGGCCCCCGCCGCCGCTGACTGGCTGCGCGAAACTCTCCCCGCGCTGTCCCCTGCCGCCATCATCAACGCCACCGCGTTTTCGGCCCAAGGCACCGACGGCAGCGCCTCGCCGCTCAGCACCACCGGCTGCCCGGTGTTCCAGGTCGCCCTCTCCACCGCCCGCCGCAAAGACTGGGCCGAGGCCGACCGGGGGTTGTCGCCTGCCGACCTCGCCATGCATGTCGTGCTGCCCGAAGTCGACGGCCGCATCTTCGCAGGCGTTGTCAGCTTCAAATCCCCGGGCCGGAAAGACCCGGACCTGCAGTATTCCCGCTTTGCCCACCGCGCCGATGCGGATCGCGTCAAAGCCGCTGTTGACCGGGTCGAGGGCTGGCTGCGCCTTGGCGAACTGCCCAACGCAGACAAACGCCTTGCCCTGATCCTCTCCACCTATCCGGGCCGCGACCACAACCTTGCCCATGCCGTCGGGCTGGACGCGTTGGCCTCTTGTGACGAGATCCTGCGCGAATTGTGGGATCAGGGCTATACCGTGGAGCCGCAGGAAAACACCGGCCTGAGGCTGATGGATGAGACCCTCAGCGTCCCGCTGGAAGACTACCGCGCAGCCCTCGCCAGCCTGCCGCAAGACCTGCAAAACACCCTGGCAGAGGCCTGGGGCGCCCCGAACCAAGACGCAGACTGCCGTGATGATGCCTTTCATTTCAAGGCCCTGCGCGCAGGCAAGGCCCTGATCGCGCTGCAACCCGAACGCGGCGAAGTCAAAACCCGCGTCGATGATTACCACGATCTCGACCGCACCCCGCGCCACGCCTATGTAGCGTTTTACCTGTGGCTGCGCATCCAGTCCGATGCCCTTGTCCACATCGGTGCCCATGGCACGCTGGAATGGCTGCCGGGCAAGGCGGTGGCGCTGTCGGGCGCCTGCTGGCCCGAGGTTCTGACCGGCCCGCTGCCTGTCGCCTACCCCTTCATCGTCAATGATCCGGGCGAAGCCGCCCAGGCCAAACGCCGCATCGGCGCCATCACCCTCGGCCACCTGCCGCCACCCTTGGCGCAGACCAGCCTGCCCGACGGGATGGCCCGGCTGGAAAGCCTGCTGGATGAGTATTCCACCGCCGACGGTCTGGATCCGGCCCGCCGCGACCGGCTGATCGGTGACATCCGCGCCGAAGCACAGGGAACAGGTGTGGAGGCTGACCTTGGCCTCACCCCCGGCACCTCCCCCGCCGAGGCGATCACCCGCATCGACGCTTTTGTCTGCGACATCAAGGAAAGCCAGTACGGAGAGGGGCTGCATATCTTCGGCACCGGCCAATGCGGGGCTGAGGAACGCGCAGGGCTGATCACCGCCCTCGATGGCCGGATCGTGACGCCCGGCCCCTCCGGCTCGCCATTCCGGGGCCGCTCGGACGTGATCCCAACGGGGCGCAACCTCTTTACCACCGACCCGCGGGCGGTGCCGTCGCGGGCGGCGCATGCGCAAGGGGTCAAACTGGCGGAAGAGCTGCTGCGCCGCCACCTTCAGGACCACGGCGACTGGCCCAAGGGCCTGGTGATCGACCTCTGGGGCTCCGCCACCATGCGCACCGCCGGCGAGGAATTTGCCATGGCGCTGCACCTCGCAGGGATCGCCCCGAAATGGGATGAAAACTCCGAGCGCGTCTCCGGCTTCGACGTGCTGCCGCTCTCAATGCTGCACCGCCCGCGCATCGACGTGACCCTGCGCGTCTCCGGCCTGTTTCGCGACGTCTTTCCCGGCCTGGCGCAAATGTTCGAAACTGCTGCCGCCGCTCTCGCCCAGCGCGAGGAAGCGCAAACGGACAACCCCTATCTCACCGAGATCCCCCGCGTTTTTGGTCCAAAACCGGGCCAGTACGGCCTCTCGATGAACCCGCATCTGGATGACTACACCGACGAGGCCCGCGCCGCCGCAGGCGAGGCCTGGCTCAACGCCTCCTCCCACGCCATCGACGCCAAAGGCGCCATAAGCGACGCCCGCGAGGCACTGGAGACCCGCCTGCATAGCGCCGACAGTTTTGTGCATTTGCAGGATCTGCCGGAAACCGACCTGCTGGTCGCCTCGGACTATGCCGCGCATGAGGCTGGATTTGCCGCCGCAATGGCCCGCATCGGTCAGAAAACGCCCGCCCTCTACCACATGGACGCGACCCGCCCGGACAAGCCGCAGGCGCGCAGCTTGGGCGAAGAAATCGCCCGCGTCACCCGCGCCCGCGCCGCCAACCCGGACTGGGCGACCTCAATGATGAACCACGGCTTCCGTGGCGGCGCCGAGATCGCCGCCACGCTGGACCACATGGCCGCCTTTGCGCATCTGGCGCAGGTGGTGCAGCCGCATCTGTTTGACCTCTATTTCGAGGCCACGCTGGGCCGCGACGATCTGGTGGCGTTCATGGAGCGCGAAAACCCCGCCGCTCTTCAGGCGATGCGCGACCGCTTCCGCGCCTTGTTCGACGCGGGCCTCTGGAGCACCCGGCGCAACTCCATCATGGCCGGTCTGGAGGGCGCCGCATGAGTGCTGCACCCGAACCCAAAGTTTACGGCTGGTGCCCCGGTGCGCTGCGCCCGATGATGTCGGGCGACGGTCTGGTGGTGCGGGTGCGCGCGCCGCTTGGTAAACTTTCCGTAACCCAGGCGCGCGGTGTGGCAAGACTTTCGCAAGAGTTCGGCAACGGCCTGCTGGATATTTCCGCCCGCGCCAACCTGCAGATGCGCGGCATCCGCGAAGACGGTCACGCAGAGCTGATCGAAGCCTTGCGCGATCTTGGCCTGATCGACCCGGACGCTCGCGCCGAAGCCCGCCGCAATGTCCTCCTCGCCCCGTTCTGGGCAACGGGTGACGACACCCACGCCATCGCCACGGATCTCAGCGCCGCACTGACCGCCGCCGCAGACCTCACCCTGCCCGGGAAATTCGGCTTTGCCGTCGACTGCGGCGCGGCGCCGGTCCTGCAGGACACCGCCGCCGACATCCGAGTTGAGCGAATAGGCGAGGCCCTCATCCTGCGCGCCGACGGTTCTGAGACCGGCCTGCCCGTCACACGTGAATCCGCCGTTGCCGAAGCCCTCGCCCTTGCCCGCTGGTTCCTGAAACAAGGCGGCGCGCCCGAGGGCCGTGGCAGGATGCGCCGTCTCATCGCGCGCCGCGGGCCGCCGGCGGCGTATGCCGCAACCATGGCAACCACCAGCTTCACCGCAAAACCGGGCGCTGTCCCCGCGGGGACACTCGCCGCTTTGGAATTCGGCCAGATGCCCGCCGCCACATTGGCGGACCTTGCAGATCACGGCGCAATCCGCCTCACTCCCTGGCGCGCGCTGCTGGTGGAAGGGGCCGCCAGCCTGCCGCCCCTGCCGGGGCTGATCCTGGATGCAACGGATCCGCGCCTGCAAGTCATCGCATGCACCGGCGCACCCGGCTGCCTGCAGGCGCTGTCTTCCACCCGCGATCTCGCACGGGACTTAGCGCCGCATGTTCCCGCGGGGACAAAGCTGCATATCTCCGGCTGCGCCAAGGGCTGCGCCTGCCCCGGCGCCGCCGCGCTCACCCTGACCGCAACGGCCCAAGACGACTTCTCCCTGATCCGCCATGGCACCGCCGCGGATCAGCCGCTAAAGACCCACCTGAGCGCCGATGCCTTGCGCGCCGCTCCCGAACTTCTGACAGAGGGCAGCTGACATGCGCCACACCTATGAAACCAACGGCGCCGCGATCTACGCCGAAAGCTTTGCCACCATCCGCCGCGAGGCCGATCTGGCCCGCTTCAACAAGGACGAGGAAAGCGTTGTTGTCCGCATGATCCACGCCGCTGGCATGGTGGGGCTGGAAGAGCATGTGCGGTTTTCCGACGGCATGGCCGAGACCGCCCGTGCGGCCCTTGCGAGTGGCGCGCCGATCCTGTGCGACGCCTATATGGTCAGCGAAGGCATCACCCGCCCGCGCCTGCCCGCGGACAACGAGGTGATCTGCACCCTGCGCGACCCGAAAGTGCCGGATCTGGCCAAGGAAATGTCCAACACCCGCTCCGCTGCCGCGCTGGAACTGTGGCGCCCGAAACTGGAAGGCGCCGTGGTCGCCATCGGCAACGCCCCTACCGCGCTGTTCCATCTGCTGAATATGCTGCTAGACCCCGCGTGCCCCCGCCCCGCCGCGATCATCGGCTGCCCCGTGGGTTTTGTCGGTGCGATGGAATCCAAGGATGCGCTGATGCAGGACCTGCCGGTGCCGTCAATGATCGTCAAAGGCCGTCTTGGCGGCTCTGCCATCACCGTCGCCGCCGTCAACGCGCTGGCGAGCTGGAAAGAGTAACCCATGACCGTTTCCAAGGGTAAAGTCATCTGTGCCGGGCTTGGTCCCGGTGATCCCGATCTGATGAGCGTGCGCTCGCACCGGATGATCTCCGGCGCGCGCCACATTGCCTATTTCCGCAAAGCAGGGCGTCAGGGCCAAGCCCGTGCCATTGTCGAGGGCATGTTGGCCGACGGCGTCACCGAACACGCGATGGAATACCCGGTCACCACCGAAATCCATTTCTCGGACCCTGAGTACAACCGGGTGCTGGCGGAGTTCTATGACCAATGGGCTGATACGCTGGCCGAGATTGCACAGACCGAAGACGTGGTGGTGCTGTGCGAGGGCGACCCGTTCCTCTATGGCTCTTACATGCATCTTTATACCCGCCTGCAGGGACGGGCCGCGCAGGAGATTATCCCCGGCATCACTGGCATGTCCGGCTGCTGGACCGCCTCCGGCCAGCCGATTACCTGGGGAGACGATGTGCTGACCGTCGCCATGGCCACCCTCAGCGAGGAGGAATTGGCCAAACGCGCGGCGGAAACCGACGCGCTGGTGGTGATGAAGATCGGCCGTAACCTGCCCAAACTGCGCCGCGCGCTGGAACGCGCGGGCCGCGCCGAAGACGCCTGGCTGGTCGAACGCGGCACCATGCCAGGGCAGACCGTGCAGAAGCTCTCGGAGATCGACGGCGAGGTGCCTTATTTCTCCATCGTATTGGTTCACGGACAGGGGCGCCGGCCATGAAACTATCGCAAAACGGTTGGGTAGTGATTGCGGGGCTTGGCCCCGGCAACGAGGCATTGGTGACGCAGGAAGTGCGCGACGCCATTGATGAGGCCACGGATATCGTGGGCTACATCCCTTATGTGAAGCGCATCGCGCCGCGCGAGGGGCTGACCCTGCACGCCACTGACAATCGGGTCGAAGTGGACCGCGCCACCCATGCGCTGGAAATGGCGGCTGAAGGCAAGCGCGTTGTTGTGGTGTCCTCTGGTGATCCCGGTGTGTTCGCCATGGCATCTGCCGTGTTCGAAGCGCTTGAAAACAATGCGGAAAGCCATCCGGCATGGTTGGATCTGGAGATCAAGGTTCTGCCCGGCATCACCGCAATGCTGGCCGCCGCGGCCGCCATCGGGGCACCGTTGGGGCATGATTTCGCAGCCATCAACCTCAGCGATAATCTGAAACCCTGGAGCCTGATTGAAAAGCGCCTGCAGCTGGTCGGCGAGGCTGGTCTGGCAATGGCGTTTTACAATCCGCGCTCTAAGTCCCGGCCGCATCAGTTTGCCCGCGCTTTGGAGATCCTGCGCGAGGCCTGCGGTGAGGAGACGCTGATCACATTTGCCCGCGACGTGACCAAGCCGGGGCAAGAGCTGCTGACCGTGCCGCTGAAGGATGCCACACCCGAGATGGCCGATATGCGCACCGTGGTGATTGTCGGCAACCGCGACACGCGGCGGGTTGGCAATTACGTCTATACCCCCCGCTATGCGGCTGAAGTCTAAGCCGAGGGATGAGACAGCCAGGCCATCACCTCTGCCACGCTGCTCAAAATGGGGCGTTTGGGCACCTGCGGTCTGCCGATCATGATGACCGGCAGGCCGAGGGTGCGCGCAGCCGTGAGCTTGGCCGCAGCCCCCGCGCCGCCGGAGTTTTTGGCAACCACATCGGTGATGCCGTGGCGCTGCATCAGGGCAGTGTCGCCCGCCGCGTCAAACGGCCCGCGGGCGATTTCGACCGTGGTGTGCGGCAGCGGCAGGTTGGTCTCCGGCGCATCCACCAGCCGCAGCAGGTAGTGATGCTGGGGTTTCACTGCGAACTGGGTCAGGTTCTGCTTGCCGATGGCCAGAAACACCCGTGCCGCGGCGTCGGGCAAAGCGTTGACGGCTTCATCAATAGTCCCGGCATGAACCCAAGTGTCGCCCTCCCCCGCTTGCCAGGCCGGGCGTTCCAAGGCGCAGAGTTTCACACCCGCCGCTTCGCAGGCGTGGACCGCATTGGTGCTCATCTGCGCGGCAAAGGGGTGGGTTGCATCGACCACATGGGTAATGTTCTCACTCTTCAGGTAGGCTGCCAGCCCGTCAGCGCCGCCAAAACCGCCGACACGGGTGGGCAGCGGCTGGCTGACGGGGTTGGCTGTGCGACCCGCGTAGGAAAACACCGCATCCGCGCCAGTTTCCGCAAGGGTTTTGGCCAATTGCGAGGCCTCGGTAGTGCCGCCCAGAAGAAGGATGCGTGTCATGTCTAACCCGTGGCTCACAATCATTGGTCTGGGCGAAAATGGACTGGAAGGCTTGGGCGATGCAAGCCGGAAGGCGCTTGCGGAAGCCGAAGTGATCATAGGCGGCCCGCGGCATCTGGAATTGGCTGGCGCTGGAACCAAGGGCCAGCCCTGGCCGGTGCCGTTCTCCATCGAACCAGTGCTGGCGGCGCGGGGGCGGCGCGTTGTTGTTCTGGCCTCGGGCGATCCGTTCTGGCATGGGGCCGGCGGCTCGCTGATGCGGGACCTGGAGGCGGGTGAGTGGGTGTCGCACCCGGCGCCATCGTGTTTTGCACTGGCGGCCAACCTTCTGGGCTGGAAACTGGAAGAGGTGCTATGCTTGGGGCTGCATGCGGCGCCTTACGCGCGGCTGCTGCCGCTGCTGGGCCGGGGTGTTCGGGTGATCTGCACCTTGCGGGATGGGGCGGCGCCTGCGGAATTGGCGGCCTGGCTGGTTGCCAATGGCCAGCCGGATGCGCGGCTGCATGTGATGGAGCGGCTTGGCGGTCCCAAGGAAAGGCTGTTCCATGCCACTGCCGAAGCTTGGGACCTGCCGCCAGGGGGGACTCCGGTCCTTATGGCCATCGAGGCCATGCGGCCCGGGCTGCCGCAGGCTTCGGGGCTGGCGGAGGCGCATTTCGCCAGCGACGGGCAGATCACCAAGCGGCCCATCCGGGCGCTGACACTGTCGGCGCTGGCGCCGCGTGCGGGAGAGCTGTTGTGGGATATTGGCGGCGGTTCCGGGTCCATTTCTGTTGAGTGGTGTCTGGCCGCACCGGGCGCACGGGCAATTGCATTTGAGCCGCGCGAGAGCCGGTTGGAGAATATCCGCGCCAATGCGGCGGGGTTTGGGTTAGATCACCGGATGACGGCGGTTCTGGGCAAAGCCCCGGATGTGCTGCAGGGCAATCCCCTGCCCGATTGCGTGTTTATCGGCGGCGGCGGCTCACAAGAGGTGCTGGATCATTTGTGGGAGATCCTGCCGGAAGGAACCCGGCTGGTGGCCAATGGTGTCACGCTGGAAACGGAAACACTGCTGATGCAGGCCCATGCGGCGCGCGGCGGTCATCTGCTGAAGGCTGAGATCGCCGAGGCCGGCCCCTTGGGAACCATGCGCGACTGGCGGCGGGCGCGGCCCGTTATTCAGTGGAGCGTCACCCGATGAAAGTGGCGGGGATCGGTTTTCGCGAGGCTGCAACGGCAGCGGATTTGCAGGCGGCGCTGGCGCTGACTGGTGAGCATGTGGATGCGCTGGCTTCGGTTGCGGAGAAAGCCGGTACGCCTGTCATGCAAGCGTTTGCGCGCAGCATCGGCCTGCCGGTGATTGCCTTGCAGGAACAGGATATTGCCGGAGAGCAGACCTTGACCTGCTCGCCCCGGATCAAGGCACGGTTCGGCACCGGGTCGCTGGCGGAAGCCGCGGCGCTGGTCGGCGCGCGCCATGGGGTGCCGGGCGCAAAGGCGCGCCTTCTCGCCCCAAGAGTTGTCACCGCGGATGGGCTTGCCACCGCGGCCATAGCAGAGAGACTTGAGCCATGACCGTTCACTTCATTGGCGCCGGACCGGGCGCTGCCGACCTTCTTACCTTACGCGGGCGCGATATCCTCGCGGCCTGCCCGGTGTGCCTATATGCGGGTTCGCTGGTGCCGGAGGAAATCCTGAGCCACTGCCCCCCGGACGCCAAGGTAGTGAACACGGCGGCGATGGATCTGGACGCCATCGTGGGTGAAATCAAGGCGGCGCATGCGGCAGGTCAGGACGTGGCACGGCTGCATTCCGGCGATCTGTCGGTGTGGTCCGCGATGGGCGAGCAGATCCGGCGGTTGAAGGCCGAGGGCATCCCGGTCAGCGTCACCCCCGGCGTGCCGTCCTTTGCTGCGGCGGCTGCGGCACTGGGAACCGAGCTGACACTGCCCGGCCTTGGCCAGTCGGTGGTGCTGACGCGCACACCGGGGCGGGCGTCTTCGATGCCTGCGGGCGAGTCGCTGGAGAATTTCGCACGTACCGGCACCACGCTGGCAATCCACCTGTCGATCGGCAATCTGGATCATGTGGTGGAGAGCCTGACGCCGCATTACGGGGCTGACTGCCCGGTCGCTGTGGTCTACCGCGCCAGCTGGCCGGATCAGCAGATCATCCGGGCAACGCTGGAAACGCTGAAGGACTCGCTGGACGAAAAGATTTCCCGTACTGCGCTGATCCTAGTGGGACCGGTGCTGAAGGGCGAAGGTTTTGACGAGAGCTGCCTTTACGCCACCGAATACGACCGCCGCTACCGGCCGCAAAGTGCTGAAAGCCCGTGGTCGAGCTGGACCCATGGCGACGATTGAGGGGACGATTGAGACCATGACAGATATGAACCCTCCCGGATTGATGATCTCGGCGCCCTCTTCGGGAACCGGCAAGACCACCGTGATGCTGGGCCTGCTGCGTGCCCTGGCCGAAGACGGCCTTGTGGTGCAGCCCTACAAAAGCGGGCCGGACTATATTGACCCGGCCTTCCATCTGGCAGCGGCCAAGCGCCCCAGCTTCAACCTCGACACCTGGGCGATGGACGCACACCTGCTGGATGCGGTCACCAGTCAGGCGGCAGGTGCTGAAATCTGCATCGGTGAAGGCTCGATGGGGCTTTATGACGGTGTTGCCACGCGCGGGCAGTCGGGTTTCGGCTCCTCTGCCGAGACCGCCAAGCGCATGGGCTGGCCGGTGGTGCTGGTGGTGGATGTGGGCGGACAGGCGCAATCCGCTGCCGCCACGGCGCTGGGGTTCAAGAACTATGACACCGATGTGCCCTTTGCCGGGGTCATTCTGAACCGGGTTGCCAGCCCGCGGCATGAGCGGCTGACCCGTCTGGGGATGGAAAAGGCCGGCATCAAGGTGCTGGGCTCCCTGCCCCGGCGCGGCGATCTGGCGCTGCCGGAACGGCATCTGGGACTGATCCAGGCGGTGGAGCATCCCGATCTGGAAGCGGCGATTGCAGGCTATGCGGCGTTCCTGCGCGAGAATGTCGATCTGGAGGCAATCAAGGCTGCAGCCCTGGCCGGTCAGGCACCTGCACCGGCCAGCCTGCCCCAGCCGCCTGCGCAGCGGATTGCGCTGGCGCGGGATGCGGCGTTTTCCTTTACGTACCCGCATCTGCTGACCGGATGGCGGGCGGCGGGGGCAGAGATCCTGCCGTTCTCGCCGCTGGCGGATGAGGCGCCCGCTGCGGACGCCGATCTGGTCTGGCTGCCTGGCGGCTATCCGGAACTGCATGGCGGCACACTGGCGGCGGCGGAGACCTTCCGCGCAGGGCTGCGCAAACATGCTGAAACCAAGCCGGTGCATGGCGAATGCGGCGGCTATATGGCCCTGGGCGAAGCGCTGATCGACAAGGCGGGCAACCGCCACCGGATGCTCGGCCTTCTGGGTCTTGTGACCTCATACGAGAAGCGCAAATTCCACCTCGGCTACCGCCGGGCGTTCCTGCAGGCGGGCATGCCGGGGTTTGACGCGGGCTGCGCCTTACGCGGGCATGAGTTCCACTATTCCACCATTTTGGAAGAACCCGACGCGCCCCTGGCCAACGTCATGGATGCTGACGGCGGGCCGGTGCCCGAGACCGGCTCGATCAAGGGCAATGTCACTGGCACCTTCTTTCACCTGATCACCGGAGAGCAGGCATGAGCGGCTTTGTCAGCTTTGTCTCTTCCGGCCCTGGCGATCCGGAGCTGCTGACCGTGAAGGCGGTCAAACGGCTGGAAGCGGCGGATGCGGTGCTGTTTGACGATCTGTCCTCGGGGCCGATCCTGAGCCACGCGCGCGAAGACGCCGATCTAGTCGGCGTCGGCAAACGGGCGGGCCGCCCCTCGCCCAAACAGGACCATGTGAGCCGGCTTTTGGTGGATTATGCCTCCTCCGGCCTCAATGTGGTGCGGCTGAAGTCGGGCGACGCGGGCGTTTTCGGGCGGCTTGAGGAAGAAATGACAGCGCTGCGCGAAGCAGGCATAGCGTTTGAGATCGTGCCCGGTGTGACCGCAGCCTCGGCGGCGGCGGCGGCGGCAAACATCCCGCTCACCCGGCGCAAGACGGCGCGGCGGCTGCAATTCATCACCGGCCATGACGTGACTGGCGGCTTGCCGGATGACCTGAACATGGCAGCCCTTGCAGACGGCGAAGCCACCACGGTTGTGTATATGGGCAAGCGCACCTTTGCCGACCTGTCGGAAAAGCTGATGGAAGCCGGCCTGCCGGACGCCACACCGGCGCTGGTGGCGCTTGGCGTCTCGACACCGGAACAGTCGCTGCACCGCCACACTGTGGGCGCGCTGCCCAGCCTGCTGCGGGAGATGAAAACCTCTGCGCCGGTGCTGATCCTTTACGGCCCGCTGGCAGAGCCGGAATGAGTCCGGACCTTGAGAAAGACACAGCCATGATAGAGCTTAGCCTGATCGGCATCGGCACCGGCAACCCGCAGCACATGACGCTGCAGGCGATCGACGCGCTGAATGCGCAGGACCTGATCCTGATCCCCAACAAGGGTGCGGGCAAGGACGATCTGGCCGGCCTGCGGCGCGCAATCTGCAACCGGGCATTCAAGGGCGGCGGCCCGAAGATCGTCGAATTCACCCTGCCGGTCCGCGACGAGGCCACCCAAAGCTACCGCCAGCGGGTGGATGACTGGCACGACGCCATTGCCGGGATCTGGTGGCAGACCATCACCGCCAATCTGCCTGCGGGCGGCAAGGCCGGGTTTCTGGTCTGGGGCGATCCGTCGCTGTATGACAGCACCATGCGGATTGCCGAGCGGCTGAAGACCCAGGCGGACATCAAACTGACAGTGATTCCCGGCATCACTTCGGTCCAGGCGCTGACCGCGGCGCACGCGATTCCCGTGAATGAGATCGGCGCCCCCTTCACCATCACCACGGGGCGGCAACTGCGCGAGGCCGGCTGGCCGGACAGCGCGGATACGCTGGTGGTCATGCTGGACGGGGAATGTTCGTTCCAGTCCATTGATGCGCAGGATGTAGAGATCTTTTGGACCGCCTACGCGGGCATGGAAAACCAGATTTCCGTTGCCGGCCCGCTGGCGGAGGTTGCCGAGCAGATCATTGCAACCCGCGCCAAAGCACGGGCCGAGCATGGCTGGATCATGGATATCTACCTGCTGCGGCAAGGCTAGTCCGCCCCCGGGCTGGCGGCTGGTTTTGCTGCTGGTTTTCTGCTGGGGGAGGCAAGTGGCGGGGAGACAGGGATTCGAACCCTGGGAACGCTCTCACGTTCAACGGTTTTCAAGACCGCCGCATTCGACCACTCTGCCACCTCCCCGGTCCGTTCAGCGGTTTAGGACGCAATACCGGATGAGGCAAGGGGAAATCCACAGCGCAAGGGAAATCTCAGCCCTGTCCCGGCCGCGCGGATTCATGCCGTCCGTGCGGGTTTCCCTTGTGCCGCGGCCCGTCAGGGTTTTCATGGCCGTATGCGCAGGCTATCATGCCGCCAAATCAAGAAGACCGGGCATTCCGGCGGGGGCGCAAAAGCGCCGCGGGCACAGGCAAGGATGAGAGCATGAAAGACACCATGTCGGCAGCAAAGACGGCCCCGCGGGTTGCCGCGGCGGTCTTGGGTCTGCTGTTGATGGCAGGCTGTGAAGACGGTCCGAAACTGGCCTTTTTGCAGCCCAAAGCCAAAGGCGGGGGGGAGGTTCAGGCCTCCAGCAGCACCAAACTGGTCGAGCGCGACGTGGAAGCCCCTGATGTGTTCCAAGTGACCGAAGCGGGGCTGTGGGACGGGCGCCCGTCGATCGGCGGGGTCTGGGTTGCGCATCCGGACACCAAGGACCCGGAGCGGGTGATCATCCGCAACAATGCCAATGGCCAGTTTGTGATCGGCGCCCTGTTCCGGCGCGAACGGGAAATTCCGGGTCCGCGGCTGCAGGTGTCCTCTGACGCGGCCGCCGCGCTGGGAATGCTGGCAGGCGCCCCGGCTGAGCTGAACGTCACCGCCCTGCGGCGCGAAGAAGTCAGCAACGAGGCCCCGGCTGTGGACCAGACAGCCGAGCTGCCCGCAACCGCCGAAGAAGTTGATGCCGCCCAGGTGCTGGCCGCAGCCGCCGGACAGGAAATCTCGGAAACGCCGCTGGATCCGATTGCCGGAGCTGCCGCCGCGATTGAAGCCTCTGCCCCGGCTGCGCCTGTGCCGGCGGCGCCGGCAGCCAAAACGCAGAATTCCGCGCTGGACAAACCCTACATCCAGATCGGCATCTTCAGCGTTGAAGCCAATGCCAAACGGACGGCCAACATGATGCGCAGCGCCGGCATGGTGCCAGTGGTGCGCGAGCAAGCCTCCAGCGGCAAGGCGTTCTGGCGGGTGCTGGTTGGCCCGGCGCAGAACAAGACTGAACGCAGCCAGCTGTTGAAAAGCGTAAAGGAAACCGGATTTGCGGATGCCTATGCTGTCACCAATTGATCCCGGCGCCAAGCGCCTGGGGCGCACTCTGATCTCGTCTCTGCAGCTGGCTTTGGCGGCGGGGCTGGCGGTCAGCCTGCCGGCGCTGCCGGCCGCCGCCTTTGATACCAAGGCGCGCGCCGCCTATGTTCTGGACGCAGGCACCGACACGGTGCTTCTGTCCAAGAACGCCGACGTGCCGCTGCCGCCTGCCTCGATGTCCAAGCTGATGACGCTGTATGTGGCGTTTGAGGCCCTGCGCGACGGGCGGCTGACGCTGGACGAGACGCTGCCGGTCAGCGAGCACGCGATGAGCTACAAAGGCTCCACCATGTTCCTGGACACCCAGGATCGGGTGCGGGTTGAGGACCTGTTGCGCGGCATCATCGTGCTGTCCGGCAATGACGCCTGTGTGGTGATCGCCGAGGCGCTGAGCCCGGACGGAACCGAGGCCGGCTTTGCCCGCTATATGACCAAACGCGGCCAGGATCTGGGCATGACCGCCTCGACCTTTGCCAACTCCAACGGCTGGCCTGCCGCCGGGCACCGGATGTCGGTGCATGATCTGGCAATTCTGGCCGAGCGGATGATAGAAGACTTCCCGGAATATTACCCGCTGTTTGCCGAAACCAAGTTCGAATTCGACGGCCGTGCGCCGTCCAACATCCGCAACCGCAATCCGCTGCTGAAGCTGGGCATCGGCGCCGATGGTTTGAAGACAGGCCATACCGAAGAAGCAGGCTATGGCCTGGTCGGCTCTGCCCAGCAGGGCGACCGGCGGGTGATCTTTGTGGTCTCCGGGCTGGACAGCGAGCGCGGGCGCGCAGAGGAGGCCGAGGCCCTGGTTAACTGGTCGTTTCGCCAATTTACCAAAAAAACCGTTGCCCAGGAGGGCGTCGCCATCGCCGAAGCCGAAATTTGGCGCGGGGCCGAGCAATCGGTAGGGCTGGTGCCGGCCAAGGATCTGGAGATCCTGCTGCCGTCGCTGTCAGCCAAAACCATTCAAGGCGAAGTTGTCTATAACGGCCCGATCGAGGCGCCGGTCGCCAAGGGCCAGCGCCTGGCAGAGCTGGTGCTGCAGCCCGAGGAATTGCCAGAGGTCCGGCTGCCGCTGGTGGCCGAAGCTGACGTGCCCGCCGGCGGTTTTGTGGTCCGTGTGAAGACCGCCGCGCTGGTGCTGATCAAGCAGTTTCTGACCGGTCCCGAGGGGGCGCTGTGACGGCTGGCGCAGGGCGCGGCCTGTTCATCACCTTTGAAGGCATCGACGGGTCCGGGAAATCAACACAATGCCGCCTGCTGGCGGAATCCCTGCAGGACGCAGGCCGTGACGTGGTGCTGACACGCGAGCCGGGCGGCTCTCCCGGTGCGGAAGAGATCCGCCGCCTGGTGCTGGAAGGCGATCCGGACCGCTGGTCGGCGGAGACCGAGCTGCTGTTGTTCATGGCAGCGCGGCGCGACCATCTGGAGCGCACCATTGAGCCTGCTCTGACGGCGGGCAAGGTGGTGATCTGCGACCGTTTTGCTGACAGCACGCGGATGTATCAGGGGTTGTCCCGCGGTGATTTGCGCGCGGCAGTGGACCAGATGCACAAGCTGATGATTGGCCGCGAGCCGGACCTGACCCTGCTTATCGACATGGACCCGGCCACAGGGCTTGCCCGTGCCAAGGGGCGGCAGGGCAAGGAAGAACGGTTCGAGGATTTCGGCATCGGGCTGCAAGAAAAGATGCGCGCGGGCTTCCTGGCGCTGGCGCAGGAGTTTGCGGACCGCTTCCGGGTTGTCAATGGCGCCCGCCCGGTGGAGGCCGTTGCCGCAGATGTGCGCCGGCTGGCGGACGCGGCCTTGGAAGGATCCCGGGCATGAGCACCGATGACGACCTGCCGCGCGCAGATCAGGCCGAAGGCGCCCCGCATCCGCGCGAAACCCGGCAGCTGATCGGCCAGGACGCGGCGGAACAGGATTTTCTGACCGCCTACACCTCCGGCCGGTTGCACCACGGCTGGCTGCTGACTGGCCCGCAAGGCGTGGGCAAGGCCACGCTGGCCTGGCGGATAGCCCGTTTTCTGCTGGCCACTCCCCCGGCGGAGGAAGGCCTGTTCGGCGCCCCGCCCCCGCCGCAGACATTGGACATTGATCCCGAACACCCGGTCTCGCACCGCATTCAGGCACTGGCGGAACCGGGGCTGGCGCCAATCACCCGTTCTTATGATGACAAGGGCAAGCTGCGCAGTCAGATTGTGGTGGACGATATCCGCAAGCTGAACCGCTTCTTCGGCCTGTCGGCCACCGATGGCGGGCGCCGGGTGGTCATTGTCGATGCTGCCGACGACATGAATATCAGTGCGGCCAACGCGCTGCTGAAGATGCTGGAGGAGCCGCCCGCGCGGACGACCATCCTGCTGATCTCGCACCAGCCCTCGCGCCTGCTGCCCACCATCCGTTCGCGCTGCCGCACCCTGCGGCTGGGGCCTCTGTCCGCCCCGGACATGGAGGCCGCATTGGCGCAATCCGGCGTTGAACTGCCTCAGAACATGGAAAATCTCGCCGCTTTGGCCGGCGGTTCCGTGGGCGCGGCGCTGCGGCTGATCAATCTGGGCGGGCTCAGGATCTATGCCGAGCTGGTGCAGATCCTTGCTTCCATGCCGCAGCTGGACCGCCAGCGTGCCATGGCGCTGGCCGAAGCGGCCGCCCAGCGCGGGGCCTCCGCGCGTTTTGAACTGCTGCTCACGCTGACTGAGATGGCGCTGGCCCGGCTGGCGCGTACAGGCGCAACCGGAGTACCGCCAGCGCCGGAAGCAGCACCGCAGGAGGCGGCGATGCTGTCGCGGCTGTCGCCTGACACGCGCAAGGCGCGCGCCTGGGCTGACCTCGCAGCAGAAGTGACCGCCCGCGCCCGCCACGGGCAGGCGGTGAACCTTGACCCTGCCGCGCTTGTCCTAGATACGGTTTTCAAGATGCAGGAAACCGCGTCGCGTTGAGGCCGGGAAGGCCCCGCGGCACTTACGGCGGCAGAGGATAGATGACCCAAGCGACCCCCCAGATAACGGACAGCCAT
This sequence comes from Leisingera sp. M658, assembly GCF_025144145.1. NCBI lineage: Bacteria > Pseudomonadati > Pseudomonadota > Alphaproteobacteria > Rhodobacterales > Roseobacteraceae > Leisingera > Leisingera sp. M658. Next base: position 2,924,766 of record NZ_CP083546.1, read on the forward strand.
TGCCACCTGGACTTCCCCGATTTCGAGGGCCGGCTGGATGAGGTGATTGCCAGCGCAGCAGAGGCTGGCGTGACCCGGATGGTGACGATTTGCACCAAGATGAAGAATGAAGCGTCCGTGCGTGCGATTGCCGAGGCACATGCGCCGGTGTTCTATGCCGCGGGCACCCACCCGATGAGCGCGGCGGATGAGCCGCTGGTCTCGGTGGATGACCTGGTTGCCCTTGCCAAACACCCCAAATTTGTCGGCATCGGCGAGACCGGGCTGGACTATCACTATACCGCCGACAGCAAGGACGTGCAGCAGGAGTCCTTGCGCATCCATATCGCTGCCGCCCGCGAAACCGGCCTGCCGCTGATCATCCACGCCCGCGCGGCGGATGACGACATGGCCCGCATTCTGGGCGAGGAGATGAAGAACGGCGCATATTCTTGCGTGATGCACTGCTTCTCTTCCTCGGCCGAGCTGGCCAAGGAAGCACTGGATCTGGGGTTCTACATGTCGATGTCCGGCATCGCCGCCTTCCCCAAAAGCCAGGAGCTGCGCGATATCTTTGCCACCGCCCCGGTGGAGCGCATTCTGGTCGAGACCGACGCCCCCTATCTGGCGCCGCCGCCCTATCGCGGCAAACGCAATGAACCGGCCTATTCCGCCTTTACCGCCAAAGCGGGTGCCGAGGTTTTCGGTATGGATTACGTCGATTTTGCCGCGCAGACGCAGGCGAATTTCGACCGGCTGTTCTGGAAGGCTGCCCAGTATAAGGCCGCCGCATGATGGCTGAGATGCGGTTCACCATCCTCGGCTCGGGGTCCTCGGGCGGGGTGCCGCGGATCGGCGGCCATTGGGGCGACTGCGACCCCAAGAACCCGAAGAACCGGCGCCAGCGGTGTTCAATGCTGGTAGAGCGTGTTGATGAGGGCGGCACCACATCCGTGCTGATCGACACCACCCCCGACATGCGCAGCCAACTGCTGAATGCAGAGGTCAGCCGCCTGGACGCCGTGGTTTACACACACTCCCACGCCGACCATCTGCATGGCATCGACGATCTGCGCATGGTCTATTTCAATATGCGCCAGCGCATCCCTGTCTATGCCGATGGCGCCACTCAGAACGATCTTCTGAACCGGTTCGGTTATGCCTTTGCGCAGCCGGATGGTTCTCCCTATCCGCCGATCCTGGACCTGAAGACCATTGACGGACCTTTCAGCGTGAATGGCCCTGGCGGCGAAATCACCTTCCGCCCGTTTGAAGTCGATCATGGCTCGATCGACGCGCTGGGGTTCCGGATCGGCGGGTTGGCCTATCTGCCGGATGTGTCCAGAATTCCCGACGCCGCCTTGCCGGAGCTGGAGGCGTTGGATATCTGGATCCTGGACGGGCTGCGGCGCACCCCGCATCCTACGCATTTCAGCTACTCCGAAGCGCTGGAGTGGTTCGCGAAGATGTCCCCCAAACGCGGCATCATCACCAACATGCATATCG